>JAAYNJ010000023.1 GCA_012520915.1 Oscillospiraceae bacterium
ACTATAAAGTCGTCGGCATTTATTCTGTCGGGACTTATATCGTGCCAAATATTAGTCATTTATCTCCTCACTCTTCATAATGTGGATATGGATTAAACTCTGCCGCTTCACCGTATTCGTCCGGGGTAAGCCGATAACCGCTGTTGACGGTGAACTCAAGCCTTTCGGGATTTCCATCAATATACATCAGATTCAAAACACCCTCTGCGTTTTTGTCGTCTTCAAACATCTCCGTCATCTCAAACGAGCATTCGGCGCCGGTTCCGCTCTGGCTTATCGGGGTCAGTGTTCCTTCAAAAACATCAACCCATTCGCTTAGTTCCGGTCCGAGCCCGTAGCTTATCTTCCAGTCTTCGGTAATCGTAACTGCGTAAACCCAGACTATTCCCTCAAACTCCTCCTGCATCTTCCATTCTCCGGCAAAGAGGCAGATGTCGGAGCGGTCGATATATTTCGCCGGGGTTCCGAGAGACTGTTCGCAGAGGAGTATGCCGGATACCGCCGTTATGGTATAGCTGCCGTCGGATTCGGCTTTGATTCTGAAAGATCCCTCGTATTCCTGAGGTTTCTGTCCCGAACCGGGATAGGTTCCCCTGACATTATACTCACAAAGAGCTTCCGTTTCAAAATTCCCGTCGACTATTTCAAAGCTTCCGAGATAGTACATGTAGTTTCCGAGTGTCAATACCTTTTCGGTGAACATCATACTGTTGTCCGACCAGAGTGTGAGCTCATATCTGCTTGTCAGAGTTCCGCTCGGGTCGGTGATGTTATCCACATCCCGCGTAAATATGCTTATCTCGCGAAGACCTGTGTTCCGTATACCGAAGTAGGGCGAAAGATCATGCCGCACTTCATCCTTATCGATTGCATAAACGGTTATATATCCCCCGCCGCCATCTTCTCCGAGACCTTCTTCCAGAGATTCCGTTTCGCCTATCTCATCTGGAGGTATCTCCCCTCCCTTTTCGAAAGATCCCGTCGTAATCCCTTTGTGGATTTCGTAGTATTCAACCTCTCCCTTTTCGGTGAGCATAAAGACTATGGGATTTAAATCCTGTCCGATGGTACCTATCATCATGTCTTTATAGTTGCTGTCAAAACCCGATATTTCAAGCGGGTCATTAGTTGAAACGCCGCTGTCGTCGAAAATATAGGAAGGCGCATCTTTAGAATTAAATCTCAAAATGAGCTTGCCGTCGGAATATTCGGCTTTTACATATTCGTAGGTGTATTTCAAAACTTTTTTGTTATCCGTTTGCGTCGGTTTCCCGATATCCGGTTTGCCCACATCTTCTCCGGCGGATTTCAGAAACTTTGCCAAAAGATCGCAACCTGATAAAACCGCTACAAGCAACACCACTGCTAAAAATAGTGCAATGCGTTTCATCTTCCTCTCTCCTTTAAATAAATAAAAATAGGATTTAATCGTTTTCTGCCTTATGAAGATAGCGGTAATTTTCATACTAATAATATTATATTATATTTATTTGTACAATATTTCTTTTTAAATATGACATATCGGATAAAAAATAGTACAATAATCGGGATTTGTAATAAAGAAGTCTTTGGGAGGAAATCTTGAAACTGACCGAAACCGAACTTAAAAACAGATGGAAAAAGTTTTCTTCGCTTATGGACGATCGTTATCCCGACTGGGACAGCGCAGTCATATTCAGCAAAGTAAACCAATACTATTTCGCCGGAACGATGCAGGACGCCCTGCTTATATTTAAGAAGGGACGTTTGGAACCCGGTTATTATGTGAGGAGAAGCTACGACAGGGCGATTATGGAAATGCCGGTAGTTGATATCGCCTATGAAATGGTGAAGTATTCCGATATCTTGGAGCATGAGGGCGACTATTTGGGAAATATGTATACCGAACTTGAAGTTGTTCCGGTCGCAACGCTGAAGCGGTTTAAAAAGAGATTTAAGATATCGTCCATATCCTCTATCGACTATGACATAATGGATCTCAGGTCCGTTAAATCCGAATATGAAATCCATTGGCAGAAAAAAGCCTGCATAGAACACCATAATCTGCTCGTTAATACCGTTCCCTCCCTGATGAGAGAGGGAATGTCCGAGGCGGAATTCGTCGGCAAAGTTTTCGACTCGATGGTAAGCCACGGATATCAGGGAATTACGAGATTTTTCAGGTTCGGGACGGAACTCATAGCCGGTCAGATAGCCTTCGGCACAAATTCCCTTCTACCGACGAGTTTCGACGGTCCAGGAGGAGCAATGGGCAACAGTCCCGCCTCGCCCGTAACCGGCAGCAGAACGAGAAAACTTAAAAAGGGAGATATCGTATTCGTTGACTGCGGTTTCGGCATGGAGGGATATAACAGCGATAAAACCCAGGTTTACGCATTCGGTTTCAAGCCGGATGATAAGATTACCGATATCCATAAAAGGTGTATGGAAATACAGGAGCTTACCGCCGAAAAAATGCTTCCCGGCGCAATACCTTCAAAAATCTACTCCGAGGTTATGGCGACCCTGCCAAAAGAGTTTCTTGAGAACTTCATGGGTTATAAAGACAGACAGGTTAAGTTTTTGGGCCATGGAGTCGGGCTTCATATAGACGAGATGCCGGTAATAGCAAAAGGCTTCAACGCTCCGCTTATAGAAAACATGACGATAGCTTTGGAACCTAAAAAAGGCATTGAGGGAGTCGGAATGGTCGGTCCCGAAGACACCTATCTTGTAACAAAATCCGGCGGCGTCTGCATGACGGGCAGGCCGATGGAAATAATCGTCGTGGATTGAAACAGATGCGGCTTAAACTGTAATTTATATGTAATTTAAGAGTTATTAATAAATGAATGGTATCATCTATAAAATGAACCGGATAATTTGAGGTGAAAATTGCAAAATATCGAAAAAGACGGCAATAGACTTAAAATCGGATTTTATACGCTTGAGACGTTTCACTTTTTTATTCTTGCCTGTTATATTCCCTACCTCAGCACTTTTTTGGTAAAGCGGGGTTATACGGCGACACAGGTAGGACTCGTATTTATGGTGAATTCAATAGTAGTATTGCTTTTGGAGTCTGTTTGGGGAATGATCAGCGATAAGATAAGAAGCGTGAAAAAGGTCTATACCTTTCTGATGTTTGTAATTGCGGCAATCATTCCGATATCGGTCCTATTAAAAAGTTTCACCGAACTGTTGATCTTTTTCGCCGTTTTCAACGTTTTTTATTGCAGTATAAATTCTCTCTGCGATACCTGGGTCAGCCAGGGAATTAAGGGCATCCCGAATCAGAATTACGGGAGCTACAGAGCATGGGGATCGCTTGCGTTTACGCTGATGTCCTTTCTTTTGGGAATTGTCATCGAAGAATATAGAATAGAGGTTATTTTCTTCGCACTCTCGCTTTTTGCCCTTCTTAACGGGGTCAACTCCATGACCATAAGGCATCACGGTTTGCCCGAGGTAAAAAGAGAAATCAAAAAACTGAATGTTTCAGACTTGTTAAAAAACTACCGCTATGTGGGTTTTATTATATGCGTGCTTATTCAATATGTCGCCACCAACCTGAAGTTCAACTTTTTTTATCAGCGTCTGATGCTGGCAGGCGGAAACGATGCACTTTACGGAATCGGCCATTCCATTGCAGCTCTGAGTGAAGTACCGTTTATGATATTTTCCGGATTTCTGATAAGGAAGTACACGGCGGAAAACACGCTGAAATTTTCGATGTTCATGTACTTTTTATGCCAACTGTGCTGTTCCTTTAACCTGTCTCCCATTGCTCTGACCTTATGCCAACTCTTCAGCGGACCGAGTTACGGAATATTTGCCCTCTCATCGGTGATTTATATAGACAGCCTTTCTCCCCCGGAACTTAAAACATCCGCATTGACGATAGCAACCTCGATATATTTAGGTGGAGGCGGCATTATTGGAAGCTTTTTGTGGGGCCGCGCAATAGACACTATCGGCATAATCAACTCATTCTATGTTTCAGCGGGAATGGCCCTGTTTGCATTTTTGTTGTTTACGGCAATAACCCGGGTTGCAAAGAAAAAAGATCCTGCCGTATAATATATTTTTAGAGGAGGTGGATATTTTTGAAACGCCGTTTAAAAGTATTTAAAAAAGAAATGAGTTTTAACAGTTGCGACGATACGATATTCGGGCTGCTTGACGGATATCTTATATCCATATCCGACAGCGACGGGCTCTGTTCGCTGTTTGTCGACATTGCTTTAAAAGAACCAATAGAGCTCGACAGGGAGCGCATCAGGAATATACTTGAAGAAAACGCAAGGCAGTATTCTATACTGAGGGCTGAGGTTACGGCAACGGGCGTAATGGTCTATTTTGAGTCGTCGAGATCGGGATTTGAGAGATTGAAGGAGTTTTGCTTTTTCTTTGCCGGTCAGTTGAAAACTCTTAATATCCCGGGCGCGGAAACCTGCAGCAACTGTCACAAGCCGATTACCGATATCTCGATAATCTCGCAAAACGGAATGATGCATACCTGCGACAAAGAGTGTGCCGAAATTATATGTAAAACCGAACAAAAAAAAGCGAAGAGAGGCAGAGATAAAGAACCAGTCCGTTTCTTTGCCGGCACTACAGGTTCATTTCTCGCAGCAATTCTCGCCGTGGTTCCGTTTGTCGCCGTCGCCTATTTGGATATCTTTTATCTTTGGCTGGGCGTCATCACGGCTTTTCTCGTAAAAGCCGGATATTCGATATTCGGCGGCAGACCTTCGGCAGGCAAAGGAATAGTGATAACTCTATTTACCGTTTTATCCGTCGTCGTTTCGATGTTTCTATCCTATTCCGTCGGAGTTTATAACGGATTTTTAAATGACGGTTATGTCGTCGACCTTATCGAATCGGCAAAGCTCACATTTGATATAATTATTTCGAACAACGACGTATTGATGAGCTTTTTGACGGAAACCGGAGCCGCCGTGCTGTATTCACTTCTCGGTCTTTTGCTCTCAATTAAATTTAAAAAGAAAAAACGGAAAACGGTCTTTGTCGTTTCTTAATTTCAATATTTCAGATAAAAAAGAGCCGCGGCGAAAAGCCGCGGCTCTTTTGTTTTTCTCATTTTTCAGGATTGAGCATTGAAGTGTTCTATGCCGATTTCTTCTTTTTTCACAATTCCCAGCATGGCGGATTTGAAACGAAGCGCGCCGTAAAGTTCGGCGGATGTGGCATGGATGTAAACAAGCACCGTAAATGTCGCAATTGCGGAAAACGGCCCGACTATAAAGGTCAGCGGCATCGCGACAATGGAAGCGAGCATCAGCCAACCGATAAAGGATAAGCCGAGAACAAATATATCGCCTATTTCGCCCTTTGTCGCCCTATTTGATATTTCAAACACCCTCCTGCTTTCTATATTGGGGTTTTCAGCAACTATATGGGGCACCATAAAGTAGGATATGCTTTTTCGCACAATCATTATCAACATAAAAATATAAGCGAGGAAAATGAGTATGCCGAGAAGTATTCCAAGAGCGGGCATGGCTCCCATGTCGGCGAAACCGATTGTTAAACCCAATAAAAGCCCCAAAACCGCAATAGGCAACGAATACAACAAAGACCATCCGAAAAGTTTCAGGTTTCTAAACATCATGACCTTGACTGTTTTCATATAAATCCCGCTTTTAAAGGAGAAAAATAGATTCTTGATGGAATTGTCCCCATATCTGCAGGCGGTTAAAAACCTGCATCTTCCCACTTCAAGCGGACCTGAGATAAATATGACGGCTAAAAATATAAGCGCCGTCATCAGCAGGATAATTCCCAATATCACAAATACATAACCGGCTGCCGAGTCAACTCCGGAAAACGCCATATCCAGAGTGGAAAATACGGTGATGAACACAAACGGCATCGTCAGAAGCGAAACCGCAGCTCCGATTATCGCGCCTTCTATCGCTATGGTTGCGAGCGTCCTCCAAAATGTAAATCTTAAGAGGTTTTTAGCCCTTTCTTTTAATGTTTTTCTATCCCAAAATCTTTGCATTGTTTCCTCCCGAATTATCTCTGTAAATTAATAACAAAAGCCTGTCCGCAACAGATAAAAGAAGTGTATAATAAAATGTGAAGATAACGCTACCCTGCTTTGGAGGCCTTTATGAAAAAACCTTTAGTTATCGGCATAGCCGGCGGATCGGGATCCGGCAAATCGACCTTCGCCGAAAAGATAATAAACAAGTTTCCCGATGATGTCACAGCCATTTCGCACGACTTCTATTATAAACCATTTTCCGAAATGAATATAGAGGAAAGATACAAGCAGAATTTCGATCATCCCGACTCTTTCGACACCGATATCATGGTATCAGACATCAAAAAACTCGTCAGCGGAGAGGACGCCTATCTTCCGGTATATTCATTTGTGGAGTTCACCAGGCTTGAAGAAAAAAAGCATGTCCAGGTTCCGAAGGTGCTCATTGTCGAGGGGATACTGATATTCCACAACGAGGATTTGAGAAATCTCTGCGACATTAAGATATTCATAGACACCGACGCCGACGAACGTTTTATCAGGCGGCTTGTCAGGGACATAAAAGAAAGGGGCCGGACGGTGGAATCGGTCATAGAAAGCTATCTGAGCAGAGTAAAGCCTATGCACAACCTGTTTGTCGAACCTACAAAAAAACTGGCAGATATAATAGTGACAAACGGAGGATATAACGTAGCCGCCCTCGATGTGATTAACGGTAAAATCGGTTCTTATCTGAGCGAATGATATCCCTGCCCTATCCCCTGCTCCGAAATGTCGTACTTGTATTCAAGCCTAATCGGGTAATAACAGTATCAAACCGGGTTGTAAATAATTTGGGGTATTCCGGGTTAATTTGGCGTTAAGTTTCAAACGCATTACGCTCTAAACAGCTGATGACGGGAGAAAATTCGGTTGATTTTTCTCCCGTCATTTTTGTCCCGTTATTGTCCGGACAGGTTTCTTCGCTTTTCAAAGTACTTGGATTTTCATCTGCTCTAATTTTTAGGGTTTTATTCCAACGAACTGACAAAATCATTCATGGCGTCGGTAAAATCGTTTCCTATTTCCGCGTATTTCAATGTAAAACTTTCAAGTGTACCCGACGGGTTTGTGACGGTCAGATACAGTTCGCTGTAGATCGAATATAATGCTTCATATTTTTCTCTGACGTTGAGGGCTTTTTCGTCTTCAATATTCGCACCGGCTATATCCGCGTGCTGTTCGGTTGCTTTCAGATAATTATCTTCAAGCTCTTTTCTTGTTCTTTCGTAATTTTCCGACAGCCATTTGTCAGCTTCTTCAAGAATTTTTTTGTTGCCGGGATTATCGCCCTCGCCTGAAATATTTACCGCAATGTCTCCTGAAGTTTTCCAAACGCTGATCTCCTTTTCCCCGTAGCCCATAAGAATCATGGCATCTTCGAGAACAATGAAGGAGCTGTCCATCACAAGCATCTCGAACTCCATGGGCGGCATAATGCTTTTTACTTCTTCGACTATTTCCGGTTCGGCTTCCTCTTCCTCTGCGGGGATTTCGGTAACCGGTTCTTCTATTGTTTCGCTGACAGTTTCTTCGGTTTTTTTGTTATCGGATGAGCAGGCTGCTATTAAAAACAGTAAAACAAAAACAAGCAGCAAAGACAGCAGTTTTTTCATAATACTCCTCTGATTCTGAAAATCAAAACCAAAATATTCCTATGAGAAAAGTATAATCAGCAGTTTAAAAAACACAATAACTATTTGTAAAAAAATCCGAGTAATTCGCGTTGTTAATAGCATTAACTTATGGTATAATTTTTGATTATTAAATTGGTAAACAACATATATATTTCAGTAATCTGTCCTATATTATTTACTTGCGGAAAACGGTTTTAATTTGAAGTTATCGTTATCCGTTAAAGGTGATGCGCATGTGGAAAAAGTTTAAAGAAAGCGGCATCAAAAAGTTCAATACCCTCGGCTTTTTGATTTTGACAGTTATGATGCTCGGCTCATTATTATATTTTACCGATGCTTTGGATATGCCGAATATATACCTGATAGACAGAGATGTTTTTTCTTTTTCGGAGGGTTGGACATGGCAGGGCGACAATTTTCAGGAAAAATACAGTCTGCCCCGTTATTTTGATGTGAATGAGGATGAACCCCTGGTAATCAGGAATACAATCCCCGATGAACTGCCGAGCGGCGCAAAAATTGCCCTTAAATCATATTTCAATTATGTTGTGGCAAAGATTGACGGAGAAACGGTCTATGCCGTGGGCGATGACAGCGATAAATATTTGGGAAAGGATCTCGGCAATTTCTGGGCTGTTATTGATATCACTCCCGAAGACCCGGGCAAAACCCTCGAGCTGACTCTTTTTTCCAATATACCTACGTCTAAAGGTTACGCTCCGGAGATAGTTATCGCTTCGGGAACAGGTTTACTGGGTCACATTTTTTTACAGAAAGGCGCCTGGAACGCTTTATCCTTAGTTACTATTTTGTTCGGAATTATAGTCGTTGTCAGCAGTATACTGGGCAGAATCTATAAGCAAAAAGATTCGGGTCTTTTATTTTTGGGTATCACCGCCCTGCTTATGGGAAGCTGGTTTCTGGGCGATTCGGGAATGCTCCAGCTCCTGACTAAAAATACATATCTCACTACAAGAATCACCTTCATTTCAACACTCCTGAACCCGATTTCCTTTGCCCTGTATATCCGCGAAACCGTTCAGATGACAAAAAAGAGATTTCTTACCGATTTTTTGACAGCGCTGCTCATTTTAAACGCGATTATATGTATGACTCTTGAGCATCTCGACATTTTGGGCATACGCGATACCCTCCCCATATCCACGTTATTGCTTGCAATTTTCATTATTTATAACATGGCAATATTTATCATAGAGCTTATTTATTATAAAAATAAAAATGCGGCGAGTGAAATCAGAGCGATTTTTATTTATTTTTTCTTTGGAATCTTAGAGACCGTGTTTTTTATAATAAATAAGCAAAAAGGCTCCTCCTACTTTATGTTAATCGGTACCACCGCTTATATCGTTATGTCGCTGTTGAACCGATATAAGGAATATACCGAGAGAAGAAAGGTCAAAGAGGATAAAGAGTATTTCGAGAGGGTGGCCTATACGGATGCTCTTACCGGAGGCGGTAACCGTGCGGGATTTTACAGAGATTTGGAGACTATCACCGACCCCGAAGGTTATTTTATAATTCAGGCGGATACCGACAGGCTAAAATACATAAATGATTATTTCGGCCATGCCAACGGAGACCGGGCGATTATAGATACATATAAAGTTTTATGCAAAAACTTCTGTGAAATCGGCACGGTTTATCGAATAGGCGGAGACGAATTTTCCGTCATTGTCAAAAGCACAGGCAGAGATGAAATAGAAAAAATTATGGAGCAGGTAAAAAATGACGTTGCTTTAGTTGCGGAAGATAGGATATATGATTTTTCAGTATCTTTCGGAGCCGTAATGTACGATTCTTCTTCGGATAAGGATATTAACGCGACTATTGTCAGAGCCGACCGCAAAATGTATGAGGACAAAAAGAGGCTTAGAGATACCGTACCCCAAAAAATGCCGGTCGTTCATTGAACCGATACCTTTTTAAGTTTTTATCTGAAAATCACAAAAAATAACCGAAGTTTTTAAAAACTTATAATCACGGCGATATGAGCCGGGCTAAAGGCCGGGCTCTTTTTTTATACGCAAAGATACGGTTGTGAATTTTTTCCGCTCATTAAACCAATAAAAAAACCCGGTATGCAAAGACAAATCTCTGTTAATTTACATTGTTAACAGTACTGTCATATGGTATAATTTTATAGCTATCGGTTTGGAAAATAATAATGTTTTGTTATCTGCCCGATATTTTTACTGCCGAAAAACGGTTTTATTTTGAAGATATCGTTATCCGGTAAAGGTGATGCGTGTGTTTAAAAAGTTTAAAGACAGCGGTATAAAAAAGTTCAACGCTCTCGGTTTTTTGTTTTTGACAATTATGATGTTTGCATCATTATTATTTTTCAATGATGCTTTGGATATGCCGAATATATACCTTATAGATGGAGATGTTTTTTCTTTTTCGCAAGGTTGGACTTGGCAGGGCGACGGGTTTCAGGAGCAGTATAGTCTGCCCCGTTATTTTGATGTTAAAGAGTCGGAACCCCTGGTAATCAGAAATACAATCCCCGATCAGTTGCCTCACGGGGCGAAATTGGCGGTTAGATCCTATATGCAGTCTGTCGTGGCAAAAATCGACGGAGAAACGGTCTACGCAATGGGTGATGACAGCGATAAATATCTGGGAAAAGATTTCGGCAATTTTTGGGCTGTCATAGACATCACTCCCGAAGACATAGGCAAAACCGTTGAGCTGACTCTTTTTTCGCATTTGTCCACTTCGAACGGTTATGCTTCGGAAATAGTTATTGCTACCGGAACAGGTTTGTTGGGTCACATTTTTTTTCAGAAAGGCGCCTGGAACGCTTTGTCCCTGATTACTATTTTGCTTGGAGTTGTAGTGGTGTTCAGCTGTATTCTGGGCAGATTCTATAAGCAAAAAAATTCAGGTCTTTTGTTTTTGGGCATCACCGCCCTGCTTCTGGGAAGCTGGTTTTTGGGCGATTCGGGAATGCTCCAGCTTTTGTCTAAAAACACATATTACACTACGAGAATCACCTTCATTACAACGCTGCTCATACCGATTTCCTTTGCCCTGTATGTTCGTGAAACCGTCCATATGTCTAAAAAGAGATTTCTTGCCGATTTTCTAACAGCATTACTCATTATTAACGCAGTTATATGTATGGCTCTTGAACATAACGACGTTTTAGGCATTCGGGACACACTCCTTGTAACTATGGCATTGATAGGAATTTTCTGTATTTATTACATTGTAATTTTCAGCATAGAGTTGTTTTATTATAAAAACAAAAAGGCGGCGGATGAAATCAGAGCGATTGTTGTCTTTATTTTCTTTGCAATTTTAGAGACCGTATATTTTTTAATCGACAAACAAAAGGAATCCTCTTACTTTATGTTAATCGGCACGACCGTTTATATCATCCTGGCGTTGTTCAACCGGTATAAGGAATATACCGAGAGAAGAAAGGTCAAAGAGGATAAAGAGTATTTCGAGAGGGTGGCCTATACGGACGCTCTTACCGGCGCATACAATCGCGCAGGATTTTACAGAGATTTGAAGGCTATCACCGACCCCGAAGGTTATTTTATAATTCAGGCGGATACCGACAGGCTAAAATACATAAATGATTATTTCGGCCATGTCAACGGAGACCGGGCGATTATAGATACCTATAACGTTTTATTTAAAAACTTTTCAAAAATCGGCACGGTTTACCGAATAGGCGGAGATGAGTTTTCCGTCATCGTCAAAAACTCAGACAGAGACGAAATTGACAGGATTATGGAAGAGGTAAAAAAGGACGTGGTTTTAATCGCGAAAGAAAGAAAATACGATTTTTCCGTATCTTTCGGAGCCGTTAAGTACGACTCCGCTTCGGATTTGAATATTAATGCGACTATAATCAGGGCCGACCACAAAATGTATGACGATAAAAAGAGGCTTAGAGACACCGTGCCGAAAAAAATGCCGGTTATTCAATAAGCCGATTCCCCGTTTAAACAAGTTATTTAATAATCAAACGAATTGACTAAGTCATTATTCAGAGCATAACAAAGAGCCCGGGCTAAAGACCGGGTTCATTTTTTATGCGGTAAAGATACGGTTATGTTTTTGTTCTTTAATTTTACGGGGAAGCGCCGATACATACACACTGATCGCCTATCAATAACAATTGTTAATAGCATTAACCTGTGATATAATACGAAAAATTTTTCGGTTTTACTTTTTTTGTTTCCAACCCGATATTTTTAGTGCCAAAAAGCGGTTTTGATTTGCAGTCGTTATCTGACAGAGGTGGTATGCGTGAAAAAGTATAATGATAACGTTATAAAAAAGATTAATGATGTCGGGTTTTTGGTTTTGGCTCTCGTAATGCTTTTCGCAATTCTTTATTTCACGGATGCTTTGAATATGCCTGATATCTACCTTATAGACGACGATGTTTCTTCCTTTTCCGGGGGTTGGACCTGGCAGGGCGACAATTTTCAGAAAAAATACAGTCTGCCGAATTATTTCGACATCGAGGAGTCGGAACCTCTGGTAATAAGAAATACAATTCCCGACGAGTTGCCTCACGGGGCAAAATTAGCGTTTAAATCTTATATGCAGTCTGTCGTGGCAAAGATTGACGGCGAAACGGTTTATGCGGTGGGCAATGACAGCGATAGATTTTTGGGAAGGGATTTCTCCAATTTTTGGGCTGTAATTGATATCGCTCCCGAAGACAAAGGCAAGACCGTCGAGCTCACCCTTTTTTCCAATTTGCCTGCGTCGAAAGGTTATGCTTCCAATGCAATCATTGCTTCCGGAACGAGTTTGCTTGCGCACATCTTTTCCGAAAAGGGTTTTGGAAATGTTCTTGCAATATTTATTATTGTTTTGGGAATGGTATCCATCGCCGCCTGTATTTTAGGCAGGCTCTACAATCAAAAACGTCGGAGTTTTCTTTACTTGGGAAGCTCCGCCATAATTATAGGCAGTTGGTTTTTGGGCGGTTCGGGAATACTTCAGTTCCTTACAAAAAACACCTTCTTCACTTCAAGGATCATGCTTTTAATGACTTCGCTCAGCACAATCTCATTCGGTCTGTATATTAGGGAAAGCATTCCGATGACAAAAAAGAGAGCATTCGGCAATATTCTCACACTGTTGACCGTTATTAATACAGCTGTCTGCATGGCCTTGGAGTATTTTAACATCCTTGGTATTCGGGATACGCTCCCCATAACCCTGGTATTGATGGCGACCTTCTTTATTTACAATATGGTTGTGTTTTCAATAGAGGTTTTCCGCTACAACAACAAAAAGGTATTGAGCGAATTAATAGGACTTTTTATTTTCGTTGCCTTCGGAGCAATTGAAATTGCGGATTATTTTTTGTCGGATCAAAAAGGAATCTCTTTTTACATACTGCTCGGCGCTGCCATTTATATTGTTATTTCACTATTCAACCGGTATAAGGAATATACCGAGAGAAGAAAAATTAAGGAAGACAAGGAATATTTCGAGAAGATGGCCTATACCGACGCACTTACCGGAGGGGGTAATCGCGCCGGATATTTCAGAGATTTGGGGAAAATTACCGATCCCGAAGGTTATTATGTAATACAGGCGGATACCGACAGACTCAAATACATCAATGACAATTTCGGTCATGCCTGCGGAGATCAGGCGATTATTGATACATTTGAAGTTTTATGTAAAAACTTCTGTAAAATCGGCAGTGTTTATCGGGTCGGCGGAGACGAATTTTCCGTTATCGTCAAGAACACCGACAGAGATAAAATTGACAGGATTATTGAACAGGTGAAAAAGGACGTGGCTTTAGTCGCGGAAGAAAGGATATATGATTTCTCCGTATCTTTCGGAGCAGTCATGTACGATTCCTCTATAGACAAGGATATCAATGCGACTATTGTCAGAGCCGACCACAAAATGTATGACGACAAAAAGAGACTTAGAGGCACCGTGCCCCAAAAAATGCCGGTTGTTTCATAAGACGGTGTGTTAAATCAAGAACATTAAATTGCAATGCATCGATTAAGCATTATTCAGCTCAAAAACAACGAGCCCGGCTTTTCGTCCGGGCTCGTTGCTTTTTATAAAATAGAATATAAAGCTAAATCTCGTTTTTTAGGAAAGCTTCCAATTTGTCAATGGATAAAGGCTTTGAAAAATAAAATCCCTGTATTTCATCACATCCCAACTCTTTCAGGAACTCAACCTGGTTTTCCGTTTCGACGCCTTCAATGGTAGTATACGCTCTGAAGGCTTTGGCCAGCGATATAACCGTTTCGGTTATAATGGTTTTTCTTCTTTCCGAATCGATATTGTCCGTAATGCTTTTATCAATTTTTATTCTGTCAAAAGGTATAGCTTCCAATCGATGTAATGAAGAATATCCCTTGCCGAAATCGTCGATGGCAACGCTTATTCCCAACTTTTTCAACTCCGATATTTTTTCTATCGTATCCGATATATTTTCAGACAACGCGCCTTCCGTGATTTCCAATTCGATATACTTCGGGTCTATCTGGCTTTCCTCTATAATTTTTGAAACGGAATCCACAAAATCATGCCTTTGGAGCTGGACGGCCGAAATATTAACGGAAAAGCGGAGGGGTTTAAATCCCTTCATTACAAGCCTCTGATGTGCCGCTATCGACTCTTTAAGCACCCAGGCTCCCACGTCGTTAATCAGCCCCGTGGTTTCAAGTATGGGGATAAATCTATTGGGCGGCTCCAATATTTTACCGTTTTCAGGCGTCAGTCTGAGCAAAGCTTCAACTCCGGCGGTTTTTTCCGTTGCGATATTGATTTGAGGCTGAAATTCCAGATAAAATTCATCGTTTTGCAATGAACTGAAAAGCCTGTTTGTGAGCAGGGCGGTTTCCGTAATGTATTCTCTTATTTTCGAGGTGTAAAAAACAATCTTATCGTCGGATTGTTCGGCCTCATTTCCCGCAAGTTCCGCACTTTCCAAGAGAGAGATTACATCTTTTCCGTCTTGCGGATATAGCGATATGCCTATGTTGATAATAACAAATAACGCTTCCACCCCCGTGTCGGTCAACAAAGGCTGTGAAAAGACATTAATCACTTCCTTCGCCCTGTTCGTTATTTCCTCCTCATTGCCGCTGTAGGGCAAAGCAACTATAAACTCTTTTGAGCCTGTTCTTGAAATAATGATGCGGTCAGGAAACAGATTCTCGAGGGTTGAGGCGGATTTTATTAACACCTGTGTTCCTATATCATGGCCGAAGGTGTCGTTAATCGGCTTTAAATTCTCTATTTCAATATCCAAAATTGCTATCTTTGGTTCTTCTTCATTGTTTAGAATCGGTTCCAGCGTTTTTTTGAGCATATTTAAATTGGCCATTTTTGTGACAACATCAAAATAGGCGAATTCATGCAGCCTTTTTTCGTACAGCAGCTTTTTCCTTGCATCAGCCAGGACATTAGTTAAAATTTTAAAAATAGACTGCCGATCCTCCCAGATGTGCTTATCAACACGGTTACAATATTCAACAAAAAGAATTCCGTGTACCCTGTCATCAACAATTGCGGGAAAAGCGGAAAACGAATTGATTCCTCTTGACATAAAGTAATTTCTTACCGCCTCATGTTCGCGTATGGAAATTCCCTCAACATCATCATACACTACAGGCCGTTTATCGGCGATTATAGATTCGACAATCTGCAAAATTGCTTCCTTGGCCTCCACTTCCGAGTAGCGGGGAGACGAATCATCAGCAAGGGCAGGATTAACATATTTGCTTACTAAGGCTATGTCCTCGCAATCGGAGCTTATTTCCAATAAATATGCATAATCAAAATTGAGAATTTCGGCGGACATCTCAAACATTTCATTGAGCTTTTCATCCGCATTCTCTTTGCTGTAGGAAATGAAATTGGACGAAATCCTTTCAAGGACGCTCTGCTCCTTTGTAGACTCTTCATACTTTTTCATCCTCACCGACTGCAATGACATTAAAAACTGCGTAATTGCAAAGGTAAGTGCAATGACTGCAATCCTCGACGCATAGTCGGTGCGTCCTACCGCGACAACAATCTCCGGTTGAATTATAAAATAAACAACCTGCACGGCTATGTTCACTAAAGCAAAGATTATGGACTGGACTTTACCTCCCAGAATAACCGTAATCAGGAAGAATAAAACATATATCCCCCATACGGTTGTCGCACCCGTATCAAAACATTTTAATGAGTAAAAAATTGTGCCCGCCACAGCTATTAACAGAAAGATGGTGTTCTGATTTGCCTGATTCTTTGTTACAACCGGAATAAGTATGGTAAGAATCCCGAAAAGCGCAAAACCTGACGAGAGTAAAAGCTCTATTTCCAACGGGCCTCTCATTATGAAAAATCCAATTAAAAAGGATATTGCAGCGCCTGTGATAAATATGTGCCCAACCAATATAAATAATCTACGCCGGTCGTTGGTCATCAAATTGCCATATGTCAAAAACTCGGGTGTTGTCTTTTCCTTTTCAAGAAACAGCCCGAAGCCTTTTAACGTCAAAAACATCGTTGCCGTCGGAATAAAGAGGATTACAACCGCTATCTTGGGAAACATCTTTATTCCCAAAATGTCAGGCAATACATCTGTCGCTATGCCTAAAAAAACCGTTAAGTAAAATGACAGTTTGAATTTTATTACATCTTTTTTCAAAAAGACATTGGACTGGATTTTTCTCAACCAGCGAAAAAGCAGTATGATGCTGACGATTCCAAATGAAAAATAATAAAAAAACAGCCAATATGAGTCGATGGTTGTGGGGAATGTATTTACCCAGCCGAATTCGGTTTTTATCATTTTATACTGTCTGGGACCAAAAATTCCGAAGGGAGAATACAAAACGACATTAATTATTGCGGGCAGGTAAATTACAACATAGGTTGTCCGTCTTTTTAATAAACGGCTATTTCCAAGCGCTAATACGAAGTGGAGAACTATGCTGTATATGATTCCCCAACCGAACACCGTGACACAGCGCCAAAAAATGCTCTGCTCGGCAGTATGTGCCGAGAGAGCAATTGAATATGAAAACGACCAAATCGCGAGCGAAATTGTTATCAACAAAAATAACCGGTTGATGGTGCCTCTTTTATATAGCGATATTGCGTATATGCCGGAGAACATGTAAAGAAAGCCGATGGAAAAAATGATTATTGATAACATTATATCTTTAATCTCCGAGGTAAAAACTTGTATTCTGTGACTATGTTAGATAATTTCAAATATTATATTACATCAGCTTAAACTTTACAAACGGGTTTTTGAGGCAACCTGCAAACAGGATTGCCGATAATTTGCAAAGCAGGTTTTAGTTGCGTCACCGCCTTTTACTTGCCCCACCGTCCGGGATTTGCTTTTTTGTTATCGGCCCACCAGACCAGAGCATCGGGGCCGTAGTCACTTCCATAGTCGCTTATGGCAAAAACATCGACATATATATGGCCGTTTGTACCTACGCTGGGCGTGCCCCCCAAAGTTCTTCCGCCGTCGTTATTATATGCCTGACCGTAGTATTTATACGTTTCCCACTTACCTGCATCAACATAATCGTCCCATTCAATAAATGTACCGCTTATGTTGTCGTAAACCGCCCTCTGTCCGGGTTTTACTCCGGTAGTCATCTCCTGAATTGCAAATGCTGATTGGGCAGTCCTCATTGTTGCGGCATCCGCCGCAACCCTGGCCTTCTCTTTCAAACCCGTTACAACAGGAATAGCTATCGCCACAAGGACGGCGATGATCGCGACCACGATAAGTATTTCCATTAGGGTAAAGCCGTTTTTGTTTCTGATTTTCACTTCCAATCCACTCCCATACTCATGTCGGAAATTTTTACAACCGCACCGACTAAGCTCTATTCAATAAAATCCTTTTCAATTATCTCTCTCTTTAAGATATGTTCTCGTACATGAAAAAATCGGATAATAAACCGATTTGAATGCGCTAATATTATATCAGCCGCCATTGAAATTGACAATGCCGGCAATGCGAATATTATACTTTATTGCGTATTTTTCAGACGGTCTATAAATATGCATCTTCAAAATTCTTTTGACAAAATCTCAAACTTTACGACGAAAACTTTCACGGAACATTATATCAAACTCACCGTGTTCCAAGTTTTGGACTCTATAGGTACAATTCCATTGAACTTCACGATATTTTCTTCTGAATTTTTTTGAGCAATATCCAAAATGCTGCAAATGTTATCAGCGAACCGACTCCCATATTACTCATTCTAACGGCATTAACAAGCTTTGTGTTCGGCGCCGCCATAGCCAATGTGTTTAATACTATTTTCCTTGTTAAAGGATTAATTATGGCTGCCCGCTTAGGGAGAATTGTTTTTCCTTTGAATATCGGAATGGCTATTGCGATACTCATAGAGATATAGAATACAATAAAGACTATTTAAAAAGGAATAAGCACCACAGGGAGAAATCTATTACACTTTGAGGTATCTGTAAAAGACTACCCGTATTTTCCGTTTTGCATAAAAACATCGCTGCAACACATAAAACATGTACCGTTCCTCCGCCAAATGTATAAGCCCTTGCTCCAAGTTCCGTAATTTTAGCACAAAGAGTACACCCGTCTTTAGAGATAATTTCAGCAATAGCCTTAAATCCGTAATATTGAAACGGAATGAAAACTGCACCGAATAATAAGCCGGTTGCCATTTGTAATAAGGATAAATTGCCACAGCCCAGAACCAGATTTAAAATTTTATTGCCTGTTTTGGGATAGACAGCCCAACCTATGGGCATATCTCCAAGCGCTACACTGATAAAAGCACATATCATTCCGCCCGCCAGCATTTTCTGCCATCTCTTATGTTCAGTCATCTGTATGTTTCTCTCCAAAATCTCAGTACTTCCGTATGAAAACGTTCAGGAAACATCATCACAAGTTCGCCATGAGCCAATCCGCTAAACTCCTTTGCAGTAATCTGCGGGAATGCATTTATTGCATAGGCAATATCGGCTTTCCTTGCAGATTTTTCTTCTTCTCCGTACCAGTATTCTATTTCGGTGTCCGACGGCGGGACAAATTCAGGCATTGGATAATTATTGGCTGACCAAAAAACATTGTAGATTGTTTTATCGGAATAATGATTTTTACCGAACTTAAACAGCTTCCTATAATGCTCTTTCGCATCTTCACCTTTTGGCGTCCATCTTTCGGGAGGCATAAACATTTTCATAAGTTTTAGCGACTTGAAAGCCGCCTTAATCATCAAATAATCCCTTAAAGCGATTACTCGACACAGCCACTTGGGATAAGGGTACGGCGTTATACCGGCATCAATTATTGCCTTCTTTACGGGTATCAGCTGATGTGCCAGCATATACATAACGCTTGACCCTCCCATAGAGATGCCGTAAGCCATATCCAAATAAATAACATCATTTTCCTTCAAATAAGAGACAGCCTGATGCACATTTCTCTCTATAGACACAAAATCCGTTCCCTTTTCGTCGTGACCGTCGGAGATAAAAAGGAAGACCCTAAAATCCTTAGAAACAGCCTCCGCCGAGTTTTTGAACACCCACCACGGTTCAGCGGCACATTGAAACATCAGTAAAGTGTTTTTGTTGTTTTTACCGAATTCGTATACTTTCATTTTTTGCACAATGAATTGTCGAATGCTTTAAACTATACACTGCTTCCCCTTTTCTTGTCATAAATATTCCGTCTGACGTATGTTATCTGTGAGCCGTTATTTTGCGCAACCCATGTTTTTAAATTCTTGATAAAAGAACACATTCCCGCATTTCCCTTTGAAAAAATACCATGACCCGCAAATGTTCCGTCATTTTTTAAAAATTGCTTTTCCCCTTCCGACTCGGAGCCGCTATGCTTCCGCAAACTTAGGGATGTCTTTTGAATTTAAAATCACAAACATCACCGCCATACCCCAACGTGCATTTTCTTTCAAGTTTCAGCTTTTTCATTTCTCCGAACACCACCCAATCACCGTCGCAAAACATCTTACACAGCTCAGGGCATTTGTAAAAGTCGCACAGGTCTTTGTAAAGGCACCTTGTTATGTCGAATATAAATGCATCTTTATCGTTTCTTTTAATTTCAGAAACCCAAATGTCTGCCCTTAAAATGACGGCGAAGACTTTTCTGAAGAATGCGCACCCACATTCATATTTGCTCAAAAACTTTATATACCTTGAAACGGCTTTTGTTTTCTTATAAAAACATTCCGACATATATGCCAAAGCGTCTTCACCGTCGATGTACCTTTTCATTGAAAGGTAAAAGGCGATTCTTGTTAAGATTATCTTCCTCGCAACCTTAAACTGCGTAGAAGAAAGCATCGGTTCCTGCTCAAGATACATTTCATCCAGCATCGCAGAATAACTTTTCTCAATACTTTCTGCAATTTCCGTATCAAACATACAATACAATCTTTTTGTCATGTCATCTTTCATCGCAATTCTCGTCTCTATATCTGTCCGAGTCCGGAACTAAGAAATTCCTCCAATCTGTCTATAGGTAAGGGCTTTGAATAGTAATATCCCTGTATTTCATCACATTCCAGCTTTTTAAAAAAATCGACTTGTCCCTCTGTTTCTACGCCTTCAATGGTAGTATGAGCGTTAAACGCCTTTGCCAACGAGACCACCATTTCACTTACGGTTGCCTTTTTTCTATCCGGTTCGATATTGTCGGTAATGCTTTTATCTATTTTTATTCTGTCAAAGGGTATGGATTCCAACCGATATAAAGACGAGTATCCCTTGCCGAAATCATCTATGGCAATACCTATCCCCAACTCCTTTAACTTTAACAATTTCTCCGCCGTATCCGGCAAATTTTCAGACAGTGCGGTTTCGGTGATTTCCAGTTCAATATATTTAGGGTTTACCCTGCTTTCTTTTATAATTTTAGCAACTACATCTACAAAATCGTTCCTTTGAAGTTGGATAACCGACACATTCACAGAAAATCGAAGAGGCAAAAACCCCTTTGAAACAAGCCTTTTGTGCTCTCTAAGCGACTCTTCCAACACCCATTTGCCCACATCATAAATCAATCCTGTGGTTTCCAGTATGGGTACAAAGCCGGCAGGTCCCACTATTTTGTTGCCGTCAGGCTTTAATCTGAGCAGGGCTTCAACCCCGGCGATTTTTTCCGTATCACAGCGGATTTGAGGTTGAAACTCAAGAAAGAACTCTCCCTTTTGTAATGAACCGAAAAGTTTGTTGGTTAGCAATGCGGTTTCGGTAATATGAGACTTTATTTTATCGGTGTAAAAAGCAATTTTATTGTCGGCAACATTGGCTTTATGTATTGCCAAATGAGCATTTCCCAAAATAGTCTCCACATCTTCCCCGTCTTCGGGATACAAAGCTATACCTATGTTGATATTGACAAACAGTGCTTCTACTCCCGTGTCGGTCAGTATGGGTTCGGAAAAGCAATCTATTATTTTTTCCGCCCGGATTTTTAACCGCTCTTTATCTTCTTGATACGGTAAAACGACAACAAACTCTCTTTCGCCCGCTCTCGAAATATAAAGGCAGTCCTCAAACAAATCTTTGAGGATTGCTGCCGATTTTATTATTACCTGCTCCCCGACAGCATGACCGTAAGTATCATCAATCATCCAGATATTTTCTATTTCAATATCCAAAACTGCTTTTTTCTCCGATTTTTCCATATTGTGCAGTATTTGCTCAAGGCTTTTTCTAAGCATATTTTTGTTGGGCAGTTTTGTAGCGCTATCAAAGTATGCAGCTTTTTCATACTCCTTTAACATCAAGTCATATTCAATTGCCAGATATCGCACAAATATCCCGATTAACACAAGACTTAAAGAGAGCGGCAACTCCGTCTTTAAATGCCCTTCCATAACAAAAAATCTTATTAAAAAAGATACTGCCCCGGTTATTACCAGTATGGCTGCAGTCATTTTGAATAACTTCAATCGGTCTTTCTTCATTTAAATATCAAACTCTTTATTTTAAAAATATTTTGCAACATCAAGAGGATAGAGGTTTTTCACTGTTTTCTTTTGCCTTAGGCAACATCAGCAAATGTCCGCTTAATGTCCATATATTCCCGAAGGAAAAAGCACCCATCATTATAGCGTTTACTATCGCATAGTTGCCGAGGACAAAGGAAAAGCCGACAAGCAATGTACCCACCGGCATTGAAAAAACCCAGCACCAGCGAGGATACGGGCTGAGGCCTTTTGAGATGGCCTTTATATGCGCACAAACTATTATTATCCAACAAGTTAAAAGAACTATATAAAGAGGCAAGGGAAAATAAGATACAAACTTCATAGAAGATGTAAGGGCGGTTTTCGGATCGACAGCTGTCATATACTTATAAAAAAAGGCGGATTCTACGGAAGACACATGGACGCCTGCTCCCCCAAATGCTAAAAACCCGAAACCTCCCAATGCGTACAGCTTGGCATATTTCAGTGAATAGGGCTTGATCAGTTTGTAAATGCCGAAATGCCCAAGACAAGCGAGGGGGACCCCAATCGACCCCAAAAGTGACGACCAGAACATTCTGCTGTCGGATATGGTAAGGTACTGAGAAACCTGCCCCTCTATCCCGCCAAGACTCTCATCCCTAACGCCCCACCCCATAAGAAAGTCGCCTATAAGGATTATAAGGGCGCCTATTAGGCCTATTTTCAAAAAGAGACTGACTTTGCCCCAGTCTATATCTTCCTCCATGATTTTTTCCTTGTTTTTTTGCCATCACAATATTCACACTTTCAATGCATAGTGTATTTTCTTTTTTGCCTTCGGGCAGACCTGTAAAGCGGTAAGTTTCTTCCATTATGCGTATACGATGCAAATCAAAATCTACTTATATCCTTCACCTTGAGTAAACACCGGCGGCCAATATTTCAATGTTGCGGCACCTGATTTTAGTTTAAAATCACAATAATCATCGCCGGCAGCAATTGTGTGTTCCCTGTAAAGCGGCGCCCCTAAAACCCCGAACATCACATAGTCCAAATTACATATATAAGGCATGTATTCAGTGTAGCCGTAAATCTTGGCAAAATTCGCTAAAGGACAAATCAGATTATGATAGCTGAAAGAATAACCTTTTTCCGGCGGAAAGATTGTTTTTGTCTCAAAACTGCCCGGATTTTTCGCCGCATTGGTCGAATTTTTGGCATCTTTCTTTTTGAAGATTAAATTTAACAATTTCGGATTATTAAAAAATCTCCCTAGGATCTTTCTGACAAATTTCGGCATAGTAAGAAATTTGCGCTCGTAGCTAAGCATCATAAGACGCCCAATTTCATTCATATCTACACCGTAGTTTTTTATGATTTCGCCCATTGCAACGAAGTAATAAGCACCTGTTAAATTTTTTGTACCGCTGGCATCATCTCCGCCTATATACGGAAAATGCTCCAACAAATTCTTCTCATAGAAATTCCAAATTTCACAAAACAGTTCCTTGTATGTTTTTCCGCTGTGATCTTCCAGTTCACCCGCAATCAGTTTCAATAAGTCGTTCATTGTTTTTTTTATTTTCGGAGCGGAAGTCTCATAATATTTGTGCATGCCTTAACACTCTTTTCTAAAACTGCCTAAACTCTTTTCTTGAATTTTTTTATATCCACAACATAGTCTGCAGTTGCATTTAAAAATTCTATGTCGTGCGAAACAATGAAAATTATTCTGTCATTGCTTTTACAACCTTTAACAAGCCCGGAAATTCTTATCATATTCTTATAGTCCATACCGCTTGTCGGCTCGTCAAAAAACATGAGTTTAGAATCTTTACATACTACAGATGCTATCGCAACTCTTTGCTTTTGTCCTCCCGATAAACTCATGGGATGACGATCTTTAAAATCGTATAACTCAAGATTATCTAAGAGCTCTTCCACTTTGTTTTGTTGAACACCTTTTATCCCAAGAGAAACTTCGTTGACAACAGAGTCGGTAAAAAGCTGATGGTTTACATCCTGCATTACAAGCGACGACATTTTAAGTCTGTCTTTTTTGGAAAGCTTTTTCCTATCTAAAAATATTTCGTCTTTAGATTTTCGCTCGACTCCAATCAAGCACCTGATAAAGGTTGATTTTCCAACCCCGTTCGCACCGATTATTCCATATATTTTCCCGGTCTCAAGAGTGAGGTTTTTTATACTCAACCCGGTATTTGTCGTGTCAAACTTAAATTCAAGACTTCTGATTTTTAAATTTCCTTCATTTGATATCTCCGGCACTGTCAACTTCGTTTTTGAATTGTCTCTTAAATTCAGGTCGTTAAGTTTTTTTGGACTCAAATTAAGAAAATCTTCTCTCTCATATTTATTTATTATTTTTCCGTCTTGGATCAAAAAAACTCTGTCTACAATATCCATCAGATAAAAAATCCTATGCTCGCAGACCAAAATTGTTAAGCCTTTGTTTTTTAGTTTTGCGAGCATCTCGCTAACAATCTGAATATTCTCACCATCCAGATTGGACGAAGGCTCATCCAGCACAACTATGTTCGTTCCTGATATATAGCTTGCCGCTATCGAAAGGATTTGTTTCTCTCCGCCGGACAGCATAAAAATATCCCGGTTTAAAAGATGCTTGATAGGAAAAACTTCCAACATATCAGACAGTCGTTTATCCATTTCTTCTCTTGAGAGCCCGATATTTTCCAAATATGACAACAACTCAAGTGTTGTATTCACATTAAAAAAATGGGTTTTGGGGTTTTGGAAAACACTTGATACCAACATCGATATTTCATAGAGTTCGAGATTTTTTATATCATTACCGGCTATTTTTATATCGCCGTCTATAATGGCACCGTCGCACCTGGCTGCCAAACCGTTAATTGAATTTATTATTGAAGATTTTCCGCTGCCGCTTCGACCTGCAAAAAGTATACATTCCCCTTTTTCTACTCTTAGTGAAATACCGTTTAAGACTATTTCATCCGATTTATAGGATAAGGATATGTTTTTTATTTCTACCACAACAATCCTCCTACCAATATCGCTAAAACCAAAACCGTGTATAAAAAATCAATGAATTTTACTTTAAGAGGAATGTACCGGGTCTTTTTTATAGGATTAGCAATGCACCTTGTTTCCGCCGCTTTTGAAATATCGTCGGAAATGTTGGACGACATAATAAGCAAAGGCACCGTTACATGTTCAATATATGCAAGAGGATTTTTGAAGTCGATGCCTCTTATCTTCATCGCAAGCTTAATATTGCGTCTTTCCTCTCTAAAAGAGGGGAAAAACCGAAACATTACCGCAACCGGTATCGAGACTGCTCGGGGGAGTTTTAACTTGTCCATAGAAGATATGACGCTTCCCACATCCGAAGTTTTTACCAGTAGTTTCCCCGAAGTAACAGGGAAATAAAAAATTCTATACATAAGAAGCAACATAAGAAACATCTTCAGAATAAAATGTGCACTTTGAATAACAGTGAGGTTGGGTAAAAGGCAGAGCAGTCCAAAGCTTGTTATATTTTTTATGGCATCTCTTATAAATCCGTTTTTATAAAAAATAAACGAAAGTAAAAGAACTGCTCCCCACTCAAATAAAATGTTGATTTGATGAAACGCAGTAAGGCCGAATAGAAAAGTCGTGAAAAGCTTGGTAACGGGGTTGGGGTTATACGGATTTTCCTCATAATCCAGCATTTATACTATACCCGCTTTTTCAAAATGCTTTTTCAAGAACACTTTGCCTATATATGCCCCAACAATCCCACCTAAAATTGCACCGAGATAGACCAGCGCCATATTGGGGAAAGTTACAATTTTTTCCATACTTCCCGCAAATTCTTCACCCATCGTTGAAACAGTCATCTCGAGGTATCTGTCTTTTACCAGCAGCATCTGCATAATAGATCCGCATATCCATGTATTAAAAACGGCAAAGGAAAACATATTATATTTAAACGATTTGTACTCCCCGGCTTTTCTTAATAGCTCCGCAATCGTCATAACTATTATCGAATGAACAGGCAATATGTATGTGTGTCCCATGCTGAACATCAGAAGGGGGGAAATCATTCCCAGGATAAATATAGCCCACGGCTTTTGAACTTTTGCCATAAAAAGCATGATAATCGTGCCTGTTACAACACCCAATATAGTTGGGTATATTAAGAATAAAATCGGCACCATTCCTATCATCCCCACACCGAACATAACAACAAAATATACAACTGTAAATATACCGATTGTCACGAGATCCTTAACTGTCAGCTTTTTATTATTCTTCATTTCATTACTCCTTTTAAAAAATACTTATCAGTAAACAAAGTTTTCGGCTAAAGCGGTTTTATCAATTAAATCTTTATAAATTTTTGAGGTTTTCAGCAGGTCTTCATGTTTTCCTTCCGACTCTACCCTTCCGTTGTCGATGACGACTATTTTATCCACATTTTGAATAGATTTAAGCCTGTGGGATATGATTAACACTGTTTTGTTTTTCGTGAGCTTATTTAAACTCTCTTGAATTTTCTTTTCATTATCCACATCCAAAGACGCCACAATTTCGTCCAGAATAATAATCGGTGCATCTTTTAAGAATGCCCTTGCGATGGAAAGCCTTTGCCTTTCCCCGCCCGACAAATTTGCTCCGTTTTCGCCAATCAATGTGTCGTATCCGTTCTCCAGTTTTTCGATAAACTCTTCGCAATTTGCAAGCTTCGCAGCCCTTTTTACTTCCTCATCGCTTGCACCCGTCTTTCCGATTCTTATATTTTCCAGAACGGAAGTATCAAAAAGTGTTACATCCTGAAACACAATAGAAACCTTGTTGAATAGAGTTCTCGTGGAAATGTTTTTAATATCCTCATTCGAAATTAATATTTCACCGCCGTTCACATCGTACAGCCTCGAAACAAGTCTCAAGATGCTGGTCTTTCCGCATCCGCTTTTTCCTACGATTGCTGTAACTTCGTTTTGATTTGCCGTAAAGCTTATGTCTTCCAAAACTTCCGTATTGTCATCGTATGAAAAAGCCACATTTTTGAGCTCGATGTCGAATTCGGACAGCTCTTTGTCCTCTCCACCTTGTCTTTCAGCGCTCCGGATTTCATTAATCCTTTTAACGGCAGAATCCACTACAAATAGTTCCGCCAGATTCATGGCGTTTGCTTCCGCACCCTCTTTTATCTTAATCCCGGCAAGCAGATATCCCAGAAAATACAAAATGTTAATCTCTCCGTTGGCAAGTAGTATTGTTCCCACTACAATTACCAGAATATGTGTGATGTAAAGAATAAGCCCTGCCAAACCAATAATGGAAACACCCACAAATTCAGAAGAAATTTGAATTTTTTCACCTTCTTCAACTTCTCTATAAAGTTTTTTCTTTATATCATCGGCCATTCCAAAGCTCTGTATCTCCATTTGAAGTTCTATAGCCTCCTGGAAGCTGTCGGAGTTTTTACGACGCTTTTCGTAAGATTTATGAAAGCTGGCAGTTTGAACCTTTTTAGAGATTAACAGAAGCACAAAATAAACTACAATCGGAGAAATAACACAGAGCCCGAGTTTTAAATTGTTTGCGAGAAGCATAACGGAAATCAAAACAAAAAATCCGGCAAATCCTAAAATTTTCGCAATAGCATGTGACAGGGCATGCTCAAGAGTCGCAACATCCGACATAATGGTCTGTGCAAGGTCTGTCAAATCGTGCTTAGAAAAGTACGAAAGGGGCAGGTCGCTGATATTTCTTGCTATATCAATCCTCAAATTCTCACTTTCCCTGTAGGTTGCATTAAAAAGAGAGTTGTATTCCAGACTCAAAACCACATATACCGCAGCAATAATCACGATAGAAACAACATAATATACCGCATTGTCTCTGCCGGTGCTGAGAAGTGTTTTATCAAAGAACAGCATAAGGAGCATTGCGGGGAGCATATTTATAAAGTATGTAAAAAACACCGTAATGCTGGACCTTATGAGATCGTCCGCCCCACGATCAGTCAGGGCAAAGCTTTTCTTATATAACGCCTTCATTTGCAACCCTCCACTCATTTGCGATTTTATATGTTTCTTGAAAATGCTTATAAACCGAATCCGTCCCCATGAGTTCCTTGTCGCTCCCCCGCTCAATTATTTTTCCGCCATCCAAGACCAAAATTTCATCAACATTTCTTATAGTTGTTAATCTGTGTGCAATCATAATTACAGTTTTTTCTTTCATAAGATTGGAGAACGCCTTTTGTAATTCGTGCTCGTTGTCGGGGTCTATCGCCGCACTTGCCTCGTCGAAAATTACAATCCCGGCATCTTTGAGAACTGCTCTTGCAATTGCAACTCTTTGCTTTTCTCCGCCCGACAGGTAAACTCCCTTGGATCCGATTATCGTATTCTCTTTGTCTTTAAATTTTTCCACTATGCTGTCAACGCCTGCAAGACGCATGGCTTCAAGGACTTCTTCACGGCTTGCATCTTTGTTTGCAAGGGCAACGTTTTCATAAATTGTGGTTTTGAACAGTTTTGAATCCTGAAAAACGAACGCAATTTTATCGATGAGAGCTTCTTTGCTGTATGATGTAATATTCTCGCCACCGATTTTTATCTCTCCGGAGTTTACGTTATAAAAACCGGAGATCAGTTTAGCAATAGTCGTTTTCCCGGAACCCGAGGGACCGACCAAAGCATAGAACCTGTTTTCTTTCAATTTAAAACTCAGATTTTCCAGTATTAAACTATCTTTTTTATATCCGAAACTGACATTATTAAATTCAATATCATAATTGGCAAACTCCGTTCTGTCTCCGAAATTGAGGGTGTCTTCCCGCATCTCTTCATAAAGATTCTCAAGTTTTGAAACCGCATCCTGAGCTTGAAAAATATACATGGAGAGATACATTACTTTCATTATGTAGGTAAACAGAACCCCGCTCAGGAAGAATACCATGATAAGTTCCAAACTGAGGAGTTTCAGGTTACCCTCTAAATCTGCAAATAAAAGTATCAGAGGAATTAAAAATCCAACAACGGCAAAAAACATCATCTGAAAAAGCACATACGGCACTTTGCAGCTGAGCGAATAATTGAGTGCGTTTTGCGCATACTCCTTAATGGCAGTATTCAATGCTTTAAGACTCCTAACATCAACGCCAAAAATCTTTACAACCTGTATTCCCCTTATGTACTCAGCCGTTTCAGAGCTCAATTTCTCCAAAGAAGCTTGATAGGTTTTCATAAACTGTTCTTCACCCATCATAAATTTCATTAAAATTAAGCTTATCAATGTTAAAATAACTAAAATTAACCCCACCCTAAGGCTTATAAAAAATCCGAGTATCAGAACGAGAACAGGGGTTATCATGGCGCCGATGTTGTCGGGAATAAGGTGAGCGACCGCCATGTGAGTTTGTGCTGCGTTGTCGTCAATTAATTTCCTTACTCTGCCCGACGAATTTACATCGAAAAATTTAAAACTTGCGCTTGTGAGCCCGTCGATACCTCGTTTTCTGAGATTTGTCTCAATCCTGAAGGCAAACAAATGAGACACAACAAGAG
>JAAYNJ010000024.1 GCA_012520915.1 Oscillospiraceae bacterium
CCGTTATCTCAAGCTCGATATATTTAGGATCCACACCGCTTTCCTTTATAACCCTTGTAAAATCGGAAATGAAATTTTCCCCATCAAACTGCACAATCGACAGGTTTACCGAAACTCTAAGGGGAGGGAACCCTTTTTCAACAAGCTCTTTCTGCTCTTTTAACGATTCTTCAAGCACCCAGAGTCCGACATCATAAATCAGTCCCGTCTGTTCGAGTATGGGTACAAATCTGTTGGGAGGAATTCTTCTGTTGTCGTCGGTAGTCCATCTGAGAAGAGCTTCAATTCCCACAGTTTTTTCGGTTTCGCAGCTTATCTGAGGCTGAAACTCCAGTAAAAATTCTTTATTCTCAAGCGATCGGAAGAGCTTGTTCGTGAGTTGCGTGGTCTCCGCGATATCGCCCTCAAGTCTGTCGGTATAGATGACATAGTCCCTTTCAGTATTTCTCGCTTCATAAACTGCCAAATCTGCGCTCTTTAAAAGTGAATCCGCATCCATTCCGTGATCGGGATAAACGGATATCCCGATGCGTGCGATTACAAATAACGCCTCGACCCCCGATTCCGTAGCTATCGGATGAGAAAAAGAAGACAGCAGTATTCCTGCACATTCATCTATCTGCTCGGCGACTGTTACTTCGGATAATACGACGGTAAAGCTTCCTTCTCCCGTTCTCGACAAATAGCAGCAGTCCTTCAACAGATTTTTCAGAACATTAGCCGATTCTATCATTACCTGTTCGCCCACGGCGTGGCCGAAGGTGTCGTTTATCATCCTCAGATTCTCGAGTTCTATCTCCAAAACCGCTATTTTATTATCTTCTTTATTATCGGATATCATTTCCGTCAGTTTTCTTTTCAGCATGTTTCTGTTTGCAAGTTTCGTAACTTCGTCGAAATATGCGAAGTTATATAACATCTCTTCGTAAAGAAGCTTTCTCCTCGCATCTCCGAGGATATTTGCAATAATTTTTAAAAAGTGCAGCCGGCCTTCCGTAAATCTTCTATCGCTTTTCTCACAGTACTCAGTGACAAAAATCCCGGACATGCTGTTATCGACCGTAATCGGCAGTGCGAAGAATGACTTTATTCCTCTCGATAGGAAAAAGCTTTTTTGATATTCGGTTTCTTCAAAAGAAATACCTGTTAAATCTTCACAAAGCATAGGGGCGTTTTGAGCTATCAATGACTTTAATATCGGCAAATCCGATGTTTTAAGCTTCATACCCGCCTTAAAGGGAGATGATTTATTCCTGGGATCTTTTACATACATATTCATGAATGTTGCGTCTTTGTAATCCGCGCCGAATCTGATTATATATGCATAGTCGAACCTTAATATTTCGGAAATTATTTCCAACATCTTGTCAATTTTTTCTTTGCCGTTTTCACTGCTGATGGAAATAAAACTGGAGGAAACTTTTTCAAGCATTTCCTGTTCCCTTGAAAACCTTTGATAACCCTGCAGTTTTGATTTGTATTCATTCGAGAGGTATCGCACGGCATAGAAGGAAAGCGAGATAATAATAATTCTTTTTAAATAATGCTCACCGTCGATAATAACTTCCACCCTCGGGTAAAGTATCCAAAGAACTATCTGAGTCAGCAGGACTGCCCCTAAAAAGATGAGCGCATGAACTTCACTGTTAAAGACAACCGTAAACAGGAGAATTATTATATAAGCAGACCATATCGTTACCGCTGCAGTTCTGATGTTGGTAATTATAAAGAAAAACATGCCGATTATGCCTGTTATCAGAAAGACGGTATTCTGTACGGCGGGATTTTTTATTATATACGGCACAAACCTTAAAGTTACGCCGAAAACAAACACGGAAAAGGCGAGAATAAACTCGGGCACTATATCATTCCCGGCAAGAAAATACCCCGTATAAAATGACCCCAATGCGCCGGCTATATATGCAGCGGTAGCAGTTTCGAACAAACGGAATCTGCTTTCTTCCGATATAGCAATCCCCGATAAACTGCCGGAAACTGCGGGCGAGAATTCCTCCCTCTCTCTATCGAGAAGAATGCCGTGTTTTTTTAATGTCCTGTATAAAACGTATGTGGGAACAAACAAAAATGTGATTGCGATTTTCGGAATCCGGATTAATCCCAGATATTCAGGCATAATATCCGTTATCGTACCCGCAATAAAGGGGAAAATCATGGATAAAATAAAATGTCTCACCTGACGCCTGAGAGGGGATTTGGGCTCAAGCTTTCTCAACCAGCGGATAAGCAATGTAAAAGTAATGGATAAATAAATAATGTAGTATGTATTGATCCAATGCTGCCCTAAATTTGCGGGGAGCGTATTTCTCCATCCGAAATCGGTCTGCTCCATTTTATACTGTTTTTCCGCAAGAATTCCGTAGGGCGCAAATAAAATTATATTTATTGCAGCGGGCAGGTAGAATAGAATTATTTTGCCGGTGCTTTTCGGCCGGAATCTGCTGTTTGTCATGATTAAGGTAAAATGCAGGAGAATGTTATAAAAAACGCCCCAGCCGAAAACGGATAAACATGCCCAAAAAGCGCTGAACTCAGCGGTCGGCGCCGAGTTTGAAATCGAACATGTAAATGCCCAGACAGCCATTGAGCTTGTTAATACTAAAAACAGCCTGTTGGTACCGCTCTTTGTGTTGGAAGCAACCGTATAGGCGCCTAATACCATATAAAAAAAACCTAAAAGGAAAAATATGGTTGACAGTATGAGACTGTATTTCATATTTATTCCTCCCGATGCAGAGTCTTATTCCCGATACTTGTTAAAATTATCACGAACTGTCTTACATTATATATAACAATTCGGATATATGAAAGCAAAAAAACATTCAAATTTTATAATCACGAAATAATTATTAATTACTTTAATATAAACTACGGATTTTGTCCATTAAACGAAGAACCCCAAAGACCCTCAGAATTCGAGGGGGGTGGTGAAGGCGAAGCCTGAACCGGGGGAGAAAAAAACAACAAAGCGCAGTTTGTCCTGACGACGAGGGAGGGATAATTCATACTTTTGACTGCAAAAGTATGCAAAACATGGGGAGTTCCGACTCTCCCCATACCCCTAAACGGATTTAAGCTTCGGCTGAAAAGTTTTAACTCGATTAGCTGATTTTTTTGCTTTTTTAAAGACGGGTAGTATTTTCGTACGAATAAGAAAGATAAAGCCTCACCGAGAACTTTTCTAAACGCCGATGCGATTATTATTTAAAGGTTTAATAAAATAATAATTTACTTAATATTATAAATAGCCAAAAAGCCCCCCCTCAGACTACCTGTGCTCTGTGAGTACCTGTGCCCTGCGGGTACGAGGGAAGTGAATACCGCAAAGTGACAAGCGAAAGAGCATTACATTGTAACAAGCTTCTTATAAATAGAATGAGTATATCTAAATTTCTACCCTCCCTCAGGTTTCTTCGAAACCAGCTCCCTCGGTCAGAGGGAGCCTCAGGAAAAGGTTTTAGCTTTAGCGAATAGCTACAAAGCCCCCCTCAGATAACCTGTGCCCTGTGGGTACGAGGGGGGTGGGTCGGCGGAGTCGAGCCGGGGGGAGTGATAAAATATCTATTTGAACAAAGCGAAGTTTGTCCTGACGACGGGGGGAGTGAAGACCGCGGGGAGACAAGCGAAATATGTTCGCGTTAAAAACTTAATCCCCTCGAAAGAAGGGGACTAAGTTGCAAATTATATGTTGCTTTTATCCTCTTAATAATTCGTTTATCCGTTAAAAAGAGTGACCGCCGGAGCTTCCGCCCCCGCCTCCTCCGCCGCCTCCGCCGCCTCCGCCTCCGCCGGAGGATGAGGAATCGGAGTGACGGCTTCTTCTCTGCGATATCATAACCGGGTTTATTACTTTGATAAAATCGGTTCTGTCCGCAATACCTGCGCCTTCGACTACCTGCTTTCTGTCGATTTCCCTAATCGAAACATTTCTCTTTCTGTTTATTGTAACCAATAAAAAGTTAATCAATAAACCGAGACCTGCGGCCATGAGCGCATTTGTCACATGTCTCATCGGTACGGATATCTTTCCGCCTCTAAGGAGTATTAAAACTTGATTGAAAGCCTCGTTTGCGCATTCGAAATACTCTTCTTTACTTGCGAATTTATAGATGTTGTCGGTAATCTCGTACGATCTCGTGTTGTTTATCGTCTTTGCAAAACTGCCGTCGGAGTAGAACTGAATCATTCTGTTGTCCATGTCTATCAGGAAAAGCGTTCCGGATTGAGCACCGAAAAGCGTGAAGTATGTGTTTTCCGCGAGATACTCCGCCGTATGTATATTTTCATTGACGGTGACAAAAGCCGCATGTCCGTACTCCGTCACTTCTTTCATATTCGCGAGCAGCTGCTCCTCTTCAATTTCGCTGAGAAGATCCGCGGAATCATCGATTACGACCATATTGCCGTTATCGGCGGTGTACTTTAATAACTGTTCTCCGTTTGCAAAAACGGGAACCGTAATAATAAACGCAACAATAAATGTGAGCAGTATCGCAAGATATCTTTTTTTATTTACCATGGTCCGCGCCCTCCCTTCTGAAGAAGTCCGGAACAGGTCTGGTGGTCAGATAGTTCAAATAATTAATCATTGAAATCATGTTGCCCAGCATTGCCAAAAAACAGAGAATTGCCAATCCGTAGTACCAGTAATCGTATGCGGGGTTAAATACCCATATTATCAATCCCGTTCCGAGTGCTAAAATCCCGATAAGCATCGGTATGAAAGCGGTCTTTTTTTCAATTTTCGAAATTCTTCCGAGCATCAATATTAAAAGAATAATCTGGATAAATAAAGCTATGGCATAGACCGGCGAAGTAATTATATTGCCTATGATGTAGAAAGGAAAATCCATCTTTACAAAAATGAAGACTAACACCACTAAAAAGAGAAATGCGGATACTCTGCGCATGGGATTTTTTCTTCCGGCTGATACGGGTTTTTTCCTTACCTGTTTATCTTTATTGAAATGCACATTTCCCACATCGAAAATATGATTTTCTCTGTAATAGATTTTTTTGATTTCACTTGAAAGAACGATGGAAGATATTATCAGGAAGACGGCGGCGATTAAAGAGATTGTTTTCGGAAGTATAAACATCGGAATAAACGACAAAATTAAAAACAAAACGGCTGTCATAATTCCAGAAACCCTGAAAAACGCCTTTTTATCAACCGGGATGTCCATAGAAAGTTTTCCTGTCTGACCGTTCATAACGGAATATGCCACCCTGTTCTTGTTTTTCCATGTCAGGAACCAAACCGGAAAGAGGTCAACCTTGTACCTGAAACCGCTGATGCCGGTCAGCATTTTTTTCTCCTGATAATCTCTCGGAGCCGTGACTTTAACGCCTCCGGCTCTTTCGCCGATGTCGCTGTAGAATGCTTCCACAGCCGTTTCCTCAACCGTATCGGCGTAGGTTTCGGGGGGAGTTGTCAGTTTATCCGAATAAAATCCGGCGATATATGCCTCGTTAAAGTCTCTCTGTTCACTTGTGTTGAAAGGGGAGATTTCTCTCGCGATGCTGTCGTCGAACATAGCCGATGCATCAAAGCTCATGCCCTTTACAGTTCCGCCTACTGCGGTGTCTATCACATATTCCTCGTGATAATCCCAATTGCCCTTTGTATATTTTTTAGTTGCATTTAGCCTGAGAGCGTTCTCCGGAATGTCAACCTCATAACTCAGATAGGGGATGTATATGCCTCTGAAGTCGTTTATATGCCTGCCTTCTTTGAGTTCCTTCGGAACATATATGCGCGTTTTAAGAGCGTCCTCATAAGTTTTTACAGCATTTTCCTTTGAAATCTTAAACGGAATTATCCGCGCGGGTTTTACTGCCTCCTCCTGCTTCATTGTAAGATTTGATTCGCCCCCGCAGTATGAGCAGTAAGCGACCGTCTGGTCGTCGGGAGCGGAAAGCTCGGCCCCGCAGTCCGGACAACCGTATATCGTTACCGTGTAGGTATCTTTACTTACTTCCGCTTCGTTCGAAAGAGTGTAGTCCTCGATTTGCATATCGCTTTCGCAGTAACTGCATTTCAGGGATTGCGTCGGCACCTGAAAGGCCATTTTACCCCCGCATGAGGGACATTTAACAGCCATAAATCCTCCTCGTGAAACCGTAAATTATGATGTCTGAATACATAATAATATGAAATCAATACCTTTTACAATAACATGAGACAATATCCTATATAAATTTAAAGAGGGCTTTTTTATGATTTGCACTAAAAAAGACGACGCCGGATATACCCTTTGCCGTCAGTTTTAAATAATGTCTTAATGATTGATAAAGCGCCTGATTAAGCGGATTCTTCTTTGAGAAATTCTTCCAATGCCTGCGGTGATAGCGGTTTTGAATAATAGTAGCCCTGTATCTCATCGCAGATTATGCTTTTGAGAAAATCCGCCTGCTCTTTTGTTTCCACGCCTTCAGCCGTAACGTTCGCTTTGAAAATACGGGCCATTGAAACAATATTTTCAGTTAATTGAGCACCTTCGCCCCCTGAATCGATGAAATCTATGATTTCCTTGTCTATTTTCAATCTGTCAAAAGGCACCATTTTTAACCGGCTTAACGTAGAGTAGCCTCTGCCGAAATCATCTATAGACAAACGCACTCCCAACCCTTTCAACGCGTATAATTTTTTAATCACATCCTCGGGGTCTTTGGAGAACAAACTCTCTGTGATCTCCATCTCGATATATTTCGGGTCAACACGGCTTTCCTCAATGACTTTTGCAAAATCGGAAATAAAATCATCATTTTCAAATTGCACAACCGACAGGTTTACCGAAATGCGAATGGGAGCAAATCCCTTTGAAATAAGCCTGTTATGTTCTTTTAGCGCTTGTTTCAGCACCCAGAGTCCCACATCGTAAATCAATCCGGTCTGTTCGAGGATGGGAATAAATCTATCCGGCGGCACTCTCCTGCCGTCGGTCGTCCACCTGAGCAAAGCTTCAATCCCGGTGGTTTTTTCCGTTTCACAGCTGATTTGAGGTTGAAACTCCAAGAAAAACTCTTCGTTTTGAAGCGATTTAAAAAGCCTGTTCGTGAGCAGGGTGTTTTCCGCAATGTGGTCTTCCAATTGATTTGCATAAAAAACAACATCCTCATTGTTTCTAATCGCTTCATATCCCGCCAGATCGGCGTTTTTAATAATAGTTCTTACGTCTTTTCCGTCATCCGGATACACGGATACGCCTATGCGGGGAACAACAAATAAAGCTTCTATCTCCAGATCGGTAGATATGGGATTGGAAAAAGCGGCAATCAATCTGTTTGCGCAGGCTTCTATCCGTTCTGTGCTTTCCACGTCGGGTAAAAGAACGGCAAACTCCCCGTCGTTTGTTCTTGCGAGAGTGCATGAGGTCGACAGGAGATCTTTGAGAATTGCCGCGGATTTCAACATTACCTGCTCGACCATATTATGGCCATAGGTGTCCTTAATCATCCTCATGTTCGAGAGTTCAATATTTAAAACCGCAATTTTTCCCGTTTCTTTTTTGTCGCTTATACATTCCTCAAGCGTTTTTATAAACATGCTCCTGTTAGCCAATTTTGTGGTTTCATCAAAATAAGCGACGTCATATATCATTTTTTCGTACAGAGTCTTCTTTCTTGAATCCCTCAAAATATTTATAAGCATGTTAAAAAAATAAGAACGGTTTTCGCTGACGTTTTTATTGCTCCCATCGTAGTATTCAAAGACAAGCATTGCTTCTATTTGTTCTTCGATCTGCAACGGAAATGCAAAAAAGGAGTTTATACCTCTTGTAATTAGGAAGTTCCTCGTTCCCTCGCACGTATTAAGGGGGTTGTTTATGATGTCTTCACACTTCAATGGCGTGCCGCGCTCAATCAGAGCTTTTGCCAAGGGCAGATCGGCTGTTTTTAATTTCATTCCCGGGTGATAGGGAAGTGAATCGCTCTCATTATTTTTCGAATATGTGCTGAGAACATTTGCATCCTCATAACCCGCACTGAATTTAATCAAATATGCGTAATCAAAGTCAAGAACTTCGGCGGACATTTCCAGCATATTGTCAACCTTATGCCGGACGTTTTCACTGCTGACCGTAATAAAACTGGTGGAAATGGTTTCAATAACCTGTTGCTCTTTTATAAGCTTTTTGTGAGCCTCAAGCTTTATTGTATATTCGTTTGCCAATTGTCTCACGGCAAAATAAGTGAGTATGACGAGAGCGACTCTTGTCAGATAGGCATTTGCATCAATGATGACGGTGACATCCGGGTAAAATATCAAAAAAGCAATTTGAATTAGTATTACCAATCCGGTATAGATAGTGAGATGGATTTTACTGTCGAGGATGACGGTAAACATGAAGAACAATATATATATCGACCATATCGTCACCGCGCCCGTTTCGACATTTCTTTGCATAAGATAAAATAAACTGAGCGCTCCCGCAATAAGAAACAGGGTATTCTGAGTGGTATGGTTTTTCGTAATGCGCGGTATAATTCTTATGAAAAGTCCAAGTGATAATAAAGCTCCGGAGAGGAGAAGCTCATCTACCGAAGTTCTTTTCATAGCAAAATATCCTATGAAAAACGATACCGAACTGCCTGTAATAAAAATGGATGCGACCGTTCGGAACATGCGAAACCGGTCTGCGTCTGCGAGCTGATTGCTTTTTAGAGACACGGATACTACAACGGGTTTTTCAAGAAGCAGGCCTGACTTTCTCAATGTTGAAAAGAGCATTGCTACCGGGACCATCAGATATACTACGGTTAATTCGGGAAGAGGCCCTTTTCCGAGAATGTCGGGTATCGTTTCCGTTGATATTCCCATGACGAGAGGGAAGCATAAGGATAACAGGAAATATGCCGCCTGCCGCTTTTGAGGGTCGTTTGGTTCAAGTTTTCTCCACCATCGAATAAGCAATAAAAAAAGAACGAAGGTAAACACAAGGTAATATGTTATATACCAGATGTTGCCCGCGTTGACAGGTAGTATGTTTAACCAGCCTATATCGGTTTTCACCATTTGAAATTGTTTCTCCGCCAGAAATCCGAAGGGAGCAAAAAGAAGTATATTTATCACGGCAGGCAGATAAATTATGGTGAGCACGATAAACTTGTTTAATCTAAATTTGGTTCTTGTAAGGAGAATAACAAAGTGGAGGAGGATACTGTAAAAAATTCCCCAACCGAAGACGGAAAGACATCCCCAAAATACGCTTTCTTCCGGCGTGGGTGCTGAAACCATAACGGAAAATGCGCACGCCCAGCAAGCCATTGAAGCCATAAGGACTATATACAATAAGTTAATCCTGCTTTTTACGTTTTTATCTGTTGCATAAGTGCCGAATCCCATATACATGAAACCGCAGACAAAATACAGAATCGACAATAACAAAGTATAATCCATAACCTCTTACCGATAAGAATTTGCACCGCATACCTCAGATATATTCGTTCTTGCTTTTGATTCTAAAAAGGTTCGATGCTCTTTGCATTTTGTGAAATTTAAGCACATATATTATATATAAATATATAATTGTTTCAAGTTAATTCTTCTTTTGCCGAACATAAAAGAAGCAGTTATCGATACTTCGGTATCGATAACCGCGTTTTTGTTCTTGGAGCTACTGGTCGGAATCGAACCGACAACCTGCTCATTACGAGTGAGCTGCTCTGCCATTGAGCCACAGTAGCTTAATCGAAGTTTATAGTATCCAGTTTGCACGGATTAGTCAAGGGCAAAGAAATTTAATGATTACAAATTTGAATGTTGGTGTTATAATTTATCCTAACGGAGGTTTTTGAATTTGGAAGTTACGGTAAAGAGAGAAAATTTTTTCAGAACCCTTTTTAGAGGTTCCATTCCGGTTCTTTTAGCCGGAGTGGTGTTTTTTGGCGCCATCTTATTCAAAGACAGACTTGAGGCGATGAACGGTAAAAAGATTTTTTCCGAAAATATACCTCCGTCAAAACCGATGTTGGTTCCGACAATCGCAGTGGAGCCGGAACCGGAGATGGAGAATTTCGGCGTTGAACTGGAAGCTTCCTCCGAAGTGGGGGACGAGTATTTTGCGGATGCGGCTTTTGTCGGAGATTCCCTCACCGAGGGTTGGAAAATATATAATGTGGGTCAGCATTTTGAAGTTATGTCAATGAAGGGGCTAAACCCGAGAACCGCACAATCCCAGCCGGTCTATTTGACGGCCGACGGAAGAAATCTAATAGTTTCGGAGGCGGTAAGCTATCTTGGAACGAGAAAAGTCTACATCATGCTGGGACATAACGGTCTGAACTATTCCGAACCCGAAGTGCTTATTGAAGGCTACGCGGGCTTGGTGGACCAGATTAAATTTACAAATCCGGATACAAACATCATACTCCAGTCGGTTCCTCCAGTAACCGCAGATCTTGCCGCCAGAAATTCAAGCTATGTCAAGGAACGGGTCGCATACTACAACGACCTTATTAAACAGCTCGCCATTGAAAAGGGCATATACTTTCTCGATACCTATTCCGCTTTGGCGGGTGAAGACGGTTATCTTGTCAGAGAATATAATGCAGGCGACGGCATGCACCTTTCGCCTTCGGGGTATTCCGCCTGGTTCAGCTATCTTAAGACGCATACCGTAAGGGGGAACACTCTCTTTATCCTCGATAAGGAAGGCAGGATAGTTCCGGTCAGAGCAGAATAATTTTTATAAACAAAACCGGTCTGTACTTGAGTTGCAGACCGGTTTTTTATTACAGTGAAAAGTCGACGGGATCCATCTCGGGAATCTTTGGAGGTTCCTTCGGAGTTCTTCTTACGGGAGAATATTTAAATTTTTTACATCTGAAATACGGAGACACGACACCAATACGCGAGCAGAGCACCATTTCATGATCCGCAGCGTCTTTGCCGTATTCGCAATATTCGCATGCCGGAGTGATATTTGAACTGAAGAGTTTCGATTTCTTTTTACACAAAATATACCTCGCTGATTATTCTTTTTTATGATTATACATTCAACAATTAAAAAATCAAGAAGCGTAAAGTAGAGTTAAAAAGTATAATAATATAAAATAAAGACATATTTTATCATATTATATCAAATATTTCGTAATATTCTCACAAAATATCTTGTTTTGTAACGTCAGTATGATATAATGCTTGTTTAATAAATATAGAAAGGTTGCTTAATGGTCGAAAGAGAAATTGAAATGCCGAGCCAGGAAATTGCTAAAGCAATTTATGGAAATCTGGACGGAAATTTAGATTACATTGAGCGGGAATTTTCCGTTGTCGCCACCGGCAGAGGGTGCAATTTAGTTCTCGTGGGAGAGCCGGATTGCGTCGATGCCGCTCAGCGAACCGTGGAAGCAATGAAAACGTTGCTTAAAACAAACGGAACTTTAGACGAACAGGCCGTAATCTATGCCGTAAAGCTCGCAAAATCAAAAGAAGACGGCGACTTGACAAAGCTCAACGGCTCAACGATCGTAGTTACAAACAGAGGAAAAGCCGTTAAGCCGAAAACTGTCGGGCAGGAAAGATATGTCGAAGCTATCAGAAATAATTATATAGTTTTCGGTGTGGGTCCCGCCGGTACGGGAAAAACCTATCTGGCGGTTGCCATGGCGGTAAAAGCGCTTAAGAACCACGAAATTACAAGGATAATTCTTACAAGACCTGCCGTGGAAGCGGGGGAGAGTCTCGGGTTTCTCCCGGGAGACCTTCAGAATAAAGTCGATCCCTATCTCAGACCGCTCTACGATGCTCTGTTTGATATGATGGGTGCGGAAGGGTATCAGAAACAGCTCGAGAGAGGCGTTATTGAAGTGGCCCCTCTTGCATATATGAGAGGAAGAACGCTTGAAAACGCATTCGTCATTTTGGACGAAGCGCAAAACACAACCCGCGAACAGATGAAGATGTTCCTGACCAGACTCGGTTCCGGATCAAAGATGGTCGTTAACGGCGACGTGACGCAGATCGACCTGAGTGATAACAAGGTTTCCGGTTTGGTGGATGCCATGAAGGTATTAAAAAACATTAACGGAATTGAAAAAGTTCTGTTTACCGAAAAGGATGTTGTCCGCTTTAAGCTCGTTGCGGATATCGTAAAAGCTTATGAGAAGGACACCTTGAGGAGACAGGGAGGAAAGAGACATGGCCAATAAAGTCTATATTACCGATGCTCAGACGAAGGTAAAAGTTCCGTCCGGAACAAGACTCCTTATAAGAAGGTGTTGTAATGCCGTTGTTGAGAATGAGAATTTTCCATACTCCGTTGAGGTCAGCGTAACGCTTATCGACAACGAAGAGATAAAAAAGCTCAATGAGGAATACCTTAATAAGTCTTATCCGACGGATGTTTTGTCTTTTCCGCTGTATGAAGACGGCAACTTTGATGATATTCCCAAAGATATTGAGATTGTGCCGCTCGGCGACATCGTGATTTCCATTGAAAAAGCGGTGGAGCAGGCTGAAAAGTTCAACCATTCGCTACAGCGCGAAGTCGGCTACCTGATGGTTCACGCCATGCTTCATCTTTTCGGATACAATCACGAGGAGGGCGGACTGCGCGAAGTCCACATGAGGGAGAAAGAAGAAACCGTGCTTAAGCAACTCGGTCTTTCAAGGGGATTTAACTATGTTTTGGAGTAAAGCGAGTGTTTGAATCTAAATTATTGGTTGCGGCAATAGTCGGAAAACCCAATGTCGGAAAATCGACGCTCATGAACCGGTTTATCGGAGAGGATTTGGCGATAATCTCGTCAAAACCTCAGACAACGAGAAATCGCATAATGGGCGTTTTAACTATTGACGAATTGCAGTATATATTCCTTGACACGCCGGGATTTCACAAGCCGAAAAACAGACTGGGCGACAGAATGCGCCGTTCGATTGTCGATTCGCTCGATGACGTCGATGTTATACTCTTCGTAACCTATCCCAAGGAAGACCTTGATGCGATTGAAATAGAACTTTTGAATATGATAAAGGCGAGAGAGACGCCTTATCTGCTTGTAATAAATAAATCCGATATTGCAAAAGATAAAGAAAAACTTCGTTTGTGGGAGAAAGAGATATCGGAAAGGTACGGCTTTTCCAAAGGTATAAGCCTGAGCGCTCTCAACGGTGAAAATGTCGATTTGCTTTTCGACGGGTTGGGGAAATATGCAAAAGAAGGACCGCATCTGTTTGAAGAGGATGCCCTGACTGATCAGCCGGAACAATTTATAATCTCCGAAATTATGCGGGAAAAACTCTTAAACAACTTAAGACAGGAGCTCCCGCACGGGTGCGCGGTTTATGTAGAGAATATGCAAAGAAGGGAAAAATCCGACATCATTGATATTTCCTCGGTCATAGTTTGTGAAAAGAAATCGCATAAAGGAATGATAATCGGAAAAGGCGGACTGCAACTCAAAAAAATCGCGAGCGAGGCAAGAATAGACATCGAAAAGTTCCTGGACAGCAGGGTTAACCTTTCCTGCTGGGTAAAGGTTAAGGAAGACTGGAGAAACAACGAAACGGCAATAAACGAATATTTTCAGGGTTTTAATTAATTGACAAAAAGAATTTCAATAGACGGACTGGTAATTTGGGAAACAAAAACTTCTGATGCCGATAAAGTGATTACCGTGCTTACCGGCAACGGGGTTATCTCCTGCTATGCAAGAGGTTCCTTAAAACCCGGCGGCAAACTGACTTCCCCCTGTGATTTGCTGAGCTTTTCAAATTTTGAGCTCTACTCCGGGAAGAATATGTACACCGTTGTCGATGCAAAGTCGAACATCAAATTCAACGCCCTTTCCATCGATATCGAGAGATATTCACTTGCCGTCTATTTTTGTGAACTTATAAGATTTTTAGCCCCTGTAGATGACTATGCAGGGGAATATTTGGGTCTGATGCTCAATTCCCTCCATCTGTTAAACGAGGGCAAAAAAGATTTAATGATTGTAAAAGCCGTATTTGAATTGAGAATGATGACCCTCTGCGGCTATATGCCGGATCTTGACGGATGCAATCGTTGCGGAGTTGCGCTGTCGCCTGAAATCTGTTTCGATTTTATAGCGGGGAACTGGTACTGCCGAAATTGTATAAACTCGGCGGGACTGTCGGCGAACTGCAGCAGTTCGGTTCTTTTGGCGATGAAGCACATAGTTGAAGAAGATGCTTCAAAGATATTTTCATTCTCGCTCCCGGAGGATAAATTGAGGGTGTTGAATAAAATAACATCCGATTTTGTCGAAACACAGAGCGACAGGAAATTCAGGACGCTTGAATATTTCAGGAGCATCTCAAAAGACGGATATTTTGTGGAGGAAAGCTGATGAAAAACGATATAATGCGGTACTCGGAGCGTATTGAATTTGAAAAGATTATCGATTCCGTCAGCGAAATCGCAGTCAGCGAAGATGCAAAAAACAAAATAAAAGGCATTATTCCGATGACGGAAAAGGAAAACGTCGAAAACGAGCTTCGATTGACCGGAGCGGTTTTTGATATGCTTCAAAAAGGCGGGTATCCGGGAATTTCATCAGTATCCGGTATAACCGAAATCGCTGTCCGATCGAGAAAAAGCGGCATTCTGTCGATGGGAGAACTGCTTAAAGTCCGAAAAATGCTCAGAAACTCCGAAACGCTTCAGAAATGGTACTTATCATTCGGCGAAAAATCTGAAGTAAAACATCTGTTTGAAAACTTATATACGGATAAAACCCTTGAAAGAGACATCTACGACTCGATATTGAGCGAGGAGGAAATCTCCGATAATGCGAGCAGGGAACTTGCGTCCGTAAGGGCTAAGATATCGAAAATGGAGTCTTCGATTCGCGACAAACTCAACGACATTATAAAGTCGGGAGAAACAAATAAATACTTAAGCGACTCCGTGGTTACAATGCGGGGCGGCAGAATGGTGGTTCCTGTAAAAGCGGAACACAGAAACGCCATTAAAGGCCTCGTGCTGGACGTCTCGCAGAGCGGATCGACATTTTTTGTGGAACCCGAGGCGGTCGTCGAAACAAACATTAAAATCATGGAGCTGAAGGCGGAGGAACAAAGGGAAATCGACCGGGTTTTAATGAAGTTTTCGACAAGAGTCGCCGACATATCATTTGAACTTGAGAGAAGTTTCTATTCGTACATACATATAGATGTATTGCTTGCGAAGGCGGAGTATGCTTTTTTGACGAGGTCGGTGGTTCCGAAAGTTAATTCCGACGGCGTGATCAAACTGAAAAAGGCAAGACATCCGCTTATACCGAAGGAAACCGTCGTGCCTATAGATATCGAAATAGGTGAAGACTACGACCGGCTGATAGTTACCGGTCCGAATACCGGAGGAAAAACGGTTAGTCTCAAGACGGTCGGGCTGCTCACCCTCATGGCGATGTCGGGAATTATGATTCCCGCGGAAGAGGAGAGCGAGATATCGGTATTTGAAAACATACTCGTCGATATCGGAGATGAACAGAGTATCGAACAGAGTCTCTCGACATTTTCCGGTCATATAAAGAACATAGCGGAGATTCTCGATATTGCTAACGACAAATCTCTTGTATTGCTCGACGAACTCGGAGCGGGAACCGACCCTGCGGAAGGAGCCGCGCTTGCGGTTGCGATTCTTGAAAGGCTCGGAGAAAAGAACAGCAAGGTCATAGCGACCACACACTACGGAGAGCTTAAGATTTATGCGACCGAAACGGATAGGGTGGAAAATGCCAGTTCGGAATTTGATCTTAAAACGCTTAAACCCACATACAGACTAATTGTAGGCATGCCGGGAAGGTCCAACGCTTTGGTCATAGCAAAAAGGCTCGGATTTGACGACGAACTCATCGAGTCGGCGCAGGGCAATATGGATAAAGGCCGGATGCAATACGAGGCGGCGATAGAAAAAGTTGAAAAGATCAAAGACGAACTGAACAGAAAAAAGAATGTCGCGGAACGCGAGATAAAAAAAGCGAAGGAAGCTTATAGAAAAGCAAAAAGCGAATCCGATACGTTGATTGAGGAATCGAAGAAGGAATATGACAGAGCGGTTTACAGATCGAAACAGCTCATGCTCGATGTGGAAGCCACCGCGGAAAAACTTATGGGCGAATTGAGGGAGATAAAAAACAGCGGGGAAAGCGACTCCGCCATGAAAAGAACGAGGGATATATTAAAAAAAGATCATTTCGATGTAAAATTCGACAGAATTTGCGATGATATATCCGACGACCTTTTGCCTGTAGATAAAATTATAGTAGGGGACAGGGTGTTTTCCACCGAACTTTCGAGTGTATGCGAGATAATATCAGACGTCGATGAAGGTGGAACCGTTGAAATTCTCGCCGGTTCCTTGAAAATGCGCGTAGACTGCGATTCGCTCAGACAATTGAAAAAAAGTGAAACTAAAGTTAAAAACACCGGGGTATTGCCTAAAAAACAGAGAACAGTTACTGCAAATGTCGGCAGAAGGAGCGGAAATGAGCTGAATTTAATCGGAAAAAGATTGGATGAGGCGATGATAGAGCTTGAACTATTTTTAGACAATGCTATACTAGGAAATCAAAATACTTTGTATATTATCCACGGCAAGGGAACCGGCGTACTGCGCGAGGGAGTAACCGATTTTCTCAGACGACATAAAGGAATAAAGAATTTCCGTCAGGGAAGTTTCGGAGAAGGCGACAGCGGGGTTACCGTTGTGGAACTTAAATAATGGGAGATTGATATGAGAACAGTTAAAATTTGCGACACGACAATGAGGGACTGCGAACACTCAACCGAATTCAACATGAGTGTCAGGGAAAAGACCGAAATAGCAAAACAGCTCGAAAGACTCGGTGTTGACATAATCGAAGTCGGCGCCGATTGCGATGCTGCGGCGGATATATTGAAGGCTTTGGAAACTACCTTGTTTTCGATAGCCTGCTATCCCGACATGATTGAGTCGGATTGTATAAAAACGTACCTTTCGGGCGATAAAAAGGGCAGAATAAATCTTCTTTTCAGCAGAAGAAAATCCGTGGACCCCGAAGAAATAAAATCTCTGGTAAAAACCGTCAAATCAAACGGCTTTAAAGTGCAGCTTACGGCGAACGCTCTGAATATGAGCTCCGAGGAGTACAGAAAAGCATTTATCAAGGCCGCCGAAGAAAATGAAGCGGACAGTATTTGCGTGTATGACGATATTGGTTACAGCAACCCCTTCGAGTTTTTTGAAATAGTGACTTCGATTATTTCCATGACCGACCTTCCCGTAGCCGTTAAATCCAAAAACGATCTCGGAATGGCTGTTGCCAACGTCCTTGCGGGTGTAAGGGCCGGAGCCGTTACAGTTGAGTGCAGCGTCAACGGCCTCGGGAGACGTGCCGGAAATGCCGCACTTGAAGAAGTAGTTATGGCTTTAAAAGCGAGAAAGGATTTTTACAACTGCGATACCGCGATAAACACAAAACTCCTCTTCAGAACCGGCAAGATGGTCTCCACCGTCGTCGGTCTGCCCCTTTCGGGAGGAAAGGCGATTATCGGAGACAAGGCGTTGTTGAATTTCGATCTTGAGATTCCTGAAACGGCTAATTTTGCCGCAATTAAACCCGAAGATGTCGGTATAATAAGAAACAGCCTGGTTCTCGGCAAAAGAACGACCGAATCGGTTTTCGAAGAGAGGGTGGAGGAACTCGGTTATCTTCTGAGTCCGAAACAGCTCGATAAGGCTTACAAAGAATTTTTAAAGCTTGCAGACAAAAAACCGGTCGATGACAGGGATATTGAAGCAATGCTTGCCCCGTTTGAAGCGGAAAGCGAGTCGAATTTTACTCTTGAAAACTTTGTTATAAATTCCGGTTCGATGATTCCTTCCACCGCAACGGTTATTCTCAATGTAGCCGGCGAGAACATCACGAATGTTGCCACCGGATACGGCCCGGTCGACGCCGCTTTCAAGGCAATTGACGCGGTTTCCGGAATTGACGTGTCTCTCGAAGATTTTTCGCTTCATTCGGTTACAAGCGGTGAGGATGCACTCGGCGATGCGGTCTTAAAAATCAAATACAATGACAAGATACTCACCGGAAGAGGCGTGAGCACCGACATAGTGGAAGCTTCGATAAGAGCTTACATAAACGCCATAAACAAAGCTGCCGTAATCGCATCGGAATAATCTCAAAAGCATTAAAAGCTCTTCCGAAAACGGAAGAGCTTTTTTGACGGTATTAAAACGGCAATATTAATAATATTTTATTGCGTATTTATAAATATTTATTATCGGTTATTGTCATTATTCACCAAGTGTGATAATATATTTGGGCAATTCGCACATCGGATATATATCGGGCATGTGCCGCAGATGATATAAAATGCGGTGCCCGGGGTTTAAGTCCGGTGGAGGATAAAACAAATTTAAAAGGAGAATTTTATGTCAGTAGTATCCATGAAGCAACTTTTGGAAGCGGGTGTTCATTTCGGTCACCAGACCAAACGCTGGAATCCCAAAATGGCGGAGTATATATTTACCGAGAGAAACGGTATCTATATAGTCGACCTGCAGAAAACCGTGAAAATGCTTGAAACAGCCTATAATTTTGTCAGAGACACGGTGATGGACGGCGGCAAGATTTTGTTTGTCGGCACGAAAAAGCAGACGCAGGAATCCATAAAAGAAGAAGCCGTACGTTGCGGTATGCACTATGTAAATGCAAGATGGCTCGGCGGCATGCTCACAAATTTCAGAACGATAAGAAACAGAGTTGAGAGAATGGACAATCTCAAAAAGATGAGAGAGGACGGAACTTTCGACCTTTTGCCGAAAAAAGAAGTTACCAAGCTGGAACTCGAGATAGAAAAGCTGGAGAAATATCTCGGCGGAGTTAAAAACATGACCGAATTGCCTGCGGCGATTTTTGTGATCGATTCGAAAAAAGAACATATAGCCGTTTCCGAAGCAAGAAAACTCGGTATACCCATCGTAGCGATTGTCGATACAAACTGTGATCCGGATGAAGTGGACTATGTAATACCCGGAAACGATGACGCCATAAGAGCGGTCAGATTGATATCCGCCACAATGGCCGACGCATGTCTTGAAGGAAGACAGGGCGAGCAGTTTGAAGACGAATACGAGCTGGATCTCAGGAAAGACGATGATGAAAAGCCCGATGTCGACGAAGTCGATGAAGTTGAAGAAGTCGAGCCTAAAGAGCTTTCCGAATCCGATTCCGAATAGGATAACGACCCGTAACGGCTTTTGATTATTTGGAGAATAAAAACTAACTGAACAGAGAGGAAATATATGTCATTCACAGCGAAAGATGTACAGGCGCTCCGCGAAATGACCGGAGTCGGTATGATGGATTGTAAAAAAGCTCTGACCGAAACAGGCGGAGACTTCGAAAAAGCGGTTGCGGTTCTCAGAGAAAAAGGACTTGCGGCGGCGGAAAAGAAGGCCGGAAGAATAGCGGCCGAAGGAATAGTCGATGTTGTCGTTAAAGACAATGTAGGAGCAATAATCGAAATTAACTCTGAGACCGATTTTGTCGCAAAAAACGAAAAGTTCAGGGAATTCGTAAACATCTGCGCAAATGCCGTTATCGATCTTAATCCGAAGGATGTCGATGAATTGCTTGCCTGCGAGGTGAACGGGGAAACCATTGAAGAACAGTTAAGGGAAAAAATCCTCACAATCGGCGAAAACATAAAAATAAGACGTTTTGAACGCTATGAAGGAATTCTGATACCTTATGTTCATGCCGGAGGAACGCACGCCGTTATAGTCAGCTTCGACGCCGACGAAAAGGTTGCGGAAAGTTTAGAGTTTATCGAATTCGGCAAAAATATAGCCATGCAGATAACCGCCGTTAATCCACTGTACCTTTTCAAAGAAGATATCCCTGCGGAAGTGCTTGAGAAAGAAAAAGAAATACTCATGAACCAGGCGATTAACGAAGGAAAACCTGCAAACATTGCCGAAAAGATGGTGGCAGGCAGAATAAACAAATATTATAAGGAAAATGTACTTGTCGAACAGCCTTATGTAAAAGACGATAAGATATCTGTCGGAAAGTATGTTTCACAGGAATCTAAAAATCTCGGGACCGAAATTGCAATAAAGGCATTTACCAGATACGAAAAAGGCGAAGGTCTGGAGAAGAGGGACAGCTGTTCCTTTGCCGAAGAAGTTGCAGAGATGCAAAAATAATAAATCTTTAAATAAAACCGCAGAAATGCGGTTTTATTTTTATGTTTATGTGACAAAAGCGGTACCGGAGTGAGTTTACATAATTGTTGCTATAATGTAAAATGACAGTATTGAAAAACTTCGGTCGACGGAGGAAATGATGCAAAAATATTCTCGTGTATTAGTTAAATTAAGCGGTGAGGCGTTGGCCGGAGGCAAGGGCAGCGGCCTTGATTACGAAACGGTGGTCAGGATATCAAAAGCAATAAAAGAGACCCACGACATAGGAACCGAAGTGGCTGTTGTTGTCGGCGGAGGAAACTTCTGGCGGGGCAATGACAACAAAGAATTCGACAGAACCAGGTCCGATCATATGGGAATGCTGGCTACGGTGATAAATGCTTTGGCGATAGCAGACGCTCTTGAGCAGCTCGGAGCGACGGTCAGAGTTCAGACAGCGCTTTTGATGACACAGGTTGCCGAGCCGTATATCAGAAACCGTGCAGTCAGACATCTCGAAAAACGCAGAATCGTCGTGTTTGCCTGCGGAACCGGAAATCCCTTCTTTTCTACCGACACCGCTTCCGTTCTCAGAGCAGCCGAGATTGATGCGGATGTGATTTTGAAGGCGACGCAGGTCGACGGTGTTTACGACAAAGACCCGAAAAAATACCCCGACGCCGTACGTATGAATAAACTCAGCTTTACAAAAGTCCTGAGTGAAAATTTAAAGGTTATAGACTCTACTGCCGCAAGCATGTGCAGGGACAACAAGATACCGCTTCTCGTCTTTAATATCGATGACCCTAATAATATTCTGAAGGCGGTAATGGGTGAAGAAATTGGAACTTTAGTAACGGAGGATTAAGAAGTGACTGAGACATTAGCACCGTATGAAGAAAAAATGCAAAAGACTATCGGTTCGCTTAAAAATGAACTGGGAACGATTCGCGCCGGCAGGGCAAACCCCTCGGTACTTGACAGGTTGTTTGTAGACTATTACGGTACCCCGACGAAGATCAATCAATTGGCGTCGATTTCGGTTGCGGAAGCAAGAATGCTCGTAATACAGCCTTATGATCCTTCGGTATTGAAGGAGGTCGTAAAGAGTATTCAAATGTCGGACCTCGGAATAAACCCGATAGACGACGGAAAAACCATCCGGCTTGTATTTCCTCAACTCACCGAAGAGAGAAGAAAGTCCCTCGTTAAAGATGTAAAGGCAATCGGAGAAAACTCAAAGGTGGCAATACGCTCAATAAGACGTGAAGCTATCGACAAGTTTAAAAAGATGGAAAAAGCTTCCGAGATTTCCGAAGACGACCTTAAGGTTTTGGAAAACGAGGCGCAGAAGATTACCGATAAACACACCGGTGAAATTGACGATATAATCTCTGAAAAAGAGAAAGAGATAATGGAAATATGACCCCGTCTAAAATCGAATCCGAAATCGATAAATCTTTAGTACCCGTCCATATCGGAATAATTATGGACGGCAACGGAAGATGGGCAAAAAAACGCAGACTCCCAAGGACGTCGGGACATTATAAAGGTGCCGAAGTCTTTAAAAAGATAACCCGATACTGTAAAAAAATAGGAATATCCGTTCTAACAGTTTTTGCCTTTTCAACCGAAAACTGGCAGAGACCGAAGGAAGAAGTTAATTCGATAATGAATCTTCTTAGAACTTATCTCGTGGATGCCTTCGGTTTTAAAGACGAAAACATAAAAATAAGATTTATCGGGAACAGGGAAGCTCTCGATGAGGACATTGTCAAAAAGATGGAGGAACTCGAGAGCGTTTCAAAAGACTTTGACGGTATGACCCTGAATATTGCCGTAAACTACAGCGGCAGAACAGATGTTTTACAGGCTGCGAGGAGGTTGGCGGAATCAGTCAAAGAAGGTGCCCTTGAGGCCGAAAACATTGACGAAAAAGAGTTTTCAAAATATCTTTACACCTATCCCTGTCCCGATCCCGATTTGATAATCAGACCGAGCGGAGAATGTAGATTGTCAAACTTCATGTTATGGCAATCCGCATATACCGAATTTGTTTTTATGGATATTCTCTGGCCGGACTTTACCGAGAGGGATCTCGACAAGGCGATAGAGGAATATATAAACAGAGACAGAAGGTTCGGAAAAATCTGAGTAGATAAAATTAATTTGACATTATGAAGAAAAGACTTATTTCTTCCGCCGTAGGCTTGGGTCTGCTGGCGGTTGTTGTATGGAAGTTTGAAGGACTGCTTTTAAATGCGATTCTGTTCATTGTCTGCCTGGCGGTTTCTTATGAAGTCGTTATGACTTTTGCGGGCGGAATGAATTTACCGCTGATTTTTGTAGCGTCGATATTTTATGCCGTGAATTTATTTTTCGAGGTCGACCTAATCTACAGCTCTGCTGTTCTTATTTTTTCTTTCGGCGCCATAGCGACATTTTCAAAGGGCAAATTGAAAATCGTAAGAATTTTAGCTTCCGCTTTGATATTAATCCTCTTTTCAACCTGTTTTAATTCCATACTCTTTATAAGAGCAGATTCGGCGAATCCAGCCGACGGGAGATTTTTCTTTCTGTTCGGATTGGGACTTGCCTGGATAAACGATACATTTGCCTACCTGATAGGCAGAAAGTTCGGAAAAAGAAAATTGTGCCCCGCCATAAGCCCGAACAAGACAATAGAGGGATCTGTGGGAGGACTTTCTGTTTCGGTTATCATTCTCACTGCAATCTATTTCATCTATACAAAAGCATCTTCCTCATCTGTATTTTCCTCTTTTAATGATGTTTTATCTCTGATTGTTGTCGCGGTAATTATATTTATCGGCAGTCTGATTGAAATGACGGGCGATCTTATATTCTCGTGTATTAAGAGAGAGCTTGAAATTAAGGATTTCGGAAGAATAATGCCGGGTCACGGCGGGATATTGGACAGGTTTGACGGTGCGGTATTTACGGTAAGCTATATCGCTTTCTGTCTGTTTATATTTAATTCTTTAGTTTAATAATAAAGGAATACCATGTCTGTAAAAAAGCTTTCCATACTCGGTTCAACCGGCTCAATAGGAGTTCAGGCGTTATCAGTGGTAGAAGATCTCAACATCGAAATAACGGCGCTTTCCGCATATTCAAATATAGATCTTCTCGAAAAACAGGTGAAAACCTTTAAACCGCGTTTTGTTTCCGTTACGGACGAGAAATCGGCGGATATTCTCAAAACGAGACTCAAGTCATGTGATGTAGAGGTTTTTTCCGGTGAAGAAGGTCTTCAAAGAATAGTTGAAGAGGACGACAGCGACACGGTACTGAACTCGCTTGTAGGTATTTCGGGTCTTCTTCCAACAATGGCGGCGATTAAGTCCGGAAAAAATATTGCTCTTGCAAATAAAGAGACCCTCGTTGCGGGCGGTAAGTTCGTCATGGCGGCTGCAAAAGATGGGAATATCTCAATACTTCCGGTTGACAGCGAACACTCGGCGATTTTCCAGTGTCTTGCGGGCGGCAGGAAATCCGAAGTTAAAAAGATATTTTTGACCGCATCGGGCGGACCTTTTTTCGGAATGTCAAAAAATGAACTTAAAAACGTGACGGTTGAAGACGCTTTAAGGCATCCCAACTGGTCTATGGGCAGGAAAATCACCGTGGACAGTGCAACTATGATGAACAAGGGTTTGGAACTCATTGAGGCAATGTGGCTATTTGATGTCAAGCCGGATGATATCGAAATCGTCGTTCACAGACAGAGCATAGTCCACTCGATGGTCGAATTTATTGACGGTTCGGTAATTGCCCATCTCGGAGTTCCCGATATGAGAATTCCGATACAATATGCTCTTACATATCCCGACAGGTTGATAACTTCCGTCGAACCGCTGACTGTCGAAAGAATGGCGAATCTCACCTTCGAGAAACCCGATTATGAAAATTTCCCCTGCCTTACGGCAGCTGTTGAAGCCGCAAAAACAGGACTGACCGCACCATGTGTGGCGAATGCGGCGAACGAAGTGGCTGTTAAGTATTTCCTTGAAGGTAAGATTTCCTTTGTAAAAATAGGGGAAATCGTTTCCGATACGGTAAGAAATTTCAACCATTTCGAAGTTGAAGATATAAATTCACTATTGCAAGCCGACTCCGATGCGAGAGAGATGGCAAAAAAGTATATCTGATTTTGGAGAAGTTATGTCTGTAGTTTTGACTATTCTGGTTTCGGTTTTCCTCTTCGGAGTAATTATTTTCGTACACGAACTCGGTCACTTCATTACCGCCAAGCTCAGCGGTATAACCGTGAAAGAATTTGCCCTCGGAATGGGACCCGTCATATTTAAAAAAATTAAAAATAATACGCAGTATGCTCTGAGACTATTCCCGATAGGCGGTTTTGTCAGCATGGTAGGAGAAGATGAGGAGAGCGATGAAGAGGGTTCTTTCGGAAAAGCACCTGTCGGAAACAGGATACTTGTTGTGGTTTCGGGTGCGATAATGAACCTTGTTCTCGGTTTTTTAATAGTTGTCGGTCTTACGACATTCAGCAAAGGGGATCTTATAACCACCTCCACCATTGCGGAATTTAAAGCCGGCGCTGTTACAAAAGCCTCGGGTTTGCGTGAAGGCGATACCATAGTCTCAATAAACGGCAGAAACATGTTTGTCGCAAACGATATAATCTACGAACTCACAAGAGTTAAGGGCAATGAAGCCGAAGTCACGGTTGAAAGGGACGGCGAAAAAGTTAAGCTCGAAGCTGTCGAATTCGATATAAAAGAGGGAAAAGACGGAATAAACGAGATAAATATAGACTTTTATATGTACGGCAGAGAGAAAACCGTGTTCAATGTCATTAAGGAATCCGGGTTGTGGACACTTTCCATAACAAGACTTGTTTTTGTATCACTGTTTGACCTGATAACGGGAAACGTGCCTATAAATCAGCTGTCGGGTCCTATAGGCATAGTACAGCTAATCGGAGAAGCCGTTTCGGTCGATTTTTATGCGGTGTTTTACCTGGCGGCCATCATAACCATAAATCTCGGCGTAATGAATATTTTACCGCTTCCCGCACTCGACGGAGGCAGATTCGTCATACTTCTTATTGAGGCGATAACAAAGAGGAGATTGAACCCGAAATACGAAGGCTATATTCATCTTGTCGGATTTGTTCTGTTAATAGCGCTTATGCTTTTTGTAACCTACAACGACATTTCAAAAATATTTAGCAGGTAAAAATCCGGAGTTTTATAGTATGAGTGGTAAAAAAAGAACAAAAATCGGAAATATCCATATCGGAAACGGCGAAAAAATAGCGGTCCAGTCGATGCTCAATTGCCGGTACGACGATGTGAAAGGTAATATCGAACAGTCTATAAGACTTGAGGAGTCCGGTTGCGATATAAACAGGGTAGCCGTACCCAATGAGGAAGCGCTGATTCTTATAAAGGAGATTAAATCTCATACATCCATGCCGCTGGTCGCCGATATTCATTTTGACTACAGGCTTGCGATTAAAAGTGTGGAAGCCGGCGCCGATAAAATCAGGATAAATCCGGGAAATATCGGGGGAATGGATAAAGTTAAAGCGGTGGTCGATTGTTGCCGGGAAAGAAATATTCCCATAAGGGTGGGGGTAAATTCGGGATCTTTGGAGAAGGACATAGTTAAGAGAGACGGGGGATTTACCGCAAAAGGTCTCTTTGACAGCGCGATGAGAAGCGTTTCGGTTATCGAAAATTCCGGTTACGACAACATCGTTGTCTCGATGAAATCGAGCGATGTGAAAATGATGATAGATGCCTACAGACTGGCTGAAAAAAGCTGCATATATCCCTTGCATTTGGGCGTCACGGAATCCGGCACAATGTCAATAGGGACAATTAAATCGGCTATAGGTTTAGGTGCGCTCTTGGCTGACGATATAGGAGACACCATCAGGGTATCGCTGACGGGAGATCCGGTAGACGAAGTGAGGGTTGCTAAAGAAATATTGTCGGCGCTCAAACTGACAAACGGTATAAATCTCATATCCTGCCCTACATGCGGAAGAACATCCATAGATCTGATTGAAATTGCCGAAAAGGTTGAAAAAGCCGTGTCAAAAATGAAGACGTCAAAGAATATTACGGTAGCTGTAATGGGATGCGCCGTAAACGGACCCGGAGAGGCAAGAGAAGCCGACGTCGGAATTGCCGGAGGACTTGATGATGCGGTTCTGTTTAAAAAAGGAGAAATAATCGGAAAACTTAAGGGGGATATCGCCGAAGCTCTGATATCCGAGATAAGGGAGATGTTGTAGTGTCGAACACCTCAGCAAGAGAATTCTGGCCGGATTTTAATTCGGGCGATACAAAGGTTAATGACGCAGTCGTTACCGGCGTTAAAATTAATCGAAATGACAAAACCGCAGTCATTTCGATTTTGTGTGATGAATTCTCGGAAGGGTTTGTAAAAGACCTTAGAAAATATCTCTCCTGCAAGTTCGGGGATTATAGCGTGTCTGTTGATGTTTCAAGCAAAACGGAGTTGTTCGACGAGACATTTATCTTTCATATGGTTGATAAGTTGAAACAGAACGGTTATCCGATTAACGGTATTTTTGACGGCTGCGAAATCGACATTGACGGCGAGAGGGTATCCATAACCCTGATGCACGGCGGAAAGACCGTCTTGGATGGCATTGATTTCATATCTATTTTAAAAAGAGAAGTTACAAGAGTTTTCGATAAAGTCTGCGAAGTGGATATTTTTGTAACGGAAAAGAAAATAGACAATAATGCAAATAATGATAATATCGAACCCATACTTCTTCCTTCTCAGATGAAACCCGAAAGAAAAGCAGCGAAAAAGACCGTCAGAAAAAAATCAAAGTATTTGGATATCGTTGACAATAAATACGAAATGCTGTTGGGGAAAAGCATCAATTTCGAAAGAATTGAGCCTATAATCGATATTTCCGATAAAACAGGCAGATTTACAATATGGGGCGACCTTTTTTTCAAGGATGAATATGATGAATTCGATATACAGAAATCGGGGAGACCGAAAGTTTTCTCCATTTCCGATTTTACCGATTCAATGGATATCAAGTTATTCGGTGATGATATTTTAAAGGTTTTCGGCAGACTGAAAGAGGAAGACACTCTCGTTGTAAACGGCGTTGTCAAATTTGACAGGTATGTTCAGGATTATGTCATGCAGGCGAGAAATATAGCAAGGGTCGAGAGGGAAAAGAGGAGTGATAACGCCCCGAAAAAGAGGGTGGAACTTCATCTTCATACAAACATGTCTGCTCTGGATGCGATTCCTTCTGCGGATAAAGCCATTCGTTTCGCTCACAGACTAGGACACAGAGCGGTTGCAATAACAGACCACGGCGTGCTTCAGTCCTATCCGCAGGCATATGAAACCTTAAAGGCAATCAAAAAGGAAGACCCGGCTTCCGATTTTAAGGTAATTTACGGAATAGAAGCTTATTTTATTGACGATTCTTCATTGGCGGTCGTAGGGGAAACGGATTCCGATATCGGCGATGTAGTCGTATTTGATATAGAGACTACGGGATTACACCCGAATACCGATAAGATGACCGAGATTGCAGCGATTGAAATAATCGGCGGCGTTTTGGGAAGAAAGTATTCTACCTTTGTAAACCCTGAAAGACAGCTTTCCCGAGAAATAATCAAAATGACCGGAATAACAAATGAGATGGTTGCCGATGCCCCAAGCGAGTCGGCGGCGCTGAATGATTTTCTCGATTTTGTTAACGGCCGGCCTCTTGTTGCACATAATGCGTCATTTGACGCCTCTTTTCTGAGAGCTGCGGCAAGGAGAGCAGGAAGAAAATTAGACAATACCTTTGTGGATACCTTGGAGATATCGCAGGGGCTGTTTCCGGAACTCAAGAGATTTTCTCTCGATTCGGTCAACTCTCATCTCGGATTGCCGAAATACACTTCGCACAGAGCGGAATTTGACAGTGAGGCCCTTGCACTTGTCTATCTGAACATCGCAGATTTGTTAAGGGCAAAGGGGGCCCGGAGACTTTCACAGATAGATACCGCATTGGGAAGCAGAAACATCAAAGCAAGACGCCCGAATCACATGATTCTCTTGGCTAAAAATACCGTGGGTCTTAAAAATCTCTACTATCTTGTTTCAAAATCCCATATGGATTACTTTTTTAAAAAGCCGCTCATACCTAAAAGCGAGCTGTTATCCCATAGGGAAGGACTGATTATCGGTTCGGCTTGTGAACTCGGTGAGATTTTCTCCGCTTTCTTGGAAGGACTTGAAATGGAGAAGATCGAAAAGCTGGCGAAAAATTATGATTATCTCGAAATCCAGCCCGTAGAAAACAACAGATTTCTTGTAGACACGGGAAGTGTAAGGGATGAAGATGAGATAAGAAATATAAACCTCGAAATAGTAAGGATGTCTAAACGACTGGGAATTCCGGCGGTAGCGGCAGGCGACGTTCATTTTATCGAAAAAAACGAAGAAGTTTTCAGAAGGATTTTAATGCACAACCGCGGTTACGAAGAGCACAGCAGATCGGCGGCGATGTATTTTATGACAACTGAAGAAATGCTGGAGGAGTTCTCCTATCTCGGTGAATTAGCCGAGGAAGTCGTGGTGGAAAATCCGAATAAAATCGCGGATATGATAGACCCCGATATGAGACCGATACCCGAGGGAACCTATACCCCCAAGCTTGAAGATGCCCACGAGCTGGTTACCGGCTCGGTTGAAGCCGAGATTAAGAGGCGCTACGGCGGGAATGCCCCCGAATTGATTTTGAAAAGGGCCGAAAAAGAGATGGACTCCATAATAAAACACGGATTTTCTTCTCTCTATGCGATTTCAAAAAAACTCGTGGACAAGTCAATGCAGGACGGCTACCATGTCGGTTCCAGAGGCTCTGTCGGTTCGTCATTTATTGCCAACCTTCTCGGGATTTCCGAAGTAAACCCTCTGCCGGCCCACTATCTTTGTGAATGCGGATATATCGAATTTACCCCCGACGTTAAATCGGGATTCGACCTTGAAGATAAAAAATGTCCCGTCTGTAATAAGAATATGAAAGGTGACGGACATGATATACCGTTTGAAACCTTTTTGGGATTTGACGGTGATAAGGCTCCGGACATCGACCTCAACTTTTCCGGTGAATACCAGCAAAAAGCTCACAGATATACCGAAAAACTTCTGGGAGCGGATCATGTATTCAGAGCCGGCACCATTTCGGTGCTGAAAGAGAAAACCGCAATAGGACTCGTAAAAAAATATCTCGAGGATAACGATATTGAACTCGGATCCGCCGAAGAGAAACGTCTTGCGTTCGGCTGCAGAGGTGTAAAGAGAACCACCGGTCAGCACCCCGGCGGTATGGTAATAGTCCCGAAGGGCATGGATATAAAGGAATTCACCCCCATCCAGCACCCGGCGGACTCAAAAGACAGCGGAATAATCACAACGCATTTCGCTTTCGACAGCCTCCACGACACGCTTCTCAAACTGGATATTCTCGGTCATGATGTCCCCACCATGTACAGGTACCTGGAAGAACTCTCGGGAATAAAGATTACCGATGTACCCATGAACGACAAAGCGGTATATGAGTTATTCACTTCGATCGAGCCTCTTGGAATAAAAAAGGGAGAAATAGGCACCGATGTCGGCACTTTGGGGATACCGGAGATGGGTACTTCATTTGTAGAACAGATATTAACCGATTCTAAACCGACCTGTTTTTCGGACCTTTTACAGGTTTCCGGTCTTTCACACGGCGTCAATGTCTGGACTAACAACGCAAAGGATCTTATAAACAACGGAACCTGCACAATCAACGATGTCATCGGTACCAGAGACGATATAATGGTCTATCTGATGAAGATGGGACTTGAAAACTCTCTTGCCTTTGATGTTATGGAAATTACGAGAAAAGGAAATGCAGCCCGGCTGTTTGACGACAATATAATCTCCAAGCTGAGAAAAGTCGGCGTTCCGGACTGGTATATTGAGAGCTGTAAAAGGATAAAGTATATGTTCCCGAAGGCGCATGCCGCGGCATATGTATTGTCTGCTATCAGGATTTGTTGGTATAAGTTGTATAAACCACTTGACTATTATGCTACGTACTTCACCGTGCGCGGAAAGGACATAGAGATTGATGCTGCGCTGGGGGGAGCGTCATATGCAAAAAAACAGCTGAAGCACATGAAAAAGACTCTGAACAGCTCATCTGATATAACGGATAAGGAGGAAGATTCCTACACCACCCTCCAGATAACCTGTGAAATGCTCTGCAGAGGTTTTAAGTTTCTTCCCGTGGATTTATATAAATCCCATGCCGTAAAATATCTCAAGGAAAGAGGAGCTCTCAGACTGCCGTTTTCCTCAATCAAAGGGATAGGCGATAACGCGGCTTTAGCCATAAGCCGTGCAGCCTCGAAAGGGGGATATGTATCCGCCGACGAAATGCTCTCCCAACCGGGAATGACGCCGTCGATTATCGATGCGCTCGAAAACGCGGGAGCGCTCGGTTCTCTGCCGAGATCCAGCCAGGTTTCACTGTTTTAATCACATGGGATTTTGTTGTCTTTTAATTTATATCGTGTTAGTATACAAAATTAGTTTAATATGGATTCGTAATTGAACTTTGGAGAACATATATGTTGGAAATTAAAAATCTTTCCTTTGCGGTTGATACCGATAACGGAAATAAAAAAATAATTGACGATGTCAGTTTTACCGTTGAGCGCGACAGTTATGTGGTGATTACCGGACCGAATGGCAGCGGTAAATCGACTCTTTTAAAACTCATAATGGGAATTGAAAAACCCACGGCAGGCAGGATAATTTTTGACGGAGAAGATGTCACCGGCTTGTCGATAACCGAAAGGGCTGAAATGGGAATGGGTTTTGCGTTTCAGCAACCTGTCAGATTCAAAGGCATTACAGCGAAAAACCTCATTGATATTGCCGCAAAAAAGAAACTCTCGGTAGCAGAAGCCTGCAGGTACCTTTCAGCGGTCGGACTTTGTGCCGCGGACTATATAAGGAGAGAGTTGGACTCAAGTCTTTCCGGCGGCGAACTCAAGAGAATAGAAATAGCCTCCGTCATCGCAAGGGAGAGCAAGCTGTCGCTCTTTGACGAGCCCGAGGCGGGGATAGATCTTTGGAGCTTTAACAGTCTGATAAACGTATTCGAAAATATGAAAAAGCGCACAAAAGGCGCAGTTATAATTATCTCTCATCAGGAGAGAATTCTTGACATCGCGGATACCGTGATTGTTATCGAAGAGGGAAAAATTTCTAAAATGGGATCCAAAAAGGAGATATTGCCGGGGATTTATTCACAACTCGAATCCTGTTGTCTCCTAAAGACGGCTGCCGGCGACTGAGGAGTTTAGAATGGATAAAAATTACATCGATGTATTGGAGAAAATAGCCGATATAAGAGATTTTCCTGCCGGAGCATACAATATACGCTCGGACGGAAAAAGCATAGGAAAAAACGACAGTGAGAAAATCAAGATAGAATTCAAAAAGGATGTTTCCGGACTGGATATTTACGTATCACCCGATACTGTCAAGGAAAGCGTTCATATCCCCGTTGTCATAGGCGAAAGCGGACATACCGAAACCGTCTATAACGACTTTCACATCGGCGACAACAGCGAAATTGTCATTATTGCCGGGTGCGGAATCCATAACTGCGGTGAACACGAATCAAAGCACGACGGAATTCATTCATTCCATGTGGGCAAAAACTGCAAGGTTAAATATATTGAGAAGCATTACGGATCGGGCGACGGCAAAGGTGAAAGAGTCATGAATCCCGTCACAAAGATCTATTTGGATGAAGGAAGCAAGCTTGAGATAGAAACCGTTCAAATTGAGGGAATTGACTCTACAAAGCGCGAAACATATGCGAAACTGTCTGACAACTCAACGGTCGTGATAAAGGAAAAGCTGATGACACACGGAAATCAGTTTGCCTCCACCGATTTCGAAGTGGATCTTGACGGATCGGATTGCAGTGCGAGTTTAGTTTCGCGCTCGGTGGCTAAAAACAACTCAAAACAGGTCTTCTTTGCCAAGATGACCGGAAACAACAGCTGTCACGGACATTCCGAATGTGACGCAATCATTATGGACAACGCCTCGGTAAAGGCGGTCCCGGAAATTACGGCAAACCATGTCGATGCCTCGCTGATTCATGAAGCGGCAATAGGCAAAATCGCCGGTGAGCAGCTCATAAAGCTCATGACACTCGGGATGAGCGAAGCCGAAGCGGAACAGAAGATTATAGAAGGATTTTTAAAATAGTATGTTAGAAAACAAGGACGCCTGCTTTAGTTTAAGCAGGCGTCCTGATTATTTTCGCAATAATCCTCGGACTATTTTTTTGAATATCTGAGATTTTTGTCGGCTTTAAGAACTTTCAAAAGAAAAATATCCGTATTCACCTTAATGCTTTCACCCTTAAGATATTCCAAGGATCCGGTGATGTTTTCGGAAAATTTTATTCTGTAAGAAATCAGAAGCTGTCCTTTAACTTTACAATTTCTATTGAATTCTATGTCGCCGTATTTGTTGTCGCCTACTACGCCGCTTTTAAGATGCTTGAGATGGGCTCTTATCTGATGGCTCTTTCCCGTTAGCAGCTCCGCTTCGACTACCGGGATATTCCCGATTTTTTCATACAATCGAAATGAAGTTTCAATAACCTTGCTTCCCTTAATCATTTCGTCGCTCAGTGAAACGATGTTGTCGTCTTTATTTTTTAAAATATATGCGTGGTATCTTCCGTCTTTTGGGACTGGAGGAATTACGGCTGCCAGATAAAACCGCCTTATCATTCCATCTCTGAAAAATCCTGTTATTTCTCTAAGTGCCGTTAAATTTTTGGCGGCAACAACTATTCCCTCGGTTCCTCTGTCCAGCCTGTTACAAATAGCCGGTTTAAAAGCAACGGACTCGCTCGGTGTATATTCACCGGTCGAAATCATGTGATTTATAAATCTCTCGGATAGGGAATCTTTGGAACCTTTTGAGGGATGCGAAAGCAACCCCTTCGGCTTATACAAAACTGCGATGTTAATATCCGAATAAATGATATTCAGTTCCTTGTTTTGACCGATTTCGATCCCGTTTCGCGGGCTGAAGAAATTCTCCGGAATGAACAGAGAAATTATATCTCCGCTCGTCAGCCTTAAAGATGCATCGGCCTTTTTGCCGTTTACCCTTATTCGTTTTTTTCTCAGAAATTTGTACATTAAATTTTGAGGAAGAGAGGGGAGGATTTTGTTGAGATATCGGTTGAGGCGCTGGCCTTCATCCTGATGATTTACGGTGTATTCTTTCACTTGTTCACCTTTTATAATATATTCGTATGTTGTATAATTGAGAACACTCGTTCTTGTTAGGAGATGGATTTGTCGGAGAATAACGAAAAAAAAGATTATATAAATCACAGAAACAGGGTGAGAAACAGGTTTGTGAAAGGCGGTTTTTATTCTTTTGAACCTCACTCGGTTCTTGAAATGATGTTATTTTACTGCATACCCCGAAAAGATACCAAGCCGATAGCGAAGGAACTGCTTAAGGCTTTCGGGAGCTTTGACAGGGTGCTTGAGGCGGATATATCTGAACTTATGTCGGTAAAAGGGGTTGGTGAGCAGACGGCAATATATATCCGAATGATTCTTGAAAGCTACAAGTATTACGAAAGATCAAAAACCGGCAAAAAGACTTTATTGAATTCAAGTGATGCGGCAAAAGAATATGCAAAATCGCTGTTCGGAGGCGAAGGCCGCGAAATATTCTATGTAATATGTCTCGACTCGGAATTAAAGGTTATAAATTCAGTAAAACTGTCTGACGGAACTGTAAAGGGAGTTGCTTTTACAGTAAGGAAAGTTGTCGAAGTTGCCACTGCAAACAGGTCTTCATCGATAATGATAGCACACAATCATCCTTCAGGGTCAACAGAGCCGTCAAATGAAGATATTTCTTCAACAAAAAGGATTATTTTCTCGACAGACTCAATAGATATCAATCTGATTGACCATCTTATTGTATCTCCGCCCGGGGAAGTTTTATCTATGGCTGAAGAAGGGATTATATCGAGGCTAAAAAACGAAATCAGGTGCTTGTCCAATGAAATTTGAACTCAAATCGGATTATTTACCCACAGGCGATCAGCCGCAGGCAATAGAAAAGCTCAGTAGCGGAATAGTTAGCGGTTTGAAGGAACAGGTTTTGATGGGCGTTACCGGTTCGGGCAAGACCTTTACCATGGCCAATATAATTAAAAACACCAATAAACCGACACTGGTGCTTGCGCACAATAAAACACTTGCCGCACAGCTGTGCTCGGAGTTTAAAGAATATTTTCCCAACAATGCCGTCGAATACTTTGTAAGCTATTACGACTACTATCAGCCTGAAGCATATATACCCTCTACCGACACATATATCGAAAAAGACAGCGCAGTAAATGACGAAATCGACAGACTTCGCCACTCCGCTACCGCCGCTTTGTCCGAACGCAGGGACGTTATAATCGTCGCCAGCGTTTCATGTATTTATACCCTCGGAAACCCTATAGATTACAGAAACATGATTCTTTCGATAAGGCTGAACGGAAGCTATAAAAGAGACGATATATTAAAAAAACTTGTTGAAATTCAGTACGAGAGGAATGACATAGGGTTTGAGAGAAACCGTTTCAGAGTCAGAGGCGATGTTATTGAGATTTTCCCCGCATATAACAACGACAGGGCAATAAGAGTAGAGATGTTCGGGGATATTGTTGAGAGAATAAGTGAAATAAATGTTCTTACCGGCGCATATGTAACAGATCTCAATCATGTTGCAATCTATCCGGCGTCACACTACATAACTCCGCGCGAAGTGATGAAGCTGAGGCTGAAGGAGCTGCAGAAGGAGCTTGACGAACGGGTTAGGGAATTTGTTTCCGAAGGGAAGTTAATCGAAGCCCAGCGCATTGCGCAGCGGACAAATTACGATATCGAAATGCTCTCGGAGATAGGATTTTGCAAAGGTATTGAAAACTACTCAAGAGTGCTTGCGGGCAGACCGCCCGGAGCTGTTCCGTTCACATTGCTCGACTATTTTCCGGATGATTTTCTTATGTTTGTGGACGAGTCGCATGTCATGCTTCCGCAGCTTCGCGGTATGTACGGAGGAGACAGGGCAAGGAAGGAGAATCTTGTCGAATTCGGGTTCAGATTGCCCTCCGCTTTTGATAACAGACCGCTCTCTTTCGAAGAATTCACCGAAAGAATAAATCAAGTCATCTACACCAGCGCCACTCCCGGTGAATATGAAAGAAGCCGTTCATCACAGATAGTCGAGCAGCTTATAAGACCCACCGGTCTAATCGACCCGAAGATTACCGTAAAACCGGTAGAGGGTCAGATAGACGACATAATTTCACTCATCAACGGCAGGGTTGCAAAAAGCGAAAGGGTGTTGATTACCACCCTGACCAAAAAGATGGCCGAAGATTTGACCGACTATCTCACCGACCGCGGGATAAAAGTCAGATATATGCACCATGACATCGACACGATAGAGCGAATGGAGATAATTCGCGAACTGCGCCTCGGAAAATTCGATGTATTGGTTGGAATCAACCTGCTCCGTGAAGGGCTGGATCTTCCCGAAGTGTCGCTTGTCGTCATTCTCGATGCGGATAAGGAGGGCTTTTTGAGATCCGAAACATCTTTAATCCAGACTGTGGGAAGGGCGGCAAGAAATGTGAACGGAGAAGTTGTGATGTATGCCGATGCGGTCACATTGTCGATGGAAAAAGCAATAGTTGAGACTGAAAGAAGAAGACGGATACAACAGGAATACAACATAAAACACGGAATAACACCCGTTTCAATAGTCAAGGATATAAGAGAGATTTTTGAAATATCCAGAAAGGAATTCGAAACAACCTCCGGTTTGAAACGATTGTCGCGGGCCGAGAAAAATGACTTAATCAAGAGAATGACAAAAGAAATGAAGAATGCGGCACAGCTGTTGGAGTTTGAATATGCAGCCGAGCTCAGAGATAAAATCGCCATGCTTAAGGAAGAGGATTGAGATTGTCGGTAGAAAATATAGTTGTTAAAGGTGCGAGAGAGCACAATCTGAAAAATATAGACCTCACCATACCCAGGGATAAACTTATAGTTATGACCGGAATTTCCGGTTCGGGAAAGTCTTCTTTGGCGTTCGACACGATTTATGCCGACGGTCAGCGAAGATATATGGAGAGTCTGTCTTCGTATGCGAGACAGTTTTTGGGACAGATGGAAAAACCTGATGTCGACTCTATCGAGGGTCTTTCTCCCGCTGTTTCGATAGATCAAAAAACGAGTTCTAAAAATCCGAGATCCACGGTCGGAACGGTAACCGAGATTTACGATTATCTGAGACTCCTCTATTCACGTATAGGCATACCTCATTGTCCGATCTGCAAAAGAGAAGTCAAAAATCAGACTGTTGAACAGATAGTCGACGAAATAATGCAGTTGGAAAAGGGGACGAGATTTCAGGTTTTAGCTCCGGTTGTAAGAGGAAGAAAAGGGGAACATAAAAACGAAATTGCATCGGCTTCGAAATCTGGATTTGTCAGAGCTCGTGTAGACGGAGAAATCCTTTATCTTTCTGAGGAAATATCACTTGATAAAAACAGAAAACACAATATTGAAATAATAGTCGACCGTCTCGTAATTGATGACGATATAGTGTCCCGGCTTCACGATTCGATAGAAACCTCGCTCTCGCTGAGCGGTGATGCGATTATAATCGATGTAATAGACGGCGATGAAATTGTTTTTTCACGAAACTACGCCTGTCCGGAGCACGGAAGCGTAAACATCGGCGACATGGCTCCCCGAATGTTTTCGTTTAATAATCCTTTCGGGGCATGCGAAACCTGCACCGGACTTGGAAGTTACCAAAAAGTCGACGCGGATCTCATTATCCCCAATACATCCCTGTCTATTAAGGAAGGCGGTATTAAAGCGCCCGGCTGGACATACAGCGACGGCAGTATAGCGAAGATGTATATAGACTCTATAGCCGCAAGCTACGGATTTAATGTGGATACTCCTATAAAGGATATACCTAAAACGGGGTTGGATGCCGTGCTGTACGGTACAAAGGGTAAAAAGTTCGAATTCAGAAGAGAAAACGAATTCGGGATAAGAACCTTTAAAGGGAGCTTTGAGGGTATTATCAACAATCTTGAACGCCGTTATAAAGAGACTAACAGCGACTGGTCTAAAAATGAAATCTCCGCATTTATGAGCGATGAAATATGCCCTTCCTGTAAAGGAAAACGCTTAAAGCCCACATCATTGGCCGTTACGGTTAACGGTCTGGGAATCATGCAGCTGAGCGACTATTCGGTAGCCGAACTCGTAGAAATTTTTGACGGTTTTGAGCTTTCGGGAAAAGATGCAATCATAGGCGAGGGAATCATAAAGGAAATTAAAGAAAGGCTCGGTTTTTTAAACAATGTCGGGCTCGAGTATCTTACTCTTTCGAGAGCTTCATCCACGCTTTCAGGCGGCGAAAGTCAGAGAATTAGGCTGGCATCACAAATCGGTTCATCCCTCGTGGGTGTGCTTTACGTCCTTGACGAACCCAGTATAGGATTGCATCAGAAGGATAACAGAAAGCTGATTGATGCTTTAAAAAAGCTTCGTGATATAGGTAATACGCTTATAGTTGTTGAGCACGATGAAGAAATGATACGAAGTGCGGATTATATCGTCGATATCGGACCGGGTGCGGGAGTTCACGGCGGAGAGATTGTATGCACCGGAAGCATAGCGGACATTGAAAAATGTGAAAAATCAGTAACCGGAAATTACCTGTCCGGAAGAATGTCAATTGAAATTCCCGAAACAAGAAGAAAGGGGAACGGAAAACAGCTCGTCGTTTACGGTGCGGCGCAAAACAACCTCAAAAACATAGATGTCACTTTTCCCTTAGGCACCTTTACATGTGTCACGGGTGTTTCGGGATCGGGAAAATCATCTCTGGTAAATGAGATACTGTTTAAAAAACTCAGCGCCGACCTCAACCGTGCCCGTACCAGACCCGGCAGCTTCAGGGACATCGCCGGTCTCGAGAACCTAGACAAAGTTATAGGAATAGATCAGTCCCCGATAGGAAGAACACCCAGATCGAATCCTGCAACCTATACGGGAGTGTTTACCTTTATCAGAGAACTCTTTGCCTCGACAAATGAGGCAAAGCTTCGCGGATACGGACAGGGAAGATTTTCCTTTAATATAAAGGGCGGCAGGTGTGAAGCCTGTCAGGGTGACGGCCTGATAAAAATAGAAATGCATTTTCTGCCCGATATATATGTTCCCTGCGAGGTCTGCAAAGGCAAAAGGTATAACCGTGAAACACTGGAAGTAAAATACAAGGGAAAATCAATATACGATGTTTTGGATATGACTGTCGTTGAAGCGATGAACTTCTTTGAAAACAACCCAAGAATATATTCAAAACTTAAGACAATATTCGACGTAGGTCTCGGATATATTAAGCTCGGTCAGTCATCAACAACCCTTTCGGGCGGAGAGGCGCAGAGAACAAAGCTCTCGCTGGAGCTTTCAAAAAGATCCACCGGCAAATCGATATATATTCTTGATGAGCCAACTACGGGACTTCATTCCGCCGATGTGCACAAATTGATAGATGTGCTGCAAAAACTTGTTGATAACGGCAATACCGTAATTATTATCGAACATAATCTCGATGTTGTTAAGACGGCGGATTATATCATAGATCTCGGACCGGGCGGCGGAGACAGGGGCGGGTATGTTATTGCGGCGGGAACTCCGGAGGAGGTTTCGCGTAATGAAAAATCGTATACCGGGGCTTTCCTCAGGAAGTACTGGAAATAACCTTAAAGTTGTCGTATAATTCTCAATTATGACGGTATTAATCAATATTATTTGTTTTGTGCCCGGATTTACATAAATCGGAATTGTTTTATCTTTCCGCAACAGCCTTCAAAATTCAAAGAGGCTGTTTTTATTGCGGTTTATTCAGAGGAAAAATGCAGAAAAAAAATACCGAAATCTATAAAAATCAAAGTTTCTTCAACAGCTATCTGATAAAAGATGCTTTTTACGGCTATAAAAGGTATCTTTTATTCGGATTTTTAGTTGTTGTGGGAGCGGTAGGGTTATCATTTTTAACACCGCTTGTAATAACATTCGTTATCGATTTTGTAATTTCAAATGAAGTTCCCGATATGCCCGGATTTCTCTTAAATATCGTAAAAGAGGCAGACAGAAAATATCTGCTTGATAATATCTGGATACCGGCACTGTTGATTGTTCTCATAACAATGATTGCGGGTATTTTCATATTTTTAAGATTGCGTATCTCCGCCCAAATATCCGAAGGGGTTTCCAAAAGGCTCAAAGACAGACTCTACAGCCACATTCAGAATCTTCCTTATGATTATTTCAAACACATTTCCGCAGGGGATATCGTGCAGAGATGCACAAGTGATGTGGAAACTATAAGAAGATTTGTAAGTGTTCAGATGATGGAAATCTTAAGGACGCTTGTTATGATAGTCATTTCAATGACGGTCATGGTTTCGGTTGACTACAGAATGGCGCTGGTTTCTTCGTCTTTGCTGCCTATTCTCTTTATAATGTCCTTCCTGTTCTTTAAAAGCATTAAGTCCAAATTTACAATTTCCGATGAGGCTGAGGGCAGACTTTCCACTGTAATACAGGAAAACCTTTCAGGTGTTCGGGTTGTTAGGGCGTTCGGTCAGCAACAGGCTGAAGTCGATAAATTTGAAAAAGCTAACAGCGAGTTTAAAAAGGTGACGACAAAGCTTATAAATACAATGGCAAAATACTGGGGAGCTTCCGATATGCTCACCTTCCTTCAGATAGCGTTGACAGTGGTTGTCGGAACGCTTCTTGCTGTAAAGGGAGAACTGACGGTAGGCAACGTCATTCTCTTTACAACCTATGTTTCCATGCTGGTATGGCCGGTCAAACAGATGGGCAGGATTCTAAGCGATTTCGGAAAAGCCGTGGTGTCTGTCTGCAGACTTGAGGAGATAACGGATGAGGAGGAAGAGCGTGAGCCGGGACTGGCGCTAAAACCCGAAATAAAGGGGGAAATCCGATTCGAGGGAGTATGTTTCGGATATGAGGATTCCGACCACGAAGTACTCGAGGACATAACTTTTGAAATTAAACCCGGCGAAACGATGGCAATACTCGGCTCAACGGGTTCGGGTAAAACTTCCTTGGTGCAGTTAATACAGCGGCTTTACGAAGTTAACGGCGGAGCTATATACATTGACGGTGTCAATGTGAACGACATAGAACGTCATCATCTCAGAAACAACATCGGTATTGTTCTTCAAGAGCCTTTCCTCTACTCGAAAACAATCATGGAAAATATAAAAATATCAAAGCCGGATATCTCCGACAGAGCCGTATATGAGGTGGCGAACATCGCAGCAATTCACAACGACATTGAATCGTTTGAGAAAGGATATGAAACGGAAGTCGGCGAGAGAGGGGTGACCGTTTCGGGCGGACAAAAGCAGAGAATTGCGATAGCAAGAACATTGATACAACAGGCTCCGATATTGATATTCGACGATTCGCTGAGCGCCGTCGATACCGAAACGGATAAGCGAATTAGAGAGGCTTTGCTGGAAAGACGTCAAAATACCACTACAATTCTGATTTCACACCGCATCGTCACCCTTAGCGAAGCGGATGTGATTATTGTTCTCGACAATGGAAGAATTGTCGAGAGGGGAAGCCACGACGAGCTGGTAAAGAGCGGCGGAATGTACAGTAAAATTGCAAGGATACAATCCGAATATGCAGATGAGGACTATGAATGAGCCAACAAATCGAAGTAACCGATGAAAAAATAATGGAAGAAAAAGTCAATCCGCAAATTTGGAAGCGGCTTATTAAATATGCCCTTAAATACAAGTCCGTGCTTTTCGGCGGAATAGCGGCAATGCTCATCGTAGCTCTAGCCGACATTTTATATCCTCTTTTAAACCGCTATGCCATTGATGTTTTTATTATCGAAAATGATTTGAGCAGTCTCGCTGCCTATATACTTTTATATATTGTTGTGATAGTTGTTCAGGGATTTTGTGTTAAGGGTTTTATTTCCAGAGCGGGCAAGCTGGAAATGTCAATGGCTTATGATATCCGAAAAGAAGCTTTTAAAAAGCTTCAACAATTGTCGATGTCGTTTTTTGACAAAACCGCCGTGGGCTACCTGCTCGCACGAATGATTTCCGATATCGGAAGAATAAGCGATCTTGTTGCCTGGGCAATGATTGACATAATATGGTCTGTATCCTTCGTTTTCGGAAGCGCGGTCATGATGTTTTTCTTAAATCCTACACTTGCGCTTCTTGTTTTGTCTGTGGTTCCGGTGTTGACGGTTATATCGATATATTTTCAGAGAAGAATACTCCGCTGGCAGCGCAAGATCAGAAATACCAATTCGAAAATAACCGGTGCGTACAATGAGAACATACTCGGAGCAGTGACGACAAAGACACTCGTTCGCGAAGAGAAGAATTTTGAGGAATTTCGCGAACTGACAAAAAAGATGAGCGACTATTCCAAGAGGTCTGCCACACTCTCGGGCATTTTCTTTCCTCTTGTTCTGCTTCTCGGAAATATCGGAACCGCTTTGGCGCTTTATAAAGGAGTTAAAATATCTCAAATAGGCGGTATTACTCTGGGAACGCTTGCCGCTTTTATTCAGCTTTCCCGTCAGATGTTCGAACCCGTTCAGCAGATTGCAAGGATACTTGCGGAAATGCAGACGGCTCAGGCGTCTGCGGAAAGGGTTTTAACCCTCCTGGATACTGAGCAGGAAGTGGTTGATACGCCTGAAGTAATTGAAAAATACGGCGATGAATTCAATCCTAAAATTGAGAATTGGCCTGAGATAAAAGGTGATATTGAATTCAAAAATGTCGTCTTCAAATACAACAGGGGAGAGGTGGTGCTCGACGATTTCAGCCTGAAGATTAAAGCGGGAGAGACGGTGGCACTTGTCGGCGAAACGGGTGCGGGGAAAAGCACAATTTCAAATATCGTATGCAGGTTTTATGAACCCACCGAGGGACAGTTATTGATTGACGGAGTAGATTACAGAGAGAGGTCGTATCTTTGGCTTCAGAGAAATCTGGGTTATGTTCTTCAGGTGCCTCACCTTTTCAGCGGTACAATAGCTGACAACATCAGATACCAAAAACCCGAAGCCACCGACGAAGAGGTTATAAGAGCAGCCAAATTGGTAAATGCCCATGAGTTTATTATAAATCAGCCCAAAGGCTATCAGACTGAAGTGGGCGAGGAGGGCGCCAAACTGTCAACCGGTCAGAAACAGCTTATTTCATTTGCTCGTATAATGATTTCCGACCCGAAAATCTTTGTGCTCGATGAAGCCACATCATCCATCGACACCGAAACCGAGATGCAGATTCAGAAGGCGATAAAGGATGTCATGAAAAACCGGACCGGTATTATCGTCGCCCACAGACTTTCCACTGTGAGGAGCGCGGACAGAATACTTGTCATATCACAGGGAAAAATTGTGGAAGAGGGAACCCACAAAGACCTTATGTCTTTAAAGGGGCGTTATTATGACCTTTATACGAATCAGTTTAAAGAGAGTCAGACTGTGAAAATAATCGGCTAAAAACGTTCAATAAAACAGCGCAGATTTCTCTGCGCTGTTTTTTAATTGATTAATCTGATTATATTTACCTTTTACTTTTGCTTATTTTAGCCCAACTGTCTTTTAATCCGACTATGCTGTTGAAGACATTGCCGTCTCTGCTGTCTCTTATAAAATATCCTATTCTGACAAATTGGAATCTTTCATCTATCGTCGCATCCTTGAGTGTAATTTCGAGTTTTGCATTCGGATAGACCGTGAGAGAATCCGGGCACAGATAGTCGCCGTATGTTTTGCCTTCGGGCATGTCGAGGACATTTTCAAGAGAAAACAGTCTGCCGTACATCCTGACCTCGCACGGGTAATTATTTTCACAGCTGACCCATTGAATGGTTCCTTTTATCTTTCTTCCGTCGGAAGGATTCTTGCCAAGCGTATCGAAATCGACAGAGCAGTAGATTTCTTCTACCTCTCCTTCGTCATTGAGTTTAAAGTCATCGCATTTAATCACATATGAACCCATAAGTCTTACTTCTCTTCCGGGAGCCAGCCTGAAGTACTTTGGAGGAGGAGAAACGGAAAAATCTTCCTTCTCTATATATATTTCTTTGGAAAAGGGAACTTCTCTTCTTCCGGCGTTCTCGTCGCTCGGGTTGTTTTGCGGTCGCATAACCTCCGTTTTGTCTTCGGGATAGTTTGTTAAAATTACTTTAACCGGATCAAGTACAGCCATTCGTCTTTCTGCGGTTTGATTGAGCTCATCTCTTATGCAGTGTTCGAGAAGTTCAATATCGACGATGCTGTATGCCTTTGATATCCCGGCGGTCTCAATAAATTTAAAAATGGAGGAAGGAGTATACCCGCGCCTTCTCAATGCGTGAAGGGTCGGCATTCTCGGATCATCCCATCCGTCAACCACTCCGGTTTCCACAAGTGTTCTGAGATATCTCTTGCTCATAACGGTGTATGTCATATTCAGTCTTGCAAATTCATACTGATGAGGTTTTTCTCTCTCCGGTATCCCTATATTATCTACGACCCAATCATATAGCGGGCGATGATTTTCAAATTCTATAGAGCATAGAGAATGGGTGATTCCTTCAATAGCATCCTGTATAGGGTGGGCAAAATCATACAAAGGATATATGCACCACTCATCCCCCTGTCTATGGTGTTCCGCATGCAATATACGGTAGATTATAGGATCTCTCATATTCATATTCGGGCTCTCCATATCGATTTTAGCCCTTAAAGTATAAGTTTCGTCCTCAAATTCTCCGTTTTTCATCCTTTCAAACAGATCGAGATTTTCAGAAATCGGCCTGTCGCGATATGGGCTGCTTCTGCCCGGCTCCGTCAAACTGCCTCTGTACTCCCTTATCTCGTCCGGAGTCAGTTCGTCAACGTATGCTTTTCCGTCTTTTATAAGTTTTACCGCATAGTCGTAACAGTTCTGAAAGTAATCCGAACCGTAAAAAACTCCTCCGGTAGGTTCAGTTCCGAGCCACTTTAAATCTTCGAGAATCGCATCGACATATTCATCTTCTTCTCTGACGGGATTAGTGTCATCGTATCTGAGATTAAACAGACCGCCGTATTTTTTTGCGGTTATATAGTTAATATAAATTGCCTTGGCGCTGCCGATATGGAGGTATCCGTTCGGCTCGGGCGGAAAACGGGTATGGACGCTGTCGTGCCTGCCTTCTCTGTAATCCTCGTCAATGATGTCAAAAATAAAGTTTCCTGCATAATCACACATAATTTCACCTGTAAAAAGAAGTTTACATATTTATTAATTGTCTATTTTATAATACCGCCGGCAACAACAACATCTCCCCAATATATAACGGCGGATTGCCCGGGAGCAGCCACCGGCTTGTTATCAAAATATACCGTTATACTGCCATCGTTCAACTTCGGCCTGCAACGGTAAAAGTTCTTTGAATAGCGCGTTTTCGCTCTGTAGTTATTGTTTTCGGAAAATTTGTGAAAGGGGTTGATAATCGTATCGGTAAGCTTCAGCTCGGAGACCGGCAAGTCTTCAATCTCAGAGAGCACTACATCCGACCCGCTGATTTTCCTGACATACAACCTCTTATCCGAAGAAACGCCGAGACCTCTCCTTTGACCGACGGTATAGTGTTCGATTCCTTTATGTTTGCCGAGTATTCTTCCGTCGTTGTCTACAAAATTTCCTCTGACTCCGAAATAGCCGATACCGTTTATAAATTCAGCATGATTGTTTCCGTCAATAAAACAGATATCCTGGCTTTCGGGGTCTGATGCACTCGAAAGATTTGACAATTCCGCCATTTTCACTACGTCGCTTTTTAAATGCTCGCCCAAAGGAAGAATCAGCCTGGACAATACCCGTTGCGGAAGTCGATACAGAACGTAGCTTTGGTCTTTATCGGGATCTTTTGCGGTACCGATAAAACAGCCGTTATTTTTAATCACCCTGGCATAGTGTCCGGTTGCAATATAATCGGCGGAGATTTGTTCAGAGTACTCCAAAAGGGATTTGAACTTGACCTTTTCATTGCATACGACACAAGGATTAGGTGTGATTCCTTTCGAATATGATTCCGCAAACGGGATTATAACACTGTTTTTAAAATCATTCCTGACATCCGCTATGTCAATTGAAATTGAAAGTTCATCGGCAGCTTTTCGGACTTTTGAAACATCACCGAGATGTGACTCGGACATGATACAGAAGAATCCGCAAACCTCATATCCTGAAGCTTTCAACAGATTGCAGCTTATTGCCGAATCCACCCCGCCGCTTATCCCGAGGGCGACCTTTCCTTTTAATCCCGCCTTCATATTCAAGTGGCCTTTTTTGACATTTCAACAGCCAAAGCATCGCATCTTTCGTTGAAAGGGTTGTCGTTGTGTCCCTTAATCCAGTGAATTCTCACATCGTGAAGCTCCAGCTGTACCAGAAGCTCCTCCCAAAGGTCAACATTTAGAACCTTGCCTCCGGTGAGTTTTTTCCAGCCTTTGGAACGCCAGGAAAATACCCACTTCTTGTTTACCGCATCCGAGACATATTTTGAATCGGTGTAGACATCAACCCTGACTCTTCTCTTTAATGCGCGAAGTCCTTCTATTACTGCGGTAAGCTCCATACGGTTGTTTGTGGTCTTTTCCTGTTTTCCGCAGATGACCTTTTCGTGTTCATTGTACCTCAATATTGCAGCCCATCCGCCGGGACCCGGATTGCCCGAACAGGCACCGTCAGTGTACAGCTCTACTCTCTCCAAAATACACCCCCCTACAACAATATCATAGATTATACAATAACTTTCTCCCTATAACAATTGCGGTTGTTATTGATTCCGATGGCTGATTGAGCCAAATACCGGATTTAATACAATATGAATTTATCGACTGTTTCTTAATTGTTAAGTCCACCCGTTGCTTGACATTAATTACTGATAAGGTATATTATTCAATGTAATCTTTTGAATATAAAATGAAATTTAAAATAGATATAACACTATAAAATGTTCGTTGGCCTGCTATTTTTAGCGGGCTTGTCGTGCGTATAAATTTGGAGGTAAAATTTTTGGATACAAAGAAAGGCGCCGAAAAATCGAAATACGGTGCCAGAATAACCGCCGGTCTCTCCGACAACAAGAAACTTATCGCTGAGTCTTCCGGGAAAACGATAAAATCATCAACTGCAAAACCGACAACTTCAAACAGAATCTCCGCGAGAAGAAAAACATCCGGAGGCGGTACTGCGCAACAAAAATCTTCTCCTGCAGCAAAAAGAATGTCCGGAACATCGGGGACAGTAAGCAGGAAGAGTACGGCAGGCAGGTCCGCTTCGAAAAAAAACGTTATCGGAACAAACCGTAGAAAATCCGTAAGGAAAAATACAGGAGTTATCCGTATTGTTCCGCTTGGCGGAATAGAAGAAATTGCCAAAAACATGACCATAATTGAAGCAGACGGCGAAATGATTATTGTCGACTGCGGAATGGGGTTTCCCGATAATGAGCTGTTCGGTGTGGATATTGTCATTCCCGATTTCAGTTATGTGATGGAGAACAGAGATAAAGTTAAAGGTCTGGTAATAACACACGGACATGAAGATCATATAGGTGCCGTACCTTATCTTCTTAAAAACCTTAATTTGCCGGTTTACGGTTCACAGCTGAGCATAGGTCTTATCGAGGCAAAACTTGCAGAACACGGAATGTCCTCAAAAAATCTCAATGTTTTCAAGGCTTCCGATAGATTAAAGCTCGGAATGTTTGAGATTGAACCGATAAATGTAAATCATTCCATTCCGGATGCGATGGCGTTAGCCATAAGAACTCCTTACGGAACTATAGTCCACAGCGGAGATTTCAAGGTGGATTTCACACCTATCCTGGATGATGTAATTAATCTCAGACGATTCAGTGAGCTTGGAGATGAGGGGGTTTTGCTCTTTATGTGCGACTCCACAAATGCCGAAAAAGTCGGGCACAGCGTTTCGGAAAGGGCGGTAGGTGAAAGTTTCGAAAAACTCTTTTCCAGAGCACAGAACAAAAGAGTGATAATCGCATCATTTGCTTCAAATATTCAAAGAATACAACAGATTCTCGATCTCGCTGAAGCAAAAAACAGGAAGGTTGCCATATGCGGAAGAAGTATGGAAAACTATACAAATATGGCTTCCAAACTCGGTTATCTGAAAATACCCGAGGGGATTATAATAGGGATAAATGAAGTAGACCGATATAGAGATAAGGATGTCGTTATTATCACTACAGGCAGTCAGGGTGAGCCGATGGCTGCGCTTTCCAGGATGGCAAACGGAAGTCATAGGCAAATATCAATAACGAAAGATGATTTCGTAATTATCTCCGCGACCCCGATTCCGGGAAACGAAAAGATGATAAACAAGGTGATAAATGAGTTGATGAAGCTGGGAAGTGAAGTTATTTACGAAACGATGTACGATGTGCATGCGTCGGGACATGCGTGCAGAGATGAAATAAAACTCATGTTGAATCTGATAAAACCAAAGTATTTTGTACCTATCCACGGTGAATATAAACATTTGAAGAAAAATATTGAAATTGCAGAGTCTTCCGGTATCGATCCCGGCAATATAGTGATGCCGGTTATCGGAGGCGTAATTGAAGTGAATGAAAATTCTATCAATAAAGCCGAAACTGTAATATCTGGAAGAATTTTAGTCGACGGTCTGGGCGTGGGCGATGTTGGAAGTTCGGTTCTCAAAGAAAGAAAACATCTTTCTCAATACGGTCTGATGGTGGTAGTATGCACCTATGACAAAACGCTCGGTGAATTCGTTTCCGAACCGGATATCATTTCGCGCGGATTTGTTTATGCAAAAGAATCGGATGAACTTTTTGAAGAGGCAAAGAGCGTAGTCGTAGATTTGTTGGAAGAGTATGAAAGAAGCAAGAGGAAGAAGAGCAGAAACACCTTTAAAAATGAAATTACCGATGAATTGTCAAAACTTATGTATAAAAAAACCCGAAGAAGTCCGATGATTCTCCCTATAATTATGGAAGTTTAAAATATAATCAGCAGAAAGGAAGGTTGTTTATTGAAATTTAGAAAGAGAATAACCTATGAGATAGTGCTTGGAATTCTTATGGTTTGTTTTGTGATTCTCGCCACCTTCTCCGCTTTGCAAAACATATATCTTTCTGCTGTCTCCATTGTATTGTTTATTGCGACCTTTTTCCTGTTCTTTGTCCGTTCCGCCAAAATCAGGTCGAATATAACAAAGGTGCTTTTTTCCGAAGGAACCGGTACCAAACAGAAATCGATGCTCAAATCGATGAATCTGCCTATAGTGATAACCGAAGCTTTCGGGAAAGTGCTCTGGTACAACGACCATTTTAAAAATCTGATTCTCAAAGGAGAGGAAATTTTTCTTGAAGATATAAAGCACACCATAGATAATTTTAATGCAACGCTATCTTCCGAATCGGGAGGCAGCGAATATATAATAAACGGTAAACATTATCTTGCTTTTTCAGGTATCTCAGGCGATGACGACTCGCTTTTTGTCACATTTTTGATTGACGACGATTTCAGATTCAGGGAATCGGAAGAATATAAGAAAACCAGACCTTCGGTAATAATTTTCCTTATTGACAATCTTGATGAGATAGAAAGCGAATTGAAGGTAAGTGACAGCGCCGTGATTCTTTCCGAAGTAAACAGGATTTTGGAAAACTTTATCGGAAAAACCAGCGGTATTTTAATAAGAGGTTCCGCTAAACACTATATTGCGATAGTCGAAGAACAACACATGGAATCAATTATCGATGACAGATTTTCCGTGCTTGACGAAATAAGAAACGTTGATACCGGAAGCATTCCGATTACATTGTCCATCGGGGTGGGCAGAGAGGGCGATACATTTAAGGAAAATAATCTTTCAGCCAAACAGGCTCTCGATATGGCTCTCGGACGCGGAGGCGATCAGGCCGCGTTAAAAACAAGAAACGGCTATGTTTTCTACGGCGGAATGTCAAGGGAAATTGAAAAACGAAATCAGGTAAAGGCTAGAATTATCGCTTCCGCATTGACCGATTTATTTAAAGAAAGTGAAAACATAGTAGTAATGGGGCATAAAATGTCCGATTTGGATTCCCTCGGTTCCGCTTTGGGTGTCGCCAGAGCCGCCGCCATAACCGGTTGTGATGTGAATGTTCTTATAGATCCCAACCGAACCATGGCAAAAACTCTCTATGACAGGTACTGTAAAGAGGCGGATGAAAAACTGTTCATAACACCCTATGAAGCGCTTGATTATGTGGATGAAGAAACTCTTGTCGTGGTTGTCGACTGCCACACACCCGGACAGGTCGAAATGTCGGAAATTTTAAAAAGGACAAAAAATATTGCCGTTATTGATCATCACAGAAGAATGGTCGGTTATATTGACAACGCCGTTTTGTTTTATCATGAACCGTATGCTTCTTCATGCTGTGAAATGGTTGCGGAACTGTTGCAGCATATAGAAACCCCTGAAAAAATGCCTACAAAACTGGAGGCGGAGGGGATGCTTGCCGGCATTATGCTTGATACGAAAAACTTTGCCGTCAGGACCGGTGTTCGAACATTTGATGCCGCTTCCTACCTTAAACGGCTTGGTGCGGACACCATCGTGGCGAAGTCGTTTTTCTTCATTTCGATGGAAGAATACAAGCACAGGTCGGAGCTCGTCTCCATGGCTGACGAGTATAGAGGATGCGCCGTCGTAATAGATGATCAGCTTCCCGAGAGCATGAGGGTTGTCATTCCTCAATCTGCCGATGATCTTCTGACGATTGAGGGTGTCGAAGCCTCCATAGTTGCGGTCAGAAGCAACAATGCCTATAATATATCTGCACGTTCTCTCGGGGGCTATAATGTTCAGATAATTATGGAACAATTAGGCGGCGGAGGACACCATACAACGGCCGGTGCCCGAGTAGAAAATGTTGATGAAGAGCTTTTAAAAAAGATGATACATAACGCAATAGACAGTTATTTGGAAAAAAACGAACACAGAATCAGCCGATAGGGAGGTATGAATGAAGGTCTATCTGTTGGAAGATGTCAAGAGTAAAGGAAAAAAAGGCGAGATTATTGAGGTTTCCGAAGGATACGCCAGAAATTTTCTGATTCCGAGAAAAATTGCAAAAAAAGTTGACGCGAATGTTTTGAACGAAATTGCAAATAGAGAAAGCTCGGAGAAATTCAGACAGCAGCAGGAGCAGAAAGAAGCGGAAACGATTTTTAACAAAATCGACAAAAAGACTTTTTCCATTAAAGCAAAATCCGGCACAGGTGATAAGCTTTTCGGTTCCGTAACGTCCAGAGAAATAGCAGCGGCAATCTCTGCGGCATCCGGATTTGAAATTGACAGAAGAAAGATTCAACTTGACGAAGATATTAAAAAACTTGGAAAATATAATGTCGAAGTAAAGATTTATACCGATATTGTCGCTAATATCATTGTGAGTGTAGAGTAGTTTTTAAGGAGAAGTTGTGGCAGAGTATTCCGGTGTTCCCATTGAAATGCTTGGTATAAAACTACCGTTCAGCATAGAAGCCGAGCAGGCGGTGTTGGGTGCGATAATTGTCGATTCAAGAGCACTCTACGATGTCATGCCGATAATTTCCGCTGAAAACTTTTATAGCAGAATCAATAAGGAAATTTATCAGGAAATGGCGCTGATGTTTTCGATGGGAAAACCTATTGACTTTGTCACGGTGCTCGAAGCGGTCAAGCTTGCGAATATATTTGAAAGCGAGCAGGAAGCCAAGAGATATTTATTTGAAATGGCGGAAACCGTTCCCACAATTTCAAATGTCGCAAGTTATGCAAAGATTGTCTATGATAAATATCTTCTCAGGGCTCTTATTACGGCCTCCAAAGACATTATGTATCATGCGAGCGAATCGCAGGATAGTGCATCTGCTTTGCTTGACCTTGCCGAACAAAGGATTTACGAAATACGAAGCGGAAAGAGCTCTTCCGAACTAATCAGGATTGATGCCGCACTGCTTGAGACTTTGGACTATCTGAATAAGCTGAGCGGCCCGGACAGACATAAGCTTGTTGGTTTAGAGACAGGGTTCGGACATCTTGACAAACTTATTACAGGGCTAAACAAAGCAGATCTCATAATCTTAGCGGCGAGACCCAGCATCGGAAAAACCAGTTTTGCACTCAATATTGCGACAAATGTCAGTAAAAAATACCCGGACAAAGCGGTCGTAATGTTTTCTTTGGAAATGACTCAAAGACAGCTTGTCGCGAGAGTTTTGAGCAGTGAAGCAAAGGTTTCGAGCCAGGCGTTCAGAACCGGGGAAATCGCGCCCGCTGATTGGAGAAGGATAGCGGAAGCGACGGATCCTCTTGCGAGAGCCAATTTATATTTTGATGATACTTCAGGTATTTCGGTTCAGGAAATCAAGGCAAAGTCCCGCAGAATTAAAAATCTCGGATTAATAATCGTCGACTATCTTCAGCTTATGAGTTCTCCCGGAAGAAGCGAATCCAGAGTTCAGGAAATTTCAAATATAACAAGAGCCTTTAAGATTATGGCAAAGGAGCTGGATGTTCCTATAATTTTGTTGTCTCAACTCAGCCGAAGCAACGAAAAACAAAGGCGTCGACCGATGTTGTCCGACCTCAGGGATTCCGGATCTATTGAGCAGGATGCGGATATAGTTTTGTTTCTGCACAGAGATATTGAAGAGGACGATGATGATAGTGCAACTAATAAAAATGAGGTTCTGTTAATGGTCTTAAAAAACAGAAACGGTGAGGTAGCAAACATCAGCCTTCAGTGGGACGGTCAGCATACAAAATTTTCTTCTACGGAATTTCGTTTTGATTAATACTGTTAAAAATACACTGTCAGAAAGCGGCACGGCTTTAGAGGGAAGAAATCTTCTACTTGCTGTCTCCGGTGGAGCGGACTCTATGGCCATGCTGCATTTGTTTGCAAAAAACAAATGCGAATTCGGTTATGCCTCTATCAGCGTTATTCACTATAATCACGGATTAAGGAATAAAGACAGCGATGAAGACGAAGAAGTTGTAAAGCGATTCTGCAGAAAGCTCGATGTGCCGTTTAAATCACACGAAGGTAGACTGCTCGAGAGAAAAAAGCCGAAGGGACTCAGCATTGAGAGCTGGGCAAGAGAGGAACGCTATTTCGTATTAGAAAACGAGGCGTCCCTTAAAAATTCCCTGATATTTACCGCACATAATAAAAACGATTCCGTTGAAACGGTTATTTTTAATCTTCTGAGGGGAAGCGGACTCGGCGGACTTAAGGGTATCGGCAACAGGGGAAATATTGTAAGACCGCTTATTGATGTCGAAAGAAATGAGATAATAAAGTATTGTGAGGCAAATGATGTCCCGTACAGAACGGATAAATCGAATTTTGAAAATCAGTATTCGAGGAACAGAATAAGAAACATTATTATTCCCGAAATGGGCATTATCAATTCTTCCGTCATAAATAACATCTCAAGATTGTCAAGGAACATATCGGAAATTGATGATTTTCTCTTTTTCAAAGCCGAGAAGCTTTTGCAAATGTCAAAAGTAATTATCGATGAAAAAGTATTCTTCGACTCCGAAATTCTCAATAATGCCGATAAAGTTGTTATCAAATACTGCATTCTCTCCATACTGGGAGACGAAAACAACAATCTTTCAAACAGAATAATAGAGGAGTGTTTAGCTGTAATATCGGGGAAGAAAAACGGTATTCAGATTTCGTCCTCAAAAGTATTTTTGAGAAAAGACAAATTTGTTTATTTGGACGGGTTAAATCCCAAAAGAAATAATTTTGAAAATAACTATAAAATTGTTTGCGAGATCGGAAAGAACGTGTTGCCTTCGGGGAGGACGATTTTTGTCGATAGATTTGACAACAATTCATCGGATATGGAAAATATGAACATATTTGAGTATCAAAACTCCGTTGATTGTGATAAAATTATGGGTGTGTTATTTTTTAGAAGCAGAGAAAAGGGCGACTCATTCCGCTCTCTCAGAAGAAACAATACCAAAACTTTAAAAAAGCTGTTTAATGAAATGGGTGTAGATCCAGCTGTAAGATGGTGCTATCCGATTTTGACTGATGATGCCGGAGTAGTATGGGTGCTTGGTGAAGGGGTATCCGACAGAGTCAAGGTAAGTAAGTCGACAAAAGATTTTATTTGCATAAAAGATTATGGAGAGAATGATGCGAAACGACATTGAAAAAGTTCTGATTTCCTCTGAAGAGATATCAAAACGGATTGAAGAGATAGGCAAGCAGATAAGCCGGGATTATGAAGGAAAAGACCTTTTAATGGTCAGTGTCTTAAAGGGTTCTTTTATTTTTATGTCCGACCTTGTCCGTTCGGTGGACATTCCGCTTGAAGTTGATTTTATGATGGTTTCCAGTTATGTCGGTCAGGTCAGTTCCGGCGCGGTTAAAATTGTAAAAGACCTCGATATACCTCTTGAAAACAAAGATATCCTGATAGTCGAGGATATACTTGACAGTGGCCGTACACTTGAATATATAAGCTCTGTTCTAAGAGTCAGAAACCCGAACAGCATTAAAATCTGCACATTGCTGGATAAGCCTTCAAGAAGAATTGCCAATATCAAGGCAGACTATATCGGCTTTGAGGTTCCTGATGAGTTTGTTGTCGGATACGGACTTGATTTCAATGAAAAATACAGAAACTTAAAATATATCGGTCTGCTAAAGCCGGAAATTTATAATTAACCGAAAGCAAAGGATTTTTTAATGAACAACAAGAACAGAAGAAGTATACCTTTAATACTTTTCTTATTGGTGTCTTTATTCGCTTTATACATGATGGCGGGCAGGGACACATCGGGTGAACAGTATTTTGAGATTTTGGAAAAATTCAAAAAACACGAAGTATCATCTTTTTCCCTGAATCTGGGTTCGGGAAAGCTGCTGTACAACCTTAAAGACGAAGAGAGTTTTAACTACAAATATCAATATATAGTCCCTGATGTCGATCTTTTTATTTCCGATGTAAAAGATTACATCGAGGAGTACAACGAAGAGAATCCGGATCAGCCTATGGAGTACAACTATCAGCCGCCGTCGAGTTTTTGGAGCACGCTCCTCTCGGTTATGCCCGGACTGATGTTGCTTGGCATGTTGGCTTTTTTCTACTACAACATGAGTCAACGCGGAGGCGGAAGTCCTTTCGGATCCGTGGGAAAAGCGAAGACCAAGACGGTACAGGACGAAGGTCGAAAGGCCTTTTTCTCTGATGTTGCGGGCGCTGACGAAGAAAAGATGGAACTTCAGGAACTGGTTGACTTTTTGAAAAATCCGGGAAGTTTCAATATGCTCGGAGCAAGTGTTCCAAAGGGAGTTTTGCTTATCGGCCCGCCGGGAACAGGTAAAACACTGTTGGCGAGAGCTGTTGCAGGCGAAGCGGGGGTTCCCTTCTTTTCGATATCCGGTTCGGACTTTGTTGAACTGTATGTCGGCGTCGGTGCTTCACGCGTCCGCGATTTATTTGACAAAGCAAGAAAAGCCAGACCAAGCATTATTTTTATAGATGAGATTGATGCCGTCGGCAGACGCCGGGGAGCGGGACTCGGCGGCGGTCATGATGAGAGAGAACAAACTCTCAACCAATTATTGGTTGAGATGGACGGATTCGGTGCCAATGAGGGAGTTATCGTTATCGCCGCAACAAACAGAGCTGATATTTTGGACCCTGCGTTGCTGAGACCCGGCAGATTTGACAGAGAAGTTTATGTCGGACTGCCTGATGTCAAAGGCCGTGAGGAGATATTAAAAGTTCACTCCAAAGGCAAACCTTTCGCACCGGATGTTAATCTTTCCACGATCGCAAAAACCACACCAGGATTTACAGGCGCCGATCTTGAAAACCTCCTCAACGAAGCGGCATTGCTCGCCGTACGAAATAAAAGAAAATCAATTACGCAGACAGATATAGAGGAAGCTTCCATAAAGGTTCTTGCAGGCCCCGAAAAGAAATCCAAGGTAGTAACGGAAAAGGAAAGGAAACTGACGGCATATCATGAAGCGGGACATGCGGTTGCAACATACTTCGTTCAACCCGACATGCCTGTCCATCAGGTTTCCATAGTGCCCAGAGGAATGGCCGGAGGCTTTACAATGTCTCTTCCGAGTGAAGATCAGAATTTCGTAACTAAAAACCAGATGATAAACGAAATCACTTCGCTTTTGGGCGGAAGAGTTGCTGAAGATCTGGTGCTCGACGATGTGTCGACCGGCGCATCATCCGACCTCGAACGTGCAACTGCGATAGCGCGTGCCATGGTTACTAAATACGGATTTTCCGATAAGATGGGTCCAATCGTATACGATTCCGAATCCAGTCAGGTTTTCCTCGGACGCGACTTCACTCAAAGCAGAAACTTTTCTGAAAAAGTTGCGGGCGATATTGATTCCGAAGTTCGTTATATAATTGAAAACTCCTACACAAAATGCAGGTCTGTATTGGAAGAGAACATCAATAAGCTTCACGAAGTTGCCGAAGCGCTTCTTGAGTTTGAAAAAATTGATGCGGACAGCTTTAAAAAGATTATGGAAAATTCCTCCAATAAGGAACACCTCGAAAAAGAAGGTTTAAACTGACAATAAAGCCGCTTCGCGAGGAAGCGGCTTTATTTAATTCTATAAATTTAATCACTTTTTAGTTTTGTGATATAATCAACGTATACTACATATTGGAGATATTGATGTCAAAACTCAAAAAATATACAAATGAAAGTATAAGTGCTTTAAAAGGTGCCGACAGAGTGAGAAAGCGTCCGTCGGTCATTTTCGGTTCGGACGGGATAGAAGGGTGCAAACAATCGGTCTTTGAAATTCTTTCAAATTCGCTTGACGAATCGAGAGAAGGTTTCGGAAAGAAGATAATTCTCACACATTACCTCGACAACTCAATTGAAATTGAGGACTTTGGAAGGGGCATACCCGTCGATTACAACCAGCGCGAAAAGGAGTATAACTGGAAACTGCTGTTTTGCGAACTCTACGCAGGAGGAAAATATCAAAACCTTACCGAAAGCACCTACGAGTATTCGCTCGGTATAAACGGTCTCGGTCTTGCCGCAACACAGTATTCTTCAAGATATATGGATGTTGAGGTGAGATTCGACGGTTTTCTTTACTTGCTGTCGTTTGAAAAGGGCGAACCCGTAAAAGACATGGAAAAACGTGAATATAAGGGTAAACAGACCGGGACAAAAATCAGATGGCTTCCGGATCTGGAAGTTTTTACCGAAATAGAAATTGAACCGGAGCACTTTGAAGATCTGCTAAAAAAGCAAGCCATTGTGAATGCCGGAGTTGAAATAATCTATAGACGGGAGACAAAAAGCGGCTTTGACGAGCAGAGTTTCCTTTACCCGCACGGTATAGAGGATTATGTTTCCGAAACGGTGGGAGATGATACAATAGGGTCCGTGATGTATTTTGAAGGCGAAAAGACCGGCAGGGACAGAAAGGACAAACCTGATTATAAGGTAAAGATGACTGCGGCTTTCTGCTTTACAAATAAAATCCAAAGACTTGAATACTATCACAATTCCAGCTTTCTCGAATACGGAGGTTCTCCCGAAAGAGCTGTCAGAAGTGCTTTTGTATCACAGGTGGACTCAATAATAAAGGAGAGAGCTTTATACAGAAAAGACGAGTCGAAAATTACTTTTGCAGACATCGAGGATTGCCTGTTTTATATTTCATCTTCCTATTCCACTGTGACAAGTTACGAAAACCAGACAAAAAAGGCTATTACGAACAGATTTATCGCACAGGCGCTAACCGAGTTTTTGAAGGAAAATCTTGAAGTCTATTTCATTGAAAACAGGTTGGAGGCAGACAGAATCGCTGAGCAGGTTTTAGTAAACAAGCGCAGCAGAGAAAATGCCGAAAAAACGCGTTTAAACCTCAAAAAGACTTTATCAATCGGATCCGATCTTACGAACAGAATAGCTAAATTTGTCAACTGCAGAAGCAAAGATCTTTCCCAAAGAGAAATTTATATTGTTGAAGGCGATTCCGCTCTGGGCGCCTGTAAGCAGGCAAGAGATGCGGAGTTTCAAGCGATAATGCCTGTCAGAGGGAAAATACTCAACTGCTTGAAAGCCGACTACGGCCGGATTTTTAAAAACGACATAATAACCGACTTAATAAAAGTTCTGGGATGCGGTGTCGAAGTAAAATTGAAATCAAAAAAAGATATGTCAACCTTTGACCTCGAAAATCTCAAATGGAGCAAGGTTATAATCTGTACCGATGCCGATGTCGACGGATTTCAAATTAGGACATTGATACTTACCATGCTCTACAGACTTGTGCCGACTCTGATAAAAGAGGGTTTTGTTTACATTGCCGAGTCACCGCTGTATGAAATAGAATCGGGGGAAATGACCTATTTTGCATATTCGGAAGCTGAAAAAAATGAAATCTTAAAAGGTCTCGGCAAGTCGAAATTCACCATTCAAAGATCTAAGGGGCTTGGTGAAAACGAACCGGATATGATGTGGATGACGACTATGAATCCTAAGACGCGCAGACTGATTAAAATCAAACCTGAAGATGCGGAAAGAACATTTGAAGTTTTCAATCTTCTGCTTGGTGACGATATTGCCGGAAGAAAAGAGTATATTTCCGTTTACGGTTCAGAATATCTTGACGACATCGATATTGTCGGTTAACTATATTTCGGAGGAATTTATTGAGCAGTAAAAAGAGAAAAAAATCCGGTAAACCGGATATACATTTGGGTGAGAATGTCGAGATTGCAGGTGCCGGAATAACGATTGAATCGCCCATAACGGAGACACTCAAGGAAAACTACATGCCTTATGCAATGAGTGTCATTGTTTCGAGAGCAATTCCGGAAATAGACGGGCTAAAGCCTTCGCATCGAAAACTGCTTTACACCATGCATCTTATGGGACTCGGCAGCGGAAGCAGAACAAAGTCCGCAAACATAGTCGGACAGACCATGAAACTCAATCCGCACGGTGATCAGGCTATATATGAAACACTTGTGAGAATGTCGAGAGGGAATGAAACGCTCCTTCATCCTTATGTTGATTCAAAGGGAAATTTCGGAAAATGGTACAGCAGAGATATGGCTTTTGCCGCCTCGAGATATACCGAAGCGAAGCTTTCCGAAATTTCTGCGGAACTGTTTAAGGACATCGGAAAAGATACCGTCGATTTTGTCGACAACTATGACAACAGAATGAAGGAGCCGCGACTTCTTCCCGTTACTTTTCCCACAATACTTGTGAACTCCAATATCGGAATTGCTGTTGGTATGTCGAGTTCTATAAGTTCTTTCAATCTGGCGGAAGTCTGTGAGACGGTTGTGTCAATAATTAAAAATCCCGATCACAACATAACTTCAACCTTAAAAGCGCCTGATTTTCCCGGAGGCGGATATTATCTGTTTGATCCCGAAGTTATGAAAGATGTTGTGGATGAAGGAAGGGGTTCTTTTAAAATAAGGGCCAGATATGAAGTCATCGGGAACAGTATTGAGATTACCGAAATCCCCCCAACAACGACCGTCGAGGCAATAATAGACAAGATCTCCGAACTCATAAAGCAGGGTAAAGTTAAAGAAATTGCCGATATGAGGGACGAAACCGATATCAGGGGACTGAGAATTGCTTTGGATCTCAAAAGGGGAGTGAATGCCGGAAAGCTTATGAACAAACTCTTCAAACTGACAACCCTTGAAGATAATTTTTCCTGCAATTTTACCGTTTTGATAGACGGAGCTCCGAGACAACTCGGTGTCAGAGATATTTTGAATGAATGGATTAGATTCAGAAGAGACTGTATAAGAAGGAGAACCCAATTCGATTTGAACACAAAAGAGAGACGCGAGCATCTGCTAAACGGTCTCTCAAAAATTCTGCTCGACATTGATAAAGCGATAAAAATTATTCGTGAGACGGAAGACGAAAGAGAAGTTGTTCCGAATCTGATGATAGGTTTCGGTATAGATGAACTGCAGGCTGAATTTATCGCTGAAATAAGGCTCAGACAGCTTAACAGAGATTATGTTTTGAAGAGAATTGATGAGAGAAAAGGCCTTCAAACGGAAATTGCCGAACTTAGGGAAATTCTGCGCGATGATAAAAAGATAGACAGGATAATAATGCGCGAACAGGCCGAGGTAGCGAAAAAGTTTGCAAAACCCAGGCGCACAAAAATTCTTTATGACTACGATGACGGCGATTTTGACATAGAAGAAGAGCGTGAAGATTACCCCGTAAATGTGTTTTTCACTAAAGAAGGATATTTCAAAAAGATAACGCCTCTGTCTTTGAGAATGAGCTCCGAGCACAAGCTTAAGGATGGGGATGAAATCATCTATTCCGAACTCTGCAATAACAGCTCACACATTTTAGTTTTTACAAATCTGAGAAATGTCTATAAATGCAGGGCTTTCGACTTTGAAGATAGCAAAGCAAGCGTCATGGGGGATTATCTGCCTTCTTCACTTGAAATGCAGGAAGATGAATTGGCCGTGGCAATTGCCGTCACAGATGATTATTCTGGAAATATAATATTCTTTTACAAAGACGGAAAGGTATCTAAAACACCGTTGAACCTGTATAAAACAGTCCAAAACAGAAAAAAACTAACCTCATCATATAGCCCGAAATCCGAGATACGGTCTGTTTTCACACTGCAGGAAGATGAAGAGTTTGCTATATTCACCGGAAACGGAAGAATGTTGTTGATAGACAGTTCTCTTATTGCAATGAAGATGTCAAGAGGTGTTCAGGGTAATCAGATAATAAAACTCAGAAAAGGTTTTGAAGTAGAGAACGTAAAAAAGATTTCTCAACTGGAGATATCAAATCCGCACAAATTCAGATCGAAAAATATACCTGCGGCGGGAGGAATAGTAAGAGAAGGGGATGTTTCCGACAAACTACCGGAATAGTTGCAGATGTTGCAAAACCGTATTTTCTGTGTTATCATTCCGTTTGCGATATATGTTTTTTATGTTCCTTCACTGGAGGTGGGGTAATGGGAACTTTAGAAATAATTTCGGGAAGTCTGCTGATATTGAGCAGCATATTAATTGTGATAGCTGTTGTTTTGCAAAAACCCAAAGGAAGCGGACTGTCAGGCGCCATTATGGGTGGCTCAGACAGTGGTTTCGGAGGCAGATCTAAAGCAAAAAGCAATGAGGAAAAGCTTTCAAAGCTTACCAAGATATTGGCGGCTGTCTTTTTCGTGGTAACATTTATAGTTAATTTAATTGTTTTGTCTAAATAATAAGCATATTCATTGATTAGAATAAAAAAACAGCCTTCAGGCTGTTTTTTTATGAGCAGATCTGTAAGCCGAGTTCTGTCGCGAATGACGATCTATCTGGTCCGCCCGTCGCCGGGTCGGATCTTGCCACGCTTCGGGGACGCAGGGCATGCTTAACCCCCATGTCGGTGTTGCTCCGGATAGGGTTTACATGGCCAATACAGTCGCCTGTATGCCGGTGAGCTCTTACCTCGCCTTTCCACCCTTACCCAAATTTGGGCGGTATCTCTCTGTTGCACTATCCCTAAGGTTGCCCTCGGCTGCCGTTAGCAGCTATCCTGCCCTGTGGAGCTCGGACTTTCCTCGGGATTTTAATAAATCCCGCCGCCATTCAATCTGCTCATACAAATTATATCATAAGTTGAATTAATGACAATTTTAAATTTATGTTTGAATAATTATATTTTAAACCGGTGAATTCAAAAAACTGCAAAAGCCGTCTTGAAACGAAAGAGACAAAGTGATAGACTAAAAAAATTAAAAATAATGTTTTAGGAGGGTTAATTGATGAATACAAACCCATTAGAGAGTGCCCAGCTTCAGGTAAAGCATGCCTGCGACGTTTTGGGACTCGAACCGGCCGTATATGAACTGCTCAAGGAGCCGTTACGTGTTATTGAAATTTCAATTCCCGTGCGGATGGATGACGGCAGCACAAAAGTATTTAAGGGCTATCGCTCACTTCATAACGATGCCGTCGGCCCAGGTAAAGGCGGTATTCGTTTTCATCCTGCAGTAAATCTGGATGAGGTCAAAGCTTTATCCATCTGGATGACTTTCAAATGCGGCGTTACCGGTATTCCGTACGGAGGCGCCAAGGGCGGCGTCACTGTTGACCCGAGAAAACTTTCACAAAGGGAGTTGGAAAATCTTTCCAGAGGATATATTCGCGGCCTTCACAAATATCTGGGAGAAAAAATAGATATTCCCGCACCTGATGTGGGCACCAACGGACAGATTATGGCGTGGATGGTTGACGAATATTGCAAACTTACAGGCAATTTTGCAGTGGGTGTATTGACGGGAAAACCCGTTCAGTGGGGCGGATCTTTAGGTCGAAACGAAGCCACCGGTTTTGGTGTTGCCGTTACTGCACGCGAAGCGGCAGCAAAGATGAACTTCGACCTCAGCGGAGCAAAAGTTGCGGTGCAGGGATTCGGCAACGTTGGAAGCTATACCGTCAAAAATTTCATCAAGTTGGGCGGTAAAGTCGTATCCATCGCCGAATGGGAGCCTAAAAACGGCACCTATGCGATCTACAATGAAGACGGATTTTCTTTTGAGGAGTTGCAAAGCTATTTCCAAAAGAATTCAAATCTTCTCGATTTCCCCGGATCCAAGGCCATCAGTCTTGATGAGTTCTGGGAGCTGGATGTTGATGTTATGGTCCCCGCGGCATTGGAAAACGCCGTAGATGTCAAACAGGCCGAGGTAATAAAAGCAGGCCTGATTATCGAAGCTGCGAACGGTCCTGTAACTCCTTCCGCAGACGAAGTGCTTGCCCGTCGCGGCATAACCGTAACGCCTGACATTCTCTCCAATGCCGGTGGCGTAACGGTTTCATACTTCGAGTGGGTACAAAATCTTTATGGCTATTCCTGGACCGAGGCTGAAGTTGAGCAGAGGCAGGAAGAAGCAATGGTCAACGCTTTTGATGCCATTTGGAAAATTAAAGAGCAGTACAACTGCACCATGCGTGAAGCGGCTTATCTGGTATCGGTAAAAAAGGTTGCCGAGGTCATGAAGTTGCGCGGCTGGTATTAATAATTAAACGTTAAATGACGGTCCAAGACCTGTTGCGGAGCAGAATAAGTCCGCAACAGGTCTTTTTACATTCGATAACGCGAAGCCGCTAATTAGCAAAAACAGCCTGTAATTATGCCAATCTATTGTCATTCCGGTTGTGCTCGGTTGTTAATGACAAACCGTGATGCTATAATTAACTACGTATTTCAAATTGATGAAAGAGTGATAAACCATAGAGAACTGGACATTGACAGAAGCAAAAAAAGCCTACATAAAAACATACGGTTGCCAGCAAAATCTAAGTGACAGTGAAAAAATATCCGGAGTTCTTTCCGACATGGGATATCTTTTGACTCCTGAAACCGATGAAGCTGATATAATAATACTGAACACCTGTGCGGTAAGAGAATCGGCTGAGAAAAAAATCCTCGGTCATATCGGTGCATTGAAACCCCTTAAACAGAAAAATCCCGACCTTATGATTGCAGTCGGCGGTTGTATGGTTCAACAACCTAATATCGCCGAAATAATTGAAAAGAAATATCCTTATGTGGATATTCTCTTCAGTACAAACTCTATCGATAAGCTGAGTTCGCTTATTGATTCTTTTCAGGAAACCGGTAAAAGACAATTTGATTCGCTGACTTCGGATATCTGTTTTGAAGGCATTCCGGTAAAGCGGGTTTCCGGTTACAGAGCGTTATTGCCGATAATGTACGGTTGTGATAATTTCTGCAGCTATTGTGCCGTTCCCAATGTCAGGGGCAGGGAGAGAAGCAGAACTGTGAAGAATGTTGTTTCCGAGTTCGAATCCATTGTCAACGCTGGTTACAAAGAGATAATGTTGCTCGGGCAGAATGTAAATTCCTATGGAAAGAATCTCGAGGAAGATGTTGACTTTTCCCATCTGTTAAGAAAATTAAATGATGTTGACGGTGATTTCAGAATTAGATTTATGACCTCTCATCCGAAAGATGCCGACATAAAACTTTTTGAGACTATAAGAGACTGTGAAAAGGTGAGCAGATGTATACATTTGCCGTTTCAATCCGGAAGCAGTCGGATACTTTCAAAAATGAACAGATCGTACAGTCGCGAAGATTATCTGAAACTCATTGATGATGCCAGAAGAATTATAGACGACGTAGTCTTTACAAGTGATGTCATTGTAGGTTTTCCGGGAGAAACGGAAGAGGAATTTCTCGAGACGCTTGATCTGATAAAAAAAGTCGGCTTCTACTCGCTCTTTACCTTTATTTATTCCAGAAGATACAATACCGAAGCAGCTCTCCTTCCCGATAATACCGATAGAAAAGGAAAGGTGGAAAGACTGGAAAGGTTGGTTGCTTTACAGAACGGCATAACCGATAAATATAATGAAAAATTGGTCGGAACAATTCAAAGAGGCGTTGTCACCGAACAAATTTATACTGAAACCTACGAAGTAAGAATCGACAACAATGCCGTGGTGGTTGCGGACGGCAAAGCTGAAATAGGGCAGTTCTGTAAGCTTGAAGTTGCGGAAATCAGAAAAAGACGAATATACGGCAGGATTTTGGATTTTTAATATGATTCTTCCAAAAAATACGGAAAAACTTTCTCCAATGATGCGTCAATATGCGGAGATCAAAAAAAATCACCCCGACGAGATATTGTTTTACAGACTCGGGGATTTTTATGAGATGTTTTTTGATGATGCGATACTGGCTTCCCGTGAACTTGGACTTGTTTTAACGGGGAGAGATTGCGGTTTGGATGAAAGAGCGCCGATGTGCGGTGTACCGCATCACAGCAGTGAGGGTTATATAGCCAAGCTCATAGAAAAGGGTTTTAAAGTAGCGGTATGTGAACAGGTTGAAGATCCCGCACTGGCAAAAGGTATTGTTAAAAGAGAAACCTTGAGAATAATCACCCCGGGTACGGTCACGGAAAACAGTATGCTTGATGAGGGCATTAATAATTATATTTGCTCTATGTATAAGTCAAAAAACATTTACGGATTGTGTTTTGCGGACATTTCCACCGGAAGCATTCATTTAACCGAAATCAAAGGCAACACGGAAGATGTGTTTTCCGAGTTTGCGAAATTTCGACCCAAAGAAGTTCTTCTCAACAAAGCAGCACAGTCAGATAATAAAGTGGTTTCCTTTCTTAACAGTTCACAGGAACACCTCATATTTAATCTTTATGAAGAAAAGTTTCTTTCTAAAAGTTTTCAAGCACGAATAGATAATCTCATTAAAAAAAATAATAATGAATTCGAAATCGAAAAAAAATCCGCTGCGTACAAGGCATTGACCGCTTTAGCCTCATATGTTTCGGAGACGGCTTCTTTCGGCAATGAGAGGCTGACTTCCATATCCTATTATAAATCCAACAAATACATGTCCATGTCGCTTCAATGTATAAGGAATTTGGAAATCACCGAAACAATCAGGGGAAGGGAAAAGCGGGGTAGTCTGCTTTGGGTAATTGATAAAACAGCCACTTCATCTGGGAAGAGGCTGCTCAGATTTTTTGTCGACAAGCCGCTTACCGATCCGGTTGAAATCAACGAAAGACTCGACGCGGTAGAAGAACTGGTGAATAACAGTGTAAACGTATCAAAAATAAGAAGTATTCTGAGCGGTGTTTACGATACCGAGAGGATTATGACCAGGGTATTTTATAACAGCTGTACACCGCGTGATATTATTTCGCTGGCTCAAACCGCCGAAAAACTTAAGGAGCTGAAAAATGAGACAGATTGTTTTAATACAAAACTTCTCAACCGGCTCCACCGTGAACTCGATCCCTTGGAAGATATAAAAGATTATATTTTTTCCGCACTCGTAGATGATCCGCCGGCAACCGCAAGAGACGGGGGATTTATTAGAAAAGGGTATAACAGTGAAATTGATTCACTTAGAGAACTTCTTGAGCACAGCAAGGATTATCTGGCTGAAATGGAAAATTCTTTACGGCTTGAAACGGGAATAAAAACTCTTAAAATCGGGTTTAACAAAATTTTCGGATATTACATAGAAGTATCGAGACTTAATTCCGAAAATCTGTCCGACAGATTCGTCAGAAAACAGACGCTTGTAAATTCCGAACGTTTTATAACCGATGAACTTAAACAATTGGAAAACAAAATACTGAGTGCCGATGAAAAAATCTCTATAATCGAAAAAGAGTTATTTGAAAATATCAAGGAGTATCTCAAAAACAACCTCAATCGAATACAAAAATCTTCGGAAGTTTCCTCTTACCTCGATGTGTTGTGTTCGTTTTCGCTGCTGGCACTCGAATCATCCTATGTGAGACCGATTGTCGATAATTCCAAAGAGATTCTGATTAAAGGCGGAAGACATCCCATGGTAGAGCTTTTCAAGGGTGATGAGCTCTTTATTCCTAATGACACATATCTCGACAACAAGTACAACATTGTAAATATAATAACCGGCCCCAACATGTCGGGTAAATCAACATATATGAGGCAGACCGCCTTAATAGTTCTTTTGGCGCAAATCGGATGTTATGTTCCGGCTGATGAAGCGAAAATCGGAGTGGTTGATTCGATATTTACCAGAATAGGCGCATCCGACAACCTCTTCGAAGGCGATTCCACTTTTATGATTGAGATGAAGGAAATGGCGTATATCTTTAAAAACGCAACAAAGAACAGTCTTATTATTCTCGATGAGGTCGGCAGAGGAACTTCAACTTATGACGGAATGAGCATAGCAAGGGCGATAATTGAAGAAATCGCTAAAAAGGGAGGATTGAGAGCGAAAACGATGTTCGCAACCCACTATCATGAGCTGACAAGTATGGATTCCGAATTCGACTGTATAAAAAATTATAATATTGCCGCAAAAAAACATGGAGATGACATAATTTTCTTAAGAAAAATCGTTCACGGTCCTTCAGATGACAGTTACGGTATTGAAGTCGCAGCACTTGCCGGTGTGCCAAAACAGGTTGTCGAGCGATCAAAACAACTTCTTATCGATATGGAAATGAAAAGAGGATACTCCAGACCGACTTTCAGAAAGAATTATTCCGACGAATATCTTTCCGAGTTGGCGGTTAAACTCGGAAATATTGACCTTGAAAAAATTACACCGCTTGAGGCTACGACGATTCTTATCGAACTCGTCAATTCGGTAAACGAAAACGAACTCCCAGAGGAAGGTTATGGAAATTAAAATACTGAGCAAAAATGTTGCCGAATTGATTGCCGCCGGTGAAGTTGTAGACAGACCTGCTTCCGTAGTAAAGGAGCTTATTGAAAACTCAATCGACGCTGGCGCCTCATCAATCGAGATAGAAATCAGGGGTAACGGTCTTTCGGAAATAAGAGTAACCGATGACGGAACAGGAATACCGGAGGATGAAATTAAAACGGCTTTTCTCAGGCATGCCACCAGCAAAATTTCAAACGAATTCGATCTCGACAGTATTTCAACTCTCGGTTTCAGAGGGGAAGCGCTTCCTGCTATCTCCTCCGTTTCAAGAACCTCTATTATTTCGAAAACAAAAAGCGCCCCTCTGGCTACAAGATATTCGGTTGAAGGCGGAGAAGAAACATTTTTCGGTGACGCTGCCGGCAAAGAAGGCACAACCGTCTATGTCAGAGACCTCTTCTTTAACACACCAGCAAGAATGAAGTTTTTAAAGAAAGACACGAGTGAGGGAAATGCGGTACAAGCAACTGTATTGCAGATGGCTCTTTCAAATCCGGATATATCCTTTAAACTATTGAGAGAGTATAAACCTGTTGTGATTACTTACGGTGACGGTCTTTATTCCGCAATACATTCCGTACTGCCCGACGAGTTGTCAGACGGAATGATGGCAATTTCATTTAATGACGGTTATTTTGAGGTAAGCGGATATTGCGGCCGACCCGAATCCGCCAGAAAAAGCAGAAGTTTTCAATATTCATTTGTAAACGGGAGGTACGTCAAATCTTCCGTCATATCTTCAGCCGTAGAACAAGCTTACCGTTCCTTCAATATGACCGGAAGATTTCCGGCATTTGTCATTAATGTTTCACTGCCTTTCGATTCGGTTGACGTAAATGTCCACCCTGCAAAGACTCAGGTCAGATTTCAAAATGAAGGCAGGGTATTCAGTGCCGTACATAAAGCTGTGAGGTATACGCTACTTGAAAATTTGGCAGGTATATCAGGGTACGAGGGGAATTATGAAGAAGGTTCGCCGAATGAAATTGTTATATCCGATAAAAATTCCGAAATGCGTCTTGATGGTGCTAATGTAGAGGAAATCGTTTTTGAAAGAAAAGCCGTTTCATACAGTCTTTTTGACTCGAACAGAACTTCACTTGTTCGCGAAAGTGTACCTGTGTATGAAACGAATGTATATGAGCCCGATAATGTCTGCGCAATAAATCAGGAAATATCCCCCGAAGCCCGGCAATTTGAAAACATTGACATTGCGGGTCCCGATATTTTTTTACGAATAGCCGGTGAGCTTTTTCTGACATATCTGATTTGCGAGCTTGGTGATCTGGTAATCGTAATTGACAAGCATGCGGCTCATGAACGGATGCTGTATGAGCAGTTCGGAAAAGGAGAACGTTGCGTTGACAGACAGATAAAGCTTGTTCCGGAGACAATCCCCGTTTCCATCGACGAAAAGGATGCGATTTTGGAAAATTCGGAAAAGCTTAAAAAGCTCGGTTATCTTATTGAAGATTTCGGTCCCGGATATCTTATCGCCAGAGAGGTTCCTGTATTTTTCGGAAATTATCCGATTGCCGACGCTGTTCTGGACATGGCTTCCCAACTGATTAAAGGAAATGAATTCCCCACATCAATTCAGTATGATTCTCTGATTCATTCAATTTCCTGCAGAAACGCAATAAAGGCGGGACATAAAACATCCAATGAAGAAATCCTATTTCTTATTGATAAGGTTATTAGAGGGGAGATTCCCTCCTACTGTCCTCATGGGCGTCCGATATATTTCGAGGTAAAGAGATCGGAATTTGAAAAGAGGTTCGGTCGTGTCCGCTGATTCTAAAACGATTCCGCTCGTGGTTATTGCCGGTCCTACCGCAGTCGGAAAAAGCGGTGCAGCGGTAGATGTTTGCTTGAGAATAGGCGGTCAGGTGGTTTCTGCAGACTCTATGCAGGTTTACAAGAAACTTGATATTGCCACTGCAAAAGTATCCCGCGAACAACAAAAGGGTGTAAAACATCACCTGATAGATGTTGTCGAGCCTGACATAAAGTTCGGTGTCTATGATTATGTCAACCTTGCGGATAAGGCTATTAAGGAAATTACTGAAAACAACGGCAGACCTGTGGTTTGCGGGGGTACCGGGTTCTACATAGATGTTCTGCTCAACAGATCACAATATGCTGATTTGATATTGCAAAACGATATAGAAAGCGTCAATGCGGAATATGATGAGAGCAACGGAGAAAAACTTTTAGAAGAACTTAAATCCTCAAATTCAAAATATATTGCCAAGATTCATCAAAACGACAAAAAACGAATTGTAAGGGAAGTCGTCAGGTTGAGGAGTATGGGAAAAAACCAAAATCCGGAAGCCGAAAATCCCAATTACAAATCAATCGGGGTGCTCATAGGAACATCTAAGATGCACTCACTTTATAAAAGAATAGATGAACGTGTTGATAATATGATTAAAACGGGATTGGTTGACGAAGCCGAATATGTGTATAAAAATCGTCACCTTTTTGAAACTGCAACATATGCAATAGGTTATAAAGAATTTTTCCCGCTATTCGACGGAGTTAATACACTCGCCGAATGCGTTGAAGACTTGAAGCGTTCGACAAGAAGATATGCGAAGAGACAAATGACCTGGTTCAGGAACAAATCAAAATTTTCCTGTGGTTTTAAATGGTTTGATATGGAAAATATTGATATCCGCGAGATAGAGTCCTATATTTTTTCGTTTGAATAATAATTTAAATTTGTTAGAATGAAGTCAACAAGCAAAGGGGGGAAGATAATTGAAGATTCTCAATTTACAGGACAGTTTTTTAAACCAGGTTCGAAAAGAAAATCTGAAAGTTACTTTTTATCTTACAAATGGGTTCCAGTTCAGAGGGGTAGTGAAGGGTTTTGACAATTACGTCATTGTCCTTGAAAGCGAGGGAAGACAAAACCTGGTATACAAACATGCCATCTCCACCATAATACCTGAACGGGAAATCAACTTCATGGAAAAAGACACGGATGCTAAGGAAAATACTTAAACTCTTCGCTTTTCTAATAGTCGCTGTCGTATTATTTTATTTCGGATATCAGCTTGTTAAACTGGTCAATCCTTCCTACAGTGTCGAAACAGCGGTGTTGTTCAATGATGTGGACAGTGTAAGTTGTATCGGAATTGCGGTAAGAGACGAAAAAGTGATAAATAATGAAGTCTCTGGCATATTGAAGTACAGGGTTACCGATGGAGAAAAGGTGGCTGCAGATTCAATACTTGCTGATATTTATCCGAATAAAGCTTCTGCGAGAAATGCACAATCTTCGGAAATTCTTAAACGGAAACTGAACTCCTTTTTGTCGGCGTCCGATAATATGGATTCCGAAGTTCTGAGTCTCAACACCACATCAAATAATATATATCGACAGGCAGAGATTATATCGGAAATTTTAAGCATGCGTAATTATTCCGAATTGGAAATCGAAAGACTCAAACTGTTTGAGTATTTAAGTGTTTTTATAAAGGGATCTTCCGAATCCGTTGATTTCGGACCGAAAATACATGAAATTGAAGATAAAATCGAGTCGCTTGAATCTTCAGATTACGAACCCACCGGTGTTATCACGGCACCGGGGGGAGGATATTTCATATCCCACACCGACGGATTTGAAGGCATTTTAAATTCTGAAAGCATTGATGATATTATCGATTTTGATATTGAAAAAATTTTAAAACTTAAAGCTCCCACAATAAATTACAATTCATGTAAGCTTGTTTCTCATTACTCCTGGTTTTTTGCAGCAATGACCGATATTAAAAACAAAGACAGATTTTATGTCGGTCAAAAGCTTGATCTTGATTTTAAATACGGATCCGTCAAATCACTCCCTGTTACAATTTATGATGTCATAATTTCCCAGGACGGCGAAAAGCTGTTGATAATATTTTCGTGCGACTATCTGAATTCCGATATCACCTCGTTAAGAATAGAGGAGGCGGATATCAGCTTTAGACGTTATAAAGGTATAAAAATAATGAGATCCTCTTTACGTGTAATAGATGAAGAGGTGGGAGTTTTTGTCAAATACGACAACAAAGTCAGATTTAAAAAGATAAAAACGAATTATGAAACTGACGAATATGTTCTTGTGGAACCTTCAAAGAACGATGATTATTTAAAATTGTATGACGAAGTAATAGTTCAAGGAAAAGATTTATATGTCGGAAAATCCCTCGGATAAAAGAGAATATAAATTAAAAAAAATGATTGAAGGGATATATTCCTTATCCGAAAGCTTAAATACGGATGATTTAAGGATTGTAGCTGTAACAAAAGGCAGAAGTGCGGAAGAGATAATTCCGGTGCTTGATGCAGGTATTGTTGAGATAGGGGAAAACAGAGTTCAGGAATACCTGAAAAAAGAAAGCTTTTTTAAATCCCGTAATCTTAAGGAACATTTTATCGGCCATCTTCAAAGCAATAAAGTATCTTCCGTAGTGGGTAAAGTGGAATATATCGATAGTGTGGATTCGGTAAAATTAGCCAAACTGATAGGCAAGAGGGCAGAAAAGCTCGGAACAGTGCAAAATATTTTAATACAGGTTAATTCCGGATACGATAAAAACAAATACGGATTTCTTCCCGAATCTCTTGACGAAGCGGTTCACGAGATTTCCCATATAGCCGGTATCAAGGTAATGGGTCTTATGAATATCCCGCCGTTCGGCGATGACGAAATCACCAAAAAGTCCTTTGAATTAACGGAAAAACTGTTTGTTGACATAAAGAGAAAAAAAATAGATAATATGTTCATGTGTTTTCTATCGATGGGGATGTCGTCAGATTATGAAATTGCTTTGAGGTGCGGTTCAAATATGTTGCGTCTCGGTTCGATATTATTTGAATAAAAAAATATAATGCATATACCCTAATATTTTTAGATGAGATAGTATTAAATCCTGTTACACCTGAATTCAAGGAGGGAAATCAATGAGTTTGTGGGCAAAATTTAAAGAAGTAATAGGTTTCGGCGACGATGATGATGTTAGCGAACCCGGAGTCGGAGGCGCCGACATTGCGGAAGAGGATATACCCAGGCATAATCACGATCCAGAAGCGGCCAGAAGAAATAAAATCGTGAATATTAATGCGACCACACAACTCGAAGTCGTTTTAGTTAAACCTGAAAGATTTGATGATGCCAGCGGAATCGCGGATCATCTTAACAATAAAAGAACCGTCGTGCTAAACCTTGAATCGACGAATAAGGATGTTTCAAGGCGCCTTGTGGATTTTTTAAGCGGTGTAGCATATGCAAACAACGGTCAGATCAAGCGCGTGGCAAACAGCACATTCATTATCACCCCATATAATGTCGGGATTGTCGGTGATCTTTTGGATGAGCTCGAAAGCAGTGGAGTATATTTTTAATATATAAGGAGCTTCTAAGATATTTTCGGAGGACTAAATATGTTTTCAAGTAATGAAATTCGCGGCATTGATTTTGAAGAAGTCAAAAGAGGCTATAACCCGACTGATGTTAAGGCATTTTTAAGAAAAATTGCTGAACAGATCGAGGCAAGTGAAAGAGAAAAGAGCGCACTTATAAGTGAGAAATCCTCATTACAAGAGCAAATGCTTGTTTTAGCGGATAAAATCGAGGAGTACCGCAAAAACGAAAGCAGTTTGAGCTCCGTACTTTTGAGTGCACAAAAACTTGGCGACGATATTGTAAGGGAAGCGGAAGAGAATGCTGAGATAATTATCAATGAAGCCAAGCTAAAAGGGGAAGACATTCTCAAAGAAGCAAATGACAAGGTTTTAATTGAACAGGCTGAACTTGAGAGAATGCAAAATGAAGTAAGCAAATTCAGAAATGAAATGATTTCAATGTACAGATCACATCTCGAGCTTATTTCCATGATTCCCGAAAAAGAAGTAAAAGAAGAAGTTGTCGAAGACGAAACCTGTTCCTGCGATTCGGCTGAAAGCTGTGAAATTGAATTTGAGGAAAATGTAGATTTCGATGACAGCCAGGGTTACGTTGATGGCGGTGAGTCACCGGACTCTCAAGTTGACGATATATTTTTTACTGCTGAAAACGAAGTGGAATCAAATAATCCCTTTGCGGATTTCTCTGAGTCCGGTAAAGAATATGAAGAAAATAATTCGGAAGCCGAATCGGTCGAAGCGGAAGAAAACTTTGATGGCGGAGAAACCAGCAGATTTGGTAAGCTTGATTTCGGCGACGGATTTTCTTTTGACTCGCAAAATTAATTAATCGAGGTGAATGGTTTGCCCTTTGACTATAACAGTACCCTCAACCTGCCTAAAACCGATTTCCCAATGAGGGCTTCTCTTCCTGAAAAGGAGCCCTCCGTCGTAAAAGAGTGGGACGAGGGTAAGCTTTATGAGCGTTTAATCGAAAGAAACAAAAACAAAAAGAAGTTCATTCTCCATGACGGTCCTCCTTATGCAAACGGAAATATACATATAGGTACCGGCTCAAATAAAATACTCAAAGATATCATAGTCAGATATAAAAATATGACAGGGTATTTTTCGCCGTATGTTCCCGGTTGGGATATGCATGGATTGCCCACCGAGCACCTTGCTTTAAAGAAACTCGGAGCGGATAAAGAAGATCTTACTCGTCTTGAGATAAGGTCTGTTTGTCGTGATTACGCCGAAGGTTTTGTAGAGAAGATGACCGAACAGTTTAAGAGGCTCGGTGTTATAGGTGATTGGAATAATCCTTATAAAACAATTAGCCCCAAGTATGAGGCAATTCAAATCGAAGTATTCGGCGATATGGCCGAAAAAGGATATATATACAAAGGATTGAAATCTGTTTACTGGTGCCCACAATGCACAACCGCACTTGCTGAAGCCGAAATCGAATATTCGGATGATCCCGTCGAGTCAATTTATGTCAGGTTCAAACTGAAAAAAGACAACGGGATTTTCGGCAGACTCGGACTTGATTTGGACAAAGTTTATTTTACCATCTGGACCACAACCACCTGGACATTGCCTGCTAATGTTGCAGTTGCCCTCGGACCTGAGTTTGCATATGACATCGTCAAATCAAAAGACGAATATTATGTTGTGGCAAATTCCTTAACCGAAAAGGTAATGAATCTGGCCGGTATGTCTGATTACGAAGTTGTCGACACTTTTAGCGGTTCGGAATTTGAAGGCAATCTGCTTTATCATCCCTATCTCGACAGGGAATCACTTGTGGTTACAGCGGATTTTGTTACATTGGATACAGGTACAGGCGCAGTTCACATCGCTCCCGGACACGGTATTGAGGACTTTGAGCTGATTGAGGACAAATATCCCGAACTGCCGGTCATAGTTCCGGTTGATTCAAACGGAATAATGACCGAAGAATCCGGCTTTTTAAAAGGGCTTTCAACAAAGCAGACAAATAAAGTTTTGCGTGATTATCTTCTCGAAAAGAAGGATATCTTATATATAGAAAATCTTGTTCACCAGTATCCGCACTGTTGGCGTTGCAAAGAACCTATTCTGTTTCGCGCTACCGAACAGTGGTTCTGTTCCGTTGAAGATTTTAAAAAGCAGACTGTTGAAGCAATAGAAACCGTAAAGTGGACTCCTTCATGGGGAAAAGACAGAATTACCTCCATGGTGAATGACCGCAGAGATTGGTGTATATCAAGACAACGGTCCTGGGGCGTACCTATTCCGGTATTTTATTGCGCTTCTTGTGGAGAATATCATATTAATAAAGAGTCTATAAAGGCCGTATCTTCTCTATTTAGCGAGCACGGTTCCGATATTTGGTTCCGTTTGCCTGCAGATCAAATTTTGCCTGAGGGTACAAACTGCAAAAACTGCGGTTCTAATCAATTTACCAAAGAAACCGACATCATGGATGTGTGGTTTGACTCCGGAGTGAGTCACATGGCAGTACTCAACGAGAGAGATGAACTCGTTTGGCCTGCCGACATGTACCTTGAGGGCTCCGATCAGTATCGCGGATGGTTCCAATCATCGTTATTGACTGCCGTATCGAGTAAAGGCGCTTCCCCTTACAGGAATGTTTTGTCACATGGGTGGGTAGTTGACGGCGAAGGCAAAAAACAGTCAAAGTCGCTTGGCAATGTTACTGATCCTGTAGAGATTTCCGAGAAGTACGGTGCCGATATCTTAAGGCTTTGGGTTTCGTCGGTCGATTATCAAAGCGATATGAGATTATCGCCTGAAATTCTTAAACAACTCTCGGAAGCCTACAGAAAAATCCGCAACACCGCAAGATTTATCCTCGGCAATCTATATGATTTCAGTCCCGATGATGATTCTCTGGAAGAGGCGGACGAGCTGGACAGCTGGGCGTTAAACAGATTTAATCAGCTGTTGGACACCTGTAGAAGTTTTTATGAAAACTACGAGTTTCACGGTGTGTACCACGCGATTCACAACTTCTGTGTTGTTGATATGTCGAATTTTTATCTGGACATTCTTAAAGACCGCCTATACATCGAAAAACCCTCCAGTGCGACAAGAAGATCCGCTCAGACCGTGATATGGAAAATATTATCCGGGCTCACCTTGTTGATTGCTCCGATTCTGCCCTTTACATCCGAAGAGATCTGGTCTTATCTTCCCAGAAGTTCCGATTACAATTACGAGGCTGCAGTATTTAATCAAATACCTGAGAGTTTCCCAAATAATTTTAATAATTCTATCGCCCAAAAATGGGACAACCTTCTCGGAATAAGAGATGAAGCTAAAAAGGTTCTGGAAGTTTCCCGAAAGGACAAGCTCATAGGTTCTTCTCTTGATGCCAAAGTTATCATCACAGCTTCTTCAGATGAAATAAACAGGTTAAAAGACTATGCGGATATTCTTCCCAAGATATTAATTGTGTCGGAAGTTGAATTGCTGTCTGACGATAACATAGAAGACGGTATCTCAATCTCTGTTGAAAAAGCATCAGGACATAAATGTGAGAGGTGTTGGAGTTTTTCAAAAACCGTTGGAAGTTTCGACGACCACCCTGGCATATGTGACAGATGTAGAGAGATTGTCACCAAACTATAAAAACTGGGGCGGTTGTCATTATTGACACCGCCTTAATTGTGTTTTCGGGGGTTATTATTTTATATTTATTTATTTCCTTTCTTCTTGTCCTGGTTGACAGATTTTCAAAATCTTACGCAATTGCCCGTAAAACCGAGACATTTGATATTATTCCGGGTTTTATAAGATTTATCTATGTCGAGAACAGGGGAATAGCATTCGGCCTTTTTCAAGGAAAGACTTTTGTAATCATTGTACTGTCTTCTATTGCGGTTTTTTTATTGGTTTATCAACTTTTGTTTAATAAGTTTGATTCCCGACTGGCAAATATTTCACTTTCATTTATCACAGCCGGCGGTATCGGAAACCTGTATGATCGGATAGTAAACGGATTTGTTGTAGATTTTATTGAGTTTTCTTTCTTTGAATTTCCTGTATTTAATGCAGCCGACATTTTTGTTAATATTGGCGCATTTCTTTTAATTCTCTATTTGATTACTAATAGGAAAAAAATCTTTTCCAGGGATACCGTTTCAGATAATAATGATTAGTACGTCAAAACACAAAGCTGAAAATTTATCCTTTTTGGTTACCGATGAAGCCGGTATGAGACTTGATGTTTTCTTATCCGATAAACTTAAACAAAAAGGCGTTTCACGTGCAGATGTACAAAGACTTATTATTGAAGACAATGTGAAGATCAACGGTATTTCAAAAAAAAAGAATTATGTTGTTGCCGGCGGCGACACCATATCTGTATTTCTGGATTTAAAAAAATCCGCCGAACCTCTTCCCGAGAGTATTCCGCTTGATATCATATTTGAGGATGAACACATAATAGTATTAAACAAATCGAAAGGAATGGTTGTACATCCCGCTCCGGGAAATTATACCGGCACTCTCGTCTCGGCACTTATGTTCCACACAGACAGTTTATCCGATATAGGGGATAACGACAGACCGGGAATTGTTCACAGGCTTGACAAGGACACCAGCGGACTTATGGTTGTTGCGAAGAGCAACAAAGCATATATTGATTTAATAAGACAATTTTCAAATCGTGAAGTTAAAAGGATTTATCATGCCGTCGTGGAGGGCTTGTTATCACTTGATGAAGGTGTTATATCCACTCCCATTGGAAGAGATCCGAACAACAGAATAAAATTCAAATCCGGAGTTGATAATTCAAAAACAGCGGTTACCGAATATAAGGTTTTAGAGTATCTTAAGGGTCATACACACGTTAAAGTAAGACTTCATACGGGAAGAACCCATCAGATAAGAGTTCACATGGCCTCTATCGGACATGTTGTATACGGCGATAGGTTATACGGACCGAGAAAGAAAGCGAAAAGTATTATTTCGGGTCAATGTCTCCATTCAAAGGAACTCTGTTTCAACCACCCGTTTACAAATGAGTATATGAGATTTAATTCAGAACTTCCGGATTATTTCATTGAAGTATTGGAATATTTTGGTAAAATGGAGGAATAATGACAACAGATATTGATAAAATTTTAGTTGTTTCCGATGTTGACGGAACAATTCTCCAGGCCGGTTACGGAATACCCGGAAAAAATATAGAAACCATAGAAAAATTCGTCGAGCTCGGCGGAAGATTTACTCTAGCTACCGGAAGGGGAATAACCGCAACCGGAAAATATACCGACTTTATTCATCTCTCGGTTCCCGCGATACTCGTAAACGGCGGAATGATTTACGATTACAACGAAAAAAAGGTATTGCGCGAACACACACTTGAGCCGGAAGCGAGATTCGTACTTCGCGAAATAATGGATGTTTTTCCTAAACTCGGCGTTGAAATCCTCATAAGAGGGCTTAATTGTGCCGTCAGAATGAATGAAGAGGTTTTAAATCATACTGCCGTTGAACATCTTCCCTTTATCTTAACCGATCTTGAAACGGTTGAAGACGGCTGGAACAAGGTATTGTTTGCAGACAAACCCGAAGAAATTTTGGTTGTAAAGGATTATGTCGAAAACCGCTGCAAACAGGATGAGCGTTTCCGCATGTTTGATTTTGTTCAAACCGCAAAAATATATTATGAGTTGATTCCAAAGGGGATTAATAAAGCCGATGCGCTGCACGAACTTGCTGAAATTACCGATACCGAAATGGAAAACATTGTTGTTATCGGCGATTATTATAACGACGTTGAGCTTTTAGAGGCAGCGGGCATTTCCGCAGTCGTGGGAGATGCTCCTGACGATATTAAAGAAATTGCGGATATTGTTGTGAAGCCTTGTCTTGAAGGAGGTGTTGCGGAACTTCTGGAAATGATAATGAACAACGAACTCAGTAAAAATTTAATTTATAAATGATAGGGGGATAAAATATGGAAAAAAGCGAATTAAAAGAATTGAAATTATTTGCTGCAAATCTCAGAAAAAACATTTTGACTGCGGTTTACAGCGGCAAATCCGGTCATCCCGGCGGTTCACTTTCCATTGCCGACACACTGACCTATTTGTATAACAAGGTCATGAATATCGATCCGAAAAATCCGAACGATCCCGACAGAGACAGACTGGTATTATCAAAAGGTCATACAAGTCCGGCGCTCTATGGTATCTTGGCGGAACTGGGTTACTTTCCGAAAGAAGAGCTCACGAAATTCAGGCATATCGGAAGTTTTTTGCAGGGACATCCTGATATGAAGGGTGTTCCGGGGGTGGACATGAGTACCGGCTCACTCGGACAGGGTTTGTCGGCGGCTTGCGGTATGGCAATTTCCGCAAAAGTTACAGGAAGCGATTTTAAAGTATACGCCATTCTTGGCGACGGCGAGATTCAGGAAGGACAAATATGGGAAGCAGCCATGTTTGCGGCAGCAAAGAATCTCGACAACCTGGTCGCAATCATCGACAACAACGACCTTCAAATTGACGGAAGGTTAAGAGACGTAAACTCCCCCTATCCGATAAATGAAAAGTTTGAAGCTTTCGGTTGGCATGTTATAGACGCTGTGGCACATGATTTTGACTCGCTTGCTTCTGCATTTGCCGAGGTAGAGGAAAATCGCGGTAAAGGAAAGCCGATAGCTATTGTTCAGTGCAGCATAAAGGGGAAATGTGTATCTTATATGGAAGATAGAGCTGAATGGCACGGAAATGCCCCGAACAAAGAGCAGTATGAACAGGGAATCAGTGAGCTCGATCAGCTGATTAAAGAAATTGAGGAGGAATAATCTATGGCCGATGTTATTAAGAAAGCAACTCGAGAGAGCTATGGTGAAGCTCTGGCGGAGCTGGGCGCCGTCAACGACAAAATCATCGTTTTTGATGCGGACCTTTCAGGTTCTACAAAGACTTCAGTTTTCAAGAAAGCTTTTCCTGACAGATTTTTCAATGTCGGCATTGCTGAAGCAAATATGATGTCTATCGGTGCGGGAGCTGCTACAACCGGATTGATACCTTTTTGCAGCACATTTGCCATGTTCGCAGCCGGAAGAGGTTTTGAGCAAATCAGAAATTCAATAGGATATCCCCACCTCAATGTCAAGATTGCCGCCACACATGCGGGTCTTTCCGTCGGCGAGGACGGAGCGTCGCACCAGTGCAATGAGGATATTTCACTGATGAGGGTAATACCCGGTATGACGGTTATTTCACCATCTGACGACACTACCACAAAAGCGGCAATAAAAGCTGCAGCGGAATATTACGGACCGGTTTATATCAGACTCGGAAGAATGGCGGTTCCCGTCATTTATAATCCCGATGAACTGGACTACAAAATCGGAAAAGGCATAGTTGCGGCGGAAGGTGATGATGTCACCATAGTTGCAACGGGAATCATGGTTTCCTCAGCTTTGGAAGCTTCCAAGCAACTTAAGGAAGAAGGCATTTCAGCACGCGTGATTGATATTCACACAATCAAACCTCTTGACAAAGACCTCATTTTAAAAGCCGCCAAAGAAACCGGAAAAATAGTAACTGTTGAAGAACACTCGATTATAGGCGGTTTGGGTTCAGCAATAAGTGAGTTCTTGAGTGAAGAGTATCCCATTCCCGTTATTAAAATCGGTGTTAACGATGTATTCGGCGAATCCGGACCGGGAGCTGAAGTATTGAAGAAATACGGATTGTCGGTTGAAAACATCATTGATAAAGTGAAGCTTGCTGTTGCTAAATAAAAGTTAAACTGCCTTTGGAAAAGACCGGGGTGCTCCTCGGTCTTTTTTATTAATGTATAAAAATTTTGAGAATTATGATATTCTTGTAAACAACCATTAATTTTTGTGAGGTGAGTGATGAATTTTGATTTACAATCGATTGCAGATCGGTTAATAGGATTGAGAAAGCTTGAGGGGTATACTCAGGAAGATATGGCGGAAAAACTTGGAATTTCCGTAGAAGAATATAAAATAAGAGAATCAGGTGAGGGAGATTTTTCCGTTACTTTTCTTTCAAATTGTGCGCAGGTTTTCGGAATTGATCTTATGGAAATCATGATTGGTGAAAAACCGAAACTAAGCGGTTATTCACTTGTTAAATCGGGAAAAGGATTGCCGTTTACCAGAAGAACAGGTTTTTCATACAGACATTTGGCTCCTGTTTTTAAAGATAAAGAAATTGAACCATTCCTGGTTACCTCCGTATACAGCACGGAAAATGAAGACTGCACAATAGAGCTTTCAAGCCATAGCGGTCAGGAAATGGACTATGTTTTAAGCGGTAAGCTTAAGTTTGTAATAATGCAGGACGAGGGGCCGGAAGAATTCATTCTTGAAGAGGGCGATACTATATACTACGATTCCTTACTCCCTCACGGGATGATATCAGTGGGCGGAGAAGACTGTAAATTTCTTGCAATCCTTCACGTAAAAGATAAGTGATTTCGGAAATATCGGAAAAATCGCTACGCAATATAATAGATGATGATGTAGAATTATTTCTGTTCGAAGAAGTCGATTCGACAAACGATTTTGCAGCAGATTTGGTTAAAAACAAAAATATCGGCACCGCCGTTGTAATTGCAAAATCTCAAACTTCCGGCAGAGGAACCCGGGGGCGGAGTTTTTATTCACCTAAAGGCAGCGGTTTGTATATGTCGGTAAAGATTGACACCGATAAATTTTTAAACGAAATTTTTCCTCCTACACCTGCCGCGGCGGTATCTGTAATTAAGTCTATTAAAAAATCAGCCGGATTGCTTGCCGGGATTAAATGGGTAAATGATATTCAAATCGAAGGAAAAAAAGTCTGCGGTATTCTTGCCGAAAGTAAAACCGACATAAATACGGGAATGGTTACCCTGATTGTCGGTATCGGAATAAATATTAATACATCATTTCCCGAACAGCTTTCCGATATCGCTTCGTCACTGTCAGACTTCACCGACACAATTGATGTGAATCGCCTCGCCGGGGAGATTGTCAATACTTTAGTTCGGTATGTTAGGAATAATCGGCCGGACGAGTATATGGACGATTATAGAAAGTATTGTGTCACTTTAGGAAAGCAGGTGAAGTTTAGATTTAATAACGAAACGATTTCGGGTGTTGCTGTTGACGTTACGGATGGAGGGCACCTCGTTGTCGATACAAAAAGCGGAGTCTTTACAGTAAATTCTGGAGATGTCACAACAGTTTTATAAAACAGCGGAGGTAGCTTCAGTGTATAAAATACTCGAAAAAAGAAGTTTGAATGAAAACACGGCATTGCTGAAAGTCAAGGCGCCGGATATCGCAAATAAAATTCTTCCCGGTCAATTCGTAATAATAAGAATTGATGAGTTCGGCGAAAGAATCCCCCTCACTGTTGCGGAGACAGACAATACAGTAGGGTCTATAACCCTCATTGCGCAGATGATCGGCTTTACAACAATAAAACTGGGAAATATGGAAACCGGAGATTATATATCCGATGTCATAGGTCCCTTGGGCCACCCCACTCAACTCGACGGTTACAACCGCGCGTGTGTTATAGGCGGCGGAGTCGGAGCCGCAATCGCTTATCCGCAGGCAAAATATCTTTACAGTAAAAGAGTTCCGGTTGATATTATCGCAGGATTCAGGAATAGGGATATTGTAATTCTCGAGAAAGAAATGAAAAATGTTTCCGACAACCTCTATATCACGACGGATGACGGAAGCTATTGTGAAAAGGGATTTGTAACCGACCGACTGATTAAAAACATAAAAGACGGGAAAAATTATGATGTAGTCCTTGCCATCGGACCTCTGATGATGATGAGGGCGGTCGCAAATGCAACCAGACCTTACGGAATCAAAACCATAGTCAGCTTAAATTCTATAATGATTGACGGTACAGGCATGTGTGGAAGCTGCAGAGTAACCGTTGGAGGAGAAATGAAATTCGCATGTGTTGACGGGCCGGATTTTGATGCACACGAAGTCGACTTTGAATCGTTGATCAGAAGAAACAACGCATACAGAAAGCAGGAACTCGAAAAGCTTGACCACGCCTGCAGATTGTACGGAGGAAATCGATGATGGCAAATATGTCCCTTTTAAAAAATGAAATGCCGCATCAGGACGCCGAAATTAGAAGAAACAATTGGGAGGAAGTTGCCCTCGGCTATTCATATGAGACGGCTATAGATGAAGCCAAAAGATGCCTCAACTGCAAACACAAACCTTGCGTGGAGGGATGTCCTGTCAGCGTAGATATACCCGGATTTATCTCCAAACTCCTGGAAGATGATTTGGACGGGGCAAATGAAATAATCAAAAGAACAAATACTCTTCCCGCCGTCTGCGGAAGAGTATGTCCCCAGGAAATTCAGTGTGAAGCGAAATGCGTTCGGGGCATAAAAGGGGAACCCGTTGCCATCGGAAGATTGGAGAGATTTGTTGCAGATAACGCCGGCGAGCCTTCCAAAGTGAATACGATTTCCGAAGAAACATTCAAAAAGCGTGTTGCCGTCATCGGTTCTGGTCCGGCAGGACTTACCTGTGCGGGCTCACTTTCAAATATGGGATATGATGTTACCATATTCGAAGCACTTCATACGCCCGGAGGGGTATTAGTATACGGAATCCCTGAATTCAGACTTCCAAAATCAATTGTTAAGAAAGAGATTGATCTTTTAATTGAAAGCGGAGTCAATATTGAATTGAACAAAGTAATCGGAAGAATAAAGACACTTGATGAATTGTTTTCGGAAGGATACGCCGCTATATTCATCTCAACCGGTGCAGGACTTCCTCAATTCATGGGTATCGAGGGCGAAGACGCCGTCGGAGTGTATTCCGCAAACGAATTTTTAACACGTGTCAATTTGATGAAAGCCTATGATGAAAGGTATATTACACCTGTAAACATCGGAAACAGAGTCGCGGTAATAGGTGGAGGAAACGTTGCAATGGATTCCGCCAGATGTGCAAAGAGATTCGGCGTGGATGAGGTAATGATAATCTACCGTCGTTCAGAGGATGAAATGCCGGCAAGAAAGGAAGAGATAGAACACGCAAAAGAAGAAGGCATCAAATTTTTGGTGCTTACAAATCCGACAAAAATTATCACCGACACCAACGGACTGATAACATCAATTGAATGCGTTCGAATGGAGTTGGGGGAAGCAGATGACTCCGGCAGGAGAAGACCTCATGTGGTTAAGGGGTCTGAATTCACCATGAAGATGGATAATGTGATTATGGCAATCGGCACAAGTCCGAATCCGTTATTGTCTGAAATAACTCCCGGACTTGATGTCGACAGACGAGGTTGCATCGTAACCGAAGAAAATATGAGAACATCAATGGAAGGTGTATGGGCAGGCGGAGACGCGGTTACGGGCTCAGCTACTGTAATTCTTGCTATGGGAGCAGGACGAACCGCTGCAACGGATATAGACAGATATTTGAGATTAAAATGAATAAAACAATCGATACCTCTGATATAAGCTTTGATAAAAGATTTGAAAGAATACTGAAAAATGTTCAAAAACCCGGCAGATACATAGGGAAAGAGGTTAATTCCGTAGTAAAGTCGAAAGAGAAAGTCGATTTGCGGTTCGCCTTCTGTTTCCCCGATGTTTACGAAGTCGGAATGTCTCATCTGGGCATAAAAATTTTATACAGCATCTTGAACAAAAGGGATAATATTTGGTGTGAAAGGGTTTTTATGCCCTGGTTTGATATGCTTAAAGAAATGAAGGAAAATAAGCTTCCTCTATTCGGCATTGAAAGCAGAGATCCGCTTAATGTCTTCGACATTATCGGCTTTACCATGCAATATGAAATGTCCTATACAAATATTCTTCATATGCTTGATCTGTCAAGGATACCGATTCGCTCTGCAAGGAGAAGGGGGTTATTTCCGTTGATAGTAGCCGGCGGCCCGGCAGCATGCAATCCGGAGCCAATGGCTGAATTTATCGATATATTTTTAATCGGCGAAGGCGAAGAGTCCATTCTTGAACTCTGTGATTTGGTTATGGAGGCGAAGAAGGAAAATAAAAGCAAAGCCTGGCTTTTAAACAGAGCTGCAAAATCCGAAGGGTTTTATGTTCCCTCAAAGTATGTTGTTGAATACACCGATAGAGGCACCTTAAAAGAAATCAGGCCAAAGAGGGGAGCCAAGTTTCCCGTAAGAAAAAGAATTATTGAAAATTTTAACAGCTCCGAATATTTTATGAGTTTTCCCGTACCCAATATTGAAACCATTCACGACAGAACCACAGTGGAAGTTTTAAGAGGATGTATAAGAGGTTGCAGATTTTGTCAGGCGGGTTTTATCTACAGACCTTTCAGAGCAAAAGAACCCGTTACGTTAAATGCCCAGGCAAGAGAGATTTGCGACTCTTCAGGGTACGACGAAATTTCGCTTCTGTCTCTTTCCACGAGCGATTATCCTAAACTTGATGAACTGCTTGACGACATGCTTAAGTGGACGGAAGAGAGAAAGATTAACATTTCTCTGCCGTCTTTAAGAATTGATTCGGTAAGTGAATCAATTCTTAAAAAAATTGCAAAAGTAAAGAAAAGCGGTGTTACTTTTGCACCCGAAGCAGGAAGTCAAAGCTTGAGGGATTCCATAAATAAAAATCTGGATGAAGAAACGATTATAAAAGGTTGCCGAACGGCATTTCTTCAACATCAGGAAAGAGTAAAGCTGTATTTTATCATCGGTCTGCCCGGAGAGACGGACGAGGATGTTGTCGCAATTGCAGAGCTTGCAGAAAAGATTGTCGAGGAATTCCATAAAACAAAAAAAGATCATGGATTAAAGCGCTTATTTATTACGTTGAGCGTAGCTTTCTTCATCCCAAAACCCTTTACTCCCTTTCAATTTGCAGCTCAAAATACGAAAGAAGAATTTGAAAGAAAAATTAAACTTATCAAATCAAATATTAAAAGCAGAAATATTACTCTCGACTACCATTCATCTGAAATGAGCCTCATAGAGGGTGTTCTTGCGAGGGGCGACAGACGGCTTTCAAGAGTTATTGAGTCCGTTTTCAAAAAGGGCGGAATGTTTGAAAGTTGGGATGAGGGCTTTAGTTATTCCAACTGGACCGATTCTTTTATTAAGAGCGGCATTGAACCGGAATTTTATTCCCATAGGGAACGCGATGTTGATGAAATCAATCCGTGGGATATGCTGGACTTAGGAATAACTAAAGAATTCCTGCTTCGCGAATATAAAAAATCAAAACGCAGAGTTGTTACTCCGGATTGTATGTCTAAATGTTCCTCCTGCGGAATTACCGAGATGACCGAGAGGAGTTGTTTTGGAAAAACTACGAATTCAATTCAATAAAACCGGAGACATCAGATTCATATCACATCTTGATGTAATGAGGTGTTTTTCACGCGCTTTTGCAAGGACTTCAATTCCCTTGAGATATACCGAAGGGTTTAATCCGAAGATAAAGATGAGATTTTCTCCCCCCCTCTCTCTCGGATATGAGAGTTGGTGTGAAGTGTTGGATGTTGAATTTGTCGATAAATATGATACATCGTATCTTGAATACGAATTAAATGAAAAACTGCCCGCCGGCCTTAGAGTCAATGACGTCTCAAAACCCGAGTTCGGAATTGATTCGATATATTATTCCAGGTATCTATTAAAAGTCTACGGAAGTGACGACTTTTTAGATCGTTTCTTACATAAATCGAAAGAATTGCTTTCTCAAAATTCAATAATGGTCACCAAATCCGATAGGAGGGGCAGGCCGTTTGATTCTGATATCAGAAAACTGATAAGTTCATTTAATATTTTTCGTCATAATGACGTATTAGTTTCGGACATAACCGTAGAAACAAGCAATTTTGCTTCCCTCAATCCGAAAGTATTTGTGGAAAAGGTTCTGTCTGAAATACCTATACAAGGTGAAGGGTGGGACGCGGTAAGGACTCAATTTATCAAAGCTGATTTTGATATTTTCCGTTAACTCTTGATTTTTTCAAATCAATGATGTATCATATTTCGGTACGTCAAATATTATTTCCCGAATAGTAACTTTATATTCGGTTTTATTGGAGGATAGATATATATGGATGCCATCAAATTAATGACTAAGGACATGTTGCGTGATAATCCGCACAAGTTCGATGTCGGAGATACCGTCAAAGTACACGTGCGTATTAAAGAAGGCGAAAGACAGAGAATACAGATATTTGAGGGCACGGTAATTGCAAAAAAGCATGGTGGAGTTTCTGAAACCTTTACTGTGCGCAGGACTTCTTATGGAGTAGGTGTAGAACGTGTTTTCCCTGTAAATTCCCCGAACGTGGAAAGGGTTGAAATAGTCAGACGAGGCAGAGTACGTCGCGCTAAGCTCTACTATCTGCGTGACAGAGTCGGCAAAGCCGCCAGAGTAAAGAGTAAAGTAAACAGATAAAAGCACGGGGATTGTCGTCAGGCGGTCCCCCGATTTTTTTGTTTTAGGTATATGCAGATGTCAAAAAATAAAAACTTTAAGTTATCGCTTTATGAGTGGTTGGAATCTATTGTTGTGGCATTGGTTGCCGTGGTATTGATTTTTATTTTTGTTTTCAGAACATATGTGGTCAGCGGCTCATCAATGGAGCCTACGCTTACAAACGGCAACAGAGTAGCCGTTTTGAGTCTTTTTTATGCTCCCGTTCAAAACGACGTCGTTGTCATCGACGGAAATGTTTTTAACGGAAACTCGCTTGTCAAGAGGGTTATTGCAGTCGAGGGGCAGCAAATATCAATTAACGGTTCCGGAGAAATTGAAGTTGACGGTGAGGTTTTCGGAAATATAGGTACATCAAATCAAAAACAATTTTTAAACGACTATATTGAATTACCCTCAGTGGTTCCTAAAAATAAAGTATTTGTTTTGGGCGACAACAGGTCTGCCTCACATGACAGCAGATTTTCTGATATCGGTTTTATTGACAATGACAATATTATTGGAAAAGTAATATTTGTACTTTCACCGTTCGGTTTTATCGGAGATTGATTTGAAACTTGATTATTCTCAAAATATACAGTGGTTTCCCGGTCATATGACAAAAGCGTTTCGTCTCATCGAGAAGGAAATTAAAAATGTCGATATGGTTGCAGAGCTGCTTGATGCACGCATACCCAAAAGCAGCAAAAACCCCGAATTGGCCCGATTGATTAATAATATTCCGCACCTTCTCATCCTGAATAAGGAAGATCTGGCAGATCCCGAAATAACTGCACAATGGCGCAGTTATTATGAAAATAAGGGATATCTCTCTATTTCACTGGACAGCAGAAAAAAGCAATCCCTTAATCGCCTTATAAGACATATAACTTCGATATTTTCGGACAAGCTTTCAAATAACAATGAAATAACTCCTCGATATAAACCGCGTGTAATGGTCGTCGGAGTTCCGAATGTCGGGAAATCGACTCTGATTAATTCCATAAAAGGATATAGGGTCGCAAAGGTGGAAGACAGACCCGGAATAACACGGGGAAAGCAGTGGGTTTCAACACCCGCACTGGATCTTATGGATATTCCCGGTGTATTGTGGCCAAAATTTGAAGATGCAAAAATCGCAAACAATCTCGCTTTTACCGGTGCCGTTAGCGATAAAACTCTTGATATTCTAACGCTTTCTTTGGCATTAATAGATGAGATAAAAATAAGTTATAAAGTCAAAATCAATGAAAGATATAAAATCGACATTAAGCCCTCGGATAATGCTGTTGACGTAATAAACATGATTGCAAAAAGCAGGGGAATGATAATCAAAGGAGGAGAGCCTGATTTGGAACGGGCGGCATTCGCTTTGGTTGATGATCTGAGAAAAGGTTCTTTGGGAAGAATAACCTTTGAAACACCCGAATCGGAGAATTTTAATGATAAATAGTGATTTGTTTCTGTATGATCAGTCGATAAGGGATATTGAGGGAAAGCTGCTCTGCGGAGTTGACGAAGCAGGCAGAGGGCCTTTGGCAGGACCGGTTGTGGCTGCCGCAGTGATGTTGCCTCCCTACTGTGTGATAGAAGACCTGAACGATTCAAAAAAAATGACTGAAAAGTCTCGTATTAAAATATTTGAAATAATAAAGAAAATATCCCTATGCTACTCTGTAGCATTTGTTGACAACGAGGAAATTGATAAGATAAATATTTTAAATGCGACAATGCTCGCAATGAGTCAAGCCGTTGCTTCTCTCGATATTTCACCCGATTTTACGATAGTAGACGGAGACAAACTTCCGAAATTCGACAAAAAGGCGATAGCAATAATTAAAGGCGACACCAAATCCGCTTCAATCGCCGCCGCCTCTGTGGTTGCGAAAGTTACAAGAGATAATTACATGAAGGCAATGGACGAGGTATATCCGGACTTCGGATTTTCAAAGCACAAAGGTTATCCGACAAAACTTCATTATGAAGCGATAGATAAGTTCGGTATTACGCCCATTCACCGCAAAAGTTTTTTAAAAGGTCGGCTCTAGACATGTCCGTAGGTAAAATGGGCGAAAAGACTGCTTGTAGATATTTAAAGAAGTGCGGTTATTCAATAGTTGACAAAAACCACACTACAAGGTTCGGCGAGATAGATATCATCGCTATATACGGCGAATTTATTGTCTTTGTCGAGGTTAAAACAAGATCGCTTAATCCGATATCATCCGCCTTATCAAGTGTCGATACATATAAACAGAACAGAATCAGAAAGACCGCAATGAGTTACTTAAAAATCAAAGAATCGGACAGGCAACCGAGATTTGATGTGATTGAAGTTTTGTATGACAGTGGAAAATTTAGAGTTAAAGAACACATTATAGATGCATTTTAGGAGTTTCTATGCAGTACATAAGCACCAGAGATTCAGGCGATAGGGTATCATCCGGACTTGCGATAGTAAAAGGGATTTCAAAATCCGGAGGACTTTATGCTCCGGAAAATCTTGAAGATATATTCAATTATGAATTATTTGAAATATTTAAAACCGGTTACAGTAAGCTTGCCGCTGCAATATTGAACAAATTGTTGACCGATTTCGATTCGGATCATCTTGTAAATTTTGCAAAAAAAACATATGCCGATTCCTTTGGCAGCGAACCGGCTAAGCTGCGAAAACTTGAAAAAAACAAATATGTCATGGAGCTTTGGAGCGGACCGACATTTGCCTTTAAAGATTATGCCCTCCAAATTTTGCCGTATCTGCTATCCGAAGCAAAAGAAATAAATAGAATAAACAGTAAAACATTGATTTTAGTGGCAACTTCAGGCGATACTGGCAAAGCCGCCCTTGAAGGATTCAAAAATTCGGACGGTATCGGTGTAGCTGTATTATTCCCCAAAGACGGTGTAAGCGAGATTCAGAAACTTCAAATGCTGACTCAAAAAGGCAGGAATGTTGCAGTATTTCCATACGAAGGCAATTTTGACGACACTCAGCGTATTGTGAAAAAACTCATGACTGATTCGGATCTCATTAAAACCGTAAACGATATGGACGTGAGCTTCGGAAGCGCCAATTCCATCAATTGGGGCAGACTTGCACCCCAGATTGTATATTATTTTTATTCCTATCTCGTTCTTGTTGATAAGAAGGAAATTAAATTCGGAGATAAAGTGGATTTTTGTGTTCCAAGCGGAAACTTCGGAAATATACTTGCAGGATACTATGCAAAAAGAATGGGTCTTCCCATTTCAAAGCTTGTCTGCGCTTCAAATGCAAACAACGTTCTGACCGACTTTATCTCAAGCGGAATCTATTCTTCAGACAGAACTTTTTATAATACGATTTCACCTTCGATGGATATACTCGTATCGAGCAATGTGGAAAGGCTCATTTGGGATTTGACCGACAAAAACGATAAAAGGGTTTCTGAGTTGTACCGTTCTCTTGCGGAGAAAAAGGAATTTAGGTTGACACATGAAGAAAAACAAAGATTAAATGAAAATTTTGTTGCTTATTCTTGTGACGACACGGTAACCGAAAATATGATTTCAAAGGTTTTCAATTATTCAGGCTATCTGATCGACCCGCACACTGCGGTCGCATTTGACGCAGCTGAAAAGAACGGCTTTAAAAATCCCACTATTATCATTTCGACCGCAAGCCCCTTTAAGTTTTCCGTCGATGTACTTAAAGCTTTAGGTATAAACAGTACGGGATTTGAATCAATAAGAGAGCTGGAAAAGGTTAGCGGATTAAAGGCTCCGAAAGCAATGGTTGATTTGGAACACTCTGCCATCAGATTCCGCGGCAGCTACAATAAGGAAAACATTCGAAGTTCAATTATAAATTTTTCATCGAGTTTAATTTAAAATGGCATTGTATGCAATTGGCGACACACATCTTTCTTTCGGTTGTGACAAACCAATGGATGTTTTTGATGGATGGTTTGATTATGTTTCGAGATTATCATCCGAATGGCATAAAAACATCCTCGCCTCCGACACCGTTGTTATTGTCGGAGATTTTTCCTGGGCAATGAATATCGATGAGGCTCTTGAAGATTTCAAATTCATTGATTCTCTGCCCGGAAAAAAAATATTGGTAAAAGGCAATCACGACTATTGGTGGGGGAGCTTAAAAAAGATGCGGGAGTGGCTCAATGATAACAGTATTGAGACTGTTAGTTTTCTTCATAACAACTTTTTTGTCTATGAAGACATTGCCATATGCGGAACGAGAGGGTGGATTACTCCCGAAAATGACGCCGATTTGAAGGTGTATAACAGAGAACTCAATCGATTAAAACTCTCATTGGATTCGGCAAAAAAATCCGGATTTGAAAGAATTTTCTCTTTTATACATTATCCTCCGATTTATTTAAACTACAGGCAGGAGGAATTTATCGAGTTGTTGAAACAATACAATGTAGAACGGTGTTACTACGGTCACGTTCACGGAAAGAGTATAAATTATTCGGTAAACACTGTTGTTGAAGATATTAAATTCAAACTCGTTTCCGCAGATTATCTTAATTTTTCACCGCTCTTCGTCTATTGATACTGATAGATATAATTTGCTGTATATGATATAATTATCCAGCATTTCATTTTGGAGGAATAATATGTTGTTGACCGAAATCAAACCCTTAGAAAACGGCGAATACGAACTTAAAGTTAAGATTGAGGCCGAGGCTTTTAACAACTCGGTTGAGGCGGAATATAAAAAGAACCGGAGAAAAATAAATGTTCCGGGTTTCAGAAAAGGTAAGGCGCCAAGATCAATAATTGAAAAGATGTATGGCGAAAGCTTTTTTTATGATGATGCATTGAATAATATGCTCGGTGAAGTATATGAGAATGCAGTTAGCGAAGCAAAATTAAGAACTATCGGAAAACCCAATGTTGAAGTGGAGAGTATAGACAAAAAAGACGGTGTGATATTGACTTTTGTCGTTACAAAAAGGCCCGAACTCGGCATAGGGAATTACAAAGGTCTCAATGCCAAAAAGCATCTTCATCCCGTTGAAGAATCCGATATCGATTCCGAAATCGAAAGGATGAGAGAACGCGCCTCAAGGCTTATTACCGTCGAAGACAGAGCAGCCAAAGACGGTGATATTGCTTCTATCGATTTTGAAGGATTTGTAGACGGTGTTCCATTTGAGGGGGGAAAAGCCGAAAATTACAGTCTGATTCTCGGTTCCGGGCAGTTTATACCCGGTTTTGAGGATAAGATTGTCGGGCATGAAATAGGCGAAGAATTTGATATCGAAGTTACATTTCCCGAAGACTATAATGCGGAGGAACTTGCAGGTAAGGATTCCGTCTTTAAGATTAAATTGAACGAACTCAAGTATAAAGAGCTTCCCGAACTTGATGACGAGTTCGTAAAAGATGTAAGTGAATTTGACACCATTGCCGAGTTAAGAGAGGACATTTCAAACAAACTGAAGGAAACAAGAGAAAAAGCAGCTGAAACAGGCGTGGAAAATCAATTGGGAGAACTGTTGTCCGATTTGCTTATAGGAGAAATCCCGGATGTTATGATAGAAGACCGCATTGATGATATGGCAAGAGACTTTTCCTATCGTCTCGGTGCACAGGGACTTGATGTTGACAACTATTTGAAGTATACCAACCAAGACTCTGCGGCTTTTCGTGACGGTTTTAGAGAAAGCGCAAAAAAGCAGGTATCATTGAGATTGGCGCTTGAAGCTGTTGCTCGTGCGGAGAATATTGAAATCACTGAGGAAGATATTGATTCGGAGTTTGTAAAACTCTCCGAACAATACAAAATGGATGTTGATAAAATTAAAAGCTTCATCCACCCCGACGATCTTTCGGAAGACTTAAAGGCCAATAAGGCACTTGATATTGTCAGAAAAAACGCAATCGTTGTCGATGATATTCATAATGAAGAAGAGTGTGAAGTTTCAAATTAACGATTTTTAGGAGATATAATGGATAAGAAGCATTATCAAAAACCTAATATGAACCTTGTTCCCATGGTTGTTGAGCAAACCAGCAGGGGAGAGCGTTCCTATGATATTTTTTCCAGGCTTTTAAATGACAGGATTATTATGTTGTTCGATGAGATTAATGATACAACCGCCAGTCTTGTCGTATCTCAGCTTTTATATCTCGAAGGCCAGGATCCCACAAAAGATATAAATCTATACATAAATTCACCCGGCGGCTCAATTTCATCGGGATTTGCAATATACGATACGATGAACTATATAAAATGTGATGTAGCGACCATTTGTGTCGGCATGGCTGCATCTATGGGTGCATTTTTACTCGCTGCAGGAGCTAAAGGTAAAAGATTTGCCCTCCCTAACAGTGAAATCATGATTCACCAGCCCGCAGGCGGCACCAGAGGACAGGCAACGGATATAAAAATTCATGCTGAGAGAATTATCAAACTTAAGGAAAAATTAAATTTTATCCTTTCCGAGAAAACATCTCAGTCTATTGAAGTTATTGAAAGGGATACCGAAAGAGATACATTCCTTTCTGCTGATGAAGCAAAAGACTACGGTCTCATAGACCTTGTAATTGAAAATCACTAATTATGGAGCTGTAAATGTCTGATAACAAGACGCTTTATTGCGCATTTTGCGGAAAAAATCAGGATCAGGTTTCCAGAATGCTTGTAGGTCCGAATGTATATATATGTAATGAATGTGTAACTCTTTGTCACTCGTTGCTGGACGAAGAAGACTTGTTTTTAGCACGAAGTGCGAATTCTGAAAAAGATTCAAGGTACGAAAGAAAGAAGCCGCTTTTGCGACCTAAAGAAATAAAATCCATACTTGATGAATATGTAATCGGACAGGACGAAGCAAAGATAGTCCTCTCCGTCTCGGTTTACAACCACTACAAGAGGATAGAGCGGGGTATAAAAGATGAAGTAGAACTTCAAAAAAGCAATATTCTTTTGCTCGGTCCGTCCGGTGTCGGCAAAACCTACCTGGCACAAACGCTGGCAAAGATTCTTGATGTACCCTTCGCAATTGCAGACGCAACTACATTGACGGAAGCAGGTTATGTCGGAGAAGATGTCGAAAACATTCTGTTAAAGCTCATTCAGGCTGCGGACTACGATATAGAGAGAGCTGAGAAGGGCATAATATATGTAGATGAAATTGATAAAATTACAAGAAAAAGTGAAAACCCCTCAATTACAAGAGATGTGGGAGGCGAAGGGGTTCAACAGGCACTTTTAAAAATAATTGAAGGCACCGTAGCAAATGTGCCCCCTCAAGGCGGCCGCAAGCATCCGCAACAACAATTCATAGAAGTGGACACATCAAATATTCTGTTTATCTGCGGCGGCTCTTTCGACGGAATAGATAAAATAATTGAAAGAAGAGTAGCTACTTCGTCAATCGGATTCGGTTCCGAAGTAAAAAGCGTGGGTTCAAAAGCCAGAGAAGAGCTTTTAAAGAAAGTCGAGTCTCACGACCTCATCAAATTCGGTTTAATTCCGGAATTGGTAGGCAGAATTCCCGTTATTTCGGTATTGGATGATTTGGACAGGGACATGCTTGTCAGAATACTCAAGGAACCGAAAAATTCACTGATTAAACAATATGACCTTTTATTTTCCCTTGACGGCGTGGAAATTGAATTTGAAGATGAGGCTCTGAAGAGTGTAGCATCCAAAGCCATCGAACGTCAGGGCGGCGCAAGAGCCTTGCGTTCAATTCTCGAGACAATGCTCATCCCCATAATGTACGAAGTGTCATCAAGAGACGATATTAAAAAAGTCATAATAGATAAAAATTGTATAGGTAGCGGGGAACCGGAGATTGTTTTACGCAAAACAGTATAATTGAATATAAATCTCATTTAACAGCACCGAATAATGTAATAATCTCAGGGCAGAACTTCGGTGTTCTGCCTATTTAAGTAAATGGGGTATTGATGAATAAAGACGATAAAGAAAAAATCGAAGTTTCGGTTGAGAATAGCAATACAAAGAATTTGCCATTAGTTCCAATGCGTGGATTAGTGGTATTTCCGAATACCGTAAATCATTTTGATGTCGGAAGAAAAAAGACTTTCGGCGCCATAGAATGGGCACTTTCTTCCGGATCACAAATATTTGTGGCAACTCAAAAGGATGTTGCCGTTGAAGAACCGACTATGGAGGACCTGCACACTTATGGTGTTGTCGGTGAAATCAGACAGGTGCTGAGATTTACCGATAACATTGCAAAAGTACTTGTCGAGTGTAAACAGAGAGCTAAAATTTTACAGCTTCATGATGATGAAGAATATTACACCGTCGATATTGAAGATGCTCCCGTAGAGCCTCTTAAACCCAAAGACAAGGATAAAAGCGAGGCGCTGACAAGATCGATAAGAGAACAACTTGATATTTTCCTTGACTACTATCCGAAACTGTCGGGTGACATAATACTCAACGCACATAGCAATAACGACCCGCATTCTTTTGTCGAAAATCTTGCATTCAATCTGCCCTTTGATTATTTAAAAAAGCAGGAAATATTGGATGAGTCGGAAGTAATAAAACGCATGCAGTTACTGCTTGCCGCAATAACCCATGAAAACAAAATCTTGAGTATTGAAAGAGATATTACCGAACGTGTTAGGGGTCAAATCGACAAAAACCAAAGGGAGTATTACCTTAGAGAGCAGATGAGAGCCATATCCTCGGAGCTCAGTGAAGACGACTCTCAGGACGAGATAGAAGAATACCTTACAAAAATCTCCAATCTCCCAATAGAAGAAACGCATAAAATAAAGCTTCAGAAAGAAGTCTCCAGACTACAGGGTATGCCCGGAAACTCACAGGAAGCCTCGGTGATAAGAACCTACCTCGATACAGTCATCGAACTCCCCTGGGACAATTATTCGACGGATAATTTCGATATAGAGCACGCTAAGGAAATTCTGGATAAAGATCATTTCGGTTTGGATGACGTGAAAGACAGAATGCTTGAATTTATCGCTGTCAGGAGTCTTACCGATTCGATAAACGCGCAGATTATATGCCTTATCGGCCCCCCGGGAGTCGGAAAGACTTCCATTGCTAAAGCAGTTGCCGAAAGTATGGGCAGAAAGTTTGTTAGGATATCCCTTGGCGGGGTTAGAGATGAAGCTGAAATCCGCGGACATAGAAGGACATATATAGGTTCCATGCCCGGAAGAATAATCTCAGCAATTCAGCAGGCAGGTACAAAAAATCCTCTTATTCTGCTTGACGAAGTGGATAAGCTCGGAAGCGACTATAGGGGAGACCCCTCATCCGCATTGCTTGAAGTACTGGATCCCGAACAAAACAACAACTTCAGAGACCACTATCTTGACATGCCGTTCGATCTGAGCAAAGTTCTTTTTATCACCACTGCAAACAATCGCTCCACCATACCCGCCCCGCTCTACGACAGAATGGATGTCGTTGAAGTAAGCAGTTATACCAGAATTGAGAAGTTCAATATAGCAAAAAAACATCTTCTGAAAAAACAGCTTGACAGACACGGGGTTACTAAAAAGCAGTTCAGAATTAGCGATGCGGCGATAATGAGTCTTATCGATAATTATACGCGTGAGGCGGGGGTAAGAAACCTTGAAAGAACTCTAGCAAAACTGATTCGAAAATCCGCACGCATAATAGTGTCTAAAAAGGCGGAGACAATTAATGTTACCGTAAAGAATCTTGAGGACTTCCTTGGACCGAAGATAGTAAGATCCAGCCTGGCAAGCAGGCAAAACCAGATAGGGGTCGTCAACGGACTGGCCTGGACATCTTTTGGAGGTGAATTATTGCCTATCGAGGCTTCGGTTTTCAGGGGAAGCGGAAAGCTTGAACTTACCGGCCGCCTTGGCGAAGTAATGAAAGAATCTGCAAAGATAGCAATTTCATTTATAAGAACGATTCCTCTCGTCTACGGTATTCCTAAAGAACTGCTTACGGAATACGATATTCATATTCACGCACCCGAAGGTGCCGTGCCAAAAGACGGACCGTCCGCCGGCGTAACATTGACGACTGCACTGGTATCTTCCATTTCCGGGTTTGCAGCGCGCAAAGATGTTGCGATGACCGGCGAAATAACGCTTAAAGGCGATATTCTTCCCATTGGAGGCTTAAAAGAGAAACTGATAGCCGCTTATAAAGAAAAAATTAACCTCGTCCTGATTCCCAAAGACAACATGCCGGACTTATATGATGTACCCGAAGAAGTAAAATCCGGGCTGAGAATAGAACCCGTAACCAACATGATTGAAGTACTAAAAAAGTCCTTAATCGTCCCCGAGAAACAGTCAAAAAAGGACAACGAACCTTCACCGGAAATAGAATAAAGAGCTTATATAATGATCAATTTTTCGAAAACCGAATTTTTAAAATCCGCAGCACTGCCGAAAGATATTTATATAGGTGAAGCAGGGGAAATAGCGATGTGCGGACGTTCCAATGTAGGTAAATCCACACTGATAAACAAGCTTTGTAACAGAAAATCTCTGGCAAGAACCAGCTCCACACCCGGCAAGACCACAACCATTAACTATTACCGAATTAAAAAGGATTTTTATATTACCGATCTTCCCGGATACGGTTTTGCACGACGCTCGCAGTCCGAACGCAGGAGATGGGCAGATTTAATGGAGAGTTATTTTAGAAATGCGTTGAATATCAGACTGGCACTTCTCCTGTTGGATGTAAGACATGAACCCTCATCGGACGATATCACAATGATAAACTTTCTTGTCGGATCAAATCTTCCTTTTATGGCGGTCATGACTAAATCGGATAAACCCAAAAAATCCGAACTTTCTGAAAAAATCAATTTTTTAAACGAATATATGGAAAAGTATTCGCCAATCGATTCAATTGCTGTTTCCATAAAGGACAGCAAAGCTATTGACAAACTGAGAAACTCTATATCTGATTATTTGGAGATATAATATGGATTTAAAAAAAGCAAATGAATTTCTTTCGGTAAATGATAACGGGCATTTGACATTTGAGGAACTTGATACGGTAGAATTGGCAAAAAAATACGGAACCCCTCTTTATTTGATGAGCGAAAACAGCATAAAATCAAATATAAAAAACTATCTCGATGCGATTGAGGAATCTTTTGGTAAAAGGGGACATGTAGCTTATGCATGTAAAGCATTCTGTTGCAAAGAAATGGCCAGGCTTGCGGATAATCAAGGTCTTTGGCTGGATGTAGTTTCTTCAGGCGAGCTTTACACAGCACTTTCGGCGGATTTTCCTGCGGAAAGAATAATTTTTCACGGCAATAATAAATCAAACGATGAATTGAAGTTGGCAGTAGATAATTCAGTCGGCAGGATAGTGGTAGATAATGAATACGAACTTGAAAGATTAATAAATATTGCCGAAACAACCGGAAAAGTTCAGAAAATTCAGATTCGATTAAAACCCGGTGTTGATCCCGATACCCATCAATATGTAAGAACCGGCGGAATAAATTCAAAATTCGGTATTTCATTGAGTGACGGCACAATTGACAGAATAGTTAGAACCGCTAATCAGTGTAAGGCCGTTAAGCTTGTCGGGATTCATTGTCATATAGGCTCCCAAATACTCGATTATTCCGTATATTTTGATGCCGTTGATGTTATGGTTAAAATAATTTCCGACATTAATCAAAATCATAACTTGTCGTTGGAAGAGCTGAATTTAGGCGGCGGTTTAGGTATATATTATAAAAACGACGAGACACCGAACATTCGCGACTTTGTTAACGATATCCACTCTTCGCTTGTGAAATCTGAACAAAAGTATGGAATTAAGATTCCCGCTATCTACTTTGAACCCGGAAGGTCGATAGTGGGAAATGCCGGAATAACTTTATATAAAGTAGGTGCAATAAAAAAGGAGGAAGGTCTTACTTCTTATTTATCCGTCGACGGAGGTATGGCCGATAATCCGAGATATGCGCTCTACAAATCAAAATATTCCATCATCCTGGCTAATAAAGCTGATAAAACCGAAATGGAAAAATTTACTGTTGCAGGCAAATGCTGTGAGAGCGGCGATCTTTTGCAGGAAGATGTTTTAATCGCTGACGCCGTTCCGGGAGATATCCTCGCGGTTTTATCTACCGGAGCTTACAACTATTCCATGTCCTCAAATTACAATAGAATTCCTCGTCCGCCGGTTGTGATGATAAATAAAGACACATCACGCATCATCGTTAAACGCGAAAGTCTCGAAGACATTATTCGAAATGATATTTGAGGCAACGATTTTCCGATATGTTTAATGAAAATGTCTACAGTTCAATTTACAGCTTTCTCTCTATACATTATGACGAATTCACTCAAAATGTAGACTATCTCCGTTATGCTGAATTTTTAAATGAAAAGCTCAAAAACACCTCTGGAAAGCTCATACTTGATGCCGGTTGCGGAACCGCAAATATATCTATGCTTTTAAAAGAGTACGGATATGAATTGATTTGCGTAGATGCCAGCGAAGAGATGCTTTCTATTGCAGATTCAAAGTCCGGCGGCGGATTATTGCTTCTCAACCAAAACCTCGAGGATTTGGATCTCTATGGCACCGTAAATGCCGCAATCTCCACTTTAGATACGTTAAATCATCTTGACAGTAAGAGTTTGGATAAGTTTTTGGCCAGGTTAAGTCTGTTTATCGAGCCAAACGGTGTCTTTATATTTGACTTGAACACGGAATATAAACACAATAAGATTCTTGGCGACAACATTTTTGTTTTAGAGTCGGAAAACACCATAATATTATGGCAAAACCAATTACTTGAAAGCTGCGATATCGAAATTAAGATGGACATCTTCAGCCGTCAACCTAATAGCCTTTACAGTCGAAAGCGCGGAGTTTTAAAAGAATATTATCACAGTGCTGAAAATATCGGTTTATTTCTGTCAAAGCACGGATTTAAAATAATTGAGTTCCTTGATGGAGATAGCTTTGAAAATCTTACTGAAACTTCCGAGCGTGTGATAATCATATCTGAAAAAATCTGAGGAATTATATATGGGAAGGATGTTAAAAGCTATAACAAATAAGGGCGGGGTATCTATAACCGTTCTTGACTCTACTGATATCGTTTCCAAGGCAAGAGAGCTTCACTCAACCTCTATGACGGCAACAGCTGCTTTCGGCAGAGTTTTAACAGCAGCTTCTCTGCTTGGTTCAAACTTAAAAACCGAAAAAGAGAGTATTACTTTAAGAGTTATGGGCGACGGACCCATAGGCGATATCATTGCTGTTTCCGATAATCTCGGGAATGTCCGGGGAGTTTGCAGTAATCCTAATGCGGATTTGCCTTTAAACGAGAAAGGGAAGTTCGATGTATCCGGTTTGGTGGGAAAGGGGATACTGGCAGTATCAAAAGATTTAGGACTTAAAGAACCATATATAGGGCAGGTGGATTTGGTTTCAGGAGAAATTGCCGAAGACATAGCTTTTTACCTTCTTTCAAGTGAACAGCAGCCTTCCGCATGTGCCTTAGGTGTAAGAATAGGTAAAGATCTGTCTGTTGAAGCCGCTGCCGGTTATATCACGAGAATCCTTCCCGATGCAACGGATTATGAAATTGATACAATTGAAAATAATCTAAAAACCATCATTCCGGTGTCCTCAATGGTTAAATCGGATTATGAGTTAACTGATATAGTAAAAGCGGTGTTTAACAGCCTTGAATTTACTGTTTTGGAAGAGACAAACCCTGATTATCTTTGCACATGCAGTAAAACGAGGATGGAGAAAGCGCTTATAAGTATCGGCAAAAATGAGCTGAACGAGATTATTAATGTTGACGGAAAAGCAGAGATTGTCTGTAGATTTTGCAACAGTGTTTATTCCTTTTCTAAAATCGAACTCGAAAAACTTTTGGAATCCGCCGTTTCATAAAATCATTGACACAACTTAAAATTCTAAGTATCATTTTCTAAAAGGGGAGCATAGCTCAGCTGGTTAGAGCGCCTGCTTCACACGCAGGAGGTCGCAGGTTCGAGTCCTGTTGCGCCCACCAAAATTGAACGCAGTTATTGATACAATTTCTTGTATTGGTAACTGCGTTCTTTTGTTTTGAGTCTATATTTTGTCCGGAACGGATAGCGGGACTTCGCTGCCGTCTTTTAGGTGGTAAAGCGCGGTGCTGTCGTTTCAAATTGCTGCCGGTTTCAGTGATGTAACAGTAGACATATAGTTTAAACTTTTAGCCGCATTCTGCCTAACTCGTTACACCTGCGACACAGGTACTCCGCCACACGCTTGCGAGGTTCCTTGTTGCGCAACAACTCTGAAATCAGGATGGGTTTGTCTACGATATATCTGTGCTCATACTTGCAATAATATGCCAGATAAAGCGGCAAATCCATACCCTCTTCGAGCGTTTTCTTCGCCAGCAAAACAAATCCGCTGTGAAACATCTTTAATTCATCAAAATAGCCGTTCTTAGAAAATTCAGGAAAGATAACCACGCTCTGTCTTTCGCGCAGGGTTTTGAGGGTTTCACTCAAGGTTTTTCTAAAGCGTATATCAGGGTAAGTAGAAATTAGATTTAGACCACGATAGAATAGATAGGTCAGCGGTGCTACGATAACGGATAAACACCGTGCCACGAACAGATTCATGTGCTTCTTTTGATGGAAATAGACATTGGATAGGTACTTATATACTTCTATGAGACCACCGTTCATCTCGTATGTGCCCCAGAAGCGGAAGGGGTGATTACCGTACAATTCCAAAACTAGCGGTGCAGATGCACCCACATGGTTACTTAAAAAGAATATCTGCTGCCCCTCCATACTTTTGCCTAGAAATACAAAGCGGGGCTTTCTGATAAACAGACGTAACACGCTTTTGACGTTCCGGAACCATGGCCTGCGATTGTCTTTATATTTACTCATAATCCCTTCTCCTTTTTCATCGCACGACACTTCGTAAAGTGTAACAGAGTAAACTGCTCTTTGTCCAATATTTTACCTTTGCCAATGTTGCTGTTTTGCTCACAAACAACGACAAGTCTATATGCATGAATGATTATTTAGAGCAACTCGATTGCATCTTAATTTCCGGCGGCAGAGCCGAGTATATATTAACATATTTCTGCTCTTCGGAGGGTTTTCGAGTAATATTCTAACAGTTTCAGGTAACTTTGCAATAAGTATTTTTGTATCAAGCACTCAGTCCTTAACCAATATTTAACAGCCGTTGATTGAATCTCATTTCAACGGCTGTTTTTATAAATCTTTTAATCCAAAATGACGGAAATCAATCCGTACCGTATTTGAAGCAATAATGCCACATTACTGTAAATTATCCGATTGATATTAGGTTTTTAACTTAAATTGCAGTAATTTTCCGTTTTGGGCATCAAGATTTACCTTATACATATTTGCCCCACGTTCATCTGTAATTTCCAATTCCCACAAGGTACGAATTTTCTTCCTCTTTAATTTCCACCTTATGGGTGTCGATGCAGGGACAGCATCTAAGGCGATAGTATTAATCTCACTGAACGATATCATATTTTCCAGGTTTATTTTTTTTCCATCCCGTCTTGCAGGAGATCTGTCTTTGCGTTTTAGAATCCTTGTTTTACTCTTAATGGTATCTCCCGTCTGTGCGTTCAGTTTGAGTGAATGACGATTTTTGCCGTCATTTCCTATAAATGAATACTTATAAAACGGACCCTTGTGAGTTATCTTTAATTTTGTCAGAATATCATCGGGATAATACTTAAAATACTTATCAACAGCATCTTTAACGGAAATGATACCCAATCTCATCTCTAAAGTATCTGTCATTCAACCCTTCCTTTCTCTTGATTAGTGTTGCTTTATTATCATTATACAATGAATTCGCTTTTTATTTAATATCGGTTCCTTTAATGGTTTTGATAATACTTCTACTTTTATGTTGGCAAATCTACTTTTTTTGAAAACAAATTAAATTTTTAAATTTAAGCTCTTATGTTAAAATTTAAAATATTGTGAAGTTGATTAGAATTGAGGCTATCTTGAAAAACAACATTTTCGATACTGCACTGATATTTGAAGGCGGCGGGATGCGCGTTGCACATTCTGCCGGAGTTACAAATGCCATGCTTGATTGCGGACTTCATTTTAACTACGTTTGCGGTGTCTCTGCCGGATCGAGCAACGCGGTTAATTACCTTTCACGTGACAGAGAGCGCACAAAACGCAGCTTTGTCGACTTTGTCGAGATGGACGATGTAATCGGCCTGCGACACTGGATAAAAGGGGAAGGGTATTTTACCGCGGAATATCTTTATGGAGCGGCATCGCTGCCCGGAGGACCTCTGCCTCTGGATTTTACGCGATTTCAGGAGAATCCTGCGGAACTGCGTATAGCTGCTTTTGATTGTGAGACGGGTGAGACAGTCTATTGGAAACGGAAGGACATCGAAACAATTCAGGATTTGCTGCAAATGGTACGATGTTCTTCCACAATTCCTTTGATGATGCCTAAAGCGGAATTTCGCGGAAAGATATATGTCGACGGCGGTATCAAAGACGGCATACCACTCGACATTGCCCTGCGCGATGGGTACGAAAAGTTTTTTATCGTCTTAACGCGTGAAAAGGGATATCGAAAAAAACCGAGTAAAATACAGCGGCTGCTCGATTGCAAATTCAGGGACGAGCCTGTCTTAGCCGATAGCCTTCACAATCGCTGGGTTAGGTACAATAAACAGATGGAACTTATAGAAAGACTGGAAACTCAAGGTGCAGCTATTGTCGTTCGTCCTGACCGTATGCGCGTTAGGAGCACAACTTCCAATCGAGTCAAACTGGAGGAGAGTTACTATGACGGATACCTTCTCGCAATGAGTAATATGGACAAGTGGAAAATATTTTTAAATATTTAGACGAACCCTAATTGGCTTTGCACATGCAATAAAAACGAGAATGAAAAATCACTTATAAATGTTTGCACGAGATTATTAATGTTGACTAAAAACAGAGATTGCCTGCAGAATATGCAATTATGCAAGATTAGAAATTGAAAAAATGAAACGTGATGGCAGCTTGTAAAATGTCTATCAAACTGGAAGAGGAGGTCAGCAATTGATTACCTTTGTTTTTTTGGTATAATACAAACTGGAAAACATTTAATGTAAATAGCATGCCTGTATCAACAATGAACCTATAGTTTGGAAGAGAATGAGAGATGTTCGACTATATTGCACTTATTATTATTTTTCTTATGGCATTGGGTTGTGCGAGTATTTTTGATTGCAAAATCGGAAAGACTATGCCTCTAGTTGTGTCGATTATTATTTGTGTTGAGCTTATATGCGGATTTTTGAATCATCTTGAGTGGGGATTATATATACTAATTGCTTTTTTAATTGTATGTATCGGCTTAATTGTGAAAGATTTTAGGAAGATATCTTCTCGAATCAATTTTAATGTCATTTTCGTATTAATAGTATCTCTCATTCTTCTTAAGATTCATCATGCTAATACGATTGCTCATACGTGGGATGAATTAGCTCAATGGGCGGTTACAGTAAGATATTCATATTTCACAAATTGGTTTGCAGCGCATAGCGGCACTAATTCGATTTATCCTGATTATCCTCCTGCTACCGCTATGTTTCACTATTTCTGGATGAAGATTGGCAATAATTGGCAGGACAATCGTTTATATATCAGTATGGGGATAATGACAATATCTTACCTTGTACCCGTGCTGGATGAAATAAAATTAAAGCGAAAATTCCGTTTTTTTATCTTAACAATAGATTTTGTTTTAGTTTTTATTATTCTTGCTATTTTTCCGAAAGCATATTCACGTTTGACGGTTGACTGTATTATGGGCATTATCTTTGCTTGGCTATTGTATAATGTGGTCCTGGAAGAAAATAGATATTTGAAAGTAGCGTCCCTTACAGTCGGAAGTTTTGTACTAATTATGGTAAAAAAATCAGCTATTATTTTTGTGATTTTCGTTTTAATTATGTGGGCTACAAATATTATTATTGAAAAAAATAAACAGTGGCTATATTTATTAGGAACCTCGTTAATTGCATTTATCGAAAGAGGTTTATGGAGTATATATGTTAAAAATCAGGGTATAGCTACTACTTTTGGCATAAGTATGAAGTACAGAGAACCTCATGATTGGCAAAAAACAGCATTTGCTAATTATTTCAAGGCTTTGTTTGACTATTCCGCTGTTGGTAATACGTCACAAACGGTTTTTTGGATTAATAAAATAAAAGTACCTACGATTATTGTAATTATTGCATTGGTTTTGTGTGGAATTACAATTGTGAATAAAAATAGAAGATATAAAGTATATAATATTATCTTGTTTTTTGAACTGTTACTTTATGTTTTTTTAGTATCCTATTTGTACCTTCGTTCGTTTGGTGAAGGGGAAGTTGCTATTCTGTCATCCATGAGCAGATATTTAGGTACTTTCTTGTTAGGAAATATTTTGTTTTTCATCTATATATTTATTCATGACAATTGCTTTAAAGATATAAAACAACTTTTACCATTTATTTTGTTATGTTTTGTCCCTAACCTTGATCCGAAGTATCTTTTTACAAATTCGTTAATACCTAGATATCAACAAGAGACACAATTGGTAGCCGAAAGATATTCTAAATATGAAAAAAAGGCATTGTTTATACAAACTAATGTGGATGAAGGTAGTAGAATCCATGTTTTTAACGGTAGTATCGCTGATATGAATTACATATTAACACCAATGAAAGTTACATCGCCATTGTGGCAAAGTGGTGAATTCGGCTGGTTTGAATCATACAGTCACCGTTATGACTATGTGTTTTTTGATAATGTATATGGGACCGTTGAAACGGATTCGTTTAGCGAGCAGTATGTCCATTTGTTTTACCCTGATTCACCTATTTTGGATTATGGTCTTTATAAGGTTATGTATGTTGATGAACATCCAAAATTATATTATCTTTGCAAGTTTGACGAGTAAAGGGGAGTGATAGATGATCTACGATAATATGTTAATACCTATTATAATACCATCATTAGAACCGGATGAGAGATTGCTTACGCTATTAAGAGAATTGACTATAGCCGGCTACAAAAATATTGTGATTGTTAATGATGGAAGTAGCAGTGATTATGATTGTTTTTTTCAAAGTGCCGAACACGACTACGGATGCGTTGTGCTTGTCCATGATGAAAATATGGGAAAAGGTCGCGCTTTAAAGAATGCTTTTAATTATTGTCTTGATACAATGCCGAATATTATTGGGTGCATTACTGCTGACTCCGATGGTCAGCATTCCGTAGAGTGTATAAGTAAATGTATGGATGCGCTTATGGCAAACACAGATAAACTTGTGTTAGGTGTTCGTAATTTTTCTGGAGGTAATATTCCTCGTAAAAGCATGATGGGGAATAAAATTACATGTAAAGTATGTAAATATCTTTGTGGATTAAGTATTAGTGATACGCAAACCGGTTTACGGGGTATTCCTAAAAGTTTTATGGAAGAATTGTTAGATGTTCCGGGAGAGCGTTTTGAATTTGAGACTCAAATGTTAGTGGCATCTATAAATAGGTACGATATTTATGAGGTCGAAATAAAAACAATATACGATAGCGTAGATAATCATGTTACACATTTTGATCCAATAAAAGATTCTTTTAGAATATATAAAATTTTTGTAAAAATATTTGCGAGATACACATTCTCATCATTATCTTCCTGGGGAGTTGATTTGGCATTCTTTGCACTTTTTGAGTGGATTCTGATAAAAAGCGCATCTACTTTCAGAGCATATATAGCTTTGGCAACTGTTTTGGCGCGAATTCTTTCTGCAACATATAATTATTTGATGAATTACGTTTTTGTTTTTAAAAGCATAGAAAAACATTCAAAAGCTGGATACAAGTATTTTCTTCTTGCGTTCATTCAAATGGGATTTAGCGCCTTATTTACTACGCTATTGAGTATGGGAAGTTGGATGTCTGATATTACTGCAAAAATAATAGTGGATGGAACATTGTTCTTTATTAGTTATTACATTCAACGCCGTTTTATTTTTTACAAAAGCAAAAAAGATGTAATGATAACAAACGGCAGTGTTTTATAAAGATACGATGTTATTAATTTTTGGTTTTTATAAGTGTAAGACAAGTTTGCATAAAAACAATATTATGCCATTTGCAATAATAGAGGAAACCAATTAAAAGAACCGTCAATACCGATATCGGTATTGACGGTTCTTTTATTCTCAACTTTTACTTTCTTCTTGAAACGGTAGGTGCGTCTTCAAAGCAATTGATTTTTAAAATTAAATATTCTTTTCTTCATTTCCCGGACAACAGAAAAATAGGTTTAAGTGATTTAATATATTTTCCGATAAAAATAAACAATTTGTGATATTATAGTTAGAAGCGGGTAACTACCTGCCTTAATGCTTTCAAAATGTATATATCAGTTTAATGTTTCTAAAGTTGATTAAATCCGCGACATGATGACAATTTATTAAATAATGTTAACAATTTATTAAATAAACCAACAATTTGTTACAGTGTAATGGCATCTTATAGTATAATAGTATTATTACCGGAAAATATTCGTTATGTTGCGTAATCTTTAAATAATGAGTTTTTTATCATCAATTCCGTCTTTAATCGGATTAAAAGCATTTAAACCGTTTGAAAATAGCAAATAAATTTAGCAACCTGCAGAAAACTTAAGTTAAATTACTACTCCGGAGGTTGAAATCGTGAATTATGGTCTTCTCCTGTCAATGATATTGTACATTTGCGGTTGTTTCTATATGATTTTCGGTGCAGGTATAGTAACTTATAACGCAAAAAGTAAAGTCAACAAACTCTTTCTTATTCTGACAATTTCATTGTCAGTTTGGTCATTTTCATATTCCATTTCAGCTTCAGCGCCCACATCGGAAGTTAGCGCTTTTTGGAGATCTTTTTCTGTTTTAGGCTGGGGTGTCTTTAACAGCATTTTGCTTCACTTTTTGTTGGTTTTGACAAAATCTGAAAACCGATTAAATAAGCGAATCATGTTAATCGCTCTGTATTTACCCGCCTTCATAAATATAATACTATTCGGTCCTTTTGGATACTTTGTAGAGAAACAATATGAAATGGTGCAAACCGACTTCGGTTGGATGAACATGGCACCCATGTATTCTGCCGGAATTTGGATTGTCTTTTACTATATCATTTTTTCTATAATCAGCCTTATATTGCTCTTCAGCTGGTGGAAAAAAGTTAAATCCAATACCCTTTTAAAAGCTTATGCAAAATATTTTATTATATCTATAATTCTTCTTTTTTTGATATTAGGTGTTATAGATATAATTCCCGATCTCCTAAATGAAAAGTTTTTTCCGAAAATCCCGGTATTATTGTTGTTAATACCAACAATAATGTTGTATGTTGTATTAAAAAAATTCGGGCTGATCACCGAAAGAAGAAGAAAAACACATTCCTTTCCGGAACTGAAAAAGAACTTGGCTCAAGATCGTTATCGCTTATTCCGAATGGCAACAACTGTTTTACTGTTAGCCACTGCACTGTCCTTTTTAGTGGGATATTTTGCTATGGGAGGAAGTTTGGAAGACGAACTTCTAATCGCCTCGGTTCTGTTGTTAATTGCTTTATCTGTTAGATTGATACCGTATATAACAAAGAATCATATTATTCAGAATACAATCTTCCTGTTAGTAAGTACTACAGGTACTTTGTATTTTATGTTGGTAAATGCCTACAAAGGCGCATTGACGATATGGTCGGTTTATATTTTGTTTCTTTTGTTTACTGTTCTTCTTGATAACAAAATCTACGCCGTTGTCTTTACCATATTTTCTATAGCTTCCCAAATTGTTTTTTGGTTCGTTTATCCGGAAATTTCCGTTACTATCGACGGAAATGAGTACCTGCTCAGAATTATCATTATTATGATTTCCTATTTCGCAGTTCAGTATCTGACAAATGAATATACCTTAAAGGTGAGTGATTATAAAAAGTTTGCAAGAGAGCAGGAGATACTTGAAAGAGTTTCCAACAGTTTTATTTCAATTAGCAGCGAAAATGTTAATGAAAGAATCGGCGAAATGTTGGAAGCGATTATTGAAATACTTGAATTTAACCATGCCTATTTTCTTGAATTCAGTGAGGATTATGAGAGCGCAACAGTTTTAAATTCTTATGCGAGAGATATCGAAAATGAGTTTTCTCTATTTCAGCCCGGTATGAAAGTCCATACTGCTTCTTTGCCCATGTTTAAGTCTTTAATTGACCAAAGCATGCCGATGATATATGAAGACATTGAAGATATTTCCGTCGAGGAGGAAGAAGAAAAGAATTTTTTCATATCGAGAGGCATAAAGTCTTATTTCGCACTGCCGATAGAAACTGATGGAAAAATAGACGGTATCCTGGTTGTTGAATATAATGAGCGGATTGATATAAGTGTTGCGGAAAGCCGATTATACTTTTTGAAAATTATTGCAATAACTTTGGGAGAGGCCAAGAAAAAGACATTATACGAAAAAAGGTTATTTAATTTTGCTTATTTTGATGAAGCCACAAAATTGGCGAACAGAAATATGCTGGTTAAGAGTCTCAATCAAAGCATACTGGAAAGCAGCGAATCAGAAAAAATAGCAGTATTGGATATTAAAATTTTGAACCTAAGGATGATTAAGGATACTTTCGGTTATGCTGTAGGGGAACAGATAATAATCAAATCTGCGGCAATTCTCATCGATTTATTCAAAGAATGTTGCGAAATAGCAAGGACGGGCGATGGAGATTTTGTCGTTGTTATGCCTAATATTAAAAGTGATGATCAGATACAAGAATCTGCAAATCGAATACTTGATTCTTTTTCCGAACCGGTATCAATCGAGACAGGTATAGATGAGCTATTTGTCGTAGTCGGCGTAGGCGTAGCGGTGTATCCGGAAGACGGACTTGATGCGGATACTCTTTTGAAGAATGCCGATTTGGCGGGTTACGAAGCCAGAATTGCTGACAAAAAGATTATCTTCTATAATACTCAACTTGAAAATGATATAGCGGAAAATACACTACTCACAAATAAGCTCTTCCGGTCGTTGCAAAATAATGAGTTTTCTCTGGAGTTTCAACCACAGATAAGCTGTAAAACCGGAAAGACCGCAGGTGTCGAGGCTCTTCTCAGATGGACAACTGATGACCGCAGAAGAATACCACCTAACAGGTTTGTTCCGATGCTTGAGCAAACGGGATTGATTTATGATGTTGGTCTCTGGGTACTTGAACAAGCACTTGAAGAGCACAAAAAGTTTGTTGAAAAAGGATTTCCGCCTCTTCGCATTTCGGTAAACTTATCGATTGTACAATTCAAAGAAGAAGCATTTATTCCCGATTTTACAAAGATTATAAAGGAAAGCAGTGTTGATCCTAAATATATCGAACTTGAAATAACGGAAAGCCTGTTCTCTGAAAACCCCAAAGCTGTAATAATAAAACTTAACAAATTAAAAGAGTTGGGGCTAAAGGTAGCAATAGATGATTTCGGAAGAGGTTATTCATCGCTAAACCGTTTAAATTTTGTTCCTTTTGACAGAATAAAAATTGACAAAGATATAGTGGATTATATAGATTTACAGAAAAAAAGCGCTCCTTTAATGAAAGTTATTATTCTTCTCGCCAGAGCGTACAATGCGAGTGTTACGGCCGAGGGCGTTGAAACTAAAAATCAGGCGGAATTTCTTAAAAGCATATCTTGTGACGAAATACAGGGATTCTATTTTTCGAAACCGCTAACTGCGGAGGCGCTGGAAGAATTCCTTAAAAAAGAGCGAAATAACGGAGCAATCACTTGCTGATTAAAACTGTTTCAACACATTTTTAATAGAACCGCTCTTTATTCTTCCGTAAATAAATTATAGGGTGAATAAGCGTTAAAGGAGCTTGATAAATAACCTCGAGCTCCTTTTTAATATATTTTTGCTTTCTAAATAATAATTTAATTAAGGAGTCTATCTTCATAAACTTATATTCCGCCTGAAAAAATGTCCGAACGAATACAGTTTCGGACGTTTTCTTTTGTATTAAAAATTTAATTCGGTTAACCTTTCTGATTCACCGGTTTTCAAAGAAGGGGTATTTTGTTAATATATGTATCTTTGTGAATTTCGATATTTAGCAATTACTATAAAAGTTTACGGTTTAAATAATTAGTTCCGGCATTTAAAAGTATATAAAATTATTATTTAAAACTTTTCTTAAAGATAACAAAAAGTTTACATCTTTGCATTATTGTTTCTTTAGTTAGACACAAGCTGACATTTTGAAATCCAAAACTGTTTGCAGACACTAAATAACATATAAATTAGAGGTTTATCAGCGTTATGAGCATTAGGCTTTTGGGCTTTCTGTTATCGATATTCATATTTGTTTTTCTTGCATTTCAAAAAAAGATTAGAAAATGGAAGAAGGCTTTGCTTGTATTAACTTCCTTTCTTTTGGTTCTTTTAACTGCATTTTTGTATCTATTCCCGTTCAATCCGGCGCCAAAGCCGAGCGGGGAAATGCCTGTCTTGACTGATAGGGTATTCTACAGCTACAAATCGGATGTCAGTAAAATGCTGACCAATAAAGACGAAAGAGAAATACCCGTTAAAATTTGGTGTCCTGAGGATTTACAGGAAAACCATCATCCTTTACTCATCTTTTCTCCCGGCTCCTTTGGAACCGCTGATTCGAATGAAACAATGTTTTTAGAACTGGCTTCCCGAGGATATATCGTGATGGGTTTAAGTCATCCATATCATTCCTTTGTATGCGATATGTCTGACGGCAGCAGGATTATGATAGATTTCGATTTTATGAAAAGCGTAATAAGCTCACCGGGATCTAAAAACGTCAAAGCCACTTTAGGGCCATTGAGGGAATGGACACAAATCAGGAGCGACGATATTGATTATGTACTTTCTAAAATTTTGGATTCAAGTACAGACAATGTCTATGAAAAATATATCAATGATAAAAGAATAGTACTGTCGGGTCATTCACTTGGCGGTTCGGCAGCTTTAGCTATAGGCAGGCAAAGAAGTGAGGACGTTCGGGCTTTAGTGATATTAGAATCGCCGTTTGTCGCCGACATTATAGGAATAGATGGCAATAGTTTTGTGTTTACGGAAGAAGAATATCCTTTACCCGTTTTACACATATATTCAGACTCTCTCTTTTCAAAGATAGACGAAATAACAAACTATGGAATGAACGTAAAATTGATAAAAAGTGATAATCCCATGTATGTCAATAAACACATATCCGGTGTGAGACATATCGGTCTGACAGATATGATTCTGATATCGCCGATAATAACCAATATGATTGATTTAGGAGTTAATACACGTCAGCCGCTGGAAACTTTACTGGAATTAAACGAATATGTACTAAATTTTTTAGATGAATATAACGACTAAAGGACAGCTCAAATTTATCTGAATACAATCCGTTGAACCGACATCATCGCTCCCGGTTTTGTTTTTCAGCATAATTTCGAATGCTTTTATATATTTTCCGCTAAAGTGTAAGCATAAAGCTTTTACTGAAATTTGATTTTAATCTTTTTCCATTTGATTTTTTAAACCAAATAAAACCTCAATATATTCGTCTGGCAGGTCTGCATGTATGTCGTGTGCGGATTTAAAACCTCCGATATATTTACTATTCGGCACTAAATCGACAACCTTCTGTGCGTCTGTTTCGTCCATCGCTGCAAGTAATATTCCGTTCTCATCGTAATATCCGGGGGCGGTCATTTCGCTTGGTGCAACATGCATCACTATGGTAGGGGATTCAATACTTTTCAAAATTTCTTCCAGGTTAAATCCTGTAAACCAGGAAAAGTCATAAAATGTAGCCCCGAACCTCAAATCATAATTGCTCGTTCCGTCCTGCATACTGGCATTCAATGCATATATGGAATTGACCCCCAGCTTAGGTGGATAAAACCATATTTTTGGTACTTGACCGGGGTGTTTATCCAAATATTTCAAAGCCGGTTCCTTTACAATTTTGTTCCAAGCCTGAGGATCTTTGACATTAAAAACTTCCTGCATATAGTCATTTTCCAATGAATACTCCATAAAAGTTTTTACCTCATTTTGATTGAGGTAATCGTGCATATTTTTAAATCCCAACCATGAGATGGTTTTTTCAGCTCTTCCGGAAAGGGTGGAAAAGAAAGGTCCGTCTTCCAAAATGGTGGCTATGATGTTCTCCGGAGTCTTAGCGGCAACATAAGCGGCAAGTAATGCTCCTGACGAATGACCTGATATATATGCTTTTTCTTTCATAATATTTTTGATAAACCAAATAATATCATTTCCTATTTCCACCGCACTATATTTGTCCGGGTTTTTAGATGAGTTGCCGTGACCGTAGTAATCAAGAGCATAAACATGAAACTCTTCCGATAATCTGGGGAGTACTTTTGCGTAATCTAAACAGCTTGCTTGTTGACCGTGAAGTAAAAGAAGGTTCGGACCGTTGTCAGGTCCTTCCAGATAATAAATTTCCGACCCGTCATCCAATTCAGCAATATTTTCAGTGAAACCCAGCTTAAATCCTTTCTTTTCTAAAAACTTATCATTGAAAAAATCGTAATTCATATTTCTGTATGCAAAGACAGCAACGGATGTCGCTGCAGTCAAAAAAACTATCCCTACCGATATAATAATCTTAAACTTTCTCTCCATGTTTAACTCCTGTTGTCGTGTTAGATGAGGCACATTTTTTATATTATAAAATGCCTTTATTGACACATTGTAACGAACAGGAAAATTTTAATGAAAATCTTCCTGTTCAAATACTATTTATATCGGTTTATAAAATCATCAACTGCTTTATCAATTTCTTCCGCATGTCCCGTCATCATATGCCCGCCGTCCGGAAAAGAAACAAGTGTGAGGTTGGGAAAACGGTGTTGCACATCTTTTACCTTTTTAAAACTTGCGACAGGGTCGTCTTCGGAATGCAAAATCAAAACCGGCAATTTTAATTCCTCGATAGGGTACTGTTCAAAGTTTCTCTCCATATCCGGATTTGTTAAACTGCCATCAAGGATAACTCCCGCCTTTCTTTCAGAAACGGGTTGGATACTGTTTACCGTCGACGCCGGCATACCCATAAGTGAAGGCATAAGAGGACTGATTAAATACATTGCATAATCGGATAATAAAAGTTCGGGCGGTGCTTGATATTCAATGAAGCTTTCCGGTTTTTCATTTACCGGCATCGCCGAACAAAATAAAATAAGACCTTTGACACGTTCCGGGTAGTCCAGTGCAAAACGAATTGCCGGAGTGCCTCCGGCTGATGTCGCCAAGACAAATACCTTTTCGATTTTTAAATAATCGAGCAATTCATTAAAAGCAGCTGCCTGTTCCTTAGGAGTGCCTTCATCCTTTACAGCGGAACCGAGGTATCCGAATCGCGAAGGTGCCAGCAACCGATTTTTTGATTCTCTATTTTTAACATTATCATACGCCTGGTCATAACCGCCGAAAATACCGTGAACCGATAAAATTACTTCTCCTTTTCCCGAATCAACATAAATCATCGGACCGTACGACAGGAATGCTGTGCTGGTCTTACACGAATTCAATTTGTTTCGGGCTTTATGTAATCCGTCGATACAGCGTATTCCTTGAATTATGAAATATAAAACTACTGTCAGTAAAAGACCATATAATATCCACTTCATTTTTCTATTTCCGACCTTTTTATTCATCTTTGTCGTCTAATCCTTTCTCAACTTTAAAAACTTAATTATTCACTTAAATTTTTATTAATCACATTATTTAAATGTTTAGAATGTCTGTTACGAATCTAAAAAAAAGATAATAATCTTCCTCCAGGCTTAGGTTAAAACCAAACAGTTCATTGCCAACTTCGCGATTTAAAAAAGCGGATTGAATTGCGGATAAGAGCATAAAAGCCTTTATCTTACCGGTATTTCCCGGCTCTTTTTGCGAAATCGCTCTAAAGATAGCTCTGTAGCTTACAGATGAATTGCTTTCAAGATTCGGCTGTGATAGGTCACCCAGCATGGATATTTTTGATATTTCAGGATTGTTTATTAGAAATGTAAAAACCCTTGTAGTAAATGATGCCATGTCTTCATTTTCCTCTTCGGAAGCATCTTTTTTATCCGACGAATTATTTATTTCTGAAAAAGTCTTCATAACATGAGAAATAATTCGCTGTACACAGATTTCTATGAGTTTCTTCTTTGATCCGAAATGATAGTTGATTAGTCCTACGGCAACACCGGCTTCGTTTGCAATTTCCCTAACGGTTATATTTTCCGCCAAACCGTCCGAACCTTTGATTAAAGTAATTGTTGTATTGATTATTATTTCCTTTATATTCGTAAATTCCTGAATTTCTGTTTTCATACATTCCTCCTGTTTGAACGCCGTTCAATATTATTATGCTGAACACTGTTCAATATGTCAAGGCATCTTTTTCATTTGCAATATAAATCAGTGATTACCACGAAACAGACATTAAATGTTCTCTTAAAATGTTTTTGAAAGCTATCCGTCATTGCGGTTATTTGTTTTTGTGTTGTATTGGATATTATGCTAATATTTAAGTGGAGATTAAAGTATATTTAACTACTTTAATACTGTAGATATTCGCTTTAACATTTTTATAGTTTAAGGAGAATTTATGAAGCATGCATGGGAAATAAACAGAGAAATACTTTTAAATACTGTACCTGAGGTGCAGCACAATGTTTCAGGTGCATGGGAAGAACAGCTTCCTGATTTTGCCGCTGTGGATATTGCAGATGTGCGCATGAAGTGTAAATCAAGGGTTCCCGGAAGTTTAGCTCAAGAGCGTGTATTGGTAGGCGGAATTCAGGCAGTTGGAAATATGGGCTATGATGTCAGTGAAGCTGAAGCTATGATTCCGGCTTTTTTTGACGCTTATGACAATAATGACAATATTGCTCTCCTGCAAATGGTTCCGAAAATCTACGAAACTTTAGGAAGGGCTCCAAAAATCGAAGGTCATCCCTATTGGTCATTTACTCAGTACGATTCATTTGAACAGTACGAAAAGAACGTAACCTTCCCAAAATACGATATTCCGAAATTTGATGATAAAATTCTGTTTGAAAAACTTCATGCCGCCTGGCTGGCTCAAATCGCAGGAGCTGCCGTCGGGACAATGATTGAAGGTTACTGTACAGACAGACTTCGTGAACATTTCGGTGAAATTCGTGGCTATCTGAGGGAACCATCCACACTTAACGACGATGTCCTGTTTGAATTGGCATTTCTTGAGGCTTTTGCCGATAAAGGATACGATGTAACTTCAGAAGATATAGCGATGAACTGGCTTGGAAAAATAGAATTTGCTTGGAGCGCCGAAGAAGTTGCAATGAAAAATTTAAAACGGGGAGTATTCCCGCCAAAGTCCGCTTCACTGAACAATCCATGGAGAGAATGGATTGGCGCCCAAATGAGGGGAGCGATATGTGGACTTGTTGCCCCCGGAGATCCTTATACCGCAGCAAGATTGGCGTGGATTGACGGTTGCATCTCACATGTCAATAACGGAATTATAGGTGAAATATTTAATGCGGTAATGACCTCTCTAGCATTTGTTGAAACCGACATTAGGACAATTGTGGAAAAATCCATTGAAATGATTCCAGTTGACAGCGAATACTATTCGGTAGTCAAGTTCGCACTTGACGAATGTAAAAAGCATAATACATGGGAGCCCGCATGGAGAGCATGTGAAGAAAAGCTTTATAAATACAATTGGATTCATTCTTATCCTAATGCAGCTTCAGAAGTTGTTTCACTCTGGTTTGCCCGGAATGATTTTGACGAGTGTATGCATATATGTGCTATGTGTGGACAGGATGTCGACTGTAACGCCGCTCAAATCGCCACCCTATACGGCGTGATATGGGGATACGACGCAATATCCGAATCCTGGACAAAACCTTTTGACGACAAGTTTGAGAGCGTTTACAGAGGGTTTGAGGATACTACTATTACGAGGATAGCCAAACTGACATTTGATTCCATAAAAAAGCACATGGTTTTGTAACCGTTTGTAAGATTTGATTTTATTGACTTATCATTGTATTAAGTTATAGAATGTAAATATAGTTAATGGTTTTCATCAAATAAAAATAATTGGAGGAATTATGAAAAAATTATTAGCAATTCTCTTGTCGCTGATGCTTATAATCGGATTGGCTGCATGTGGCGGAGAAAAGGCTCCTGAAGCCGGTACCGATTCCGGTAAAACCGACGGAGAAAAAGAAACCGTTGCGGAAGGCAAAGAAGTCCTTAAGGTTGTCAACCTGATAAACGGAAACCTTGGAGACAAGTCTTTCCACGACTCCTGTGAGGCAGGATTGTCGGCACTTAAAGAAGAAGGTTATATCGAATATAAAACCATCCAGATGGGTGCAACAGAAGCCGACAGACCCAAGTGGAAAAGCACTCTCGAGGAAGTATCTGAGCAAGGTGAATACGATGTAATCGTTGTTGGAACCTACAACATGCAAGAGTATTTGATTGAAGTCGCGGAGCAGTATCCCGATCAGAAATACATTTCTTACGACGCCGCTGTCGATTTGCCGAACGTTGCAAGTATAACCTACAAGCAAAACGAACTCGGCTACCTGATAGGAATACTCGCTGCAACATTTACTACCGATACATCGATTGAAAATGTAAATGCCGACAAGGTAATAGGATTTATCGGTGGTGGAGACATTCCCGTAATCAACGACTTCCTGGTCGGATACATTGAAGGCGCAAAATTTGTCGATCCCGACATCAAAGTCGACGCACAGTATGTCGGAGGAACAAGCGGGTGGAGTGATCCCGCAACTGCAAAAGAACTCTCAAACGTTATGATTACCCAGTACAAAGTTGATGCTATCTGGAACGTAGCCGGCGGTTCCGGTAACGGAATGGCGGAAGCTTGTGCAGAGCTCGGCGCATGGTTTATCGGCGTTGACTCCGACCAGGAGCAGGCCTTCTCAGAAGCTCAGCCTGAGTTGGCAGCGGTCACCATAACAAGCGGACTCAAGAGAGTTGACAATTCGCTTATCGCGGTCTTCAAAGACATAATTGACAACGGCGCAAGTCCCTGGGGTACAACTACTGAACTCGGTCTTGCCGAGGGTGGTGTAGGTGTCGCAACCGAAGGAAATTACTCAAAGTTCTTCGGTGATGAAATCAACAAAGTCATTGAAAAAGCAAAAGCGGGTATTGATGATGGAAGTATCGTTGTCAGCAGCGCATTCGGAATGGAAACTGCCGAAGTCGAAGCTCTGAGAAACGAAGTATCTCCCAGAAAGTAATATCTGAAATGCTTTAAAGCCTATCGGCTTTAATCGCAAAGGGGAGTTTTACTCCCCTTTGTTTTATAAAAAAGTATACAGGGAGGCAAGATGGTAAATTCCGATATTATCGACGGCAAGATTAATGAAAATGATTATGCCGTTAAGATGAGCGGTATAACAAAGGTCTATCCGAACGGAATTGCGGCAAATAAAGATGTTGATTTCTTTGTTAGAAAAGGCGAAATTCACGCGCTTATGGGCGAGAACGGAGCCGGAAAATCAACCTTGGTTAAAATTCTTTTCGGCATAGAACAACCCACAAGTGGTAAAATTGAGATAAACGGCGAGGAAATTTCAATAACCTCTCCGCAGGTAGCTATCGGCAAGGGAATCGGCATGGTGCATCAGCACTTTATGTTGGTTCCTTCATTAACTGTTGCTGAAAATGTCGTTTTGGGTATAGAGCCCCGCAAGGCAAAAACTTTTATTGATTATAAGGAAGCCGTCAAACTGACGGAGGAAATTTCAAAAAAATATAATCTTCATGTCGATCCATATGCTAAAGTTATGGACATTCCTGTTGGAATGAAACAAAAGGTTGAAATTCTAAAAGCGCTAATTAGAGGTGCAAATATTCTGATACTCGACGAGCCTACCGCCGTACTGACAACACAGGAAACAGAAGAACTCTTTAAAGAGTTGAAGGCTCTGAAAGAAATCGGGTTTACAATAATATTTATCTCCCACAAATTGAACGAGATAAAGGAAATAACGGACAGATTGACGATTCTGAGAAACGGACGATATATGGGTGTCTATAACACCGACGAAGTTTCAAAGCAGGATATATCCCGTTTGATGGTCGGCAGAGACGTAATATTAAGCGTCGAAAAAGATAAGGCTGCACCAAAAGAACCCATTTTAAAAATTGAAAACCTGAGATTCAGGAATCAATGGGGAAAGGAAGTTCTTAGAGGTGTTTCTCTTAACGTTCGCAGAGGTGAAATACTGGGAATTGCCGGCGTCGAGGGTAATGGACAGCGCGAGTTGGTTGATATTCTCTTTAACATTGATAAGCCTAATTCAGGAGATATAAGGTTAAACGATAAGAGTCTGATAAACTGCAGTGAATCTGAACTAAGGGAGCTTGGAATTTCATACATTCCTGAAGACCGAATGACTTATGGTGTTGCTGATTCAGCAACCATCGAAGAAAACCTGATATCGGACAGAATATATGAGAAACGTTTCAGCGGCAAATTAATGCTTAATTCCGCAGAGATTGCAAAAGAAAGCGAAAAGCTTATCGAGGATTATCAGATTCTTTGTCGTTCTAGAAAACAGCAGGTTCGCATGCTTTCAGGAGGAAATATCCAAAAGGTTGTTGTTGCAAGAGAATTCTCAAGCAACCCGGATTTGATAATAGCCGACCAGCCCACAAGGGGAATAGATGTCGGTGCAACCGAATTTATCAGAAAAAAACTTGTAAGCCTGTCAAGAGAGGGAGCTGCGGTCCTGCTCGTTTCCGCTGACCTTAACGAAGTTATGGAATTGTCCGACAGTTTGGTTGTGTTTTATGAAGGACAGATAGTTGCATATTTTGAAGATACCTCCACTCTTACCGACATTGAGATGGGGGAATATATGCTGGGTTTAAAGCGCCAAACTGATGAAGAGATAAGGAAGGTGACACACATTGATTAGTAAAAGGGAGAAGTTTTTTGATATTGCAAGAAGCGCTTCAGCCATAGCCCTTGCCATGGGTGTCGCATTTGCATTAATTTTATTGACATCAAAAATGCCCGGAGAGGCGATTAAGAGCTTGATAGTAACTCCTTTCTCAACTAAAAGGTATGTTTGGAGAATTTTAGAAAGGATGGTACCGCTTGTATTTACCGGATTAGCGGTATGTATCATGTTTTCTTCAAACCAGTTTAACCTTGCCGGAGAAGGAGCATTTTTTGCGGGCGGTATGACCGGGGCATCAGTTGCCATATATATGAATCTTCCATTCGGACTGCATCCCGTAGTCGCTGTCATATTTGCCGGACTTGTCGGCGCAATAATAATGCTTTTGGTTTCTATTTTAAGCGTAAAGCTCGGCGCAAATATGCTGGTAATATCGCTGATGGTAAACTATGTTATTCTTCAGTTTGGAACCCACATTAATACCTATGTAATCAGGGACCCGCAATGGGGCGGCAACGGTTCTTATTTAATGCAGAAATCCGCCCTGATTCCACCCATTAAGTACACCACCAGTTATGGACTTATATTTGCCGTCTTGATGATAGTTGTTGTAGGTCTATATATCTACCACACAAAATGGGGTTATTCGGTAAGAATGATTGGAGCAAATATTTCGTTTGCTCAATATTCCGGAATCAAAGTGGACAGTGTCATAATCTCAAGCCAACTCATCGGCGGCGCAATTGCCGCAATGGGGGGCGCCGTCGAAGTATTGGGATTTTATAAAAGATTCGAATGGAATGCTCTTCCCGGATACGGTTGGACAGGTGTTACGATTGCAATATTGGCAGGCAACAATCCGTGGAAGGTACCTCTGGCAGCGTTTTTTCTTGCCTACCTGGAGGTGGGTAGCGGACTTATGCAGATTAATGCAGATATTCAGCCTGAAATGCTTGATATTATAAAGGCGATAATCTTCCTGTTCTTTGCGGCAAAGAATTTCCTTGCGCCGTTGAGGCAGAAGCTGGTCGTTAAAGCCGCTCTCTCTGAACTGAACGAAAACAAATCGGTCGAGGCGGAGGTTTAAATATGCAAAATGTATTGAATGCAATGATGACACCGAGCTTCGGCTATGCCATACTTCGAATGACCACCCCGATTCTCTTTGCCACGTTGGCAGCAGTAATAGCATCAAAAGCCGGCGTTTCCAATATCGGTATTGAAGGCATTATGATGTTTTCAGCGCTTGCCGGAGTTATTTTCAGCGGCATGACTAAAAGCTGGGTTGTAGGTTTGCTGTCTGCGTTGGTTGTCGGCGTTTTCTTGGGTCTGATGATTGGTTTCTTTGCATTGAAGTTAAATACCGACATAGTATTGGCTGGTATCGCAGTAAATACACTTGGGGGTGGGGGAACCATATTCTTTCTCTTTCTCGCTTCCGGAGACAGAGGCGCATCAAACAGCATAACCAGTGAGATTGTTCCGAAAATTAATATTCCCCTTATAAAAGATATTCCTATATTAGGCGAGGTTTTGTCAGGACATAGCGGATTAACATATTTTGCATTTGTCTGTGTTATCCTGGTTTATGTACTGCTCTACAAGACGCCTCTTGGACTTAAAATGAGGGCAGTAGGGGAGAACAGAGATGCTGCCGATTCCGTCGGTGTGAGTGTAAATAAAATAAGCTATATTGCACTTGCACTATCAGGTCTTCTTGCCGGACTCGCCGGAGCTTTCATGTCCATGGGATATATGAAGGGATTTACCGTCAACATGGCCGCGGGAAGAGGCTTTATCGGTCTTGCAGCCCAGGCAATGGGTCAGGGCGAGCCGATAGGCGGAATGCTCGCCTCACTCCTCTTCGGATTCGCAAACGCAATTGCAATCAACCTCCAGGGCGCTATAAGCCTCTCACCTCAAATCATCCAATCATTCCCATATATTCTGGTGATAGTTAGCTTGGTATTCTATTCGTTATCTACAAGAAACCGGCTAAAAAGGATAAAAAGAGCGGCAATCGAGTCGGATAAAACTGAAGCAAAAGATAATAGCTGATTGATTTAAAACTAATCTATCAAAACTATAAATCCCCCGCCCGAATAATCGAGCGGGGGATTTATAGTTGCAATTTATTTTTAGATTATCTCGACATTTCCAGCCTTAATGATTGCCGATACTGTTTCTTCAGCGAGGTCGTCATACCTTATCTTTTCCATTCCTCTGAGATAAGTTTCCATATATTCGCCAAACGGTTTCCAGAGTTTTTCATCGATTATTTTCATTCCATGATATACTGCCGGAATATTTGCAACTTGAGCTGCGTTGCAGTCGACATCAAGACCGCACATTGCCGTTATCGAAACCAGTTTGTTAAAGTCGTTTTCACAGAAATAAAGTGCGATGACCTCTATTGCCGCATTGGGGTAGGCATGTATCCAACAATACTCTTTATATTTATCGTCGCAATCGATCCATGCATCACGCCAATTTCCATATTTTTCACATGCTTTCCACGCATATTCGACAACATTGCGATATTCGGAATCCTTGGGCATCATATCAATTGCCATTCTGCAAATCTTTTTAAGATCGCTTTCAACAAAGCCCAAAGATACCATAACAGCATTAAAGACTTCTCCGAGAATTCCGTTATTTGCATGAGAAATTGTGGCATCTCTCCATGCAAGTTCAGCAGCAAGTTCAGGATTTGCGGGGGCAACCATTCCACATACTCCGCCTCTCATCTGTGCGCCGATAAACTCGCTGAAAGGATTTTTATATGTACCGCTCTCGGGTGGATAGATCCCATTTTTAATGTTGTTTAACGCAATAAGCTCAGCGGTATATCCGCTCGGTATTCTTGCAGCCCACATCTCTGCAATGTCATCTGCCTTTACATCATTACCCGCCTTGATAAACTCTTCGAGAAATACCAATTCAAATGTCAGGTCATCGTTATACATCTCAGGCATCTTTGTATAGCCGTCTACCCAGCCGTACACGTTTTCTATGTTAATCGTATGATAACCTTCCAGCGGGGTTCCGACCGCGCCTGCACATACCTGAGCCATCCAGCCGGCATATATTCTGTCATACAGTTCTTCTCTGGATATTTTCAGCTTATCGTATTTCGGGAACTCTACGCTGTTTTTATACTGTTCAAAAGATTCATATTGAGTATATGACCAATAGGGGTGTGAGGGGATTTTAGGGGCATTATGAAGAGCTCTGAACAGTCTGCATGTTATTCTATATAAACCTATTTCATTGTTTCTGGCAAGGTCGTAGAGTCCTTCCGCAAGGAGTTTCTCCGCTTCGGAAACATCATATCCCATATTGCCTTTATCCTGGACCATGTAAGCAAGATTAAACAGATTGGTCCTTGCTTCTTCATGAAGGCTATGCCAAAGTGCCTTCATTTTATCCAAGTCCCGGGCACCTTCATCTATAATTGCATCAAAAGGCACTCTTTTTGCTCTCTCAGGAAAAGGAATCATTTTTTCGACTATTTCTCTGGTGTATTCCCATGCTTTTTTGTATTCCTGCATAAAAGACCTCCATAAAAATTTTTTATATTAAATATATTTTAACATAGAGTTTTTACTTATCCAACTTATAAACAGGCAACTGTTGTTTCATAAAACAGTTGCCTGTAGCTTGTAGAAAAGGAAGTTACTATTTGTCCATAAACCTCTTTCATTTTCGGCAGGGAGGGTGTTAATTTAATTCAAATATACATTATTTCAGTTTTTCGAACTCAATTTGATTCGTCACATCGTGTTTTATGAGCAATTTTACTGCATCACAAGCTGTCATTATCGTTTCTTCCATCGACTTATAATTCATTATACCCCCGGCTCTGACACCCCTTATTGATGAAATTACATAAAGTGCCGCACACTCCATTTCAGAACACGCTACATTTCCCTTAATCCATGCATTCCATCGATTTTTTAAATATTCCGAATTCGGCATATTTTCCGGTTCGTGTTGTCCATAAAAAGAATCTTTTGACTGCGTTATTCCGACTAAATAATTCAGTCCTCTTCTCTTTGCAGCAAATTCAAGAGCCGCCGTTACATTTCGATCTGCAACTGCGGGATATTCTATCGGTATATACTGTATAGTAGTTCCTTCATCTCTAACTGCTGCGGAACAGATTACCCCGTCCAATGACTCGTCAAACGATTCTTTACTCACCCTTCCCGCCGTTCCTATTCTTATAAAAGTATCAGCTCCAATTTTTATTAATTCCTCCAGAGCTATAGCGGTCGAAGGACATCCCATTCCCGTAGAGGTAACCGAGACCTTCTCACCCTCCAAATAGCCTGTCCATGTTTTGTGTTCTCTGTTATGAGCGACAACAACAGCATCATCAAGAAATGACGCTATCAGGTCGGTTCTGAATGGATCTCCGGGTAAGAATACATATCTCCCTACATCGCCTGCCTTCATTCTAATATGATATTGCAACCCATTCACGGTCAGTTCCATTAATAAACCTCCTTTCAAAATCAAATCCCTACTTGACTTCGCTTCTAAGTATCTTTATAGCAGAGCTTGTTCCCAAACGTTCACATCCTAACTCTATATACTTAATCATATCTTCACGTGTGCGTATACCGCCGGATGCCTTTATTTTCAGTTCGGCTCTTATATTATTTCTAATCATTTCTACCGCTTCAAAGGTAGCCCCGTATTCTGCAAACCCTGTAGATGTTTTAATAAAGTCTGCATCGGAATCGGATACATATTTGCAGACTTCAACAAGCTCCTGTTCGGAAAGATTGCAGGTTTCAACAATAACCTTCAGAATTTTGCCGTTACATGCTTTCTTAACAGCATTTATTTCATCAGTTAGATCTTCATACTTTTTATCTTTTACAAAACACTGATTTATAACCATATCAATCTCATCTGCAGATTTTTTAATTGCATCCGCAGTCTCAAAAATCTTTGTTTCTTTAGAGGAATATCCGTTCGGGAAACCGATAACTGTGCAAATATTTAGTTTGCTTCCAAATTTCTTTCTTGCTTCACCAACAAAGCACGGGGGAATACAAACGCTGGCTGTATTGAATTTTATAGCTTCTTCGCATAAATTAAAAATATCATCTCTTTTACAGGTTGTTTTTAATAATGTGTGATCAACATATCTCATAATTTCCAAAGCAGTCATTAGCAGCCTCTTTTCTATATTCTATATTTACCATTAATAATTAATAATATCTAAAATATTAACATTTATAACTAATTAAATCCATTTTTATAGGTTTTAAAATCAAGTATTTTAAAAAAACAATATATTTCAGTATCAATTTTTCAAGTTGACAATTGTCGTTATCTTGTAGTATCATATTCTTTGCATCCTATTTGGGAGCATAGCTCAGCTGGGAGAGCACCTGCCTTACAAGCAGGGGGTCACAGGTTCAAGCCCTGTTGTTCCCACCATTATTTTTTGGCCCGGTAGTTCAGTTGGTTAGAACGCTAGCCTGTCACGCTAGAGGCCGTGGGTTCGAGTCCCATCCGGGTCGCCATTTTGCCTCTGTAGCTCAGTCGGTAGAGCAGAGGACTGAAAATCCTCGTGTCGTTGGTTCGATTCCGACCGGAGGCACCATGTACGGTCGCTTAATGCGACCGGCATGTTAAGCGGGTTTAGCTCATCTGGTAGAGCGCCACCTTGCCAAGGTGGAGGTAGCGAGTTCGAGCCTCGTAACCCGCTCCATTTATTTGGCGCCATAGCCAAGCGGTAAGGCAGAGGTCTGCAAAACCTCTATTCTCCGGTTCAAATCCGGATGGCGCCTCCATTAAAAAGACTACAAGAATGATTTTTCTTGTAGTCTTTTGTTGTTTTTATTGTGTATATCTTTCATTTTTGTATTTGTATGATAAGATGTTTAAAATACAATTGATTAAAGAAATATTTTGGAAAATTAAAGCCAAATATATTATTGGATACTTTATTAAATTCAAAGGTGGGTATAGGCTACTTGGTTAGGCAAACCGATAGGGAAGTTATTATGGGTAATGCGAGCGGAACTACCGTTAAAAACCGTGTTGAATTGTATGACTGGGTTAGAATAATTGCAACCCTCTTTGTAGTTATCGGTCATAGTTCATATTTGAATATCCAGACAACCTATGGTGCAGTCGGATATCGACTGCCGGCAGAATTAGCTCCTGCATACGGCGGAACATTGCTGTCATTTTTCAGATTTTTGTCTGAGTGGGTTGATGGGTTTCAGATACCGCTTTTCTTTTTCTTATCCGGTGCTGTTCTTGGCCTTAAGTCCCTTATGAGTTTTGATAAATTTATCATATCAAAATTTAAAAGGTTGATAATACCGTACTATTTGGCGGGAGTTTTTTTCATGTTCCCGATAAAAACTTTAGGAAGTTTTTATAATTTTGAAACTGTCCGCCTGGCTATTACAACTTTTTGGAACGGAGAAGAAAGCGGTCATCTTTGGTTTTTAATATCATTGTTCTGGTGCATGATAGCATTTGTAATTTTGGTGAAAATATTGCAACGGGCAAATGTAAACAGTACTTTTCTAATTTTGTTAATTTGTTACATTGTTACTTTGATTTATGACTATATTCCGTTCGACTTTCTGAAAATGAAAGCCGGTCTTGGCTTTTTATTCTGGTTCGCTGCCGGTTATGTTTTTGAAGAATATAGGAAAAAACATAATTTTTTATACGCCCGTAGCGTATTAATTTGTGTTTTGCTCATAATATTCTATTCTTTTAATTCAAGATATTATTTGCTTGACGGTTTCTTTACGAATGCATTAGGCATCTTCTTTGCAATAGAGTTGTCAATAGTTCTATCGCCTTTATTTAGGTTCATTAATAGAAAGGCACACAAACAATATACCTTTTTTATAAAAAGATTGTTTGATATCTATATATTCCATGATCCTTTGCAGTATATCGTATTGAGGGCATTCTTCGAAAATAACCTGCTTACTTCGAATGTCGGATGCTATTTATATTTATTTATGAGAACCGTAGGGGTTATATCGGTTAGCATACTCATAGGGAGTATAATTGATGTTTTAAAAAGAGAAGTAAAGTCAAAGGTTAAAAGTGATACTAAAAGCTGAATTAAAAAATGTATTTCTCGTTAGATTGCTTGTAAGAGGAGAAAAATATCATGAGTGTAGAACCAGTCAATTGTCCGTCTTGTGGTGCACCGCTTGATATAAACCTGAATGATGAATTTGTAAAGTGCAAATATTGTTTTAGTACCATACAGGTCCAAAAGCGAAATGTTAATTCCGATGGCACTACTACGCTGGCTGACAAGGCAACCGGTATGGTTGTTGGGACTGTAATATTACCCTTTGGCTACCAGGCTCATGCGATGTTGCAACCGGAAGTTTCCAGCTATAATTATCCCTTTGGTGTGAGTGTAACGGCACATAACGATAAGGGTACTGTTATCGCTTACTATATCGGTGAAGGTTACACCGATCGTTCAAAGTGTCCTGCACTTGCCTCCGGGCCTTATTCACAAGGTTTGGAGCAGATTTCAAGAGTGCACTATAAGAGCTTTATGGATGTGAGACAATATATACATAGCTATGTTGACATGTATGCCAAAGCCTCAAATGCAACATACCTTAAATGTGTTGAGGAACGGCAGATGCCGTTGTACGAGCCCTTCAACGAAGACGAGGCGTTGCAGAACTACAGACGAAGGGTTGAGTTTGAAAAGCAACGCATCGGAAACCCCGGTATGGCAAAGGATACCGGTTTCTATCTGGAAGGACTGTGCCGAGTATATGATATGACCGTGAACGGTGTAGATCTCAGGCTTGCTATCTCCACGGTTCTTCAGGGATGGAAATATCAGCTCCCCGCTATGGTGGGCGGACTTGGCGGATTCGGGAATCTGTTTGGTAACCTGTTTTCCGGCAACACCCCTCAGGTACAGCAACCGCAGCCGGGTGCATTTAACGACATGCCGCCAAACTCCGTTATCGAATGGCAGTCGGAGGGCATTTTTACAATGCTCAGTCTTCCGCAGGAATTTGACCTTGCTTTTCAAGGTGCATATACCGATTTTTGTTCAACTTTCCGGCTCGATAATGGCATACGCGAGAAGATGTACAATATGCAGTCGCAGATATTGCAGGACATTTCCCGACATACACAGCAGCGTCTCGATGAGATGAATCGGCAATTTCAAACCTGGCAGCAGATGCATGCCACTCAGCAGGCTGCGTTCGATTCCTACAACAGGGCGTGGTGGAACAGAACAAACGCTTCCGATGCCGCAAGGCGTTCCGCCTATCAATCAAGAATGGCTGCGGAGAGCCGGATGTCCGACAGTTATTCCGAAGCCGTTAGGGGAGTAAATACTTATTTGCGTCCGGACGGTACAGAAGTGGAAGTGTCGGTGGCGTATGACAGGGCGTATACCAACTATTCGGGAGACACTATGGGCTCCAAAAGCGCCTTTGAGCCGGGCGGAGACTGGACGGAAATGTTGAGAAAATAGCGAATTTCGTTGCTGAAGCTACCAGAACACACTCAGACGACTGCTTTTTATTCTTTTGAGACTGTAATATAAGAATATAATCATCGCATCTGTCTGCTTCAAAGTGTCCATTTAAAAGACTGCAATACTGAATTTTTCCAGTAGTATTTGTAAAAATACCAATACTATATAATCTAAAAACGGACTTATATCACAGAAAGGGGAAACTGTGAAAAGACACAGTCGCAAAATATTAATTCTGATTTTGGCGGTAATTCTGTTCTCTATTTGCATCGGTATTTTGAACTTTAGAACCGGAGATATTGAATATGTTAATTCCGATGCGACCTGGCATACACTATTAACAATCAGAGCATATAAAGAAACACCCGTTTCAGTCCATAAGTTTTTACCCATTGTATCGTTAGGAAAATTAACCGACAAACATATCTCTTGGGGAGGTGCCGTTCCTGATCAGTACGGAAACCATTACTATACCTCCTTTTCTCCTACAGGGTACTTTTTACCATACTTATTTATGGAGGTATTTTCTCTCGAGGTTAACGAAACAAGTTTGTATATTTTCAACACTTTTTTGCTTGTAATTTCTTCCTGTTTATTGGCGATATTCCTGCTATCGTTATTTGATGAAAGCAGCCATAAATGGTTGATTTCATTTTTCGGAACGGTAATTTATGTTCTCGAACCGGAAATATTGCACGGGATGGGACTGGTTTATTGGCATCATTCCGTAATGCAGGTAACTTTATTGTTACAGATATATTGTTATTGGAAATATAGAAAAGAAAACTCCAAAGGATTTAAATTTGCATTTTATATTCTATGTTTTATTAACCCATATATCGAATGGACCGGATATGTTGCAAATATAGGTTTTGCATTAAGCGAATTGGTAATGGGCAGAAAGAAAATGCTCTCCGCTTTTGCCGACGCAGTTAAAGTGGGGATACTGACTGTCATGAGTTTTACTGTATTTACATTGCACTTTTTGCTTAATATATCTCCCGAACGTTTTTTAACCGAGTTAAAACTCCGTTCCAAAGTCAGAAGCTTCGCCGCAAATATATCTACAAGTTTGTTATTCAGGGGTTATCTGACCTCCTTTTGTTATACATGGATTTTATTATTTTCACTCTTGATATTGGCTACAGTTATTTATAAGGGCTTAGTCTGGAGAAAACAATCGGTTTTAATTAAAAACTTTTGGATTATATTTGTAGCCTCGTTTCCAATCCTTGAAAATTTCATCATGAAAGAACATGCCATTTTGTATCCATATGACAGAATGAAACTCATATTTCCTGTTTGTCTCATTTGCTGTGATTTGATATATCTGATATTCAAAAAATCATCAAAGGCAGTTCTGAGGGTTGTAATATTCCTGACAGTAAGTCTGGCAGGGCTGTTAAATGTATATGCCTATAGAAGCTCGCCATCATATGTGTGGGACGCTCCCTATATGAATCAAAATCGTGTGCTTGCAGATTATCTGAATACCAGTTATCCTGATGCGGTTTATTGCACTAATACAACAGTGCGGGGATATATAAACCTTACCTTCGGAAGGGGAGTTCATGAGACCGCATCATTGGATTCTATTATTCCAATTGCGCAGCGTAGTAACGTTGATAAAGTAGTTTACTTTGAGCATGATCCCGCAGTTGACGTTCTTTATGTAAATTTCCCAACGGCATCTTATGGTGTTGAATGGCAGGCAATTGTTTACACAATCTCGGATGACAGTTATAGAATAATCCATGCGGATAGTAATGGGAGAATACTGGATAAACAGTTTTCTTAAGACGCTAACCGGAATATGCGCTTATAACAGCAATATATAGTAAATTCAATTATTCGGTGGTGCTATAGGTGGTCCAACGAATGCATGAGCAAATTAGTTATAGGTATATCCGGTTATTAAATACTCTGTAGTGTTAGAATTAAATAATATAATTCAAGACTGATTGCTAAAAAGGTAACCGGAGTTAGGTTAGTGCCATGGAAACTATTAATGAAAGTGCGGGTACAAAGCGTGTTGAGCTTTATGACCGGCTTAGGGTAATAGCAACTATATATATTATTATCGGTCACAGCACCTATTTGAATGTCCAGGCGACCTATGGTGCAGTTGACTACAGACTGCCGGCAGAATTAGCTCCTGCATACAGTGGAACCTTATTATCATTTTTTAGATTCTTGTCAGACTGGGTCGGCGCTTTTCCCGTGCCTCTTTTCTTCTTCTTATCGGGTGCTGTCATGGGACTAAGACCCGTTGAAAGTCTTGATAAATTTGTAAAATCAAAAATTAAAAGGTTGATAATACCATACTATTTTGCAGGAATTTTCTTCATGTTTCCGATAAAAACCTTAGGAAATTTTTATAATCCGGAAACGGTCCGCTTAGCTATTACTACCTTCTGGAGTGGGGGAGGTACGGATTGCGGTCATCTTTGGTTTTTAATTGCATTGTTCTGGTGCATGGTAGCATTTACAATCTTAGTGAAAATATTGCAACGGGCACGCGTGAACAGTATTTTTTTAATTTTATTAATATGCTACATTGTTACTTTGATTTATGACTATATTCCTTTCGATTTCCTGAAAATGAAGGCAGGGCTGAGTTATATGTTCTGGTTCGGTGCCGGTTATGCTTTTGAAGAATATAGGAAAAGTCATAACTTTGTATATGGCCGTAGTGCTTTAATTTGCATTCTGTTAATATTATTCTATGCTTTTAATTCAAGGTATAATTTGCTAGATGGTTTTTTCTCAAAAGTCTTAGGAATTTTTTTCACAATTGAGCTTTGCATAACTCTATCTCCATTGTTCAAGTTAATTAATAAAAAGGCAAATAAGCAATATACCGGTTTTATAAAAAGACTGTTTGATATTTATATATTCCATGATCCTTTGCACTATATTATATTAAGAATATTTTTTGAGAATAACCTGCTAACTACCAATTTTGGATGCTATTCATATTTATTTATAAGAGTCATAGGAGTTATATCGGTTAGCATTCTCATAGGAAGCATAATTGATGTTTTAAAAAGAAAAGTAAAATCAAAAGTTAAATATGATACGCATAGCTGTGTTTGAATAGCACATCTATTTTGAGTTTACACATTATAAGCATTGAAAGCGAAAGTTAATCATGAAAGAAATTAAAACTGTAAGTCTAATCGGTCTTGGTGCTCTCGGTCTGCTTTTTGCCGAGTCGTTTGCTTCGGCCGCCTCTCCGGAGGGGTTTCGCGTTATTGCTGATGAATCGCGTCAGGCAAGATATCGTAAAGAAGGGCTTTATAATAATGACAAATTGCTGAGTTTTAATATGATTAGACCGGATGAGCCCTGTGAACCGGCAGACCTTTTGATTTTTGCCGTCAAATACAGTCAACTGCCTCAAGCCATAGCTGATACGACACTTCATGTTGGAGAACAGACTATCATTCTTTCTCTTCTTAATGGAATAAGCAGTGAAGAGGATATACGCGCAGTGTACGGAGATAAGGTTCTCGGCTGCACGGTTCAGGGTATGGATGCTACTAAAAATGGCAATCGGCTTTATTGGAAAAACATGGGTAATTTTACTGTAGGCGAGCTCTATTCCGATCGCGTTACTTCCCGTCTCTTACTTGTGTCCGATTTTCTTTCAAAGGCAAAACTCTCCCATACTATCGTGACGGATATGCGGGACCGCGTGTGGGGAAAGTTTATGCTCAATGTCGGTATCAACCAGGTTGTCAGCGTCTGCGAGGGTAATTACGGTTCGGTTCAGCGCGAAGGTCCCGAGCGGGAGCGTATGATTTCTGCCATGAGAGAGGTTATCGCACTGGCAAAACCGGAAAGTATAAAGCTCGATGAAAACGATCTTCTGCATTGGTTGGATGTGATAAAACCGCTTGATGCCGAAGGCATGCCCTCCATGCGTCAGGACCTTCTGCAGGGACGCAGAACGGAAGTTGATCTCTTCGCAGGCACCGTTGTTAAATTAGGGAGAAAACACGGTATAAAAACCCCTGTAAATCAAGCTCTCTTAGAAGAAATCCTCGAGCTCGAAAAGCATTTTTGATTGAGTGTTTTTTATGAGATAAGAAAGAACATTTTAAACTAAAACCATTTTCCGCAGTTGCAGCTGAAATGAAGTTTTGGAGAAACCTGTTGTTATAGACGTTTGACAAAAACTCTCGCTATTGGAATATTATATGAATTGCTTTTATTTCGCTTAGAGCTTTAGTATTATGATTAGGTATCAGCTTGAAAGTGAATTATAACAAACAAAAGGAACGCGATAAAATTTAAATAAACTTAAATAGATTGGTTTTGATTGTAAGGACAAAACAAGAAACTATTAAGTTATAATAAGGAAAATCCGTAAATGCTGATTTGTTTTTCCTATAATCAACAAAAAAGAACGTCTCGGATTATATCCGTTTAGACGTTCACTTTTTATAAATGAGATTATCTTCTTAAATTCTGCATGATTTCCGGTTTTGGGGTTTCAGTCTGATGGCTTGCGATTACAGCTTGCTCTCCAGAGGCTTACCGAAACATATACCATTATCGATGCCAAAAATATCGATCCGATTAGTTGTCCGATAGCTGCCGCCGGAATCGGTTCTAACGGCCAAGGCTCTATAAAAGCTGCAAGACAGGCTCTAAAAACCCAAACTACGGTTAAAAATGTATAAAAGATAATGCTTTCGCGATTTAAAGAAAGCGCGCTTTTGCCCAGGAGAATCAAAACAAAACTGCTTCCGAATAGCAGGGCGGAAAAGCAATAATTTGTATAATCAATTCCCACTATTAGGCTTTCAAACTGCATGGGAATATAATCATACCAACGAAAAAGATGCGGTACAAAAAAGTGCCAGAGACCTACCAACAGGCTGATAGATAAAGAAACATAATATAAAACTTTTCGCAATCTTTTCATAATAACCTTCACCTCAATAAAATTACCCTCTGTTAAGCATTTATTCTTTACACCTTCTGCATGCGGAATTGCGTATATTCCTTTTAAAAAAGCCGCTCTATCAGACAAGAGCGGCTTTTTTAAATCACAGCAAGGGAGTGATTGGATTTCGATTAGTGCCGTATCCAATTACTTTTACGCTTATTATTCCTGTTCAAGAAAAAGCTTTCTGCTGGAGGTTATTTCTTTTATTATGTCCGAGAAGATACTGTCGTAATTATATACGGATATGCTCCCGGTACCTATATCGTAGTAATAAGCCTGAAGGTTCAGTTCTCCCGATTCAACTGCTTGTCTTACAAAATCATATGTCATTAAATTATCAAGTTGTTGAACGGCATTTAATTTTTCAAGCATGATTGCCTTATCTTCTTCCTTCATTTCCGGATATTTATGATTTATATAATCTGATATAGAGATACTTTGAGATATCCATTCCCATGTATAGGGGAGCAACTCTTTTTTTCCTTCCGGATTTCTTATTGCTGAACAGCCGCCACAGTTTGAATGTCCGCATACTATTATATTTTTTACCTTCAGAATTTTAACTGCATACTCAATTGCAGAAACCACCGATGGATGTGTATCGGGTTCTTCTTCTCTCGGAACGATGTTTGCTACGTTTCTTATATGAAAAATTTCTCCCGCCTTGGCTTGAAGCAGAGTTTCCGCCTCAACTCTGGAATCCGAACAGGCGATAAATAGGGTATGCGGGTTTTGACCTTCCTTTAATTTGATATAAAAATCTTTATTGAATTCATATTCCAGCTCTTTAAATCTTTCAATTCTCTTCTTTAAATCCATAACTACCTCCATATGTGTTAATTTTCACCAATTCACTTTTTTGAATATTCGTCGAAGGGTTGTTTTTATATCAGTACGCTTACTCGGCGATCCATCTAAATAAAAAAGAGTCTGTCAGTCCAGTCCGTAACTGAAGAAAAAAATAACTTATATAAATTTTACACTAAACTCTAAAACTTTAAAAGTGTCTGTTTTTCATACTTATCGTATAGAATCGACAATATACCTAATCCTCATCATTGTTAATACAAATTAAGAAATAATTTAAGACGGTAAAAATGTTGATAAAACACATCTTCATTATATTTGATAAAATATTAACAATTGTGTTTTCAAAATTTATAGATGCTTGAATACTATCTTCACGCCTCTTTTATTATTTAGTGTTAACAATCTATGGTATAATTTCGTTGTTAAGATTATGGGGTGGAATATGGCATCAATGAAAACAGCATATTTTTGCAAAAACTGCGGAGAATCTACAAATAAATGGTTTGGAAGGTGTCCGAGCTGTGGCGAGTGGAATTCGCTTTCCGAAGAAGAGGTGTTCGAAAAAAAACGCTCTTCTAAAAAATCTCCGATCGGAAGTATTCAATCTGTAAGTTTAGATAACATAGATGTAAATGAGGAGCATCGTATCTCTACTGGAATTGGCGAGTTGGATAGAGTTCTGGGTGGCGGAATAGTAAAGGGTTCGGCGGTGTTAATTGGCGGGGAACCCGGTGCAGGTAAATCCACACTGCTGCTTCAAGTTTGCGGAAATGTCAGTAAAGATAAAAAAGCCGTTTATTTTACCGGTGAAGAATCCATTGTACAGATAAAAATGCGTGCAAACAGGCTCGGTATAGAGGGAGATATCGAAGTAGCCAACGAAACCGACATAGAGTTAATCATTGAGCATATAATCAAAAGTAAACCTTCATTTGTAGTTATTGACTCTATTCAGACTATGTCTCATTCGCAGATTTCATCCTCTCCCGGCAGCGTTACACAGGTCAGAGAATGTTCGTCAATGCTGATGTATGTCGCAAAGCAGGAAAATATTCCGGTATTCATAGTCGGTCATGTTAATAAAGACGGTGCAATCGCCGGTCCAAAGGTAATGGAACATATCGTTGATGCCGTACTTTATTTCGAAGGCGACAGATATCTTTCATACAGAATATTGAGAAGCGCAAAAAACAGATTCGGGTCAACAAACGAGCTGGGTATGTTCGAAATGACTTCCAATGGACTTATAGGAGTCTCCAATCCCAGTTCTGTTTTGCTCGAAGGTATTGCTTCCGATGTTCCGGGAAGCTGTGTGACAAGCATCATTGAAGGAAGCCGTCCGATAATGGCGGAAATTCAATCTCTGGTATCAAAAAGCGCTTTTGCAACTCCGAGAAGAGCTGCCGCCGGTTTTGACTATAACAGGGCAAATTTGTTGATTGCAGTACTTGAAAAGAGAGCGGGTTATCATCTATCGGCTCTTGATGTCTATATCAATGTAGTCGGAGGGATAAAAATGGACGAGCCTGCTGCAGATCTTGCTTTGGCTTGCAGTATAGTTTCCTCACTATTGGACAAACCGCTTATGGACAGGTCTATCGCATTCGGTGAAATCGGTCTGGGTGGAGAAATCAGGCCTGTGAGAAACGCCGATATGAGGATTAAAGAGGCTATCGCTATGGGATATAAGAAATGTTTTATGCCCAAAGCAAACAGCAAAAAAATTGATCCAAAGTCTGAAATCGAGATAATCACTGCGAGTGATATCTCTGATATAAGAAAAATATTAACAAGGTAAAATGACTGATTTAAAAGCGTTAAACAGATGTCGACTGCCGGAAAACAAGGTCAAATATGTGGTAATGTCCGGAAAATATAAGTGTATAGTCGATGCTCTCGGAGAGTTTGAGGTCGAAGTACTTCCAACAGTACCCGTAACAGATCTTGATGACCGGGTCAATGATCATGCTGACATGCTTTTTAATTATTTCGGTAATAAGAGGGGAGTTATACACAAATCTCAATATAGAATCACAGAATTTATAAATAGTCTGGGACTTTGCATAACATATGGCGATGAACTGAGTCGCGAATACCCCTTTGATTGCAGATACAATTTTCTCATAGCGGATAATAACCTTATCGTAGGAAAAAAAATAAAGTCAAAAACGCTGTCAAAACTCTCATATGATTATAACGTATTAAAAGTGAACCAGGGATATGTTGCATGTAACATTGTCAGTGTAGCAGAAAATGCATTTATAACCTCCGATAAAAGTATATATAAACTACTCTCATCAATCGGATCTGATTGCTGTCTGGTCAGTTCAAATGGCATATCCCTCCCGGGCTATAGTTGCGGGTTTCTAGGAGGATGTTGCGGAAAAATCTCTAAAGACCTTATGGCTTTTACAGGAAAATTATCTCTTCATCCCGATTTTGATGTAATAAAATCTTTTCTCAGGAAATATGATGTAGATATATTAGAGCTTTCCGCGATGCCTTTGACGGATATTGGAGGTATAATTCCCGTGATAGAGTCAGGAACTTTATAACCTTTATAAAATTAGGAAGTGATTGTTATGGATTTTAAAAGCTTATTAAAAAAATATAGAGATGTTATCCCGTACATAATATTTGGAGTACTCACTACTATCGTCAACATCGCAGTCTACTGGTTTATGGCACATCCATTAGGCATCAGTGTAATGCCCAGTACCGTCATAGCTTGGTTAGGTGCTGTTCTGTTTGCATATATCACAAATAGGAAATGGGTATTTCGTAGCGAGGCGAATACTGCGAACGCTGTTTTAAAAGAGATTCTATCATTCTTTCTTTGCAGACTGGCTACCGGGGCTGTGGACTGGGCATGTATGTTTATCTTTGTGGATATACTGAACTTGAATGATGTCGTAATTAAGTTCATGGCTAATATTCTGGTCATAATTTTGAATTATGTAGCTTCTAAACTGTTTATTTTTAAGCGAAAGAAAGGAAATTGATAATAAACTGTGAGAAAAGGGGAGCACACAAACATGCTTTACAGAGTTGAAAGTGGGGGTTTTACAAAAATTGATTCACTTTCGCTGAATGAGAATAACATTCAGTTGGGTTGTCTGACAAAGGAGGAATTTCAAAGATTTCTCGACAGTCAAAATGTAGAGGGCTCTTCAGATTACTTATTTGATACGAATGAAGTGCAAAACAGCCTGCAAATATCGGAATATGATTCATTTGCTGTCGTAAACCTGATAGATGTATCCGACATAAGGGACGAAGAGAGGGACCAGATTGTCTTTTATTTCAGACGCAATATGTTTCTTGTAGTTGTAATACGGGATGAGAATAACAATGTTAAAGACATTTGGCAGAATTCGCTGGGTTCCGTAGGACGCGTCGGGGTCCCTATAGGCAAATATTTCGCAAATTTTCTCAAATTGTTAATTTCCAATCACAAGCAACTCCAATACAACATCCAACTACAAATAGAAGAGCTTGATCAAAGGGTTCTCGAAGATATGGAAAAAAGCGACACTCCTCAGAAGGTTTCCGAGCTCAATCATCAATTGCTGACTTTATACGGATATTATGATCAAATAGTGGATTTGCTGGAATCGCTCATAGATAACGATAACGGAATTCTCAAAAGCTCCGACATAAAATATATAAAAACTATTTTTCGTAGAGTTGACAGGTTTTTGGACAATATAAAGCTATTAAGGGAATACCTGGTTCAGGTTCGTGAATCATATCAAGCACAACTTGATCTCGGTTTAAACAGAGTAATGAAGATATTAACCGTAGTAACAGCGGTATTTCTTCCCTTGACTTTGCTGGTTGGGTGGTACGGAATGAATTTCAAAAATATGCCTGAATTAACCTGGACATTCGGCTATCCTTTGGTTTTTATTTTAAGCGGATTAATAATTATTATTTCAATTATTCTATTTAAACGAAATCGTATGCTTTAAAATAAAAATAATAAATATGCGGAACTTATTTATTAACTTTTAAAACCTTCTAAATTATAAAATACTTGGTACAAAACAGCAGGGGATTACTCAAATCAATTTTTAAAATATCATTCAAACTATAGACAGCGACAGGTAATTTATATTTTAAGTAATAAATTGTAACGGGTTACCACATAGGTTAAAAAACGCATTACAACAATGTTAGTTGATAATGTTAATTGCAAATAAAAAAGAATATTTAATACAGTGCCAAATTTCATTACTTTAACCTCAAAAATTAAATTTGACACAGAAGAGAAGAGATGATAGAATCTACATGCTATTTCGCTTAATATAAATTTAGCGAAATGCGGGGGACTGAAAAAGCTCTATATATCCCACGATTATGCAAATACCTGTTAAATGCTTTGGCATAATACTTCTTATTTTAAATTTTTTTATTTGGGTTTATTTTATGAATTATAATGATGCTCCCGAGATAATTAAAGAATTTCTCTTTTACTGTAGAACTATAAAAAACCGCTCTCCCAGAACTGTCCAGGGATATTATCTGGATCTCAGAACTTTTTTCAGATTTCTTAAATTTAAAAAATTTAATTTGCCGGATGACACTGAGTTTAGCAAAATTGATATTCGTGATTTAGATATAGAGTTCCTCTCAAAAGTTTCGAGAATTGATATATATGAATATCTTCAATATGTCACCTATGTAAGAAAGAATTCCTCTAATTCTGTAGCTAGAAAATTATCTTGTCTGAAATCTTACTTTAAATATATGTCAGAAAAGACAAAGATTATTAATGACAATCCAACAGCAAATATAGATTCTCCTTCGGTTAAGAAGTCTTTGCCAAAGTTTCTTTCGCTTGATGAAAGCCGAAAATTGCTTGAGAGCGTTGGTGGAGATTATGAATCAAGAGATTATTGTATTATTACTTTGTTTCTTAATTGCGGTATGAGGTTGAGCGAACTTGTCGGTATTGACTTAGACGATATCAGTGATGATACTTTGAGAGTATTGGGAAAAGGCAATAAGGAACGAATTGTTTTTTTAAATGATGCATGTGTAAATGCCATTAATTCCTACCTTATTGACAGAAACGGCGAAAATTATAAAGTTATCGATAAAAATGCACTTTTTCTCAACAGGAACGGTCGCAGGATTTCGCCGAGAAGGGTTCAGCAAATAGTTGATGAAAATCTCAATAAAGCCGGCCTTTCGAACAAAGGTTATTCTACACATAAATTAAGACACACGGCCGCAACACTTATGTATCGATACGGTGATGTGGATATGCTTGCACTTAAAGAGATCTTAGGTCATGAGCATGTATCGACTACCGAAATATATACACATATAAGCGATAAACAACTGAAATCAGCTATGCATTCAAACCCCCTTTCCGATATAAAACCGGATAATAAGAAAAAAAAATCCAAGAAAAACTGATTATTTACTTTACATCTGAAAGTCCTTGTTATAAGCGCATTCACAAGTCGTAAAGCATTAACCCTTTACAGTTATATTCCGTAGATTTAAACAAATAAAAACGACTCGATTAAAAACCGAGTCGTTTTTTGTAATATCCAAACTTACTTAGCTGTAGACTTTTCCTCTTCAAGTTTAAGCTTTTCTACATCCTGAACAGCCCATCTTTGAATTCTAAGTTTGTTCCTATCGGAACCGGTTTCAATCAAAAGAGTCTCGTCCTTAATGCTGACTACTCTACCGACTATACCGCCTACCGTAGTAATTCCGTCCCCTACTTCTATCGAGCTTCTCATTTCCTGAGTCTTTTTTTCTCTCTTCTTTTGAGGTCTTATGAGCAGAAAATAAAATATTCCGACCATTGCCACCATTAGCAGTATAGACGACAAACCTGAACCCATAGGCCCCTGTTGATCAGCGGCAGCCTCCAAGAGGAAAAAGTTGAAAGATTGCATTTATTTATGTCCTCCAATTATTAATGGAAATATTATACAGTAAATGATTTTTCATATCAAGTAATGCAATCATGTCTTTATCAGATTCTGGAGTCAAGTATTTCCGCATACTTTTTTCTAAATTGGTTAAAAGTTCCATTGGATAACGACTCTCTGATTTTTAACATTAGGTCATTATAGAAATACAGGTTATGCATAACACTGAGTCTAAGATATAAGACTTCTTTTGATTTTAGAAGATGTCTCAAATATGCTTTTGAATAGTTTCTGCAGGTATAACAGTTACACTTGTCATCTATCGGATCGCTGTCGGTTTCATATTTTTTATTGTTTATGTTAATAATCCCCGACCAAGTATTCAAATGTCCGTGTCTGCCGTTTCTTGACGGCATCACACAGTCGAAAAGATCAATTCCACGATAAACCGATTCGATGATATTAGAAGGTGTTCCAACACCCATCAGGTATCTCACTTTGTTCTTGGGCATATGTTCTTCTACTGCTGAAATCGTTTCATACATCTCTCTATGGGTTTCTCCCACTGACAGTCCGCCTATTGCATAGCCGTCAAAAGGCATGTCTGCAAGCGCCTTCATATTTTTTATTCTGATGTCTTTGAAACAACAGCCCTGATTTATTCCAAATAGGAGTTGATTTTTATTAATCGTCGAATCTTGGTTATTCACTTTTTCAAACTCTTTTAAACAGCGCTCATGCCATCTAAGCGTCCTGTCGCTTGATTGTGCTGCATAGTTATGCTCTGAGGAAGAAATATCTATGCATTCATCAAAAGCCATTGCAATTGTTGAAGCAAGTTTTGACTGAATGGCAACGCTCTCTTCAGGTCCGATAAAAATTCTTTTACCGTCAATATGAGAGGCAAATGTAACTCCCCTCTCTTCAATTTTGCGTATTTTTGATAGTGAAAAAACCTGGAATCCTCCACTATCGGTAAGGATAGGTCCTGCCCAGTTTGTAAATTTATGGAGCCCACCGGCTTTAAATATAACATCTTCCCCCGGTCTCAGGTGAAGATGATAGGTGTTGCAGAGCATAATCTGACAACCGATTTCTTCCAAATCGGTTGAGGAAAGCCCGCCTTTTATTGCTGCAGAGGTAGCTACATTCATAAAACATGGTGTCTGTACTACTCCGTGTACTGTTTCAAAGACTCCCCTTCTGGCTTTATCTGTTTGTGAAAGTATTTTAAACACTTTTCCCCTCTCAGTAGATAAACATTGCATCTCCGAAGCTGAAGAATCTATAACCTGTATCGACAGCTTCTTTGTATGCATTCATAATAAATTCATGGCCCGAAAAAGCGGATACCAACATCATTAAAGTACTTTTTGGGAGATGAAAATTGGTTATCATTGCATCGACGACTTTAAAATTATAACCCGGATATATAAAAATATCCGTAGAACCGGTACATGGAACTATTGAACCATTATCCCTATACACCGATTCAAGAGTTCTGCAACTTGTTGTACCAACGGAAATTACCCTGTTTCCTTCAGTAATTGTCCGGTTAATTATATTCGAAGAAGTTTCGCTCACAGTATAGTATTCCCTGTGCATTTGGTGGTTTTCAATTAATTCCGTCTTGACCGGTCTAAAAGTTCCCAATCCGATGTGTAATGTAATCTCCGTAAAGAGAACACCTTTTTCCTTAAGCTTCAAAATAAGTTCTTTTGTAAAATGAAATCCTGCGGTCGGTGCTGCTGAAGAACCGGGTATTTTTGCATAAACTGTCTGATAATCTTCGGATTTTGCGGTTGTTTCATGGATATAGTGTGGCAATGGCGTATTTCCGATTTCGTTTAACAGAGTATAAAAGTCGATTTCTTTATCATATACGAATCTAACAACCCTGTTTCCCCCCGGCAATACCGATTCTATTAGTGCAGTGGTATCGTTTTTCAACCTTATTTTTGTACCTACGCCAAGTCTTCTTCCGGGTCGCACAGTGCACTCCCATTTATCTTCTCCTAAATCCCGCAACAGCAATATTTCAGCAGCAGCCCCGGTAGGATCCTTAATTCCTAAAACTCTTGCGGGAATTACTTTACTGTTATTTAAGACCAGCAGATCACCAGGATTAATAAACTCATCGATTTCATAAAACATCCTGTGTTTGATATCTGAATTTTTCCTATTTAAACACATTAGTCTTGAATGATCCCGTTTATCTGCAGGGTGTTGAGCTATTCTATCTAACGGAAGATAGTAATCAAAATCGGATAATTTCATAAGATTTCCTTTTTAGTCCGCTATAGATAAAAATCTGCCGATTGACAGATTCGTTAAACAATGTTATCATTCAAAACATCTAAACAGAGGCGCAAAATTAAAGAGTAGCTGACTATTTTATGCCGTATTTTTGTCAGCGAAAGGTGATTTTGCCGAAGGAGAATATCCCGGCAGGTATTCTACCTGGGCGAAGTTCGAAAAGGGCTTCGACTGTCACTTGATTGGGTGATGAGCTGTTTTGATATGACTTTGCAATTATATTATAGCTACTGCCGGTTATCAAGCCGGCATTTTTATTTAGTCTAATAACTAAAAAGGGGTATTGTGTGTATGTCTAAAAAAAGAATTGCCATTGTCGGAGCAACAGGAATGGTCGGTGAGGCCATGTTGGCTGTAGTTCAAAAGTATAATATGAGTAAACATGACTATACTTTATTTTCTTCTAAAAGAAGTGCGGGCAAAAAGATACAGCTCTTCGGAAAAACTCATATAGTGGAAGAACTGAATGAAAAAAGTTTCGATTCAGGTTTTGATGTGGCGGTTTTCTCGGCAGGAGCCGGAATAAGTGAAGTGTTCGCACCGATTGCTGTTGAAAAAGGAGCTGTCGTTGTTGATAACTCTTCTAAATTCAGAATGAATAAAGACGTCCCTCTGGTTGTGCCTGAAGTCAATCCGGATGATATTAAGAGCCATAAAGGAATAATTGCCAACCCGAACTGTTCCACAATTCAGGCGGTTGTTGCCATATATCCGATTTATAGAGAATACGGGATAAAGAGGATTGTTTACTCTACATATCAGGCAGTATCGGGCGCAGGGGTTAAAGGTTATACCGACTTGGATTCCGGTATCAGAAGTTATGTTGATGGAATTGAACGTGAATTGGTCAAGTTCCCCTACCCTATTTTTGACAATTGTCTTCCTCATATTGATGACTTTCTCGAAAGCGGTTATACAAAAGAAGAGCAGAAAATGATTGATGAAACAAAAAAAATTTTTCACGATGATACCATCGCAATCACTGCTACAACTGTAAGAGTTCCCGTCTTCGGAGCGCACAGCGAATCGATAAACCTTGAGTTGGACAAAGAGTATGATTTGGAAGCTTTAAAAGAACTTCTGTCAAATTCTCCCGGCCTGGTGCTTCAGGACAATGTCTCGGAAAATATTTATCCCCTTGCAAGTAATTCTGTCGGGAAAGATGAAGTTTTTGTAGGAAGGGTAAGAAGAGATTTCAGTATAAAAAACGGATTAAATTTATGGGTAGTAAGTGACAACGTAAGAAAAGGTGCTGCTACAAATGCAATTCAGATAGCAAAAGTTCTCCTCGAAGATTGATTAACAAATTCTAATTTTATAGCTGGAGGAAATAATGAAAAACATCGTTTTTAAAGGGTGTGGTGTTGCGGTCATCACTCCAATGTATGCAGACGGTTCGATAAACTATGAGGAATACGGCAGAATTATTGACTTTTTAATTGATAACGGCAGTAATGCCATTGTATCTTGCGGCACTACCGGCGAAGCTTCGGTTCTAACAGATCAGGAGCATGTTGATTTGATTGAATATGCTGTCAAAAGGGTCAACAAAAGAGTTCCCGTTGTTGCAGGAACCGGAAGCAATGATACCGCATACGCTATTGATCTCACCAAAGAAGCAGAAAAAGTCGGTGCGGATGCAACATTGCAGGTCACGCCTTACTACAACAAAACTTCGCAAAAAGGTCTTATAGCTCACTTCACAGCTATTGCAGATGCTACCGATCTGCCTGTTATTCTTTACAATGTTCCGAGCCGAACGGGAATGACGATAACTCCCCAAACCTACCTTGAACTTTCAAAACACAAAAAAATAGTTGCAACAAAAGAAGCAAGCGGGAACATCACATCTATAGCTACCGCTATTAACCTGTGCGGAGATGAGTTGACATTTTATTCCGGAAATGACGATCAGATTACATCCCTATACTCGCTTGGGGGGCAGGGTGTAATTTCTGTTCTCGGAAATGTAAAGCCCTTAGAAACTTCAAAAATATGCGATTATTGTAACAATAATGACTTTTTCTCCGCCTCAAAGCTTCAGATTGAGTTAATGCCGTTGATAAACGCTTTGTTTTGTGACGTAAATCCGATTGCCGTTAAGGAAGCTATGAACATAATCGGATTTAATGCCGGAGAATGTCGGTTACCTCTTTATAATTTAAGCGAAGAAAACAAAGCCAAACTCATCGATCTCTTAAGATAGGATTTGCTATTATGATTAAATTAACTGTAGTAGGCTTGATGGGCAATATGGGAAAGGCCCTGATTGAAGAAACAAAAAAATCTGAAAAATTTGAAATTGTGAACGGTATAGACAAAATTTCGGGTGTCAGGGATGAAATAAATGTCTATGATAGTTTTGACAAAATTGAAGTAAAGCCCGATGTTGTAGTTGATTTTTCCAACCCGAATTCACTTGACAGCATCTATGATTATTGTATATCAGGCAACATCCCTGCAGTTATCTGTACAACAGGTTTTAATGAGCAACAGGGTGCCCGGATTAAGGATTTATCAAAACATATACCGGTTTTCAAAAGTGCAAACATGTCTCTTGGAATAAACATTCTGGCATCATTGGCAAAATCTGCTTATAAGATGACAGGAGATGATTTCGACATTGAGATATTGGAAAAACACCACAAGTATAAAATTGATGCTCCGAGCGGCACGGCATTATTGCTTGCCGACGAAATCAATGAAGCCTCATCAGGACTGTTTAAATATATTTATGACAGAAAAAGCAGACGTACAGCGCGGGAAAACAATGAAATCGGTATCACTTCAATAAGAGCCGGAAATATTGTTGGAGAGCATGAGATTATTTTCGGTGGAGAAAATGAGGTAATATCCATTTCCCATTCCGCATTGTCAAAAAGCGTCTTCGCTTCCGGAGCACTCAAAGCATCAGAGTTTATAAGGAATAAACCCAAAGGTCTATACAACATGAATGACCTGTTGAAGGAAAAATTGCAGTTCTGAAGTCATTATTTTAAAACAGGAAGCCGGTCAAAGAATTATTCTTCGACCGGCTTCTTATTACTTATAAATTTATTCTTTTATCACTGCAACTGCTTCTATCTCCACCAAAACATCTTTTGGCAGTTTGCCTACTTCGACACAACTTCTTGCAGGTTTAGATGAAAAGTATTTTGAATAAACTTCATTAAATTTTGCAAAATCCCCCATATTTTGTAAAAAACAGGTTGTTTTCACTACGTGTTCAAGATCACTTCCCGCAGCTTCCAAAACATTCATAAGATTTATAATAACCTGCAATGTTTGAGTCTCAATATCGTCTCCCGCCACATTTCCGTTTTCAGGCAAAAGCGGTATCTGCCCCGAAGTAAAAACTAATTTATCAATAATCTTTGCCTGAGAATAAGGTCCAATCGCTTCAGGTGCCTTATCGGTAAATACTGTTTTAATCATATTATCTCCTTCTCAAATAAGAATCGCTCTGTGAAAAACTTTTTTCCCTTTTTTAATAACTATACCATTTTTTAAGTCTTCTCCACTAATCTTTTTAAACAACTCCGTGACAGTTTCACCGTCTATTGAAATTCCTCCCTGTTGTATTAATCTTCTTCCTTCGCCCTTGGAAGAAGTCAAACCACATATAACTAAAAGGTCAATAACTTCAACAAATCCGTTTTCATCAATACAGTTTTCGCTTATTTCGGTTTCCGGCATACTTTCAGCATTTCCTGCTCCGGAGAAAAGCGCCTCAGACAATTCGACCGCATTGTCAGCCTCTTCTTTGCTGTGAACAAGCTCAGTCAGATAATAAGCCAACAGTTTTTTGGCATTGTTTATTTCTTCACCTTCAAGTTTTTCTATTCTGTTAATCTCGTCCATCGGAATGTCAGTCAACAGCTTTAGACAGTTGACCACGTCAGTATCAGCAGTATTTCTCCAGTACTGATAAAACTCATACGGTGTGGTTTTTTCCGGATCCAGCCAAAGTGCACCTTTGGCAGTTTTTCCCATCTTCACTCCCTCTTTTGTTGTCAAGAGTTTGAACGTCATGCCAAAAGCTTCTTTCCTTTCGACTCTCCTGATAAGATCAACACCACTTATAATATTTGACCACTGGTCATTTCCGCCCATTTGAATTTGGCATCCGTACTCCCTAAAAAGATGCAAAAAATCATAGCTCTGCATAACCATATAGTTCAGTTCAAAAAATGACAGTCCTCGTTCCATCCTCGTTTTAAAGGCATCTGCCGCCAACATTCTGTTTACAGAAAAATGGACTCCGTACTCCCTGATAAATTCGATATAGTTAAGATGTCTTAACCAATCTCCATTGTTAACAAAAATAAGTTTGTCATCGCTTATATCGAGAAATTTTGACATTTGTTTTTTAAAGCACATGACATTATGATCTATTGTTTCATAAGTCATCATACTTCTCATATCGCTTCTTCCGCTCGGATCACCAACTAAAGTTGTTCCCCCACCGATAAGAGCAATAGGAGTATGTCCCGCTTTTTGCATTAATCTCATTATGGCGAGTTGCATAAAGTGGCCTACATGAAGGCTATCGGCAGTCGCATCAAACCCTATATAAAAGGTAACCTTTTCCTTCTCCAACAATTCCCTTATCTTCTCTTCATCCGTAGTTTGTTCGACAATACCTCTTTCTACGAGAACATCATAAACGTTAATCATTAATCCCCCTTCAGATCATTTAATCTTTCTATGTTTATCAGCATTAATCAACATTTCATCTGCATGTTTTAAGCTTATGTCCGTTATCGAATCGCCGGAAATAATTCTTGCAAGCTCTCTTTTTCTCTCTTCCAAATCAAGTCCGGAAACTGATGTAAAAGTTCTGTCATTTTTAACTTCTTTAGAAATAAGCAAGTGGTTATCGGCAAACGATGCAATCTGTGCGGAATGAGTGACACAAATAGTTTGGCGTGTTCTTGCCGACTGTTTCAGTTTCTCACCTATTTTATAGGCACTATTCCCGCTAACGCCCGAGTCAATTTCATCAAATATCAATGTGTCAACCGGATCCTTTTCCGCAATTACATTCTTTATTGCCAACATCATTCTGGCAAGTTCTCCGCCGGATGCAATCTTTGAAAAAGGCTTAGGCGGTTCACCGATATTTGCTGAAAGATAAAACTCAATCTGCTCAATTCCGTTCCTGCAGATTTCGCATGGTGTAATCAAAACTTCAAACGTCGCTCCGCTCATGTTCAGGTATTTAAGTTCGGAAATAACCTTTACCGCCATGGATTCTGCAGATGATTTTCTTCTTTCGGATATTTCAAGCGCCTTATCGTGAAGTATTTTATCATTTTCACTTATTGTTTCACCGAGAGACTTTATATGATAGTCAGAATATTCAATCCTTTCAAGTTTAGACTCACTTTCATTTTTATAGGTTAAAATATCTCCTATACTATTGCCGTATTTCCTTCTCAGGCTGTTTATAAAATCGATACGTTCTTCTACCTCTAACAAATGATTTGAATCTAAATCAAAACTTTCAAGGTGATTCCTCACCCTTTCAGAAATGTCCTTTAAACTATAGTAGTTTTCTTCAATTTCTTGCTTTAAAATTTCAAATTCATCGCTGAATTTTGAAATTTCTCCAAAGCTTTCAGCTGTTTCATAAACTAATGCAAGTATATCTCTATTATTCTCATCATCAGTCAATAGTCCCAGAATACCATTTAATGTATTTATAATCCTCTCACTGTTTCTTAATATGTTTCTCTTTTCAATCAATTCTTCATATTCATCTGCGTCTAAATTTGCCCTATTAATTTCATCTATTTCATATCTAAGCAGTTCTGAAGCTCTCCTGTTTTCTTCTTCATCTTCTAACAGATCTTTCAGTTCCTTTTTCAGCGAATTATTCGATTCGAAAAGTTTTCTATATTCATCCGTCAAATGTTCGATATTCGCATAATTGTCAAGAATATGTATATGGTTCTCCGGATTTAACATCTGTTGACTGTCATGTTGTCCGTGAATATTAATAAGATTGTTGCACACTTCTCTGACAGATGTAACCGTTGCAGGCTTTTGATTTATCTTACATCTGCTGGTCCCGTCTTCCGAAATTTCTCGTTGAATAATCAGATTTCCGTCATATTCGTATCCGAGCTGTTGCAACAAACAGGATGTGCTTTTCCCTATCTCTGTAAATTCAGCCCAAATTACCGCCTTTTTCTCTCCATGTCTGACAATATCGCGAGAGGTCCTCTGTCCTGCTATGGCATTTATGGAGTCTATAAGAAGCGATTTTCCCGCACCTGTTTCCCCGGTCAATACGTTTAGACCTTTTGAAAAACAAATGTTGGCCTTTTCTATTACAGCAACATTTTCGACGATTAGTTCGGTCAACATAAAGAATCAGACTCCCAATAACTTGTTAAGCTCCGAGATTAACTCCTCGCCCTTTTCGGAAGACTCAACTACTGCAAAAATAGTGTTGTCTCCCGCAATTGTGCCCAATATTTGATCAAATTCCATGATATCAAGTGCTTCACATGCGGCATTACCCATCCCGGCAAAACATTTTATAATTACAATATTTCCACTGCTCTTCAAGGAGATAACTGAATCTCGAAAGATCCTTCGAAATTTTGAAATCACTTCATTTGCAGATGCGGATTTAGGCAGCCGGTAGCAATATGCTCCGTTTTCATTCAGAGCTTTCGTCAACCCTAATTCTTTCATATCCCTGGATACGGTTGCTTGGGTGATTTCAAACCCGTGCTCTGATAAGTAGTTCATCAGATCTTGTTGAGTACTTACCGTATTATTCTCAACTATATCCTTAATAAGCATCAGGCGGTTTGACTTTGTCATATTCATTCACCTCTAATGATTTTTTGTCTGATTAATTCAAAAAAGTCTGTTTTGCAGTTTGTAAGTAATTTTAGCCTTTTTTTGCTTTTCTTTACTTCAACCGATGCCTCGGTTCCCATCAGAACCGTTTGTCCGCTATCTACAGACAAAAATAATTCAACCTTGTTGTTTTCGGTAGCAGTGATTTTAATTCGACTCTCTTTGCTCAGGACTATTCCCTGTGCACTTAATGAGTGAGCGCAAATCGGGGTTACAATTATTGAATCCAGTTCCGGAAACACAAGAGGACCTCCGGCAGAAAGTGAGTAAGCTGTTGAGCCTGTAGGTGTAGAAACAATTACTCCGTCACATCTATACTCCCCTACACATGAATCATCGGCAAATATCGCCAACTCGGCAGTTTTGGGCACAACCCCTTTATGAATGACAATATCATTAACCGCAGTTAACGGCTTGGAGTTCTTACCCGAATAATTATTTGCTTCCAAAAGCAATCTGTTGCTTATTATCAGACCGTCTATATCATTTCTTGTGATTGTTTTAATATCTTCAAACTTAAACCCTGTAAGAAATCCTACCCGACCCGTGTTTATACCCAACACCGGTTTATCCTGCGTAACCGCAATTTTTGCGGTTTTCAACATGGTGCCATCGCCCCCAACAGAAATTACAATGTCACTTTTTTTTATTTTTTCAATATCCTCTGTTGACATTCTGAAGGGAGATTCAAAACTAAACTCGCCCGAAACATAAACATCATACCCGATTTCTGTCAGTTTATTTGCAATTATCATCGAATTTTCGGCCTGTCCCAATCCCGGTTTTACAAAAATCAACATAATAACCTTCTTTAATACTATTTTAAAACCAGATGCGCTTCATCTACAACATCTTCAAGTTTTATATGGATATCTTTTACTTTATTCTCAACCATCAATAAAAACTCAATATTGCCGTTTGGTCCCTTAATCGGCGAATATGTCAATCCTGTTACACTCAACGGTAGTTCTGTCAAAAAGAAAAAAACATCATTCAGGACTTGAATATGCTTTTGCGGATCACTAACTACCCCCCGCTTTCCCACCTGTCCTTTTCCAATCTCAAATTGAGGCTTTATGAGTATCACACCTTTAAATATATCATTACAGAATTTCAAAATAACGGGAATTATCAGCTTCACGGAGATAAACGATACATCTATAGCAAAAAAGTCAATCCTTTCCGGAATATGTTCAGATGTAAGATATCTGGCATTTGTCCGTTCAATAACCTTCACTCTGGGATTGTTTCTCAACTCCCAGGCAATTTGTCCATAACCCACATCAATGGAATACACTTTTGAAGCTCCGTACTGTAACATGCAGTCGGTAAACCCACCGGTTGAAGCACCGATATCCGCTGCAACAGCTCCACTGATATCTATTCCAAAGCACTTTATTGCTTTATCGAGCTTGTAGCCACCACGACTACAAAACTTTTCAGATGATTTAATATCAATTACTGCACTTTCAGAAACAAATAGTCCCGGTTTTGTTTCTGAAAGTCCGTCTACAAATACATTCCCCGACATAATAATCGCTCTGGCTTTTTCCCTGCTGCTAACCAGTTCTTTCTCAACCAGAACGACGTCAAGCCGCTTTTTCAATTTAACAAAACCTCTTTCTGGCAAAAGACGCTAACGACTCTCCATCAAGCTCACAGTTTTTTATAAGCTCTTTAACGGTTGCATGCTTTACACTTTTCTCTATACCTTTTATATAAAAATCTCCCTTATATCCATTCAGCATCAAATCTCTCAACAGGTTACTTCCGACTCCACCCCTTATTATGCCTTCCTCAACAAATAATATTTTCTTGTAACTTTCTAATTTTTCACATAAGCCCGCCGGCAGAGGTAGAATAACATTAAGCTTTATTATGTCGGCATCTATTCCTTCAGATTTAAGCATCTTGGCTGCATCAAATACTTCTGCAATTATTCTTCCATAACTTACTATAACAAAGTCATTATTTTTTTTGCTTTCAATTAAATCAAATTCTTTTCCTGTCGCTTTGTATTTGGACAGCCGTTTATCCTGCGGTCCTCTTGGATATCTAACAGCTTTTGGTCCTTTAAAATCAATCAGCCTCTCAAGCCAGTATTCGAGTTCCTCGTAATTTGAGGGAGAAAGAACAAAAAATTTGCCAATAGAATTTAAAAATGAAACATCAAATATTCCATGATGGGTTTCTCCGTCTTCTCCAACAATTCCCGCCCTATCTATAGCAAGCAACACATCCAAATCATCCAGAGATACATCCTGAAACAGTTGATCAAATGCCCTTTGAAGGAATGTCGAATACACTGCAAAAACCGGTTTCATCCCCCCTTTTGCAAGTCCTGCGGAAAAAGTGACAGCATGTTGTTCGGCAATTCCCACATCAAAAAATCTCTCGGGGAATTCTTTCGAGAAAAAATTGAGCCCGGTTGCGTATTTCATTGCCGCCGTGACCGCACAGATTTTATTATTTCTGCTGGCCAAATCAGCTAATTTTTTTCCAAAGATATTTGAAAAGCTTTCGGAAAGCGTTATGTCTTCGGCATCCCCTGTGAAATCAAACTTCCCGACCCCGTGATATGCGCCGGGATTTACTTCAGCAGGTGTGTAGCCCTTTCCCTTTACAGTTATGCAGTGAATGAAAAGCGGTCCTTTTAAGCTTTTAGCATTTTTAAATAGTCTATCAAGCTCAACGATATCATGTCCATCAACAGGCCCGATGTAATTGAATCCGAAATCTTCGAAAAGCCTGCCGTCATACATATATCTGCGAAAAGCGTTTTTGGATTTTGCAATAGCTTTTGCAATCTTTCGTCCGACATATGGCGCCTTTTCAATAATATTTTTTACTTTATTCTTCGTCGCTTCATACTCAACATTTGTTCTTATATGCAGAAGGTACCTCGATATTCCGCCCACGCTTTTAGATATAGACATTCTGTTGTCATTGAGAACTACTATGAGGTTGTCCAAGGTTGAATCGATATTATTCATCGCTTCATATATCATTCCGCCGCTCATAGCGCCGTCTCCGACAATTGCGATTACTTTGGATTTATCTCCATTAAGTTTTTTTGCTCTTGCCAGTCCGATCGCAGACGAAAGAGATGTACTGCTATGACCGGAAGTAAATATGTCGTATTCACTTTCATACGGCCTTGGAAAACCGGATATTCCCCCACTCTGTCTAAGAGTATGGAACTTGTCCATCCTGTCTGTCAAAATTTTATACGTATAACATTGATGGCCGACATCAAATACTATGCTGTCTTTCGGAACATCAAAATTTCTCAAAATTGACACTGTCAATTCTACCGCACCGAGATTGGGCGAAAGGTGTCCACCCGTTTTACTGACAGTATCAACAAGCATCTCTCTTATTTGATTGCAAAGAACTGTTAATGAAGTATATCCGAATTTTCTCAAATCGCGAGGTTTTTTAATGGTAGAGAGCAATTTTTTTTTCATTTTAATTAACTCGATTAATAACTTTATCAGCAATAAAAAGTAATGTATGTGATTTTTCGCCAAATCGTTCTAAAATCTTTTCCTTGGCTTCTGAAATTAAGCTCTTCGAATATCGGATTGACTCTTCAATTCCATTAACGGACGCAATTGTGGGTTTATCATTCTTAATGTCACTCCCGACAGGTTTTCCCATGGTCTCCGTAGTTGAAGTTATATCGAGAACATCATCGATAATTTGAAATGCCAGTCCGATGTTATCTAAATAATAGCTTGATACCTGCCTATCCTCGGCGCTTGCGTTCCCGGCAATCAAACCCAGACAACCGGCAGCAGAAATAAGTTTCCCCGTCTTATTCTTATATATTTTCAATAAATCATTTATATTTTTACTTTTCTTGTTTTCGTTTTCAATGTCCAATTGCTGTCCTAAAATCATACCCCTATGTCCTGACGCTGACGCAAGAACACCCACACACTCGATACTTTTTTGTGCATCCGGCATTTTGCTTAAATGTTCAAAAGCCAACGTCAACAGGCCATCCCCTGCCAAAAGAGCCGTAGCTTCTCCATATTTGACATGACATGACGGCTTTCCTCTTCTAAAATCGTCGTCATCCATTATCGGAAGGTCATCGTGAATAAGAGAGTAGCTGTGAACCATTTCAACCGCACATGCGGGAATAATCGCTTCTTTGTAGTCTCCTGATATAACTTCACAAAAAGCAAGTGCAATTATTCCTCTAAACCTCTTTCCGCCATTGAGGATGCTATATCGCATAGCTTCAGTTACCACGCTTTCGTCATTTAAATCCGAAAAAATGTTGTTTAAAGCTTCTTCAACAGTCAAATAGTATTTTTGATATTTATTTATTCCGCTTGTCATAACTTCTTCGCCATCCAACTATACTACATTTCGAATACATTTCTATATTCTTCGATAATCAGTTTAGACTCTTTAATAGTTTTATTACAAAACTCAATTAGTTCAGCTGATTCCTTATATAAATCAAGAGATTGCTGAAGGGAAATATCACCTTTTGACATTTCAGAAGAAATTTCATTCAATCTCAAAATAGCTTTTTCAATATCCATAACACAACCTTTAATTTAAAACTTCAAATTTTCATTTCTGATTCCAATTACTTCACAATCGACAGCTCCATCGATAAAGTTCAAAGTAATCTTATCATTATCATTTAATCCCTTTATACTGTTTAGAATTTTTTTATTTTTCTGTACCACGCAATAACCTCGGGTCAAAATCTTTACAGGATTTAACTCTTCTATCAGTTTTGCATAAAACAGCATATTCTCTTCATTTTTATTAAGAGCTCTGTCGGTGTATCCAATTATTTTAATTGAACATATATTAACTTCTGAAGAATACCCGGATATCTTTCGGTTTAGCTCCTGTACTATTCCAATTTTGTTTTCAGCAATCGACGAAATATAACTGTCGGATATTGCCTCCGTTGCACCTTTTATACCTCTTGCGGTCAATCTTATAAAAGCAAACAATTCGGCAATATCGGGCGTTGCCAATTCCGCTGCAGCCGACGGTGTTTCAGCTCTTAAGTCTGCAGCCAAATCAAGCAGCGTAAGATCCTTTTCATGTCCCACAGCCGAAATAAAGGGAACCTTAAGGGTTGAAGCCGACAGCACAACTTCTTCGCTGTCAAAAGCAATCAAATCTTCCTGTGAACCGCCACCTCTGGCAATTATAGCCATATCAATCTCTTCATCGCTATCATTCAATTGTTGTATCGCATTTATTATCGAGCGCTCTGCATTTATACCTTGAACTAAAACAGGATAGACACTCAATTTTGTAATCGGATATCTTCTCTTGAGTATGTTCACTATGTCGGAATAAGCAGCGGAGTCTTTAGCGGTAATCAATGCAATGTTTTTAGGATATTGTGGAATTTTTCTTTTTCTTTCAAGAGAAAACATTCCCAGCTTTTCCAGTCTTTTCTTTACTTCTTCACGAAACTTCTGTTGCGGACCGGAACCGCTGACTGACATATCATCTACAATTATCTGGAACCTTCCGTCGCGCTCATACAGGCTGACTCTTCCTTTAATCACAACTTCCATTCCGTTTTTAGGTAAAAATCTGAGTCTGTCGTATGAGTTCTTAAAACATACAGCGCTTATACCTGATTTCTCATCTTTGAGAGTAAAATATAAGTGTCCGGAAAACCGGTTAAGTACTAGATTGGAAATTTCTCCAATAACCTTAATCCCTTTTAGTTCTTCATTGCTTTCAAGGAAAATTTTAACATATCTGTTCAGTGAAGTTACTGTCAAATACTCCATACCTGGACTATATCTCCTTTTCTTCACCGTCAATCATTTTTGACCTTGAAATACTACCCAACAAGCCGTTAACAAAAACATAGTCATCTTCATCGCCATATTTTTTTGAAATTTCAACGGCCTCATTAATTACTATACTGTCTGAAGCATTTTTAATATAGAAGATCTCCGCACAGCTCATTCTTAATATTGCCAGGGATACTTTCGACACTCTTTTGATATCCCAATCCTTAAGATTGTCTTTTATATTCCGGTCTATATTTTCCAAGTTATCATACACGGCAGTAATAATTTTTTTGCTGTATTTGTCAACTTGAGGTTCCCCTGTTGTTTCTGCCAACTCAATTGCTTCCTGAGCAGACAATCCGTTTATATTTATACCGAAAATAACTTTAAAAGCTGATTCCCTGGACTCTCGTCTCTTGTTAATTCTTTTACTCATACATTATCCCGATAATGCAAAAGCTCCGGTCATTTTTGACGGAGCATTTGGTTATATCACTTTTGTTTCCCGTTCACCGGAGATATTCCTGCGATTATAACATCTACACCCAACACCGTCAGTCCCGTCATGTTTTGAACAGCATTCTTAACATTTAACTGTATGGCATTTGCTAAATCAGGTATTCTCGCTTTTTGGTCGACCACAATGCTGATTTCAATCTTGGCCATCTCATCATTGATTTCGATTTTAACCGGCTTTTTATATTTAGCCTTAGTCAGCATTCCTTTTATTCCGATATTTGCCGTAGATACGGAATCAACACCCTCTATTTCCATTGTTGCATTTTCTGCAATCGAAGCTATAACATCTGATGATATTTTAACTTTCCCGACCGATTCGTCGTTATCATAATAGCTGTTCATCTATACCTCCTGAGCGGTAATTATATTTGTTTTATAGCTATGCTATACGCCGAATAATTGTATCATTCTTTGATTTTTTATACAACTTATTCACTATTTATAATTGATTTATTCTATCATTGTAAAGAGATCTTTCTCGGATATGATAGGTATCGACAACTCTTTGGCCTTTATAAATTTGCTTCCCGGGTTTTCTCCGGCCAACAGGAAGGATGTTTTCTTTGATACTGAAGATGAAGTTGAGCCTCCGTTTTCCAAAATAATTTTTGTCGCTTCTTCCCTACTGAGGTTTTCAAGAGAGCCGCTTAGAACAAATAATTTCCCCTGCAGTTTTGACGAAACATAGTTTTCCGACATTTTGGTATTTACCCCGGAGTTTTTCAGTCTTTCTATCAATTCAATACTACCCGGATTTTCAAAATAATTCTTCAAATTGAAAGCGATTTTTTCACCTATTCCCTCGATTTCACATATTTCCCCGTAATCCGCTTTTATAATTGAATCAAGATCTTTGAACTTTTCAGCAATCATTAATGCGGTTTTTTGACCGACATTTCTTATTCCTAAGGCAAATATCAATTTATCTAAATCACGTTTTTTGGACTCCTCAATCGCCTTTAAAAGATTGTTTACTGATTTTTCTTTAAACTTATCCATTTTTATCAGTTTTTCATAGGTCAGATCATATATGTCTGCAACAGACCGGACAATATCCATATCAATTAATTTATCAATTGTTTGTATGCCCAAACCTTCAATATTCATTGCATTTCTTGATGCAAAATGCAAAATATTCATTTTATTTTGTGCAGGACACATGGGATTTGTACATCTCAACGCAACTTCCTCATAAAGTTTTGAAGCTTTATTTCCGCAGGAAGGACATATCGTAGGCATTTTAAAAGGCATGCTGTCTACGGGGTGATTATAAGCTTTTATTATCTCAGGTATAATATCCCCGGCTTTTCTTACATCCACTCGGGATCCGATTCTCAAATCAAGTTGACTTATGATATCTTCATTGTGCAACGAGGCTCTCGATACCGTTGAACCGGACAATAAAACGGGTTCAAGTATCGCAACGGGTGTGAGAACCCCTGTTCTTCCCACGCTTATTTCGATATCAAGCAGGGTAGTCGTCTTGACCTCAGGCGGGTATTTATATGCAATAGCCCACTTGGGGTGTTTTGCGGTGGAGCCGATAATACTTCTATCGTAAATCGAATCAAGTTTCACAACAGCACCGTCAATCTCATATGCATTATCATGCCTGCTGTCACCGATTTTTACAATTTCTTCGAATATTTCATCTGCATCGCTAAATAATTTATCAATATTAATTACCCTAAACCCCACAGATTCTAGCCATTTCAAAGATTCTAAATGACTTGAAAATTCATGTGAAGATCTTTGTACATTAAAAACAAACATCTCCAACTCTCTTGAAGCGGTTACATCCGGATTTTTCTGTCTGAGAGAGCCGGCAGCTGCATTTCTCGGGTTTTTAAAAGGGACTTCCCCGTCCATATCCTGTTTTTCTATGATTCTTAAAAAAACCTCCTTTGGCATATATACCTCACCCCTGACTTCCAGCACCTTTATATTTTCAGGGATATTCTTAGGTATAGATTTTATGGTTTTGAGGTTTTGAGTAATGTTTTCTCCTTCTATTCCGTCTCCGCGTGTTGAACCCGTTGTCAGTTCTCCATCAATATACTCAAGCGATACCGAAAGTCCGTCTATCTTCGGTTCGACAACAAACTTTGAATCGCTTACTGAATCTTTCACTTTATTGATAAAACTCTCGACATCTTCAAAGCTAAATGCATTTTGAAGGCTTTCCATTTTAACCTTATGCAATACTTTCTTAAAGCCTTCAGAAGCTTTACCGCCAATAACATTGGTAGGCGAATCCTCCGTATCAAACTGAGGATATCTGCTTTCAAGTTCTCGAAGCTCCTGCATCATCATATCAAACTCATAATCCGTTATTTTAGGATTATCGTCTTCAAAATACAGCTTTGAATGGTATTCAATAAGCTCTCTCAACTCAAAGATTCTTTTTTTTACATCATCGATTTCCATATATTTCCAGCTTTATAGTATAAAAAATCCGAATATTTTTTTGCGTTGTGCTAAATTGATATCCTTTGGGACATTTCGAGAAGAGTAGGATCTATCGTTTTTTTCATTTTGAGAGCTTCTGCTATATCGAAGTCCACAATTTTACCGAATTTATGTGCAATCACTCTGTTAGCTACCCCTGACGAAATCAGCTCAACCGCCCTAAATCCCATAATACTTGCTAAATGCCTGTCTCTCGTTGTCGGCCTTCCACCCCTTTGAACATGTCCTAAAACTGTTGGCGTTGCTTCAATTCCGCTTCTTGATTCAATAAACTCCGCAATTTCTACGGCACTCCCGCTTCCTTCCGCAACTATCACTATAAAATGTCTCTTTCCTATCCCCTTCGTAAACAACATTTTTTCAATTACATCTTTATCCAAATCATAGGGGATTTCCGGCACCAAAATTGCCAAAGCACCACAGGCTACTCCGGTAGTTACCGCTAAATACCCTGCGTTTCTTCCCATTACCTCCACTACACTGCATCTGTCGTGGGATTGAGCGGTATCTCTCAGGTTGTCAATCATCTCCATTGCGGTATTCATTGCGGTATCATACCCTATCGTGTAGTCACTACAACCCAAGTCATTGTCAATAGTTCCGGGTATGCCGACACAGGGAATTCCAACCTCACTTAAGGCAAGTGCCCCCCTCATCGTACCGTCACCGCCAATACATACCAGAACATCAATCCCGTTTCTTTCACATATTTCTTTTGCTTCTTCTAAAACGGCTTTTGTCTTAAACTCCGGGCTTCTTGCCGTATACAATACCGTGCCGCCGCGATGAATTATTTCGGATACACTTCTTATGTTCATCTCAAACATATCTTCGTTTATCAATCCATGATAACCTCTTCTGATACCTATAACGCGAAAACCTTTATATATTGCCGATCTTGCAACGGAACGAATTGCAGCATTCATACCGGGTGCATCTCCACCGCTTGTAAGTATACCTATAGTCTTAAATTCCTGGGTCATTTCGTATTCCTTTCTTTACACATAACTAAAGAATGTAATTTACTGTTTAATTGCAACATTTTTGTCCCCTAAAACCGACTTCAATTCAGAAATTACATATTCAGAATAGTCCATCCACATTTTTTGGGGAGCCAGCAACAATTTTTTTTCTTCCTCAAGATAAATATATACAGGTGTTGTTCCGTTAAATAACTGTAGAATATTTATGGCTTTTTCATATTCTGTCGATTCATGCTCAACAATTTTTAGATATACGGATTTGACGGATTTTTTTTCATTTGTTTGATTGTTCTTTAATATCGGTTTTTTGTGATTATTTTTAGGATTGCTCAAATAGTCATCAATCCCTTCTATTGATGTGCAGATAAGTGAAGTTTTAGAGTCTTCCCTGTTTGACACCCTTCCCCTAACAACAACCACGTTATTTTCTCTCAATTCATTCAAATATTCATCAAATTTGTCAGGGAATACCAGCATTTCAATTGTTCCTGTCATATCTTCGAGAATGACAAAAGCCATTGTAGCATTATTTTTAGTGATTTTAGGTTTAACACCTGAGACTAAACAGACTGAAGTCACTTCCCTTCCGTCAAGCCTTTCCGCTTCATCCGAAATTATTTCTCTAAAACTGCAGTTGCTGATCCTGTCAATTGTTGTTTTGTATTCCGTAAGAGGGTGACCGGTGAGGTATATACCTACAGACTCCTTTTCGTATGCGAGAATTTCATTTAGCGAGTATTCCGGAACCTTTGTAATCTCAAACCCGTCTGAAACTCCTTGAATATTTTCAAATAAGTTCAATTGTCCTGAAATATTTCTTTTCTCATCGTCATCTATGGATTTGAGTATACCTTCTATTGAAAGAACTAGGCTTCGACGGTTATCAAGAAAACTGTCAAACGCTCCGCTTTTTATTAAAGATTCCAATGCACGTTTATTCAGTTCCGTCTTAGATAGTCTTTTGCAGAAGTCATAGAAATTTTTAAATTCACCGTTTGACTCCCTTTCTCTTATGATTGAGTCAACCAAACCTTTTCCAACATTTTTCACGCCCTTTAAGCCAAATAATATTCCTTCTTCGTTTACTGAAAATCCCGCATTGCTTAAATTAATATCAATTTTTGATACGTTTATTTCAAGTCTCTGACATTCAGCTATATATTCTATAACCTTATCGGTATTATCCATTACGCTTGTCAAAAGTGACGCCATATATTCTTTTGGATAATGCTTTTTCAAGTATGCCGTTTGATAAGCGATCAGTGCATAAGCCGCGGCATGAGATTTGTTAAATGCGTAGGAAGCGAAGTTCGCCATATCGGAATAAATATCTTTTGCCGTTTTCTCGGGAATACCTCTTTTAATACAGCCTTCGGTATTGTGATCTCCGTATATGAAGACCTTCCCCTCTTCTTCCATAATATCGGCTTTTTTCTTACTCATCGCACGTCTTACAATATCCGCTCTTCCATAGCTAAAGCCTGCAAGATTTCTAAAAATCTGCATTACCTGCTCCTGATACACTATGCAACCATTCGTTACCTTAAGAATTTCTTCAAGTTCCGGTGTCTTATAGGTTATCTCCTCGGGATTATGTCTGTTTCTTATATATGTAGGTATTGAATCCATGGGTCCGGGCCTGTAAAGCGATATGACAGCTATGAGATCTTCTAAGTTTAGGGGTTTCAGTCCCATCAGAACTTGTCTCATTCCCGCCGATTCAAATTGAAAAACTCCGACCGTGTTTCCCTGCGATAACATATCAAAGACGTCTTTGTCGTCTTCAGGTATTGATTCAAGATCAAACTTATTATCCTTTACCTTTATAAGTTTCTCTGTATCGCTTAATACGGTCAGTGTTCTAAGTCCCAAAAAGTCCATCTTCAACAGGCCGAGTTCTTCCAAAGTATTCATTGGAAACTGCGTCACTATCTGCATATCATTTTTTTGCAGTGGGACATAATTGCTTGCCTCTTCTCTTGTTATTACAACACCGGCAGCATGTGTTGACGCATGTCTGGGCATTCCTTCAACTTTTATCGATAAATCTATTAGTTTATTCACTTTATAATCGTTATTATAAAGTTCTGACAAACTCTCATTCCTTTTTAGTGCATCGCTAATCGTTATACCCAGAGTGTTCGGAACCATTTTTGCGATTCTATCAACCTGCTGATAAGGCATGCCCATTACTCTTCCGATATCTCTTATTGCCCCTCTTGCTGCCATGGTTCCAAATGTAATAATCTGAGCGACATGATCTGAACCGTATTTGTCAACAACATAATCAATTACTCTTTGTCTGTTCTCATAACAAAAATCAATGTCAAAATCGGGCATGCTTATTCTTTCAGGATTCAAAAAGCGTTCAAACAGAAGATTATGTTTTATCGGGTCAATACCGGTTATCCCCAAAACATATGCAGCAATACTTCCCGCTCCGGATCCCCGACCCGGACCGACAATAATACCGTTGTCTTTCGCATATTTTATAAAATCGTGAACGATTAAGTAGTAATCTATATACCCCATCTCGGATATAACGGATATCTCGTAGGTCAACCTTTCAACAACCGATAAATCAGGATTTTTTCCATATCTGTTTTCGAGTCCTTCAAAACACATCTTCCTGAAATAATCATCATTATTACTGCCGTCAGGAGTTTCAAAGTGTGGAAGTTTGGTCACACCGAACTCAAAATTAAAGTTGCACTTTTCCGCTATCAAAGAGGTGTTCAGAATGGCTTCGGGATATTCCTTAAATATCTCTGCCATTTGATAGGTGTCTTTTACATAAAACTCTTCTGTTTCAAATTCCATAGCACTGCCGTCATCAAGCGTACTGTTGGTCTGAATACATATTAAGGCCTTGTGCATTTCGTTGTCGTCTTTTTCAACGTAGTGGCAATCATTTGTCGCTACAATACCTATATTGAGTTCTTTTGCCAATTCAACAAGTTTGGGTAAAACCTGAATCTGTTGTTTGATGCCATGATTTTGTAATTCTATATAGAAGTCTTCTCCGAAAACATTCTTATAGAAAGTTGCAGCCTCTTTAGCTGAATCATAGTCATCCGCCAACAGATTTCTCGGAATTTCTCCCGAAATACATGCAGACATTGCTATTAATCCTTCGCTATAATGCTCAAGAAGCTCCCTATCTACTCTTGGGCGGTTATAGAAACCTTCAATATTGGCGATGCTCACCATTTTTATCAGATTTCTATAACCTGTTTCATTTTTGCACAATAAAATAAGGTGGTACGGGTTTGAGTCTAATCCGCTTACTTTATCATTGCGGCTCCTTTGAGCCACATAAACTTCACAGCCTATTATTGCTTTTATACCATTCTTCTTAGCCGCTTTAAAAAAGTCTACGCAGCCGTACATAACCCCATGATCAGTAATTGCACATGCGGTTTGGCCTATTGATTTGACGTGGCTCAACAGTCTTTCAATTCTACAAGCTCCGTCGAGAAGACTGTACTCAGTATGAAGATGAAGATGTACAAAGTCTTCTTTTTTAATTTCCATTTTCATCTTTTCTCAACTCTTCGGCAATTTTCCTAATCCTATTAAGTCTATGACTCACTCCGGATTTCGATAGTTTTACCTTTGTCAAACGACCAAGTTCAGTCATCGATACAATTGGATTTTCAATTCTTAGCATCGCGATTTCCATTAAATCTTCATCAAGTTCACTTCTGTTCGTATCTAATATGTAGTTAATATCATTTCTATCTTTTGCGGATGCTTCTACTATTTTATCAATGTTTGCATTATCGCAATTTATCCTTCTGTTAATATGATTATAGACATCCCTGCGTATCTTTAACTCCATCAAATCCATAGCAACGTCGGCAGCTCCAATATAAGTCAAGAAATCTTCAATGGCCGAACTGTCTTTGTAATATGCAACAAGCTTTCTCTTTCTCTCAAATACTTTTGGTTTCAAGCCCAAAGTGTCCATAAAATCGACGAAGTCATTAAATAGGTTTTTTTTATGTGTCGATATTTCAAGGTGATATCCCTTTTGGGGATCTACGATGGTCCCCGAAGAAATAAAACACCCTGAAAGAAAGGAAGGTTTGCAGTAGGAACAACGAAAATTATCTTCAATAATCCTGTAGCTGGATTCGACTCCCGAATAGCCGAAATCAGCTAAAATTCTGTCGTTGATTCTTTGTGATTCGATTCTTAATACAAAAGTTCTGGGGGTTTTAACAATCATCTGCTCCGAAAGGTTTACCCCCAGTTTCCTGAAGGAATCTATTACGTGCTCGACAATACATAAATCCGAAGATTTTATCTCAATTAAATCGCTTGAAAATGTTCGGGCAAACGATAATATGCCGTAAAGCCTTGAAGCATTACAGCATTCCGGTAGCTCTATTTTGATTAATTCTCTTTTAAGGCCTTTGCAAAATGTCATTTGATTTCCATGTTCAGAGAATCTTCGCGATGTCTCTATGAATTGCTATTGCATCATATCCCAATTCTTTTATTAAATTTGTCAAGATTTCCACCAGTACAACCGACCTGTGCTTTCCTCCTGTACAGCCAATTGAAACTACCAGTTGAGACCTGCCTTCTCCTTGATATAAAGGGAGGAGATATTTAATCAAACCTGAAAACTTATCAAACACTTCCGATGTCTCATCAAAAGAAAGAACATAATCTTTCACTTCCTGATCCAAACCACTCTTTTTAGATAATGTTTCAATGTAAAAGGGATTTGGTAAAAATCTGACGTCCAGAACTATATTTGACTCTGTCGGTATTCCGTATTTAAATCCGAACGATATACATGTTACCTTTAAGGTAGCACATTTTTCTTTTAGAAACAGCGAACACACCATGCGTCTCAAGTCGGGAACAGTCATATTCGTGGTGTCAATATAGTGATCTGCAAGTTCTCTAATAGGGTTTGTAAGCGTTCTTTCGTACGCAATGGCATCTTTAATGGGAGAGTCGCTTTCTAATGCAAGAGGATGCGCCCGTCTGGTTTCCACATATCTGCGTGACAAGGTCTCATCACTGGCGTTCAAAAATAACAGCTCAAACTCAATATTCATTTCTTCCAGCTGAAATAAACACTCCCCAAGTCCTGAATACAGTTCTTTTGTCCTGACATCTGTTACAACTGCAATATTTTCAAATTGTTTAAGTTGCAACGCCATCTCGGCAAATGTCGGAATTAAGTTTGACGGCATATTGTCAATGCAAAAAAATCCGATGTCCTCAAGCTCGTTGGCAACAACTGTCTTTCCTGCCCCCGACAAGCCGGTTATAATAAGAAAACGCAATCTACTTTCACTCCATTACTCTAACTTCCATCTCAAGTTCCACATTCGTCATTTCTTTAACTGTTTTTGAGACATAATCGGCTAAACCAAGAATATCATTTGTCGTTGCATTTGATCTGTTTATAATAAATCCCGCGTGTTTTTCACTGACTTGAGCTCCTCCGTACGAATATCCTTTCAGGTTGCATAGGTCTATTAATCTGGAAGCATAATCGCCAACAGGTCTTTTGAAAGTGCTGCCGCAGCTGGGAAAGTTCAGTGGTTGTTTTTCCACTCTTCTTACATAGTTTTCAGTCATCTTTCTGTCAATCTCATCAACATCGCCTATCTCAAGCTTCAATACCGCTGAGATAATTGTCAAATCGACATTCCTTGAAAATAGACTTTTTCTATAACCGAACTCACATTGTTGATTATCAAGTTCAATAACCCCTCGGCTTTTGTCGAAAGCAGTTGCCGATTGGACTATATTGGACAACTCTCCGCCATACGCACCGGCATTCATGAAGACAGCTCCCCCCAATGTTCCCGGAATACCATAGGCAAATTCGAGTCCGGCAAGTCCCTTTCGCATTACAATTTTGCATAAACGGTTGATTGAATAACCTGAAGAAACCGAAATGACATTCGGTTCATTAAAATTCACTGTTTTGAATTTTGATGTGTGTACTACAGTGCCTCTATATCCGTCATCGGAACAGATTACATTTGTCCCGTTTCCCAACAAAAAATATTCTTCATCATATTCACTTAAGATTTCCAATACACCAACAAGAGCATTCTTGTTGGTTGGCGCCACATAATAATCTGCGACGCCGCCCGTTTGAAACCCCGTGAATTCATGCATCGGAATATTTTCTTCAATCTCAATTAACGATGATATTTTTTTATATGCTTCAGAATTCATCAGAGCCGTCCTCTTCCATGTTCAAACCAAGTCTCTGCATTAATTCTTCAGCGGAGTTGTATCCCATTTTCTTGTCTCTATTATTCATTGCAGCTACTTCTATGATAATGGCGAGGTTTCTGCCCGGTTTGACAGGTATTGTGGTAACTGGAAGCGGAACACCCAAAATATCTATAGTCGGATCTCCAAGTCCTATTGTGGAATAATTTTTATCCTTTTCCCAAATTTCAAGATTTATTACGAGATCTATCTTCTCAGATACTTTAACGGAACCCATTCCGAAAATTCGTCGGACATTAACTATTCCGATACCCCTCAGTTCTATATAGTGCCTTATATTCATAGGGGATGAGCCGACGATTGTTCTGCCCGATACTTTTCTGAGCTCAACCGCATCATCGGCAATTAACCTGTGTCCCCTTTTGACAAGCTCAATTGCAGTTTCGCTTTTCCCTATCCCGCTGTCACCAAGCAGTAAGATTCCTTCACCGTACACTTCGACCAGCACTCCGTGCCTTGTTATCCGCTGGGCTAATTCGACATTTAAAAGCGAAATAGCATCAGACATAAAATGCGATGTGGATAGGGGTGAGGAAAACAGCGTTACATCATATTTTTTTGCAAATTCAACCATTTCGGGAAAAGGTTTATTGGACCTGGTTATGACTATGGCGGGAGGCTTCATTTCAAAGAGATGATTAAATGCTTCAAGCCTTTCTTCATATGATTTATAGCTCAAATACGCCATTTCAACCTTTCCGCATATTTGAAGTCTATCCGGATTGTTATGTTCAAGGAAACCCGCCAAAACAAAACCTGCACGATTTATTTCAGCAGTTACTATCTGTACATCCTCATAGTCCGATGATTTGTAAATCGGATTAAGATTTAAGTTTTTTGCAAAGTCGGATACCGAAATGGTGTATTCTATTTCTTTTGACTCTTCATATGAATTTGCGATATTCCCAATATTCGAATAAGAGGTAAAATCATTGTCCATAAAAGCCTCCCTTTTACACCTTTTATCTCAATCTGAAATAATTTCAAATCGGCGCAACAAAACAAATCAAAATCCCATTCTTAACGTTTTAATTATACAACAAACCATAATATAATGCACAATCACTATCTCAAGTGATTGTGCATTCATTTAGACATTCAATACTGAAAAATCAATTATCATTTTTTAATAACAATTCAAGTTCCTTCATAAAGGATCCTATATCTTTAAACTGTCGATATACCGAGGCAAATCTAACATATGCAACTTCATCAATTTCTTTTAATTCTTCCATTGCGAACTCACCAATCTTCGTCGATGGTATTTCACGCTCCATGGAATTCAATAAATTCTGCTCAATTTTATCTACAGCAAGGTCGAGAGTTTCAATGTTTACCATTCTCTTCTCGGATGCCCTAATCATTCCGTTGAGTAATTTGTTTCTATCAAAAAGCTCCCTTGACCCGTCTTTCTTTATCACAATTATAGGCAGTGTTTCAATACTTTCGTACGTAGTAAATCTCTTTTCACATTCGACACATTCTCTGCGTCGCCGGATCCTGGAGTTGTCATCCGCAGGTCTGGAATCTATTACCTTTGTATCGTAATAATTGCAAAATGGACACTTCATACAATCGCTCCATACACTTTTTTTAATATTTTATTAAAAAGTAGGAAGTAGTCGCAGCAAAAGCCGTCGAAATGAATGCAATTGCGCTAAACTGCAGCCACTCGCTGTTTGACCCTAAAATAAAGCCTATTATTATAGAAAAAACTGAAATAATAAGGGAAAAAGACAAAACAAATATATAATTTTTTGTCAGCGACTTTCTTAGTTTCCCCAGCTTGTCTTCAACTTTTATATTCTTGACTCCTCTCATGCTTTCCCTGATTTTCAGAGCGAATGCCACTGCAAACAAGTAGCCAAGTATAAAAGTAATTAAAACTCCGGTAATTATCACTGAAACACTCTGAACCCTGGTAATTACAAAAACCGAAAACACTGCCGCCGCAGATAGCATCGAAGTTGCAAGCGCCTTGAGTGAAAACTTTACTCCGGCAAATATAGTCGCAATGAGGAACACCGCAACAGAGACTGCTGCTGCAGGTATAATCAAACCCAGAATAGTTCTTGTTCCAAAGGGAGATGAAAGCTCATAGGAAAAATCCGAAGACTCCAAAAGAATGCCCGGATATTGAAGATTCATTTTTTGCAAAAATTCTTCTGATGCTAAACCGGGATTATTAAACGATTTGATTATTATATGTCTGTATATATCGCCCCCAAAAGAACCCTCGGATACCTCCACTTTCCCGGGAAACAAACTGCCGGCATATTTCAGTATTTCTTCCTTTGAAGCTTCATCCGATAAACTCTCATTGGAAGAAAAGCTCGCAATAATTAGAGTTCCCCCTGAACTTTCGAAGCCCCTGCCGATTCCCATTGAAAACATCATGATAATTCCAACAAAAACCAACGCAACTAATGCCAGTATGAAGTACCTTGTTTTTAAATCACCGGTAATCTTACTCATCTGCTTTGCCTCCGATGAATTTGCTGTTGTCCTTGTATGTCAGAGACGCAACAGCTTTAATTAAATACCTGTTAATAAGCACATTAAATATCAAACCAAAAGCGGATCCTATCATCAGAATATAACCGAACTTTCCTATACCGGTAATCGTTTCTGATTGGTAGTTTTTGATAAACAGCTTCATAACAGACGAAAACACCCCGCCATTTCTGTTGAAGGCATCTGAAAGAATCAGTCCTGATAAAAACATAAAGCAATAGATAATTGAAGATATAAAAATATTTTTCGAAAATCCTAAAGAAACCGCCTTGGAAATGGTGCTGCTTTTCATTTCTTCAGCAATGAGTGCCGACTCTCTCATAATCAGCTCAAAAGATACTATAATCAATACAAAATATGCCATAAAGCTGGCCAAAGTAATGTGGTTTGCAAGAACATTACCCATAAAATTTGTGTGCACAAACATGGTAAAGCCCAGCGAACCTGACATGGAGATAAAGCTGACCATTCCATATATTCTTCTCTTAATACATAAAAATACGAAAGCTAACACAAGACCTGCGGCATATGTGTATTGTATGAGCTTAAAGTTATTATCCCCGGCAAATCCGCTATTTATTTCGCTAAAAACAACTTCTCTCGTAGAGGATATTCCGGTTCTTCCTGTTGTCAGTCCTATTACGATCGGCCTTATCTCTTCTACTGTAAAGCCTTTCATCGAGTTAAATGAGAGGTAGGAGTAGCTGTTAATCGATGATACTTCTCTCGCAGAGAGCAGCTCATCATCCATCCATATGGAAAATTCCGTTGATTCTCCGCTTTGGATTAATTCTTCGCACGCTTTTTTAAGAACCTCTTCTCCTTTGCCGTTAAAATTTAACGTTATAAAATAGAGAGCCGTTCCCATGTAGCTGTCTGCACCGGGAATTGCTGAAGATATGTGCTCATTTGTTAAAAACGCCTCTTTGCTTATCCCTGTCGGTTTTCCCTCTTCATCAACTTCTCTGCCCTTACGAAATTCAATTTTATAATCCTTGGAAAGTACCTTATCAATGACAGAAAGATCAATCGTGTTGTTTGAGTTTATTGGAAATTCAACCATAAATCCGGTATTGTCGTTAAAAGGATATACTTTATGTTCTACGGCACCGGAGAGATTGAGCCTTTGTTTTATAACAGTGAGAGCCTTTTCTTTGTCTGTTGTCTCTGCTGAATTGTTATACCTGAAAAACATTTTTATATCTTTATCAAACCCGAAACCCCTGGGGACCCTGTCGAAACTGTTTATAACAACAGTAGTAACCTCACCGTAGATTGTATGGATCCCAAAGAAGGAAATAAATAGTGCAGCAACACATACTAAAACAATAAAAGTTGCAGAGATTTTTTTAAAAAGATTCATCGTTGCCTCCGGTCGCTTATTGACTGCCAATGCCAATGTTAAATTATATTAGCATTCATTGCAATGGTCAATAATTTCAGCTCTTATTTATTAGATATAATCTCCGTGGCTGCGGCGTACTTAACGGCCTCACATAATATATTACATGCAAAATCCAATTCTTCAATATCAGGATAGGTAGGAGCAATCCTCAGGTTTTTGTCATCGGGATCTTTTCCATATGGAAATGTTGAACCTGCCGGTGTGAGCACAACACCGCAATCTCTGCAAATGCTGTGGACTTTTTTTGCCGTGTGAGGATATACATCAAGACTGATAAAGTATCCCCCTCTCGGACTTGTCCATTCGGCAATACCCAAGCCTCCCAACTTTTCTTCAAATATTTGAAGCACCTTTTCAAATTTCGGTCTGATTATATCCGCATGTTTGCCCATAAGCAGATTAATATTGTCTAAATCTTTCAGATATTTCACATGTTTCATCTGATTAATTTTGTCATACCCAATAGTGCTGACTCTTGCCGTTTCTAGAAATGATGCAAGATTCTTTTTACTCGCAGCCAAACAGGTAACACCTGAACCTGCAAAAGTGACCTTGCTCATTGAGGCAAAAATAATCGGCCTGTTTTCATTTCCATAGTTGGCACATTCGGAAATTATATCGGGTATTTTAATTATTTCGCCATATAAATTATGTAGAACATACGCCATGTCCCAAAAAATCAAAAACTCATCAGATTTGCATTTCAATGATGCAAGTCTTTTTATTGTTTCATCGGAATAGACACATCCTGTAGGATTCGAATAAACGGGCGTACACCAAATTCCTTTGATATCCCCGTCATTCTTCACTAACTCTTCAACTACATTCATGTCCGGTCCGTCTGAATTCATTTCCACAGGAATCATCTCAATTCCAAAATATTCAGTTATGGAAAAGTGTCTGTCATATCCCGGAGACGGGCACAAGAACTTAATCTTTTCGTAATTGTTCCACGGTATATTTCGGTCAGGGAGGCCCTTCATAAAAAGTTTCGAAAAGTAGTTGAACATCAAATTGAGAGATGAGTTTCCACCTATAAAAATGAGGTCTTTTTCAACTGATATGATTTCCGAGAACATTTCCCTCATCTCGCTCAATCCGGTAAATTCCGCAGGAACGCTGTAATTTCTTACATCGGTTCCGGTTGATGTCAGGAAACATGAATCCGGCTTTACAACATCAAAAATTCCCACAGACAAATCCAGTTGATTGCTACAGGGTTTTCCTCTGGACATATCAAGCTTGAGACCTTGTAGTTTATATTGCTCGAGTTTTTCTTTGGAACTCGAAATCTGATTTTTAAGTTCTTCTTCATTAAATCTTTGAAACATCAACAATACCTCAAAAAATAAAATTGCAAGTTTATCTTTATCTTCTTGCAATTTTTTTAGTAAATCTGCGTAATTATACTTTATTAGAGTGATTTATTCAAGTTAATTGCCATATTCCATTATCAAATAATTCAACTAGAAACCACCCGCCGTCCTTGGATATGGTAAAACGTCGCGAATGTTTGATATTCCGGTCACATACATTATTAATCTTTCAAAGCCTAAACCGAATCCGCTATGCACTACCGACCCGTGTCTTCTAAGGTCAACATACCATTCATAATCTTCCGAATTTAATCCCAACTCGTCAATTCTTTTTACAAGCACTTCATATCTTTCTTCTCTTTGACTTCCACCGATAAGTTCCCCAATCCCCGGTACAAGCATATCCATTGCAGAAACCGTTTTTCCGTCATTGTTAAGACGCATATAAAACGATTTTATCTCTTTCGGATAGTTGATTACAAAAACGGGTTTACCGAAAACAATTTCGGTTAAATACCTTTCATGTTCAGTTTGAAGATCACAACCCCAGAATGCCTTAAAGACAAAATTATCATTGTTATTTTCAAGTATTTCAATTGCTTCGGTATAGTCTATTCTCACAAATTCAGAGTTTTTAATATTTTCGAATTTGGTTAACAGCTCCTTATCATAGAATTTGTTGAAAAAGCTAATTTCAGAAGGACATTTGTCTTCTAAATGGTTAATTATATATTTAATTAAATCTTCGGCTATGTCCATATTGTCATTTATATCGCAAAATGCCATTTCAGGTTCTATCATCCAAAATTCCGCTGCGTGTCGGGGCGTATTCGAATTCTCCGCTCTGAAGGTCGGTCCAAATGTATATACCTTTCCGAAAGCCAAAGCAAAGCCCTCAGCCTCCAGTTGTCCGGACACAGTGAGATTAGCCTCTCTTCCAAAAAAGTCTTCTTTAAAGTCAACATCTCCGTTTTCCGTGACAGGAGTATTCTTCATGTCCAGCGTGGTTACATGGAACATCGCTCCCGCGCCTTCACAATCACTTCCGGTGATTATTGGAGTGTGAACATATATAAAACCTCTTTCATAAAAAAACTTATGTATTGCAATGGCCGTTTCACTGCGAACCCTGAAAACCGCATTGAATGTATTGGTCCGTGGCCTTAAATGAGTTATTGTTCTCAGAAACTCGAGCGAGTGCCTTTTCTTCTGCAAAGGGTAGTCATCTCCTGTACCTCCCATTATTTGAGCTTCTATAACTTTCAGCTCAAACGGTTGTTTTGACTCAGGAGTAAGAACCAATTCCCCCGTAACACATATAGAGCTTCCTACAGATGCGTTTGAAATCTTTTTAAAATTTTCAACTTCTTCAGCCATTAAAACACACTGTAGATTTTCAAAAGAACTCCCGTCGTTAATTTCAACAAATCCTATAGTTTTGGATTCTCTGGACGTCTTCACCCATCCGCAAACTCTGATAATTTTTCCGGAAAGCTCTTTCATACTGTTTTGTATTTCACAAACTCTTGTAATTTTCATTCCTTCCCCCGATACTTACTTAATTTTAAAAGGTTTTATTATTCTAACATATATTAATAAAATTAAAAGCTTGAAACTATCTACTTGATAAGATTCTGTTATTAGTGTATTATTTTCTGTGTCTTAATTAATCAAAATTTATTATGGAGAAGTCGCCTAGTTGGTCGAGGGCGCACGACTGGAAATCGTGTAAGTCGCAAAACGGCTTCGAGGGTTCGAATCCCTCCTTCTCCGCCAAGGAATCTTTTACTCTAAATATTAATGTTTGCAGCAATGTGTAAAAGATAATACCTGCAAAATACCGAACAGTGAATTCTGTTCGGTATTTTGCATCTATTTATCAATCTATGTTTTTGCATTTAGGATTTATTGACTTTTTTCTATTGCTTTAATATAATTATCAGAGTGTTTCGGGGGCGTAGCTCACTTGGGAGAGCGCTTGAATGGCATTCAAGAGGTAAGGGGTTCGATCCCCCTCGTCTCCACCACGAAGCCCGTAGAGCATGGATTCTACGGGCTTTGTCATTTCTAACCTACTAAAAACCTACTATAAATTATATTATGTTAAGGCGTTCTATAACGCTTTTTTCTTCTGTTGGGAAGAAATGACTATATGTATCAAGTGTTGTAGATACCTTTTCATGGCCAAGTCGTTTGCTTATTAAAACAACATTCACTCCCATTTGTATCAAAAGTGAAGCATGACTATGCCTTAAACCGTGAACGTGGATCCGCTTAACTCCTGAAACTTCGCTACCGATTTTAATTCCTTGTTCAATGAATCGTTTTTCCCAGTGAAAAACAAAATCAGAATCTTCCGGCCGATAACACGCAGCCTTATAAGTTTTAAGCTGTTCAATTACTTGTTCCGGCAACATAATCGTTCTAGCTATTCCCGTTTTTGTTGCTGTAATTACTGGTTGGCCATTCAAACGCTGATATGATGTATCTATGGTGACAGTACACTCTTCTAAATCAAGTTTATCCCATGTTAGAGCTAAGAGCTCCCCTTTTCGCATTCCGGAATAATATAAGAGCATAATGGCCGTTTTAGCCTTTATATCATCGATATGCTGAATAACGCTTCTATATTCCTCCAGAGTCCAAAACCGCATAGGTTTGCTTATCTGATCTGTTAATCGAGGTGAACCGGCAACCTTACAAGGATTATTTTTCAGACCGTAAAATCTAACAGCATGATTAAAAATAGCTGACAGGCATTTATGAATGTTTGTCAGCGTTTTTTGTGCCAATCCTTTTTTAATCAGCTTATTCTGCCAAGTAACAATTGTTTTTGCGTCAATGCTATTCAAAGGCATGTCAGCAAAAAAAGACATTATATGATTTTTTATGATGTATCTTCGTGTTTGTAGTGTATGTTCACGGATCCGGGGCGAAGTATCGCTATCGTAAAGCTCCAGGAATGTTGAAAACAACATATCCGGTTGAAAGTTTTTTGTCCTCAAGAACTCACGTTCCCAGGCATCAGCTTCACGCTTTAAAAGAAAACCGCCTTTCCATTTCTGTTTGCGGTTTCCCTCATAGTCCTGGTAATAAAATTTGCAGTACCAAGTATTCGCTTTTGTATCTTTGTATGATGGCATGTCACTACCTAGAAAGGTAAATCATCGGGATTCGTATATTCAGTAATCTTTGTATCAAGTTCCGCCTTTTTTCCATTAAGCCATGTTTCAAAAGTAGTTTTATCAATTGTGCCCTCTGCTAACAGATTATCCATTTTCCCGCGACCATCGATATATTCAGACAGTGTAGCATCGTGTAGAACTATACATGCAACGTCAGTGATAGGGCGCTCAAAAGGATGGAAGCCTGGCCATTCACTATCAGTTTGATATACAAACGCGTCAAAAAGTTTATCTAAAAGCAATATAGCATCTTTATAAGTCTCAATTCCTGTATCTGTGCCTTCCGTACCTAGTAGCCAATCAGCAGAGACGTTGAATTCATTGCAGAGTTTCACAATGGTATCGGCTCTCATCTGTTGCTCTCCACGCTCGTAAAAACCGTAGGTTGAAGGGCTTAACCCCAGACGATTGGCAAAGTCTACCTGACTCAGGCCGGATTTTTCTCTAATTTCTTTTAATTTTTCGTTTATCACTACTCCACCCCCTTCATCTTTAATTTTATATACTTTTTGTAAAAATACAACAAATACTTATAAATCATATTGACAGAATTAAAAACAAGTATTAAAATGATTATCAAGCAATAAAGAAAGGAGATTGACCATGCAGATCAACGCTACCAAAATCAGAATACTGTATGCAACACGCTTGATGACCCAAGCGGAACTGGCAGATGCTGCAGGGATTAGCAGAGTAACCCTGAATGTTATTTTAAGACGCGGCACTTGCCTACCTGACAGCCTTGTTAAAATCGCTAAGGTACTGCGTGTTGAGCCGAAAGAACTATTGATGGAAGGAGAGTAATTTTATGGAACGATTGACGAGATCAAAAGCGATTAGAGCTAAATGTTTAGACTGTTGTTGTGGAAGTGCGAAAGAAGTGCGCTTATGTTCTATAAAATCATGCGCTTTGTGGCGTTTTCGGATGGGAAGAGAGATGGTCGACACCCTTACCCCTAAAAGAACTAAAGTAAAAAAAAGTCACAGGCACAGCTTTTTTAAGGAAGGAGACTGAAATGCTACTTAATGCAAAGGATGTCATGGAGTTAACTGGACTTCCGGAAAGCTCAAGCTATAAGTTGATCTCACAGCTAAACAGCGAGCTTAAGGACCAGGGCTACATAACACTAAGGGCAAAGATTAACAAAAACTATCTTTTAGAAAGGTTAGGACTGATACGATGGCAAGAACACAAAAACACCGAATAATAAAAATAAGCGTCGCTCCGTCACACTCTAGCAAAGTCTACACGGCGCAAACGCTTACTTTTCGTGAGTTCACTGAACTCTTTTTGATTTTATCAAATTATCAGAAAAAGAGCAATTCACTTTAATTCATTGAAAGAAATATATAGAAGATGGCAATAATTAGAGCGGACAAAACAGAAGGCAATTATACTCAGATAGCTAACACAGCCATTCGTGATAGTAGGCTTACCGGCATGGCAACAGCCGTATTGTTATACATGTTGAGCCGGCCGGATGATTGGCAGTTTAATGAAAAAGAGATTGCTTCACATTTTAGTGATGGACTTAGAGCTGTACGATCCGGCATTAGAGTATTGATTGATTGTGGCTATGTGACACGCTCAAAAAAGAGAAAAGAAGGCCGTTTTGATGGTTATGAATATACCATATACGAGCAACCCACCGTTATGCCGTTTTGCGAAAACGGAAAACGCGAAAACGCGAAATGCGAAAACGCGAAACAGCATACTACTAATAATGATTATACTAAGACTGAATATACTAATATTGAAGTGAGTAATAATAATGGTGGGGATAATGGTGATTCGCCCCCGGCGAATACTCACATTTATTTTTCTTTAAAAAATATTTTTAATATTGAAGGCTTATCAAAGGAAATAGCTTCATTTATGGAATGGTACGGTAGACTATTCGAATCCATAAAGGGCGTGGAGCATCCACAATTAAAGTTAGAACAGATAAAGCGAGTACATGACACGATTCAACAGCACTTCGTGGGCGATATAGTAATGGCCATTGATAATACCGATATTGAATTAATGAAATCATCTGCCATCTTATTTTTTACAAGAGTAAAGAAAAGCGATCACAACATTAATCACTTTGCCACAAGCGGCATATTAAAAACACGTGATCACGAAGCTCAATACCAGGACATTGACGAATCTTTATATGAATTATAGAAACTACCAATGCAACCGTTATGCCGAAACAGCATAACGGTGAGAACCTGACAAAACCTGACAAAAGAGAAAGGATATTAAGATGGATAAGACCAAGCAAGAGATTATTGATATAGATGACACACCTGGATTGGTGCGAATTAGAATTTTTGAAGATGAAGAGTATGGCATACTTCCTCTTTATGCATTTAGACCGACACCCGGCAAGCCGGATATAAACACACTAGAAGGCTGGAATGCTTATTGTGCTGAAAGTAGCGGAAAGGAAAAAACAAAATGAGAAATATGACTAGAGAAGAGATAATCACAGAATACACCAAGTGTATTGGCCACCCGCCTACAGAGTGGGCAATCAAAGTAATTAAAATATTGCTGAAATGCG
>JAAYNJ010000025.1 GCA_012520915.1 Oscillospiraceae bacterium
AATATATCGAGCTTGAGATAACGGAAAGCTTATTTTCCAAAGACCCTACGGAAATAATCAAAAAGCTGTTCAAATTAAAAGAACTCGGTACAAAAATAGCCATAGACGATTTCGGAAGCGGATACTCGTCTCTTAACCGTTTAAAGCTGGTTCCGTTTGACAGGATAAAGATAGACAAGGCAATAATAGACCACATCGATTTGGATGACAAAAGCGCGCCGATAACAAAAACGATAATTCTGTTGGCAGAAGAATTTAAGGCGGGCATTACCGCCGAAGGAGTTGAGACGAAGAATCAGGCTGAGTTGCTCAGGGGCATCCTATGCGATGAAATACAGGGCTTTTATTATTCTAAACCGCTTACACCGGATGCGCTGAGGGAGTTTCTAAAAAAGGAAGCTGAAATACAATTTATTACCTAACCGAAAAGGACGAAGAATTTATACCACAAACCGTGCTTTTTATGTTATAACATTAAATACCGGCATATCTATTCTGAACTGTTGTAAAAACAGAAAAGAAAAGACTTATTATTCCCGGTTTTAGACCAATATAGATGAAAACTTTATAATTATTGTTTTTTTAATATATTATTTGAATTTATATGTTACAATGTAATCGCTTTACAGGTACGGCGGTATATATCGCAGTTTTAAATGCAAAAACCGTACCGGAAGCAGATAAAGGTCCCGTAAATCGAAGAGATTTAAATAATTTGCGATAAAGAACCGGGAATTGAAGCATACATCGGAGGGTAAAAGGTGAAGTACGGTCTTTTGTTTTCAACGATGTACTATATCTGCGGTTGTTTTTACATGATTTTCGGCACGTATATAGTAGCCACAAACGTAAAGAGCGGTACCAACAGACTGTTTTTGGCAGTGACAAGTTCAATGGCAATCTGGTCTTTTTCCTATGCCATTTCAAACTCGGCGCCGACGGCGGAGTCGAGCGTTTTTTGGAGGTGCTTCTCCGTTTTCGGCTGGGGAGTTTTTCATTCACTTCTTCTGCATTTGACTCTGGTCCTGACCGGCAGCAGATTTAAATTAAACAAACCGATCAGAATAATTTTATTTTATCTGCCCTGCCTCTTAAATATAATCCTTTTTGCGCCATTCGGAATCCTCGCGGGAAAACAATATAAAATGGAACAGACCGACTTCGGATGGAAAAATACCCTCCCCGCAAATCTCGGGCAGCATTGGATCAACATTTACTACATTACAGCCACCGCCATTACCGCTGTATTGTTTGTCCGCTGGTGGAGAAAACTTGAACCGAAGACCCCTCTGAAGCGGATTTCAACATATTTTTTGATATCATTATTCTTTGCCTTTTTAGCGGGTTCGATAACGGATGCTTTACCCGGTATTTTGGGATTGACTCAGATTCCCAAACTTATACTTGCGTTTATGATGCTCCCCGCAGTTTTTCTTTATTTATCCTTAAAAAAATTCGGTTTTCTTATTGAGAAAGAGCGTTTGGAATTCCTGCCTTTGAATCCTTATGCCTTGTCGGATGAAAGCAGGTCGCGTTTGTTTGAAACTGCGACCGCCATTTTTATAATCGGCGCTTTCGGATCCTTTTATTCGGGATATTTTATCGGCGGAAAAAATATGGCGGACGAGTTCACACTCGCATTTATCATTTTAATCATCGGCTTATCTCTCAAGTTTATTCCGTTTATGTCAAAAAGCTATGCGAAGCAGAACACCATATTTCTGATATTGAGTTTAACGGGAATGTCTGCCTTCATTATTTCAGGTTTAGGTACGGGAGCGGTAACGATATGGGCGGTGTATACGATATTTATGCTTTATACCGTTGTTCTTGACAGCGATGCCCATGCTTATGTCTTTTTAATAGTTACTCTTTTAATTCAGGTCATTGTTTGGATACTATATCCAAAAGTATCCGCCGTTATCGACACCGGCGAATATCTGAAGAGAATTTTTATTATCGTTCTCTCCTATTACGCCGTACGATACCTCACGAACGAATACAAATCAAAACTGCAGGCGTATCAAAGATATTCAAAAGAACAGGAAACGCTTGAAAAGATTTCCACAAGCTTTATTTCGGTCAACAACGAAAACGCAAAAGAGAAAACGGAAGAATTGCTCGAAATGATTGCCGAAATACTCAAGTTTGAGAACGCATTATTGTTTGAGCTTGACGACGACTATGAAACCTCCACGATTTACAGCATGTATTCGAATAATACAGAGAGCAAACCGCCCCCCTTTTCCGTGGGAACCGTGTTTGAGGTTGCGGATTCACCCGAAGTAAAATCAATGATAGATTCAAACACGCCCATAGTTTGCGAAGATGTCGCGGAGCTTCCCATCGACGGAGCCGGATATCAGAAAGATTTTTTCCTGTCGAGAGGAATCAACTCTTTCTTCGCTCTACCGGTAAATGCCGAGGAAAAGACAGCCGGAATTTTAGTCATTGAGTATGCCGAACGAAGCGATAAAAAATTCACGGAAAGCCGGCTGGATTTTCTGAAAATAATCACAAATATATTGGGTGATACAACAAACAAGCTCTTATACGAAGAAATGCTGTTTGATTTCGCATATTTCGATGAATCCACAAAGCTGGCGAATAGGAATATGCTGAAAATTAGACTGAATGAAATGATATCCGACATCAAAGAAGATAGAAAAATAGCGGTTCTGGATATCGAACTTGAAAACCTGAGGATGATAAACGACACTTTCGGCCACGCCGTAGGCGAACAGGTAATGATAGAGTCGGCTAAGATTCTGAATAGTCTTTTTGGTGAATGCTGTTATGTCTCTAGAACGGGCGAGGGCGATTTTGCCGTTGTCTTGCCCGATATAAAAGGCACTGAACAGATTGTGGAATGTACCGAGAGAATTTTGTCTTCCTTCTCTCATCCGATATCGACGGAATCGGGTGTTGAAGCGTTATTTGTAATTGTCGGCATAGGAATATCGGTTTATCCTGAACACGGAAAGGATGCGGATACTCTTTTGAAGAACGCCGATTTGGCGGGCTATGAGGCAATGAACACCGACAAAGATTTTGTTTTCTATACAGACAGTCTGGAAAGCGATGTTGCGGAGACCACCCTTCTCACGAATAAGCTGTTCAGATCGCTTGAGAATAAAGAATTTTCACTTGAGTATCAGCCTCAGATAAGTTGCGAAACCGAAAAGACGGTGGGGTTCGAAGCGCTTCTCAGATGGACTACCGACGACAACAGAAGAATCCCGCCAATAAGGTTTATACCTATGCTTGAGCAGACGGGACTGATTTATGATGTCGGACTCTGGGTGCTTGAAGAGGCGCTCAAGGAACACAGAAAACTCGTTGAAAAAGGGTTTCCTCCCCTTAGAGTTTCGGTAAACCTGTCGATTGTGCAGTTTGATGGGGAAAATTTCATTTCCGATTTTACAAGGGTTATAAAGGAAAGCGGTGTGGATCCTAAATATATCGAGCTTGAGATAACGG
>JAAYNJ010000026.1 GCA_012520915.1 Oscillospiraceae bacterium
ACGGGGGAAGGGAAAACAATAGAGTTTTGATGATAGATTAATGACAGGAAAACACGCTTTAGTTTCGCAGTTGACACTCCCTTACTCTCCGAGCACAGGCAGGTTTCTTACGAAACCAGCTCCCTCGATAGAGGGAGCCTAATAAAAAGCACAAAACTTAAGCGAAGCATATAAAAGCCCTCCTCAGACTACCTGTGCTCTGTGAGTACGAGGGGGGTGATATGACGAGAGTCATATCGGGGGAGGGACGAGCGAAGCAGAGTATTTGAACGAAGCGCAGTTTGCCCTGACGATGAAGCTGAGTAAAGAACTAACCCCCGCACCTGCTTTTTGCAGGTGCGGGGTTGTAATATATAATTATTTTTTTCTTCAGCTTCTCACAACTTTGATGTATTGCCTCTTTTCTTATATTTGTGATATTCTTAATTAGTTCTAAGTTTGTAGTTAACATAATAATGGGGGGAGTTATGAACTCAACTTTTAATGACATTCTCACAGTGCTTTCGTTTGTAATTTCCGTGGCTGTAGCTTATGTTCAAGTGTTGGATTTTCTTCATAAAAAACGAAATTTAAAAATTTATATTCCTTCGGATGATGACTCCAGAGCCCCCGGGAATATGACTTATATCTTCCCGTCTGTTTATCCTGCTCACGGCTCGACTTCCTCGTTTGCTACAGAAGCTTTGCTTGTCAACAATTCCGCGCTTCCAATAAATATTCTTAGCGTAAGGGTGAAAGACAAATATAATGAGAATATATGGGGTGACAACGATTTCACATTTAGATTTGATAACTCTGAACCTATTGCTGTAAATCTTGGAGAGTATATGGGGGAAGGAATGATTTGGAATATTGGAGAAGCAATGTCTAAATTTCCAATCCGTCTTGAGGGGTATGAATCAAAAAAGGTAACTGTTCTAATTCCTTCAACCGGGAATAACGTGAATTTTCATGATATTGAAGAACAGGATAAAAATTTAAAAGAAGATGTGAATCGCATTTCAATGATCCCGTTCGAAATAGAATTTGTTACTTCTGTAGGTAAACCCATTAGAAAGTCGGGAGAAGCACAGATTTCTAGCCTGTTAAGACCAGAAGATCTTAATGCAGATTTCAGCTGAAGTATGGGTAAATCATTATTCCAATAAGAACAAAACCAGCGACTGCTAAAAGCGCAAATAAAGCAACGATTATATTAAGCAAGACTGGACGATTCCAAAGTTCGAATATGCGAATCAGTAAAGGTAAGAGAAGAATTATTAAAGATATAGCGAGTATTAAATAATTGATTAATGTCATTTATTCCTCCCTGCTGTCCTGATTATTGGACAGTTTTTTGTTGTCCGTACTAATGGACTGTACTTTAGTTATGCTTTCTTAGACTTCAAATTTGTTAGTGCTATCAATATTCCGCTATTAGATTCTTTTCTACCTGATTCTGTATCCGTTTTTTCGTCTAATTTCTGAAAAATTTCTCAACTTTATCTCCTTTAGTCCCTTGCCGGTATCATTATAGTACCATATCGGGAAGCTTTCAAGCCCGTTTTAAAGAAAATCCCATTTTGGTAATTATATAGACAGTTGCCATCTTGGTATCTATAATGAAGTAGGAGGTACCATTATGAAACTTAAAGATATAAGGGAAAAAAGGAGAATAACGCAGACAGAATTGGCTGATTATCTCGGAGTCAAGAGGAACACAATATCAAGGTATGAAACAGGGGATAGGGAACCCAACAACGAAACTCTTGTAAGAATTGCGGAGTACTTTGATGTATCAGTCGATTATTTGCTCGGAAAGACAGATATTACAGCGCCACCTTCTGCTAACATAGACGATATATTACTTCATGCTCTATTTGACGGCGACAAAGAAGTAACCGAAGAAATGATGGACGAAGTCAAAAACTTCGCTCAATATGTGAAAGAGAGAGAAAAGAAGAAAAAATATGGATAATTTATTTGAAGTTGCAGAGTTGAATGGAATTGAAGTCACTTACTTCAACACGCCAGAGAATGGTGCGCAGTCTGCAACACTTAACGGAAACTGTTATATTGCTCTTGATTACGGTTTGATGTGGCAAAGGGTAAATGAAAGGGTACACCTTGCTCACGAACTGGGGCATTGTTTGACTGGAAGTTTCTACAATATATTCAGTCCGTTTGATTTGCGCTCCAGGCACGAGCGCCGTGCTGATAAATGGGCAATAAAAAAACTTGTTCCGGAGAACGAGCTGAAAGAATTGTTGTCTTATATGGATAAGTGGGAAGTAGCGGAACATTTTGAAGTAACGATTGATTTTTTGGAAAAGGCGATTGCGTTTTATAAAGGAAAATAAAACGAGGTGATGAGATGCTAGCGTATCTGTTTGATGTTTTGTTGGTATTCGGCGGTTTTTTAGTAGCAAATTTCTGTGTATTTCAAGTAGTGGCGACAATAAGAGTCGGTCCGGTAGCAACAAAGTTTATAGAAGACTCTTTAATTAAGTATGATAAAATGAGGGTAAAAAGACGGGATTTATACACAATAATAATCAATGTGATAATAATATTGGTGGTTAGTACGTTGGTGGCTGTGTTTTTGAATAACAGACTTGGCGGTTTTGCAATAGGGTTCATAATAGGAACCTTGATTGTCATATTAAAGGCAAAGCCTACTGAACAACATATACAGGAATATTTACACAGTATCAATTACTTAATAGACCAGCAGTCGCTTCGAGAGGCTATGGAGCGAGATTTGTATATTCAAAAACAGATTGATGATTTGTTTAATATGGGAAATATGGATAACAACGATCATCATCAATAATAGCGTTTTATAAAGAGGTGCCGTGATGATTGCTTCAGGCCTGATACTAATAATCGGTTTTTTTTCATTTTTGTCGGCTGTTATTGAGGTAATAAGAAAAAGGTCAAAAACATTAGATTTTGCCGGAATGTATGAGATAAATGACAATCCGCTTTATATTCTTTATTTGGTATTAGTGCTAGCTTCTATGGGTGCGTATGCAATAGTAGAGCCAACAATATTTACGGAGCTGTCGTGGGATTTACTAGATATCTTGACTCAAATTATGTTGTTGTGCAACGCGATATATTGGGTGATTATCTTTGTAAAAGCAGTAGTTAAGCCTAGCAAAGAAAAATGGAACTCTAGCACGGTGAATGGGTGGCTGACAGCATTAATAATTCTTTCGTTCTTTATTGTGTTCGAAACTAAATCAGTGTTAAAAATTAAAGAAGAAAAAGCCCTTGAACTTATAGAAGAAACGAATGCAGAATTGATAGAACAGGCGATGTATAAGGTTGAAAATGCAGATGCCGATTTTTGGGATAGCATACCGACAAACATTAAACCGATAAATTATGAAAAAGTTTATTGGACTCCAAATGGAAAAAGTTTTCACTCAACAGAAGACTGTGTGGCATTATCAAGGTCAGAAGACATCTTTTATAGTTCATTAGAAGAAGCTATAGCGAGGGGAAAATGGAAACCCTGCTCTAAATGTGTAGCGAGTAGGGGAGCATATGGTTATACGGACATAATGTCAACGGTTACACCATATATTGAAGATAACAATAATAGTTCAGGAGAAAAAGGACTAACACCAATACCGGATACATTATTTGAAGAACACCTTAGAAAGAATTTACCCTAAATGAGTCAGAAGGAAAGGGCAAAAAGCACAAAATTGCAGAATTGGGGAATAGAGATAACAACAATCATCATCAACAATAATAAGCAAGGCAAGAAAGAGAGAAACTGGAGTTTATATAATTAACTAGCCCATATTGTTTCTTGTTCACTAGAAATCAAAACACCCCCGCACCAGCAAAATGCAGGTGCGGGGGTTGACTTTAAAATACTATTCTTTTTCTTCGGTTTCTTCTTCGGGTTCGGGTTCAACGACGCTTACTATCGCGCTTACGAGTCTGCGGTCTTTGATTTCCGTTACCTGAATTTTTAGGTTGTAGTCTTCGAGTTCGGGCATGCTTCCGTCGTCCGGCACGCTTCCTAAAAGTCCGAAAACAAGTCCTCCGAAAGTTTCGTATTCATCTTCGGGGAGGAGCACGCCGAGTTCGTGGGTGATTTCTTCAAGCGATACGGTGCCCTCAATTCTCCAGGTGTTTTCACCTATCTTTTCTATCGGCGGTGCTTCCACGGGCGCCGTTTGGTCGTCTTCCAAATCGCCTACGAGTTCTTCGAGAAGGTCGTTCATAGTTATTATTCCGCTCATTCCGCCGTATTCATCGACGACAACGGCAAAGTGAATTCTCGATGTCTTCATGTTGTTGAACAGGATGTCCGCTCTGACGGTTTCCGGTACGAAATAGACGGGCTGCACGGCGCCGTCCATGACCGACTTGCGGGATTTATCGTCCAGTCTGAAATAATCTTTCACATTGAGTATGCCGACGACATTATCCGCGGTATCGTCGCATATCGGAAATACCGAATAGCGGTTTTCCTTTATCGTCTCTTCCCATTCCTCGTCGCTGTCTTCGAGCCAAAGTATAACGACCTCGGTGCGGTGGGTCATTACCTCCTCCGCAAAGGTGTCGTCGAACTCAAAGAGGTTTTGGATAATGACCTGCTCTTCCGGCAGAATCGTGCCCTGCTGTTTGCCTGAAGCGAGGAGCATTCTGATTTCCTCTTCGGCGTTTTTTTCGTCTTCGCTGTGAGGGTCAACGCCGAAAAGTCTTAAAAGTCCGTTTGTTGAAACGGTAAACAGCCAGACTGCGGGGGTAAAGAGTTTGGAAAGAAAATATATAAGTCCCGACATTCCTAGTGCCAGGCTCTCCGCTTTCTTCATGCCTATTCTCTTGGGGATAAGCTCGCCGAGAAGTACGGTAAAATATGTGAGCAGGAGGGTGATGATGATTACCGAAATTGCCCTGATTAAAGGTTCGGGCAGGTTGATGCCGATTTTGATAAACCGGGCAACAAGCCTATCGGAAAAGTTGCCGGTCGCAACCGCGGAGCTAAACAGGTTTACGAGGGTGATTCCGACCTGAATGGTGGAGAGAAATCTCGACGGCTGGTCTATGAGCTTGGTCAGCCTTACGGCGCGTTTGTCGCCGGTTGCGGTGAGCTTTGCAAGCCTGTTGTCGTTCATGGAGATTACCGCCATCTCGGCGCTTGCAAATATGGCATTTATGAATATAAAAATGAATTGAAGAAACAGTAACCAGATTATAGGTCGATCGTTCAGAATATTACCTCCTTAGGGAATTCCGAAATATGGCGGAAACCTTTCCTGAATGCCGGAAAAACCGCCGGGACATAAAACAGGAATAAAAAAACACACGGCGTTAGGGTCAACATAAACATACCCCCTGCCATATGCGCAGAAATTTAAAATATACAATTAAATTTTTAAGATAAAACAAATCAGTACTTCGAGGGTTCGGAGGGTCCTGATCAGAAATATCGTTCACTTATCTGCACCAATCCTTTCGATGAAATATTATATTATATTTAACATTATATGTAAAGACTGGCGGTATTTAATAAAAGAAAACGCCTTGACTATAAAGGTTTTCTCCGGCCTGTTTTGTAAAAAAAGTAAAAAGACGCAGGCTTTTGACCTGCGTCTTTTTTTGTTTAAAAATCTTTTTTTTACCGCCGTTATTCGTAGTCTTCGGCTTTAAATACAATCTTTTTCTCGCCGGATTCCTCCTCTTTTTTCTCAACCTTTTTTTTCAAAGAATATTTGTTTTTCCGTCTTGCGGAAATGATAAGGACAACAGCAAGAATGAGGCTTATAGCAGCGAGCGCTATCCAGATAATAATATTCGTCTCATCGCCGGTTTTCGGAACCGGCGGTATTTTTTTGTTTGAGTATACGGCGAAAAGGCCGAGAGATAAAAGAAAAATAATAAGGATAAATAGGCGTTTGTTCATTTCTATTCCCCGCTGTATCAAATTAAAATTCCAAAATCTATTTTATATAAAACTTCCGTCGAAGTAAATGAATAATCCAAAGATGCTGTCGTGGTATGTCGCCTGTTTTAAAAGATAATATGCGGTTGTGCGGCCGAAGAGGCAGAGGAGAATAAAATCCCGAATATGTGAGGACGCGGGGCGGGGGCGTCGGGGATTTGGAAAGGAGAAAAATGAATTGTCCCGATTGTGAACTGGAACTTAAGGTTACAAAGACACATACCGAAGTTGCCGGCGATAAGGCGGTGATGGTGCAGGAGCTGTCCTGTATCAATCCGGCCTGCAAAATGTCTTCGAGAGAAGCGGTTGAAACAATCCGGCATGAACTCGGTTAAAAAGTTTAAAACGAAAAAGTATAGGCTAAACCAAGCCGACGCCAAACCGGGCGGGAAAGGGAAATTATGGATTTTGAAGAAATGATAGTAGAGGGATTTTCACAAAACGGGCAGACCGGGCAAGTTGTTGAGGAAACCGAAACTACTGAAACCGAAACCGTTGAAGAAACAACGGAAAAAACGACCGAAACAGAGGAAACGACGACCGAAGAAGGTATCAGATTTAAACACAAAGACCTTGTGTTGGACCTTGATACCGAAGCGGTGGGGAAACTCTCAAAGGCGTTTGGAGTGGATGACAGGGCATTTGTAGATACTCTTCAAAAAGGTATGAACTACGACCATCTTAAAGACCGTATCGACAAGCGTTACGGACACATCATCTCGGCTGTCACGGCTTTTGCAGAAAAAAGCGGACAAAGCGAGGGGGAGATAGTCGCACAGCTCGCAGGAGTTGTAGGAGAAGTCAGCGGACGGTACGAGTATGAAAGAGCGTATGACGACCTTAAAAAGAGATATCCGGAACTTGACGAGAATACCGTTGACATTATGGCGAAAGAAAAGGTCGATACTCTTAAAATTGTCAGAGAGCGAAACGACAGGGAATCGGACAATCCGTGGGTTAAATTCTTTATGTCTCATCCCGAGATAGAGGGAGCGGACAAAATCCCCGATGAAGTCTATTCGCTTGTTCGGTCGGGTTTGGAGCCCGAAACCGCATATCTTAGACACCAATTGGACAGCAGGACGAGGGAAGTCCAGGAAATGACTCAAAAAATCGAAGGGTATCAAAAGGCCAGACTGACGGAAGAAAAATCAACAGGCAGTTTATCGAAAGGAACTGCCGAAGAAAAGAAAGACCCCTTCATTGAAGGGTGGGAAAACTATCTATAAAAGGAGATTAAATAATGGCGATTACTCTTCACGATAAATACGCAAAACAGATAGGAAAGGCATTTTCCGAAAAATCATTCATTGCCGGCAGACTTTCAAACAAATACGACTTCACGGGTGTTAAAACCGTCAAAGTAATGGTGCCTCTTACCGTTCCCATGACAAACTATAACAGGTCGGCGGCGTCAAACCGTTACGGAACTCCGACCGAAATGGGGGATACAGTACAGGAAATGCAGCTCACGCAGGACAAGTCATTTTCGCTGACGATAGACAGGGGAAATAAGGAAGACCAGAGCAATCTCAAAATAGCGGCTTCAATGTTGAGACTGCAGGTCGAACAACAGGCGGTTCCGACTATGGATAAGTATATATTCGAGGCTTTGTCTCAAAAAGCCGGTAACAGTATCGCGTCCACCAAACCGGCAAAAACCACTATAGCCGACCTCATCAGCACAGGGGTTCAAACGCTCGACGACAACGAGATAGCGCAGGAAAAAAGAATACTCTTTCTGAATGCGGAAAACTATAAGTTCTTAAAACATTCTCCGGAGTTTTTAGGGATAGATACTTTAGGCAAAGCCGCGCTTGAAAAGGGGGAAGTCGGTTATTACGACAATATGTCGGTCATTAAAGTCCCTGCAACAAGATGGCCTTCGGGGCTATGTTTTTTAATCGTTCAGGGCGACAGCGCGACCGCACCGGTAAAGCTTGATGAAACCAAACTGCATACGGATCCCCCGGGCATAAGCGGAAATCTGCTCGAGGGCAGACAGTATTACGACTGTTTCGTATTCGGACACAGATCAAACGGCGTTTACGCTTTCTTCGACTCCGCCGTTGCGACAAAGACGACGACCCCGACAATCGCGGCTTCGGGTGGAGTATTCTCCGGAGTAACCGGCGGAACCTATCACTACACAACCGACGGGAGCGACCCGAGATATTCTATGACTGTAAAGATGGGCAGCGGAAGCGACGTGACGACGGCGGGAACCGTTGTCAAATGTTACGCGACAAAGACGGGACAGATCCCCTCTACGGTTGCAACACAGACATTGACTGCTTAATCAACATTAAAGGCATTGAGGGGGAAACCCCTCTTTGCCGGATTATCGGGAGAATTTAATGACTGCTAAAGAGATATTTGACAACGGAATGGCTTTAATGGCGACGAATAGGGACGAGGATTTTACGCTCGTTCAGTATATCGTTCCCTGGATAAACCAGGCATTGGCTGAAAGTTTTCAAGCCGAGAATTCAATCAGACTATATGAAGGACGCGAATCTCTCACCGCACCGCAACAGATTACTTCGGAAGATGAAGATATCGAGTATGACGACCGATTACAGCAATACGCTTTAAGTTATTTTATCGCTTCTTTGGTAGCTTCCGACGACGGCGATACATACAGGGCGGAGGATTTCAGAAGACGGTATGTTGTCGCATTAAGTGAAGTATCAAAGCTGATAAGCACAGAGATAGTTGATGTTTATAAAATGGGTGATTAGCGATGCCTAAAATCACGGGAAACATAACGGCTCCGAGAGTGAGCAAACGAAAGTTTAATATCGAATATTTCGGCGGTGTGGACTTATCAAACCAGCCGGCGAATGTCGATATAAAGAGAAGTTGCGACGGTATGAATATGATAAGGGACTTGCCCGGAAAGATAAGGAAAAGAACCGGGTACAAGCTTTTAAAACAATATCCGTCGAAGATAAACGGCATTTACTTCTTTAAGGGAATGAAAGTTATTCACAGCGGAACAAAGATATTTTATGACGATGTTGAAAAGTATTCATCTGCGAACGATGTAAAAAGCTACGCTATCCAGTTGGGCGATTATCTATACATATTAGACGGACTTAAACTCTTGAGATGCGCCGATACGGCTATAGAACCGGCGGAAAACCACGCATATATTCCGACTGTAACCATCGGAAAAGAACCGGCAGGAGCGGGCACGACATACGAGCCGGTGAATATGTTGTCCGATAAGAGAAGAGACAGCTTTTTAGGTGAAGCGAGCGTAACGGTATATCAGCTTTCTTTCAACGGACTTTCAGGCGATACGGTAACGGCTCAGGTTCAGAACTCACAGGGAGTATGGGTGGATAAAACGGAAGGCACGGATTTTTCGGTAAACAGGACTACGGGAACGGTAACCTTTACGACTGCTCCGGGCGCACCGCCGGTAACGGGCGAGGATAACGTCAAGATAACATACAGCGTGGTTAATAACGATTACCGCCAAAAGGTGAACGGCTGTAAATTCGGGATATCTTACGGACTTAACGGAAACGCGGACAGATTATTTATATCGGGAAACCCCAACTGTCCGAACATAGACTTTTACAGCGAAAGAAACGACGGAACATATTTCGGGGATATCCGGTACGGTGAAGTCGGACAAAAGAAATCAAAGATAATGGGATATTCGATTATCAATAAACACCTTGCAACGCATAAGGAAAACGACGACGACGAGAGAAACATCTATTTAAGATACGGCGAACTTCCCGAAGCACAGAACAATCCCGATGAACCGTTGACTAACAAATTGGGAGCGTATTTCAGAATAACCGACATCATTCAGGGCGAGGGAGCGATAAGCAATCACGCATTCGGGTATGTGAAAGAACCTATCTTTTTGACGGCTAAAGGCATAAGCGCCGCGGCGCCGATGGAATATCTTTCGGAAAGATACATACAAAACCGAAGCGCGTATATCGATATGGCTTTGCTCAAAGAACCGAACCTTAACGAGGCTTATGCCTGCGTGTATAAAGACTTTTATATGCTGGCGATAAACGGCAAGGTATATATTCTCGACACGATTGATTTGTCCTATGAAAAGAGAAGCGCGGGGCGGTTTATCTACGAGGCGTATATATGGGACAACATCCCGGCGAGGGTAATTGCAAGCGACGGCGAGGTGATCTATTTCGGAACGACAGACGGACATCTTATGGAATTCTTTACAGCCGACAATTCGCTTGCGTCGTATATGGACGGAGTCGGGGTACTCGGTGAAAATCTTGAAGGCTTGCCGATAAAAGCGAGATGGGAATTCGACTTTTCGGGTGATGATTTCTACAAAAACAAAACAATCAGTTATTTAGCCTTAAGACTGGCTCCGGCAATGGCGACATCGGTAAAGATATCCGCAAAAGTGAGCAACAGAGAAGTCGTGCTCGGGGATTTGGGCGCAATGGCGCGGTATTTTTCATTCAGCGGACTTGCTTTTTCGAAATTCGCTTTTTCGGGCGATACCAACCCGAGAACGATAGGCAGGAAGATAAAGATTAAAAAGACCGACAGCGTGAGATTTACCTTTAAAAACGAACAGGCAAAAGAACCTTTCGGAATATACGGAATTGCGCTTGAGTTTATCGAGAGGGGAAACATAAGGAGGTAAAAGTGAGTTTTAATATACCGGCAATCACACAACAGGAAATAGACGCTGACAAGCTTGAAGGCTTGCCCGATATCCCGGGATATTCAACCGTCGATATGCAAAAGGCGATGGATAAGCTTGCGACGATGGTGGCTCAAAAGGTAAACGGTTTAATAAACGCTTTGGGTCAACCGAGTACGGGAGTGTTGACGGAAGATGAAGTTGCTTATGCGATATTACAGGCTCAATTCGCTTCGGGAACGGGGGATATGCTGGCGGCGATGTACGATCCGACGAGCAAGGAACAGGATGTCTTTGCTTATGCGGATAACGCCGTATCCACCGCCGTTGCCCCGATACAGGCGGCTATTGCTTTGGCGCAGGCGGAGGCGAATATAAAAATCCGCCGAAGTACGGCGGAGCAGGTTGTCGGCATCGGCACAAACGGCAAACCTCTATATCACAAAACATTCACGAACATTTCGGTTCCGGCGTGGAGTTCGGGAAACCCTCCCGTTTCGGTTACGGTTGCTCACGGCATTTCAAATCCGGAAAAATTTAAACTTGTTAACGGTACGTTTAGAGGAGCAGGAGACATTGCCTCGCAACCGTTTCCGAGACTTTACATATCTCCGACGGGAGGTTCAATAGATTTATATATCCAATCCTTTAATTCAACAAATTTCTTTATAAACAGTATTTATCACAGAGCAGCCGTAATAGACGAATTAACGCTTGAGTATCAAAAGTCAACGGATTAGAGGTGGCATAAAAGTGAAAAGCTACGAAGCATTGGAAACAACATTGATGACAATTCTCGCTATTGCGGGCGGAATATCGGTAATAACGGGGGCGGCTATCAGCATTAAAAATCTTTTCTTCGGACCGTTTAAAAGGCTGAGGTATCTGGAACAGACCGTTTCGAAGAATGTCAAACGCATGACGGAAGTTGAGGAAACCATAAAAATATTTTTAATTTCACAAAAGGCGATTTTGGATCATCTCATATCGGGCGACTCGGAAGAGGAGCTTAAAGAAGCATCTAAAAATATAGACAATCACTTGATTGAAAGGATAGGTCACTGATGATTGATTTAACACCGGTAATTAACGCAATAATCGTACTTTTAGCAACGCTTATAACGGCTTTTGTCATTCCTCTGCTAAAAACGAAATTAGGCGAGGAAAAGTACAACAAAATGCTGATGTATGCCGAAATTGCGGTAAACGCAGCCGAACAGATTTACGGAATAGGACACGGCAAAGAGAAACTTGATTATGCTGTTAAATATCTCGAAAGCAAGGGATATAAAGCCGACAGAACCGCCATTGAAGCAATGGTAAAGACTATGTTTACCGATAAGCCGAAAGAGGAAGAATGCACTCACGAAAACACCGATGAGGTGGAGCATGAGATATCCGGTTAACTACATCGCAATAACGAGAGGGTTTACTTCTTCGCACTTGGGCGTTGATTTCGGTTGGAACTCAAACAACGGCGGACCCTATCACGATATAGTCGCAATCGACGATGGTACGGTAACGGCGGTTGTGGATGGGTACGGCAATACTTATCCCGCAAACAGGATATACGGAAACTATGTATTGATAGACCACGGCTGGGGCTTAAGCTCTTTATACGCTCATATATTAAACGGAAGCATTAAAGTAAAACGGGGGCAGAGGGTAACGGCGGGAGAGGTTATCTGCAGGATGAACAACAGCGGTTATTCAGCCGGAACTCATCTGCATTTTGAGCTTCGAAAGAACGGAACGAAGATTGACCCCTTGCCTTGTCTGACGGCGAATTCCGAACAGAAGATAAGCCCGAACAGCGCATTGACGGACAGGATAAAACGAGGTGAAATATTGACGATTAAACCCGAAACAGCGGACAGAATGAGAGACCAAATTAAAGTAAACATAAACGGACTGAGGATAAGGAGCAATCCGTATCTTGACGACACAAATATAATCGGAACGCTCCGGAGGGGAATATATAACGTCTGTGAAATCCGGGATATGAGGCACGAAGCGAGCAACAAATATCTCTGGTACAGAATTGCTGAAAATGCGTGGTGCGCGAATGTCAACGGCGTGGACTTCTACAAAGCGGAACTGCCCGAAATCATTCCTTTGTCTGTTGAAGACAAGGCTGAAAAACTTGAACAGACTGTTGATGAAATGAAAAAGGACTTGCTTGCAATACTTGAAATTATCAAAAAGTATGTATAAGGAGGGAAAATGGACTATTTCGATTTACAGGCGCAAGCGGAAAAAATACCGTATGAGGCGCGGATAAAACAGGCTGAAAGAGAGTATGCCGAAAAGCGAAACCGTCTTGCCGTCGAGAGAGACAGGGCGCTGCAGGAAGCTTATCTCGCCCTAAGAATAGCCGAGAGGGAACTTCCCGACAGACTGGCGATGGGCGGCTATCATGGCGGACTTGCCGAAACGAGCGAACTTGATTTAAGGAATAACTATCTTCGCAACCGTCGGAAGCTGGAGGGGGAATATTCGGGACAGCTGGGCGAACTTGAACTTGCCGAAGCGGGGGAAATGGCGGATTTAAAAGCAAAGATAGCCGAGGCTCAAGCGTCGGCAAACGCAAGGAGAGCTGAAGAACAGGCAAGGCTTGCAAGACTTCGCTCTTCGGGAAACAAAACGGCAAAGAAAAAGTCCTATAAATTCGGGTTTGACAACTACTATCCCGGAGGGGTTCCGCAGGGCGTGGATTACATTGAATATAACCTGTTGCCCTACGGTGAAACCGCGATGACCGCTACACAGCTTAAAAATATTGCCGGAACGGATAAGGCTCTCGCATATCTCGACAGCGCATGGAAAGATAACCGCCTTGATTGGAGAACATACGACGGAGTGAGAAACCTGATCAGATAGAAAAAACGCCTTGCCCGAAGAGCCGTCTTTAAAAGGCTTGCTTTTTCATGCGGATATAATGTAGTCTATTATAGAATAGTTATATATTCGCATATTGCTAAGCTCGAGTCCGGGCATCAAACCGCTTTAAAAATCAAAATATACGGGAACGCGGATTTGATAGCGGACACGGCGACCTCCGATGAAAAGAATATGATATTTTTCAGGGTAGGTAATATTATGAAAAAGTTAAAAGGAAGAATTATATCGATAGTTCTGGTGCTGGTTTTATGCGTTGCTTTAATGCCGCCCCGGGTGTCTGCGTTTGAGATGGATTCAGTCTATAACGTTGACATACATAGGAATACGACCGTTGTCGGATTTGCCGGGTATCAGTGGTATGTCATCGGATTTAACGGAGATGGCGTATACTCGCAATCCGGAGAATCGGCTCTGACGCTGTTGCTGAAAGATAGCCTACCCTCCCCAAACGACTCTCTAGCGTTCCGAAACGGTGCAAGCACGCAAGATGACCCGTCGTGGGTGCAATACAATGGGGGCTGGTTTTATGAACCCGCCTTTACCCGACCGAGCGACTACAATGACAGCACCCTGCAAAAAAGGATGGAGGCATTTGCAGGAGGGCTTTCTGTCAAGAAACAGGAACTGATTAAGTCGCGGACGCTGAGAGCAAGCGACGGGATAAGCGGTGATGATGTACCGGGCCAAGAGATGTGGCCGATTTCTCTTCAAGAGTGGAATACTATCGGCGATAAAACCGTGCGCGGTTACTCTAAAGATTATTGGCTGCGTACGGATGAAGGGGCGGAGGACGCGCGGTACGGCAACAATGCCGGTACTGGTCTCCGCTTCGATAATGTGACTACTAATACCCCTGCACTTCGTCCGGCTTTTAAATTAGATCTTACCTATGCACTCTTTGCGTCTTCCGCTGTGGGTGGAAAATCCGGCGCGACGGTGGGAGGCAATCTTGCCGCCACAAGCGCGGTGACCGGTGCGATGAAATTTACGATATATCATTCTTCCCAGACTCTGACTGTAACGACAAACGATGAACAGATGAATCAGACGGGCGCGACTCTCACGTTTCCTTATACGAACGCAACCACGGGAACCAACCAGTATGTTTCCTGCTTGCTGGTGAATCCAAGCATCGGGGTTGAGTACTACGGCAAACTGGCGGACTGTTCCTCCAACTCCAGCGGCAATATTAACATTCCGCTTGCGGGCGTTGCCGACGGAGCCTATGGGCTTGTGATATTCAGCGAAGAAGCAAACGGCAACAACTTTACCGATTTTTGCAGCAATCCGACGTTTATGTACCTTATTGTCCAAAACGGCATAGGCAGGCTGCTGGATGAGGACACTTGTTTTTATGACGGGAGCGCTGTCCGAACCTCGGCTTCGACCGCAGATATCAGTTTCAACAGTTTCCAGCTCGGAGAATATTATTGGCAGTTGGACGGAACGCCTCCGGCTAATGCAGCTGAACTTGTTTCAGGAGGAAATCTGGGCGGAGCGATGTCATACGGCTTGAACACAAGAAGTTTTTCCGGTCTTTCTGAAGGCGAACATATTCTGTATATTGTTGGCATGGATTATTATGGGACTGTCTACAACATACTGACTATTAATATTCCTGCTTATGTTCCCCCGCCTCCCCCGACTACAAAAGTGCCGAGAACGGGCGATAACGGCATCATTCCGGGTTGGCTTATGTTGTCGGCATCTGTATCCGGACTCCTGCTCTTAACGGCATGGCGCAAATACCGGAAGTCCAAAAACGAACGGTAAGATTTATAAATACAAAAAGGACGGCTATATAGCCGTCCTTTAATTTTTGCGGATGGATTTTTTGGAAAGAAAACTTCGCTAGAAAGCCGATATGTTAAAAAGCGAATTTAAACGGAAATATTAACTATCGTGAATAAAACCTGAAAACTATTCTGCCTGACAGCCGCCCCATTCCACTACCGTGAAACCGTTGCGAACCGGAGCGGTTAGAATCGGAGCGGGAATATAAACAGGCTTATTAACAGGCTTCCAAGCGATAAATACTCTTATAACAGTGTCCGGGGCGGGTTCTACGGACAAACGCGCCGAATCGGTATAAACGTCGGACTGGAAAGCAATGAGGTTATACGGGCTATCCTGCATAAGCGGAAGCCAGTAAACAATAAACTCGTTTGCCTCTTTGCGGGTAAGCCCCAGTTTTGACAAAGCGTCCTCCAAAAATGCGGCGGTTTCGCTTCCCGCTATGCAGTATCCTTCGGAAAAATCGTATTCAATTCCGCTTACGCCTTCCCAATAGAGATAGTTGTAGGTTTGCCCCGATTTATCGGTCAGGACACCGTCGGGATGGGCGGTTACCGTCCAACCGTCATTGTAAACGGGATAGGTGCAGGTAAGATTACCCGCATAGTCCAGCTTTACCGTTACCTCGGTTTCTTCCTCGGGATAGAGATAAATAACGGGTTTTGCCTCAACCGGACCGTCGGGATCATCGCGCCTTTCGCGACAGGCGGCAAGAAAACATACGCATGACAATATAAGCAGTAGGATTAAAATCCTCATTATAGCGGTTTTTATCTTCATCGCGGCTCTCCTTATAACTTGCACTATGTCCTATATCTATAGTTTTTTAGTGAATCAAATTCAATACATTGATAATAATACTCTAAAGAATCATTAACCGCAAACAAAAACCGTTTGAAAACGGGCTAAACAGAGGATAAAATTCTTTGACGTTGATGGGCATTAGGTGTAAGATAAGGATGCGGATATAGAGAAAATTTGTATCTAAAATAACCGGGAAGGGGGGAGTATTTGATGGATAACAAAGACGATAAAACGACCTTCCCCGAGGAGAAAAAGCGATACTACTTGAATCAACTATTGAGGGGCTACAAGACCAAGGAGATGTACGACGAGGAGGAGGATACGATACTGGCGGCTATAACTCGGGCGCCGACTCCAACAGACCCGGTGAGTCAGGAACGTATCCGACAGTGGAAAATCAAGTGGGAAAAAATTCGTCCGGAACTGGAAGCCGAGGGGATTTTTTTGGACGACTAACAAATCGGTCTGCTTCACCTACAATCGACGTAGGGGGCTACTGCAAACCAATCGCATCTTTAAAAGAGAACAGACGAAAAGCTTAGAATGTTTGAAGAAGACAAAAAAAAACGCCGGTATCGGCGTTTTTTAGTGCAATAAAAGAGGGTGCCCAAGACATTTGATGCAAAACCCCCAAATCCAACGTCCGATAACGGCCAAGGGTACCCCTCTTTATTTATTATCCGAAATTTAATGTAATGAGTCAACAGGAATTTATAACAAAAAAACGAGCCTCCCGGCCGCCTGATGGCAGAACCCCCAAGCAGAACGTCCGAAACGGGACGCAGGCGAGCTCCTTACTCTTAAATATAACAGGATTAAAACAGAGAAGTCAACGATATTTTTTAATAAAACTTTAAAAAAATAGTTTCGTATTTGCGTCAAATAATTACTCACAGTCGAATTATTATATTGAATAATAAAATATAGAGGCGTATAATACTATAATATTACAATCTGTAGAATGTATGTTTTTTTAGTAATCGTTGAAAGATGTAAGAGGGTGGAGGAGAATAAATGCAGGATCAAAAGAAGAATCCGCGATCGATTTGGTATTATTACGCAATCGTATTTTTGGTTGTCACGCTGATAAGATGGCTTATCATGCCGATGATTATGTCGGCTCAGGTAAAGGTTACGAACTATTCCGAGTTTATCAATTCGGTTGAGGCGGACGAAGTAACCCAGGTTCAGTTTTCCGATACCGAGATAAAATACATCACCGAAAAAGACGGCAAGATGTATTTGTGCAAAACCGGAGTTGTTGACAATCCGCAGCTTCCGCAGATGTTGCAGGAGAAAAATATCACATATACGGCAGAAATCCCCGAAACGCCGAATGTGTTTTTAAGTCTTCTGTTCAGCTACGGTCTGCCGATTTTGCTTTTCAGCCTTATCGGAAGACGCATCATTAGAAACTTCAGAGGAAAAATGGGACCCGCCGGACTAAGCATTCACGGACAGGGAACGGCAAAAGTCTATAAACCGGACGAGGATAAAAAGACCTTTAAGGATGTCGCCGGACAGGAAGAAGCGAAGGAATCCTTAATGGAAATTATCGATTATCTGAACAATCCAATAAAGTATCAGGAGGTGGGCGCGCAATGTCCGAAAGGCGTTCTGCTTGTAGGCCCTCCGGGAACGGGTAAAACCCTGATAGCAAAGGCGGTTGCCGGCGAAGCGGACGTGCCGTTTTTTCCCATATCCGGTTCCGAATTTGTCGAGATGTTTGTCGGACGCGGAGCTGCGAGGGTGCGCGAGCTTTTTGAACAGGCGAATAAACAGGCGCCCTGTATTGTATTCATAGATGAAATCGATACCATCGGAAAGAGGAGAGATTCCCAATTCAGCACCAACGACGAACGCGAACAGACCTTAAACCAGCTTTTGACCGAGATGGACGGTTTCGAAGGAAACAAGGGAGTCATAATCCTTGCGGCGACAAACCGGCCGGAAGTTTTAGACCCCGCTCTGCTTCGACCGGGGCGTTTTGACCGTCAGGTAAGAATGGAATTGCCCGACCTCAAGGGAAGGGAAGCGATTTTAGAGGTTCATTTGAACAGAGTAAAGACAGCGGGTGATATCGACGTCAATTTTGTCGCCCGAATGACGGCGGGGGCGTCCGGCGCCCAGCTTGCGAATATCGTAAACGAGGCGGCGCTGAGAGCGGTCAGAATGGGCAGGAATTCCGTAACGACATCGGATTTGGTCGAGTCGGTTGAAACGGTTATCGCCGGCGCAGAGAAGAAAAACGCCATACTTTCAAAGAAAGAAAAGGAAATCGTCGCATATCACGAAATCGGACACGCTCTCGTTGCGGCGAAACAGTCCGGCTCCGCTCCGGTTCAGAAGATCACCATTATTCCGAGAACCTCCGGCGCTTTGGGATATACCATGCAGGTGGAAGAAGGTGAAAAGAGCCTGTTCAGCAGGGAAGACGCCCTGCAAAGACTTGAAGTTTTGTGTGGAGGACGCGCCGCGGAGGAAGTCGTTTTCGACAGCATAACGACGGGCGCCTCAAACGATATCGAAAAAGCAACCGAGATAGCGAGAAATATGGTAACCCGGTACGGTATGTCCGAGAAATTCGGAATGATGGCGCTTGAGACGGGCGGAAACAACTATTTGGGCGGAGGCGGTCAATCGACATGTTCGCCGGAAACCGCGCGGCTGGTTGACGAAGAGGTGAGGGATATCATCGCCGAGGCTTATGACGGAGCGGTTAAGACCCTTAAAGAAAACAGAGAGAAGATGAACGAACTCGCCGGATACCTGCTTGAAAAGGAAACCATAACAGGCGACGAGTTTATGAAAATCCTCGAAGGAAAAGCCGTCTGAGAAACAGGGTAGAATATAGATAACTCACAAGTTAATCTGAACTAAATCAAAAAGTCCCGTTTCTCCGGGGCTTTTTGATTTAAGTATTCCGACGCCGTTTCGCCTATTAGGGCGAGTGATGTGATAATATTAAAATCGGATTAAATTATTCCTATGACAAATTAAAACCGAAAGACGGAGAAGGCTGATGATTGAATATAAACTCTATTCCGAAATCGGCAAAGATTGCGAAATTGCCGACGGCTTTTTTGAGCACTGGCCCGACCCGCCCGATAAACCCGTGCATAAAAGAATAATGGAAAACAGTTATAAGACTGTCGTCGCGACGGACAGCGATAAAAAGCTCATTGTCGGATTTTTAAATATTTTAAGCGACGGAGTTCTCTCGGCTTATATACCTCTCTTCGAGGTAATTCCCTAATACAGAGGGCGCGGGATAGGCGGAAGGCCTTTTGAAAAGGCGCTTGAAGAGACGAAAGACCTCTATATGCTGGACCTTTGCTGTGACGACGATATGACGGCGTTTTACGAAAAGTTCGGAATGATGAAGGGCAACGCTATGATAAAGAGAAACTACGACAGGCAATCGGGCGAAAAGGAGGTTGGAGAGATATGTTTCCGTCCGTAAAAGAAGCCGAGAGAATATTAAAAGAATCCGAGGATATAAACCCGGGGATATGGGGAAACCACTGCCGCGTTGTCGCTCACTGTGCGGGGAAAATAGCAGAAGCGTGCGGAATGGATTCTGAAAAAGCCTATGTACTGGGATTGCTCCACGATATCGGAAGAAGGTTCGGCATAAGGCATTTGGGACATGTGTCCGACGGCTACAGCTATATGATGTCGCTCGGCTATGACGAGGCGGCGCGGATATGTCTTACCCATTCATTTAACGGAATAAAAGTCGAAGAGTATTTCGGAAATTTTGATACCACTGATGAAGAACTCGAACTTATAAAAAACGCTTTAGCGGGGGCGGTTACAGACGACTATGACAGGCTGATTCAGCTCTGCGACTCCATGGCAGGCAGCGAGAGAGTGCTCTGTCTTGAGGAACGGATGGGCGACGTAAAGAGAAGATACGGCTCATATCCGCAAAAGAAATGGGACGCGAATTTTAAATTGAAAGAATATTTTGAGGAAAAGTCGGGAAGAAATATCTACGAAATCGTGGAAAAGGAAAGCTTTAGAATCAAGAAGATATGACCCTTTAGGTGAAAACAGAGATTAAAGCAAATTTCCAAAAACCGCCCCCTCTTTTTAGAGGGGGCGGTTTTTTAGTTGTAGTATCGTTTCCTTGAAAACACAACTATTTTTGACCGGGAAATTTGATTTGTTTAATCTGCTTACCGGCGTTTTCCACGATTTTAGCTACGCCGTCGGCGGCGTTTTCCTGAACTGCTTTAAAAATTTTAGACGCCGGTTTGTTTTTCTTTGACTTCTCTTCTTCGAGGAGAATATCCGCCAATTTTTCAAAATCCGATATGATGGAATCCGAAAAACTCATGTCGTTTGGCATTGTCAGCTTGATTTTTAATAAATCATCAGAGGTTATTACATGCCCGTCCTTTGAACATTGCGTCAATAAAAGATTGAAGTCGGCATGGCTCATAGTATCGGCTCTGCCGAGATGTTTGGCGTAGGATTCTTCAAATTGTGAAAGCAGGGTCGCATCTTTTCCCTCAAGAATATTTGTGTGACAGAGAGTGCGCAGGAAGATTTTCATTGCTTCGGCAGAAATGAAATCTTCCGAGGGATAAGAGATTCCGTTATTGAAACAATCCATACGTTCATAAATTTCATCTTCGGGAATGAAATCAACTATTCTTTCCCATTCATCAACGACTCCGTATATTTTAGCCAATAAATAAACCTCGGTTATACTCTGACCGGAGTTATGCAGAACAGATGCGGTAATGGAGAGAAAATCCGCCAACAAATCATTATCAAGTTCTTCAAACGGAGTAAGCTTGTCGGTATCCGCAAAAGAACATCCGGAATCGCTGATTTCTATGAGCAATTCTCTCAGCTTTTCCTCCACGACCTTTGTATCGTCAACTTCGACGGCAACAGATTCATCTTCATCGTTAAGATATGGAATTATCAGCTTTCTGGTTCCTTTGATTTTACCGCCGACTGTTGAGATATTGACGGTATCAATTTTCTCATATGGCAGACAAACATATTTGCCTCTTAGGATATTGCCGATTCTCAGATACATTGCGTATGTGGTAAACAACAGATAACCGTTCGATACGCTGGTAGCTGTAATTACAGCAGCTGCGGAAATGCCGGGAAAGTCTTTGCCAAACTCTTTATCCAAGAAGGCCTGATTTGCTTCAACCTGTTTTCCGAAGGCGGTTTCATCTGCCGTATATCTCTCAACTAACTCGAAAAGCAAGTTAAAACTTAAACCGTCCTCTGCATCGACCTCGATACTTTCTTCGGTTCCCTCAACTTCCTGAACCTGAACGGTTAGCTGTTCAGCAGTAGACGCATAGCCCGAAAGAAAGCCTTCACCGCCCAGTATTGAATATTCCTTCTCGATTTCCAGGCAGGCGTTTTCCACATCATCGGCGGAAGTGAAATCAGCAAGCCAACCGTATTCGGCATTGTTTTTAAATTCGCTATTGCATTCATTCAAAAAGAGGAAGGCACAGATTGCTTTCAGAACAATTTTTCTGTCCGAAAAACTGTCAATCTTCTTCAGATTGGCAAAGTCGAAATTATCCACCCGTTCGCTAATTCCGAACTGCTCAACGAGCAGATAGTATCTTCTTTGCAAGTCTGAAATGTTCTGACTGTTTGCCATCAGCGTATAGAGGGCGGCGCCGAGAACGCGCTGCTCGGTTCGACCCAGGTCGGAAACGTTTTTATTGGTTCTCAATCCGTAAAGCAGCTCGGCTTCCTGATCCGATTTATCCTGTAAAATCACGCCCATAGTATTTATGACCTGATTTTGGTTATCCTTAATACCGCTTAGAACCTTTGCATGTGCTTCCAGACCGTCAGCAATTTTTGCGGCTTTGGCAGCGTCCACTTTAGCCTGTATTTCTATCCCTTTTTGAATGTCTTTGTTGCTCATTTCCTCTACCTCCGAAATAAACTTATAGTCTTCACCGACAACAGCCTTGTGCCATTCTTTTTCCAGGAATTCCGATTTAACTTCCGCAATGAACTTCGCGTCCGAAATCAGGCGATGCATTGTGATAATGATTCCGCCTACATCCAGTGTGGACATCGCTTTTTTACTCAATTCTTTGTTTTTGGTGTAAAAAGCTGCAGCGCTCATCCCTGCAACTACTATCACATTACTCGATGAAGCTATCAGGTTTGAGTAATCCAATATCTTACGGGTTTTAACTTCATAAAGCTCTCTGGATTGATGTTTAGTCGGGTCATAGTACAACCCGTGTATCAGCGTAATCAGCATATTAATTAGTATCGCTACTGCAGCCTGAACTCCATAAATTGCCATATCCTTCATCAAACAGAGCGTATCATATTCGTTTTTATATAGATTTCCTGCAAAGTCGGGAGCAAAAGCTTCCAATAGAGGAACCGGCAAACCGAGCGTAGTATATATATCGGACTCATAGTGAAGGGCTTGGACAAATACTGCCGCACGTAATCGAATCTCGTCTTCTTCAATACTATCCATAGCTTTAATAAATGCTGATGGAAAACTTGTTTTACCTGTCCAACGTTTCGGCTTGTTCTTCATTTCAACGTTAAATGTTCTGAAATCATAAGTTTTATCAAGTGTAATGGTATCTGAAAGAATATTTACCGTTCCAAACAGCCATCCCAGAACGGGGTCGTGCCCGAGTGTATGAATACGGTGGTGGCCGGCTCCCATATTAACCCCAAACGAAGGCGAACCTACACTTATATCATACGGAACACCATTGAACACGATATCTTTCCAATCTCTGTGTTCGGTGCCTTTGATAACCTCGCCGCTATTGTGTTTTTTAATCTTAGCTTCAAATTTTTTTCGTTTATCTTTTTCTAATTTTTTTATGGATTTATCATCATTCGGCACTCTGCAGTTTTCTATCAACTTGTCTAAACCCTTGCTGATTTCAGCCAAAAGAAGCCAGCGACCGATTTGAAGAGCTGTTGCTAACATGAGGAGCTTTATATCAGTACTATCTAGCTTGGTAGCTTCGGAGAACTTAGCGTCAATGTCATCAAGAATGGCGGAAGCATTGTTATACACTTCCACTGTCTTTCTGCCGTCTTCCGCTATTTCGGTCATGCCCCTGTCTGCAAGGTCAAACAGCTGACTGTCGGAATCCTTTAGAGAATCAAATTCGTTTATTAATTTATCATATTTGCCCATTCGGATTTTCCTTTCTCCGCTTTAGAGCTTAAACCTTAATCTTTATAAAACTTCAAAAAATATAAACAACTTTTCACACATGTTTTATTATGCTCATATACCCGAACTTTTTCAATATGATTAACCTGAAAATACAGGAAATCTGAAAATAAACTACAATAAGGGAGCTTTTGTCGTATTAAAATAAACCCCCTCATTTTTGAGGGGTGTTGTTTATGTTCAAAATAAAGCGCTACTCCAGGTTCGGATCATAGACCGCGCGTTCTCCGCCTACATATTTGGGCCGCGTTCTGCAGGCGCTGAGGCGGGCTTCGCCTATGCTGTTCAGGGAAAGTCTCACAGGCACACAGACTTCTTCCATATGCATGCCGATGAAGGTGTCACCGATGTCCAGACCGGCCTTTGCACAGTGCATCTTCTCCACGGCGACCGGATTTTCAAAGCTCTCGTAAGCGGTCGCGGCGAATGAACCGCCCGCGTGTTTATGCGGAACCGCATTTACCCTCACGAGACCATACTGTTTTCTGCATTCCTCTTCGATAATAAGAGCTCTGTTGAGATGCTCGCAGCATTGAGCGGCGAGCCGGACTCCGGCCTTCTTAGCCTCACTCCAAATTGCACCGAAGATTGCCCTTGCCGCCTCTTCGTTGGAATCCGTTCCTATCCTGCTTCCCATCACCTCGCTGGTGGAGCAGCCGATTACGAGGATATCGCCCTCTTCAAGTTTAGCCGCCTTTATAATCTCCTCTGCGGCCGTTGCCGCCTGAGTTTTAATCTTTTCGAACATTCTTACTCCTTATGAAGTTTGCGTTTGCCGTTACCCGCATTTAATATCAAATACTCTACCCCAATGTATAGGGGATATACCTCGCATAGCCTTGCGTTTTCATGTCTTTAAGGGGGATAAACCGAAGGGCGGCGCCGTTTATGCAGTGCCTGAGCCCGCCGTGCTCTTCGGGACCGTCGTTAAACACATGGCCGAGGTGGCTGTCCGCCGTTTCGCTTCTGACTTCGGTTCTGTTCATGCCGTGGGAGTCATCTTCTAAAGACTTTAATGAATAGGTGAATATGGGTTTATAAAAACTCGGCCAGCCGCAACCCGCATCGAATTTGTCTATCGATGAGAAAAGCGGTTCTCCGCTCACGATATCGACATATATTCCGTCGCCCGTTTCATTGTTGAACACGCTTGAGAAGGGCGCTTCGGTATTGTCTTTTTGCGTCACGCCGTAGGATAAATCGCCGAGAGATTCTTTAAGAACACCGTCATCCGGCTTTATAAAACTATCGGAATCCCAAAGGGGTAAAAGCAGGTCGTTCGGGTTTATGTGGCAGTAGCCTCCCGGGTTTTTGACGAGATATTTTTGATGATACTCTTCCGCCCGGACATAGTTTTTTAACTCTTCCGTCTCGACGGCAACCTCTCTGCCGTGCAGTTCGTTTTGATAGTCAATCGTCGCCTTAATAACCGGAAGGTCGGATATATCGGTATAGTAGATTCCCGTTCTGTACTGCCTGCCTATGTCGTTTCCCTGACGGTTGATTGAGAAGGGGTCGATAATAAGGAAGTATCTGTCTAAAATCTCCGCAAGATGTATCCTGTTTGAATCGTATCTAAGCTTTAAAACTTCCGCATGGCCGGTTTTTGAAATTTCACTGTAAGAAGTGTTAAAACCTCCGCCGTTTGCGTAGCCGACTTCGGTGGAAACCACGCCTTCAAGCAGTCTGAAAGCTTCTTCGGTGCCCCAAAAGCACCCCGCTCCGAGATATATTTCCTTTATATTTTCGTTATAATTCATTAAAACTTCCTCACTGTCGAAGCCGCCTTCACTGCTGAAAGCGTCTTCAATTACAGGTTCCTTACCGCAGGCGGCCGCTAAAAGAAGAACGGCTGTTACAGCCGTCGGGAAGAGCAGGACCGATATAATTTTCCTTAAACGCATATCCGTTTTATTTAATACAACCTTCGAGGTTTTTTACTCAGTTATCTCCCTTGCGAGAACGGGAATGCGTATATCGTTGTTTTTGACATAGCAGGTGATTATAAGCATATATCTCCCGCCTCCGGTGTCTTCCCTCGTGTGTCCGCCGAGGTTCGCTATAGTCGATAAAATCCTGTCCGGCGTGTAGCCATTGGGAAGAAAGAGCTCCTCATATTCCAGAGGGTCAACTGTGCCGACGCCGAGAATTTTATATTTTTCGGTCTTTCCGGGCAGAGACAGAATGATGTTTTCGATGCTGTCGAAGGTGCCCTTGTCGAGCAGATAGTTTATGTCGTGAAACATATTGCCGTTTTTCATGCCGTGTCCGTAGATTATCACCTTGTCGCTCGTGATGAAGTCGGTTCTGTAGTCCACAAAGACCGCGCCGTTTCTCGATCTCTCACCGAGAACGTCATGTGTCATATAGTAATAGTTGTTGTCGGTTTCTACGACGGGGTAATCGATTTGAGTTCCGGGAATTTCTATCCAGCCGACTATGTCGGGATTTAAACTTTTTAATGTTTCGAGATAGGAGTTGTTCGGGTCTTTTTCCGGCCAGACAAACGCGTCGGAATCGGAATCGGAATCGGAACCGGCGGTCTTGCCGATTCCCTCTCTCTTTATTGACACGACCTCGTCGTTGCCGTCGGGGCGGTAGTAGTCATATATCCGGTAGAGGGAAAACAGAAAAATTATTCCCAGTATTGCAAGTGTTGTGTAATGCAGGTATTTGTTCTTCATTGACATCACCGTTATAAAACGTCAGCCGGCCGGGATTTCGGGACGGTTGTCTTTAATGTATTTTTTTGTATTATAACACAATATTATCCGTTGAATATTGGATATCCCGGCTCTCGTTCACAAATAATATAAATCGTGATAGAATTATAGGCAACGGATTTTAAAAAATACATGCCGTTCGAAAGTGAGGTTCGGTGTGAAGGATATAAAATTTTTAAGACTGCTTGCAAAAGAATACCCGACCATCTCTTCGGCAAAGAGCGAGATAATCAGATATCAGGCAAGTCTGTCTCTGCCGAAAGGGACCGAGTTTTTTTTCAGCGATCTGCATGGCGAACATGACGCCTTTATACACCTTTTAAGAAGTTCCTCGGGAAACACGAGGACGAAGATATCCGAGATGTTCCACAACTCCCTAACGGAGGAGGAAAAAAACCAGCTTGCAAACCTGATATACAATCCGAAAAAGGTGCTGTCCATCGTAAAAAGCGGCGGCAGACTGAGCATAGAATGGATGCGTCTGATGATATTCAGACTGGTCAGGCTGGCGAGATATATCGGTGAAAAATATTCAAAATACAGAATAGGCCAAAAAACCCCCGAAGAATACCGCGATGTGCTTCTTGAAATTATGTTTTTGGACGACAGCGACCCCCTTAAGCAAAAATATCTCGAAAGCACCGTCGAGGCGATACTCGAAAATAATGCGGGAGAAGCGGTAATCTCGAACCTCTGTTATATGATTCAGAATGTTTCGGTGGATACGCTTCACATAATCGGGGACATATTCGACAGGGGCCCGGGTCCGCATATCATATTGGACGAGCTGATGGATTTCCCCGATGTCGATATACAGTGGGGGAACCACGATATCGTCTGGATGGGCGCTGCGGCAGGTTGCGAAGCGCTTATTATGAACGCGCTCAGAATCGGCATCGGCTATAACTCTTTTGATTTCCTAGAGGACGGTTACGGCATAAACCTCCGTCCGCTGGCGACATTCGCCGCAGAGGTATACGCAGACGACCCCTGTACCAGATTTAAGCCGAAACACTACGACGAGAATAAATATTCGAGCATTGACGAAAAACTTGCCGCGAAGATGCACAAGGCGGTTGCGGTAATCCAGTTTAAGCTGGAAGGTCAGCTGTATAATAGAAATCCGGAATTTGAGATGGAGGACAGAAAGGTCCTCGAAATGACGGACTTTAAAGAGAAGGTTTATATTTACGAAGGGGAGAAACACCCCCTGCTCGACGAAAACTTCCCGACGATAGACCCCGAAGACCCGACTGCGCTGACGGACGAAGAAAAGGTGCTTGTGGACAGCTTGGTCTCTTCCTTTAACCACAGCTGGAATCTGCACAACCATATTAAATTTCTGTATGACCGGGGTTCCACCTACCTTATAAGAAACAACAACCTCCTCTTTCACGGCTGTATCCCGATGACAAAGGAAGGAATGTTCTCCTCCCTTAAAATCGAAGGGAAGGAGTATGCCGGAAAAGAGCTGATGGACAAAATGAACGACATAATAAGGGACGCATATTTCCTGCCGAAAAACCACAAAGACAAGCAGAAATCGCTCGACTATATGCTCTATCTCTGGTGCGGACCGCTGTCGCCGATGTTCGGCAAGAGCAGAATGGCGACATTTGAAAATTTCTTTGTTGAAGATAAAAGACTGCGCAAGGAAGAATATAATCCCTATTACGAAGTATCCGAAAGGGAATATATCTGCCGGATGATTTTGTCGTCGTTCGGGCTCGACCCCGATGTGAGCCGTATAATAAACGGGCATGTTCCGGTAAAGATTAAAGACGGTGAAAATCCGGTTAAGGCAAACGGAAAGCTGTACGTCATAGACGGCGGAATCTCAAAAGCCTATCAGGCTAAGACCGGAATAGCGGGCTATACCCTTATATACAGCTCGACCGGAATATCGCTTGCGGAACACAAAAACTACGAGGAGATAGAGAGCGATTCGGGCAGTTATACACCGGCAATCGATCAGGTGGAATATTTTCCGAAACGCCATCTGATTTCCGATACCGACGCAGGAAAGGCGCTGCTTAACGAGATTGAGGATTTGAAAAATTTGGTTAAAGCCTACGAGTCGGGAATTATAAAGGAAGAACGTAAGAGCTGACGCAAACCGAGAGGAATTTATAGAATATGTATAACGTTTCCTATCTTATAAACAGCGGATTTGCGGTAAGGACATCGAAACACCTTCTTATATTCGACTACTACGACACCAAAAATCCCGGTGGACTCAAAGAGGGCGCGATAGACCCTAATGAATTCATAGATGAAGATGTTATAGTATTTATAAGCCACAACCACCCCGACCACTTCTGCGACGGAGTTTTTGACTGGCAGTTAATTAAAGAGGACATCAGATATGTGGTGTCTTCCGATGTTCCCGGATATCCGCCGGACGCTATAGTAATGGGACCGGACGAAAAGAGGGCAGAGAAGGACTTTACCGTAACGACTCTTTTATCCACCGACGAGGGAGTTGCGTTTATCGTGGAGATAGACGGCCTCGTTATCTACCACGCCGGGGATTTGAATTTGTGGCTGTGGGATGACGAAACGGAAGAATTTATTAGAGAGCAGAAGAAAATATTTAAAAGCGCGATGAAAAAGTTGAGGGAGTTTGAAATAGATCTCGCCTTTATTCCGCTTGACCCCAGACTTGAGGAAAACTACCTCGAGACCATGGATGTTATGATGAAAAACCTCGACATTAAAAGGGCGGTGCCCATGCATTTTATGGAAGCAGATCATGTTATAGACTGGATGTATAACGACTCAAGAAGCTATTCATACAGAGACAGGATAATAAAACTCACCGAAAGAGGCCAGGATGCCACGGTGATATAAATATAAGGAGGTCTTTTATGGACAGAATACTCGATTATCTACACAAATGCGGAGCTTTTTATCTTGCCACGATGGACAGCGACGGACCCCAGGTCAGACCCTTCGGATCCGTTTGTATCTTTGAAGATAAGATATACATCTGCATGGGAAACTACAAAGCGGTATTTAAGCAGATAACCGCCGATCCGAGAATATGCATAGTCGCATACGACGGGGCTGATACCTGGATTAGAATAAATGCCAAAGCCGTTTTGGATCAGAGACAGGAAGCGAGAGACGCCATGATAGCGGCGGAACCCAGCTTAACCGATATTTACGACATGGAAGCAGATGAGTTTGAAGTGTTTTATCTGACCGATATGAATGCGACGTTTTATGAAGGGGACGTGACAGAGGAAATAGAATTCTAAAAAGTCGCGTTAAGTTTATTTGCTTTACACTGGGTAAAGCCCTTTTAAATACGGCTTGTTTGCATGCAGCGAAAGCAAAACGAAGATTATTAAGACAATAAAAAAGAGAGGATATCGGGAGTTGAATCCGGGTATTCTCTCTTTTATTATTGTGAATATTTTAGGTAAATATTAATATAAACGCCTATTAAAAAAGAATTTTGCGTCAGCCATAGTATGAAATCAAAAGGTCGACGACGGCGCCGTAGCTCTTTATGCCGAGTTCTTCGCCCTGGCTTTTTAGGTACCCGTCATATATCCTGTCGCCGGTGTCGGCAATCCTGCTTTTTTCGTATTTTTTCCAATAATCGTTTTCCTCCCTGAGGTCGTATTTCGAACCCGAATCGAGATGGGAGGCGGCTTTCTTATATAGGCCGTAGTCCGCCTTTGCAAGCTGGGAAGACAGATAGCTGTATGCGGAAAGGGCGCCGGAATATCTGTATTCCGGAATGTCGCTTTCGATGCAGGAAATAATCGCTAAAAAGTTCGCCTCGTCCTCAGATGCCACCGAACGCTGGTGCGCAATTTCGTGCGCGATTGTAACCGGTATAAAGGAGTCCGGTCTGTCGACATTTATATTTGCTTCTCCGGTAAAGGGAAAGGCGACCCCGGTGGTGCGGAGCCTGCTCAGTCCTTCGGAGAAATAGACTTTTTTAGGTCTGAAATGGGGAGCCTTCAAAAAGGGATATTCTTCTTCCAGTTTTCCGTAGAGATATTTTGAATTGTCAAAAACCTCATTCAAATCGGCGGAATATCCTCCGTCTTTATCTCTGTGTATATTCCGGGAGTAGTCTGCGCACTTCTTTGCAAAAATCCCGGTAACGCGATAGAGTGTTTCGACATCGCTTTTCTGCGGATATATACCGCTCCTTTCGGAAAAGCCGTCTGCCCTGTAGTTTGCATTCCACAGGATATTCATCAGGTTAAACCCCGTCAGTACGGCGACTGCGACACCGAGGAGAAACCTGAAGGTCCTTATGAAAAACCTTTTGCGGTATTTGACGGCGAAAAACACCAAAATCAAGGGTATCAGGGCGACGAAAAGAAACACGCCCAGCACCATAACCTCCGCAACCGAAAAGGGGAAGACGGAAGATGCATACGCCAAAATAGTGCGAAGAGGCATCGAAATGCTTTCGCTTATCGCGTTCATTGTCTCCCTGTTGTCCGACAGCAGTTCAAAGATGCCTAAAAATACCGCAAGAACCAAAATGCTTATCAGGGAACCGATGCATTTACTCAGTTCGCTTCCCGTGGCGTTTGAGGCTTTAAATTTTTCTTTTTTCTTTTCGGGGAAAACCCCTTTCTCATCCTTCAATTCCATAAAAATATTATACATTATTAAGTCGATATGCGACAGAGGTGTGTTTTGTTGATTATTTGACAGGTGTGGTGTAAAATCAAAATCAAACAATCTGACGTTTTTTCGTCGAAGGGAAGGCTATGGAAGCCAATAAGCAGAGCTTTTTACAGCGGAACAGAAGAGCTTTTTTGATTATATTTGACATATTGACCTTAACCGCCACCTATCTTATCCCCTGGATAGCGATAAGCGGCAGAACCTCGTTAGAGGCATACCGCGGTCTCCTTTTTTCGAGCACCGTGCTTTTTGTGTTGTGCTATGTAACAGTATTCGTGCTGACGGGCATGTACGACAGTCTCTGGAGGTATGCCGAGATATATGAATTTTTCCGCGTCGTCGTCGCTTCGGTTATGGCGATAGGGATATTTATTTTGGTTACCGTAATTATATATAATGAGACCTCCATTCCGAAATCGGTTTATCTCATGTCCTCGCTATTTTCGAGCTCGGTTACCCTGTACTCGCGGCTGACCTACAGGATGTTGCGCAATACCAGGATAGAAAGGGCGGGAAAACAGAGAAACAGGGTATTGATAGTAGGGGCGGGAGAGGCCGCCTCAACGCTCATTCATGAGATTTTTAAAGACCCCTATACCGACTACAACATCGTCTGCGCCGTCGATGACAATCCGCAGAAATTAAGCCGGACCATTATGGGGGTAAAGATAATGGGAACGACGAGGGATATCCCGAACCTCGTCAAACAGTGCAACGTCGACACCCTCCTGGTGGCGATGCCCTCGGTGGACGAGGTGGATAAAAAGAGGATACTCAACATCTGTTCCAAGACAAGGTGCAATATCAGGTTGTTGCCGGACATCACGAGACTGATAAGCAGCGGAAAGGATCTCCTCGACGCCGTCAGGGACGTAAAGGTCGAGGACCTTTTGGGCAGGGACGAGGTTGTGCTTGCGACCGAGGGAATGGTATCGGTTATCGGAAAAGTTGTCATGGTGACGGGCGGAGGCGGTTCGATAGGTTCGGAACTCTGCCGTCAGATAGCCGCATCCAACCCGAAGAGACTGATTCTTGTGGATATCTCGGAAAACAGCGCATATGAAGTTCAGCAGGACTTAAGGATGAAATACGGCGATAAACTCGACCTCGTAGTTAAAATCGCATCGGTGAGGGACAGCAAAAAGGTGGATGCCATGATGAGGGAAGAAAGACCTCAGGTGATTTTCCACGCCGCCGCGCATAAACACGTTCCCCTAATGGAGACGAGTCCGGAAGAGGCCGTGAAAAACAATGTCTGCGGCACCTTCAACCTTGTAGATTCCGCAGACAGATACGGAGTCGAAAAATTCATATTCATATCGACCGACAAGGCGGTAAACCCGACAAGCGTCATGGGAGCGACCAAGAGAATATGCGAGATGATTCTCATGTCGAAAAATGCCGTGAGCGATACCGTTTACTCTTCCGTCAGGTTCGGAAACGTGCTCGGCTCAAACGGTTCGGTCATTCCGCTGTTTAAAAATCAGATAGCGGCGGGCGGTCCGGTCACCGTCACGCATCCCGATGTCGTCAGGTATTTTATGACGATATCCGAAGCGGTAAACCTCGTAATTCAGGCTGCCGACATCGCCGTGGGCGGAGAGGTGTTCGTGCTTGATATGGGATATCAGGTAAAAATTCTCGACCTTGCCGAAAACCTGATCAGAATGGCGGGGTTTTTGCCGTATCGTGATATCGAGATAGAGTTTACCGGACTTCGACCCGGGGAAAAACTGTACGAAGAACTGGTGTTGAGCGAGGAGGGAACGGTTGACACCGTCCACTCCAAGATATTCATAGTGAAGTCTCAGAACGGGTTTGATGCCGAAGGAATAGAAAAGGATTTCTGGGAACTCAAGGCGCTTGCATATTCGAATGACGAAGAGGGTGTTTTGGAGAAGATGGCCGAAATGGTGCCGACATTTAAAAGAAGCAGATTGAGGGTTTAAAGGACAAAAGTCCGGTTTTATATTTTTAAAGCAGAGAGGTTTGAATGAAAGTTCCTTTTTCACCGCCGGATATAACTGAAAACGAAATAGAAAAGGTGGTCGAAGTCTTAAAGAGCGGTTGGATAACGACCGGACCCGTTACAAAAAAGTTTGAAAAGGATATAAGCGGATATACCGGCAGCAAGATGACGGCATGTCTGAATTCCGCAACCGCCGCGATGGAGATTTCCTTGAGAATTCTCGGCATCGGACCCGGGGACGAGGTCATAACCTCCGCATATACTTATACCGCCTCCGCCAGCGTCATAGACCATGTCGGAGCAAAGATAGTAATGGCGGACACCCTGCCGGACAGTTGTCTCATAGATGTTGAAAGCCTTTCTTCCCTTATAAACGAGAGGACGAAGGCCGTTATACCCGTGGATATCGCGGGAGTGCCGGTCGATTACAAAAGGATAATGGAAATTCTTGAAGAGAAACGGGGAATTTATAAACCGTCAAATATAGTTCAGGAAAAACTCGGAAGGGTTGCGCTGATTTCCGATGCCGCACATTCTTTCGGCGCAGTTTATGAAGGAAAAAATGTGGCGACGCTCGCCGATTTCGCATGTTTTTCATTTCATGCCGTAAAGAACCTCACGACTTCAGAAGGCGGCTGCATCTGCTTCGGCGATATCGGAGAGGTGCCGGCCGAACGGATTTATAAGGGAATAATGCTGATATCCCTGCACGGTCAGACAAAGGACGCCTTTTCGAAACAGAAGGTGGGCGGCTGGGAATACGACATTGTTGTCCCGGGATATAAATGCAATATGACCGATGTGCATGCTGCGATCGGGGCGGGACAGCTTGAGAGATACGACGATATTTTAAAGCGCCGAAAGGAGCTTACAAAGATATATGACGATATCCTGAAAGGCACAAAAGCCGTACCCATACAACATACCGGAGAAAACTATACAGGCTCTCATCACGCATATATCGTCAGATTCAAAGGGGCGGATGTGGAGAAGCGAAACCTCATTATCGAAGAGATGGCGAAGAGGGAAGTGGCGCTTAATGTCCACTTTAAACCCCTCCCGCTCATGACCGCCTATAAAAGCATCGGCTTTAGGATAGAGAACTATCCGAATGCCTACGGCTTTTATAAAAATGCCGCGTCGCTTCCGCTCTGGTCGATGATGAGCGACGAGCAGGCGATATATACGGCGGAAAATCTCATAGAGGTTATGAAGGAAGTTTTATAGATGCTTTTCGACTACGACAAAGCGCCTTCTCCGATGAAAAACGAATCGGTAAAGGTGTATTATGAAATGCTCCGGGAAAAGAGGGATGCTCTCCGGGTAAAGCGGGGTATCGATATTCTTGTGTCGCTCCTTATGATTGTTATGCTCATGCCCCTGCTCATACTCATAGCGATAACGGTAAAGCTTGATTCCAAGGGACCGGTTCTTTTTAAACAGGAGCGGATAACCCGCGGAATGAAGAAGTTCAGAATACTGAAATTCAGGACGATGGTGGACGGTGCGGCTATGCTCGGACCCGCTGTTACGCTGAAAGACGATAAAAGGATAACAAAAGTCGGAAGCTTTTTAAGGAAGACGAGAATTGACGAACTCCCGCAGCTTTTTAATGTTCTTATAGGCGATATGAGTTTCGTCGGCACCAGACCTGAAGTCGAAAAATATGTAAATCACTATTCCGAGGATATGATGGCGACGCTTTTACTGCCTGCAGGGATTACCTCGATGGCGAGCATAGAATTCAGAAATGAAGCCGAAAGACTTAAAAACGCCGAAAATTCCGACAGGGTGTATATCGAAGAGATTCTCCCCGCGAAAATGGTTTTAAATCTCGAGTATCTGAGGGATTTTTCTCTGAAACTCGATTTCAGGATACTTTTTAAGACGATAACAAAATAAACTTATACAGACTGAGGTAAGGTTATATGGACAACTCTCTCTCAAAGCACATTTCAAGCGAATTTGACAAAAAGACCCTCTTGATTACCGGAGGAACCGGTTCTTTCGGGAACGCGGTGCTCAACAGATTTCTCAATTCCGGTCTCGATGAAATCAGGATTTTCTCGAGAGACGAGAAGAAACAGGACGACATGAGAAACCGGCTCCACAACGAAAAACTCAAATTCTATATAGGCGATGTGAGGGACAGGAGGAGTATAGAAAATGCGATGGTGGGCGTGGATTATGTGTTTCACGCCGCGGCATTAAAACAGGTTCCCTCCTGCGAGTTTTATCCCATGGAAGCGGTGCGGACCAATATAGTGGGAACCGAAAACGCCGCCGTTGCCGCAAGGGAATACGGCGTAAAGAGATTTGTACTGCTGTCCACCGACAAGGCGGTCTACCCGATTAACGCAATGGGAATGAGCAAGGCGATGGCGGAGAAGGTGGTGCGCTCGATAGCGAGAGGGCAGTGCAAAGACACCGTTTTCAACATAACCCGGTACGGAAATGTCATGGCTTCGCGCGGTTCGGTCATACCTCTGTTCGTCGGACAGGCGAAGAGAAAGGAACCGCTCACGGTAACCGATCCCACGATGACGAGGTTCTTAATGTCGCTCGATGAGGCGGTCGACCTTGTCTTATACGCGTTTATAAACGGCACGCAGGGAGATACCTTTATACCCGTAACCCCCGCTTCGACAATACTCGATCTTGCGGTTGCGGTAAACGAACTTTTTGACAATGTCGGAAATATCCGCATTATAGGCACAAGACACGGCGAAAAGAAACACGAAACACTGATATCCAGGGAAGAACTTGCGACGTCGAGAATGCTGGAGGGCTATTTCAGCATACCCAACGACACAAGAGACCTTAACTACTCGAACTACACCATATCGGGAAGAGAGATTATAAGCGATATGGAGGATTATACCTCCGACAAGGAGCTTCTCAATGTCGAAGAGATCAAAGAGCTCCTGTTAAAACTGCCCTATATAAGAAATCAGCTTGAAGGCTCCTCCCCGACGGAGGGATTGGTATGAGTGCAAACGGCAGGAAGGTATTGGTAACCGGTTCCGAGGGATTTATCGGAAAAAACCTCATATCGAAACTGATGCTTGACGAAGAAATTGAGATATTAAAAGCCGATATCGACACCGATATAAAAGAACTCGACGAAATGCTTTTAAAAAGCGATTTTGTCGTTCATCTTGCGGGTGTAAACCGCCCGAAAGATGCGGAGGAATTTTATTCCGGGAACAGCGGCCTCACCGGATATATTGCCGAAAAACTTCTGGAATCGAAAAACCGCACTCCCGTTTTGATGACATCCTCGATTCATTCCGACACCGACAGTGACTACGGCAAGAGCAAACGGCTTGCGGAAGAGATACTCTTCGACTACTCAAAAAAGTCGGGAGCGGGGGTTTTTGTATATAAACTGCCCAACGTATTCGGAAAGTGGAGCAGGCCCAACTACAACAGCGCCGTAGCCACGTTCTGCTACAATATATCCAGAGAGATACCGATAGATATCGACGACAGGGAAAAGACGCTTAATCTTGTATATATCGACGACGTCATAGATTCGATAACCGACGCGGTAAAGGGCGTGCCCGTGAAGAAGGAAGCGGGATACAGCGTCGTCGAAAAAACCTATGCCGCGAAGCTCGGGGAGATTGAAAATCTTCTGATATCATTTGAAACGGCGAGAAAGACAAATATATTCCCGAAGCTTGAGGGAATTGCAAAACCGCTTTATTCCACCTACCTGAGTTTTCTTGAGCCGGACAACTTCTCCTACGAACCGTCAAAGATAAACTCCGACAGCAGGGGAAGCTTTTTTGAATTTTTCAAAACAGACGGCTTCGGCCAGTTTTCCGTTTGCACCGCAAACCCGGGAGAGATAAGAGGAAACCACTGGCACCACACCAAGGTGGAAAAATTTCTTGTTGTGGAGGGCGAGGCGGTCATCAGCTTCAGAAAGGTGTTTGAGGATGAAATAACCTCGATAGAAGTTAAGGGAGAGGTGCCCGAAATCGTCGATATTCCTGCCGGGTACACCCACAACATAAAAAATACCGGAGACGGCAGACTCACATTCGTAATATGGGCAAATGAGCTTTTCTCTCCGGAAAAACCCGATACGTTTTATCTTGAGGTATAAAATCAAGGAGGCAGTATGGCGAGCAGATATAAAGTGATGACGGTTATAGGAACAAGACCGGAAATTATAAGATTGTCGGAAGTGATGAAGCGGCTCGACATATACTTCAACCACGTCATCGTCCACACCGGTCAAAACTACGACTACACTCTCAATCAGATTTTCTTCGAGGAACTCGGACTGCGCGAACCCGACATCTACCTCGACGCCGCCGGGGCAAATCTCGGGGAGACGATGGGGAATATCCTAAAAAAGAGCTATGAGACGATGCAGAGCGAAGCTCCCGACGCGGTGCTCATACTCGGAGATACAAACTCCGCGCTGTCCGCCATATCCGCAAAGAGACTTAAAATTCCCGTGTTTCACATGGAGGCGGGAAACCGCTGTTTCGACGAGAATGTTCCCGAGGAGATAAACAGGAGGATAGTCGACCATATAAGCGATATCAATCTGCCCTATACGGAACATTCGAGGAGATACCTGATAGGGGAGGGTATAAAACCCCAGCGTGTCTTTGTAACCGGATCGCCTTTGAGAGAGGTGATATCAAAGAATATCCGCAGGATAAGAACCTCCGATGTCATCGAAAGAATGGGTTTGACGCCGGGAGGATATATCCTCGTTTCCGCCCACAGAGAGGAAAACGTGGATATCGAAGAAAACTTTTACAGTCTGATGAAGGCTATTAACACCGTAGCGGACTACTACGACATGCCGGTTATTTATTCCACCCACCCGAGAAGTTTAAAAAGGATAAACGAGAGGGGATTCGAGTTTTCCGATAACGTAAGAAATCACGAACCTTTCGGATTTTTCGATTACAACAAACTTCAGATGAACGCCTTCTGCGTGCTGTCCGATTCGGGAACGCTGTCGGAGGAGAGCGCGATGCTCGCTTTCCCCGGGGTACTGATAAGAACCTCTACCGAACGCCCCGAAGCGCTTGATGCCGGCACGGTGGTAATAGGCGGAATAACCGAAAACGATATATTGTCGGCGATAAAAATCGCCACCGAAATGTATGTGAACGATGAACCCGTTTCGGAGGTAAGCGACTATTTGGATGCGAACGTGTCGCAGAAGGTCGTTAAGATAATCGAAAGCTATATAAAGATAATCAACAGGGAAGTCTGGAGAAAGAATTAAGATGAAACTCCTCGTCGTCTCCCAGTATTACCACCCCGAACCCTTCAGAATAACCGACATATGCGAAGAACTCGTAAAAAGAGGACACGCCGTCGATGTGCTCACCTCTCTGCCGAACATACCGGGAGGCAGATTTTATGAGGGATACGGCTGGTTTAAAAAGGGCGAAAAGCAACACAACGGCGTCGGAATAGAGAGAGTAAGAGTAATAAGACGCGGCAAGGGAGGGGCTGTAAGGCTGGTTTTGAACTGCGCCTCTTTCGCGGTAAACAGTCTCTTCCATATAGGAAAACTCTCAAAAAACGGATACGATGCGGTTTTTACCTTTAACAATTCGCCGATAACAAAACTCATACCCGCAAACCGTTTTGCAAAGAAAAACAAAATCCCAAATATCGTGTTTCTGCTCGATATCTGGCCTCAGTCGATGCTTTTTCTTTTGGGGATTAAGGATACTGGTAAAAGAGGATTTATAAAAAAGGCCGCATACCGTTTCTGCAGAAATCTCTACAACAAAGCAAACCTCATTCTCATCAGCTCAAAAGGCTTTACCGCCAAACTCCGCGAGATGGGGGTGAATGTCAGAACTTCCTACTTTCCGAATTACGCCGAGGAATTTAAAAGCGCAGATGACGCGGCGGCGAAAGAGCTTGTACTGCCCGAAGAATCGTTTATTGTCGGTTTTTTCGGAAACGTCGGAAAGGCGCAGGCGCTTGAGAGGACGGTTGAAATCTCGAAAAAGATGGGCAAAAAGCTCCATTGGCTAATCGTCGGAGACGGCGGAAGCCTTCAAATGCTTAAAGACACCGCGGCTGAAAATTCCGTAATTAACTCCTATACCTTCACCGGAAGGGTTGCTCCCGAAGAGGTGAACGGATATATAAAGAGGTGCGACGCGGTGTTTCTGCCTCTGGAAGACCACGAAGTTTTAAATCTCACCGTTCCGGCAAAACTCCAGACCTATATGTACGCCTCAAAACCGGTAATCGCCTTTTTAAACGGCGCGGGAGCCGAGGTTGTAAGCGAAGCCGAATGCGGAGTTACCGCAAGAGCGGGAGATGTCGAAGACCTCTATAGGGCGATAACCGAAATAATGTCGGTCGACGAAGAAAGATTATTGAAAATGGGAGAAAACGGCAGAAAATACTGCGAAGAAAACTTTTCAAGAGAAAAACTGATAGACAAACTCATAGATGAAATTGAGTATGAGATCGAAAGGAAAACCGCTAAATGAAGGTACTCGTAATCATACCCGCCTTTAACGAAGAAGAATCGATAGAAAACACGGTGAACGAACTGAGGGAAACCGCCCCCGGTTACGACTATATCGTCGTAAACGACTGTTCCGACGACGAAACGAAGAACATACTGAGAGACAAGGGGATAAACCATCTCGATCTCGCCGTCAATTTGGGGATCGGCGGGGGAGTTCAGACGGGGTATAAATACGCCTTTGAAAACGGCTATGACATCGCGGTGCAGATGGACGGAGACGGCCAGCACGACCCCGCCTATCTCTCCGAAATAATCGAGCCTGTTATATCGGGCGAGGCGGATCTCTGTATCGGTTCGAGATTTGTGGAGAAAAAGGGATATCAGTCTTCCTTCCTTCGCAGATTCGGGATAAGATTTCTATCGTTTATCATCCGGCTCGTTTCGGGTGTCAGGGTAACCGATGCAACCAGCGGTTTTCGCGCCTGCAATAAAGAACTGATAAGGCACTACACGAAACACTATGCGCAGGACTATCCGGAACCCGAAGCCATAGTATCGGCCGCGCTTCACGGCTATAAAGTCAAGGACAAAGCGGTCGAGATGAGGGACAGACAGGGAGGCAGGTCTTCGATAAGCGCCTTTAAATCGGTCTATTATATGCTGAAAGTTTCCGTTGCGATACTTCTGTATCGGTTTATGATAAGGGAGAAATAGTATGGACGGCAGTTTGAGAATATTTTTGTCGGTATCGGTGTTTTTTTATTTCGTCATGCTGGCGATCATGCTTAAAAACAGAAGTCTCGGGCTTCGGTATTCCCTCGTGTGGATAATATGCGGTTTCGGAATGGTGCTCTTTATAGCATTCCCGAACATCGTCTTTTCAGCATCTGCATTTATCGGAATATCGAACCCGGTAAACGCAATCTTTTTCTTCTTTGCCGTCTTCGTAACCTCCATGCTCATTTCGACGACGTCGATTCTCTCGAAAATGAATGAGAAGAACCTGAGAATGACCCAGTATCTCGCGCTTTTGGAGGAGAGGGTAACGAGACTCGAAAGTGAGAAAAAAGATGAGTAGCTGTTTTATCGCCGCATCGCTCAAAATCGTCGACTTTAAACCCGGAGAGGGGGATATTGTAATAGCGGCGGATTACGGTTATAAAAGACTTTCGGACTTGGGGATAAAACCGGACTATATTGTCGGCGACTTCGATTCCCTCGGCTATACCCCGACCGGAGAAACGACGATAGTATATCCCAAAGAAAAGGACGACACCGATACGATTTTGGCGGTGGACCTCGGATTTGAAAAGGGCTGCCGCGAATTTTTTATATTCGGAGCTGTCGGGAAAAGACTCGACCACACGATATCAAATATCCAGACACTTCTTTATATATCGGAAAGGGGAGGGAGAGGGAGCCTCGTCGGAAAGAAAGAAACCCTGACGGTGCTAAAAGACGGCGATATTGAATTTGATAAGAACTTTACCGGCAGGATATCGGTGTTTGCGGTGGGCACCGCGAAAAATGTGACGCTCAAAGGTCTCAAATATGAACTCGACGATGCCGAAATAAAAAACAGCTATCCCATAGGTGTCAGCAACGAATTTATCGGCGAAAAAGCCTCGATATCGGTAAAAAACGGCATCCTCCTCATCGTCTATCCCACAACCAAAGACAGGGATATGGTAAGGGTAAAGGAATTCGGCGGATAACTTTAATGCTCTTCCGAATTGGGCACTGCTCAAAAGTTATATCTGATACTCATTTCAAAACGGAAATAAAATATGATAAGAAAAATTTCTATAGAAGAGATTCCCGTCTTTGCCGAGGTGATAAGACGAAGTTTTAAAACCGTCGCGGACGATTTCGGTCTGACTAAAGAAAACGCTCCTACAAACGGGGCGTTTTTAAAGGACGAAAAGCTGATTAAGGACTTTAACAATAAAGAAAATATGATGTTCGGTTACTTTTTAAACGGCGTTGCGGCCGGCTATTTTAATCTGTCCGAGGGGAAAGAGGGCGCATACGGTCTGAGAAACCTCGCCGTCCTGCCGGAATACAGGAACAGAGGGATAGCAGGCGAAATGATAGATTTCGCAAGGAAAAAAGTAATGATGCTCGGAGGAAACAAAATATCTATAGGCATTATCGAAGAAAATACAAGGCTTAAAAAATGGTATGAGAAGCAGGGGTTTATTCATAAAGGCGCCGCCGTGCTTTCCCACCTGCCGTTTACTGTCGGATTTATGGAAATGCCTATTCCATAACTTCCAAACAAATGTTCTGAAACCGTAAAATATGAAAGACAGGGACAATACCCTGTCTTTTTTGTGAATGCTTAATCTTACCGCCGATAACCGCTATATAGTGAATACCTGTACCAAACCTATACCTCCCGTAATTCTGCCTGTGCTCTTTCAGGTCTGTAAACGCTTCCGATTATTTAATAAGCTGTTTTTGAAACGGAATGTTTCAACATTGTCAAGAAAAGAAAATCCGTTTTTAAGTACATCAGTTTAATTGGAGGAAGATTTATGAGAAAAAACAGAAGAGCGGTTCTGTTAATTGTCGGCATTCTGATTTTAGCGGTATTTCTTTCCGGCTGCAGCGCGGATAGTGCATTTTTTGACTTCTTAAAGGCGTATGTGGAGAGCAGGGAGGGCACGGCTCCGAACACCCAACAATTTGACAATCAGGGTCATATTGAGGACGGACAGGGCTTTCCGAATCAGCAGCCGCAATTTCCGCAGCAACAGGCACTGGGACTTAACTTCGTGGAATTTGACGGTGGTTGCTTCACGGTAATGCTTCCGGAAGGATGGATGATACAGACGATGGGAATGTACACCTCCTTCGGTTTTAGGGCATGGGATCCGCAAAACCCCGACTATGAAATATTTTACTATGGCAACATAGCGCCGCTGAACAAAAGCAATGAAGCAAAATACGGTTGGGCAGGGTATATTAACAACGCCGGTTTTCCGCAGGCGGCGCTGTATGCCGACGCGCCTGCCGTCAATATGGACACCGCGAGCAGCGTTTTCTATGTGTTCGACGGTCTCCAGGCTCTGTCGGACAAATACGGCTTCGGGTTCAGTTTTCCGGCTCTCGATATGTTCATGCCTATGATGTCCGTGCCGATGGAAACGTCCTATTCGCAGATAGCTGCCGGCGAGGATCTGGTCTTCGCAGGAGTGCGGGGCTCAAACGGAGGTGCCTGCGCCGGCATGTTCATGGCGTCATTGTGGAATTCGACTCCCTATTACATGGACGGCATAGACATGACCCCTACCGCCGCAATGCATGTGACGGGTATAATCGCACCCGAGTATGATTTTGTGAATGTCGAAGCGACGCTTATAGAGTCGGTAACCAGTCTTCAGTTCACAATGGAATACATTCAGGAGGCCATAGATTATAGCAGGCGTGTCGGAGAGGCGGCAATGGCGGACAATGCGGCCCGTTGGGCGGTGTTCGACAGAGCTGCTAAGGCGTGGAGCAAATATTTCCGGGGCGGCTCGACCTATGACAATCTCGATGATATAAACAATATGCTGGACAATATTAAGAACGCTCTTGATAATATAGGATAGAGGGGATTGGGGGAACAAAACGGTAAAAGCAGGTTTCCCGGGATAACCGCTTAAATTAAATATCAGCCACGGCTTAGGCGACGGCTGAATTATATAAGGAAGGTGTATTTTGATTAAAAGAAAATCCGCGATAATCTGTATTGTCCTTGTGCTGGTTGTGTCGCTCTGCGGTTGCGGCGCGACAGAGGAGGGAGGCGGCATGCCGAGATTCTATATCGGCGTAGAAGGCGCGGAGCTTTCGGTCTTCACCGCATCTGATTATGACGATTTGGAAAAGGTTGTCATGGAACCGGAAGGCGCAAAAACATACAGAGGCGACGATATAAAAAAAGTTGAAGGTGTATATCTTTCCGATGTATTGGAGTTTGCGGGCGCGGAGGAATATTCTTCCGTAACGCTGATATCACACACGGGCGAAACGGTTGAGTACACGCCCGAAATGATAGATGACCCCGTCACCCTTTTGATATTTGAAATAAACGGGGATACGCTTTGGGGCGACAAGGGATTGGCCGGTGCGGAGGGCGTGGAAATGGTGCAGGTTCTCGCCTTTAACTACCCTTCGGATAAGTGGTTGTGGCAGTTGGATGAAATAAAGATAAATCCGTAGACGTCAATGTGAACTGCCCAGTTTGTAATCGGTTATGAGTTCCGAGCGGCGTGCGAATCCGCTCTTTCTAAACATATTTCCGATGTGGAATTTAACCGTGCTTTCGGTTATGTAGAGTGCGGCGGCGATTTCGGCGTTTGACATTCCGCGGATAATGAGTGCGAATATCTCCTGCTCCCGCGCCGAAAAACCGAAACGGGCGGAATAGGCCGTGAAACGCTGTTGCTCCAATTCTTCGGGGCTGACGACAGAGGTGTATATCTTTTGATACAATAGGAAGAACAGAACTATCACCAACACAAAGACCGCGCCGGAGATTATAATGAGCGGCGTTCCCGAAAAGAATCCGGCGCCAATTGTGCCCGCCGCTTCACCGAGACGGCCGAACATCAGACCCAGTACGGCAAATGCCGGAATGCCGGTTTTTCCCGAGATGTCGGAAAAAAGAAGTATGCGATAGACGGAGAAAAAGCCTAAAAACAGGTATGCAAGCACCCACATGAGGGTTTCTCCGGCTTCGTTGTTGCCGTGGGCAAGCGCGGCGAAGGGGAACGCCAACGCCGCGAGACAGCATATTGCTCCGAATCGTCGGTTTTTATCGCTGACGAATCCGGCTATGACAAGTCCGACCCCGTAGAAAATGCGGACAAACTCTATATACAAACTGTCGGATGCCCCTTTTAACGGGAAGGAAAATCCGAGCGTATTTTCCATAGACAAAAGGAGCAGCACCGCGCCTGAAAGAATAATCAGATTCCAATCAAACTTCTTTTGCGGATGCCCGGCTAAACTTCTTCGAATCGAAGGCGCAGAGAGGTGCTGTATAAACGGAAGGGTCAGAGCAGCAAGAGCGATGATTGCGAAGAAACTCTCTCTATACCACAGAAAGCGGCCGCCCATAGGCAGTGAAATCAGCCATGTGCCGATACTGCCAAGCGCATACGCAAAGCCGAAAACGGCGCCTCTGCGCTGTTGGGGTATGTTCGTAGCTAGCCTTGTGAGATAGCACCCGGACAACATGCCGATAGCAAGGTTGAGCAGAAAACCGGAGATGATAATAACGGTGAGAGAGGTACTATACAGGGAAACGGCTGTGCAACCCAACGCAAATATTGTGGACCAGAACGGGAGGACCCTTCCGCCTGCAAATGTCGGATGCTTTGCGAAAAACCAGGCGACAACGCATATACCCGCCGCCTGAAAGAGATAATAGCTCCCGCAGGTGATACGGCTGACCGAATCCGCATCCATTAAAGAAAGCAGACGGTATGCCTGTGCGATGTACGCAGTGCCCGTCCACAGAAATCCGAGACCGATGAGCAATACCCAAAATATGTATTTCTTTATACTTTGCAAGCATTTTTCAACCATGATAGCGGCCTCCGACTTTGAACCGTAAAAGCAGCATATTCGCCATTTATTATACAATGTAAGACGGCATTCCGAAAGGCTAAAACGGCGAAAATAGAACCCTATACCGGGACGGAGATTGTTTTATGACCGGCTATGATATAACAATTTGTTTTTGATATCCGAATGAAAGGGGAAATAATATTATGAATTATGACCAACAAAACAGAGAAGCGCCGGGCGGCTTAAAAAAACGAACCGGAAGCATTGTAATGCGTTACATCACGGCGGTGGTGTTTGTTCTAACTGCGGCTTTGCCGACCGCAAATGTGCTTAGTAGCGGATCGGAGTTCGGATTGTATAGTCTGCTTTATGTTTTGCCGTTTTTGATAATAGCTCTCGGACTTTTTATCAGAGTGCGTCAGATATCCGCAATCGGAGCAGCCGTAGGGGTGGTGGCAAACATATACTTTCTTATTGAACCCATTTTGGCGGAATGGTACGAATTATCCACCCTGTTGCCTTATGCTCTGACGATTCTCTATTTCTTGTTACTTATACCCGCGTCAATAAAAATCTCAAGAACGAAGATAATTTTTGCCGTTCCCGCATCTTTAACCGCGGTTGCTCTGTTGATAGTTGATTATATGATGTGGGGCGATTTCGTGTTGTTTAATGTTGCCCTCTACCTCCTCATGGCATTGGGAGCCTTCGGGCTTGGCTTTGTTGACGGAAAGAAAAAAGGAAGGTAAAAAATGAAAGAAACCGGCCGTGTTTTTCCATATGACAGAAGTATCGTGATAAATTCGCTCTACGATACCATCGATGAGCTTGGACTGCTTCTTGTGGAATCCGACGGCACCTACGGTAGCCTGATTGTCTGCGGCGAAGGAAATATCGGCAGAATGCGGATTGAACTGGATGCCGCGGAGACCGGCGCGCAGACCCGCGTTATCGTCATTCCCGAGAACGGAAAAAGCGGCGATTGGGATTCCTTTTGTTCGATGATATTCGACGAGCTTTCGGCGACCATCCGGCGCGCCTGTAATCTCAGCGGAAGATAAAAAGCGATATTTATGATATACTTGTATAGAGGAACGAGTGCTCAGTTTTAAGAGGTGAGGATATGCGTATAACGGCGGGACAGTTGATTTTATCTATACTCAGCATAATTGCGTTGATTGTATTGTTTCCGTTTATACTTGCTTTTAAACTGGCGATGAAAAGTTAATATTAAGCACAAAGCCCCGGCTTCTGCCGGGGTTTATTTTTTGCCTATTTAAAATACAAAGGAAAATTATACGAAGATATGCGGCTGTTTCTTTTAATCTGAATTAAGCCGGATTTACAGCGTTATCCGCCGTGCGGTAACGACGGTCATGTAACAGCGTCAGTCTATCGCGGTGACAAGCAAAACAACTGCTAAAACGTACAGAACCGAAGCGATGGCAAGCACGGTAAAAATGATTCCGAATATTAAAAACAGCGCCCTTTTGGCTTTAGCGTACTTGACGAAAAATATTATCGCAAAAATCAACGATACGACGAAGATAATGCCTGTTCCGAGTAAAATCATAATCAGAACCCCGCTTTCCGAAAAATATTATTGCGGTTTAATTTTTATCCAGTATAGCATATTACCTATACAAACAGCTCCGCTGTTTTCTGATTCATGACATCAACATAGCCGACGTCGGTTATTTTTAAACTCGGAGAGACCGCAAGCGTGAGGGTGCAAAAGCTCATTATCGGATCGACGTGGTTGTACCCCAGCATCTCCATCGCTTTTACAACTTCGCCGAGTTTTAACGCCAACTCGTCTGCGGGACTTGCGCTCATTATTCCGCCGATCGGCAGGGGACAGCTTGCGATTATTTTGCCGTCGAGCGCGACCGCAAACCCGCCCTTCATTTTTATTACTTCATTTGAGGCGAGAACCATATCCTTTTTATTTGATCCCGCAACGAGAAGATTGTGGCAGTCGTGGTTATAGGTAGTCGCAACGGCGCCTTTTTTGTGAACCGCCCCCGTCACAAAACCCTGCCCGATATTGCCCGACTTTTTATAGCGGTCGAAAACCGTTATCAAAAGCGTGTCTTTGTCGTTATTCTCCCAAACAACCTCGCCTTTTTTAACCGGAAAAGCCACTTTGTCTTTTTTCGTCTGTGTTGCGGGACTGCTGTTTACTATTCTCCTGACTTTGACCGACTCTTTTTCCGTATCCTTTTCAGGGACTCTGACGGTAAAATTCTCCGGAGTGATTTTACCGAGCTTTATAGAGTTCGTATATCTCTTCGGAAAGGAATAATCGCTTTTTTCTCTGAATCTGTCACCTCTCTCTTTGGAATAGACTTCATACCCGCTCTTATACACCGCATAAACGTCAAACGACCTGCCGTCGTCCAAAATCACGAAGTCCGCTAAAAGGCCCGGTCTTATGGAGCCTCTGTCAAACAGCCTCATTCTGTCGGCAGGCGTTTTGGTGGCGCAATAGACGGCGTTTTCAAAACTGAAACCGCATTCCGTTGCGAGTTTTACGATATAGTCGAGATGTCCGTTTTCAACGAGTTCATGGGGCATGACATCGTCGGTAACCAATGCCACGCTGTTGTAGAGGTCGTTTTCAACGATGTGATCCATGAGTTCCTTTACCACCGTCTTTTCCTGAATCTGCATCATCATGCCGTTAAAGAGGCGCTGCTTCATCTCCTCAAGCGTATGTTCGGTGTGGTCGGAATCTATTCCGGAAAAAATATACTTTGCAAGTTCTTCGCCGACGATTCTCGGACAATGTCCCTCGACGGGCAGCATGGGATTGCTCTTTCTGAAAGCCTTTACCAACTTGTTCGTCTTTCCGCTCTTTTCGTATAAAACGCTGTTTACATTCATAACTTCGCCCAGCGCCTTTACGTGAGGGTGTTCCATGAGCTTTAACACGTCCTCTATTTCTATCGACCCGCCGGTGGTTTCAAGAGAGGGGTTTGAGGAGGGAACGGAACTCGGTATGCTGTAAAAGATATCTATCGGAGCGCCTTGTGCGGCGTCAATCATTGTGTATACCGCATCGATACCGGCAACATTCGCTATCTCGTGAGGTTCCGACACTATGGTGGTAACCCCGCGCCTTGCGAGTTCGCGGGCGAACATATATGGGGTGAGCATGGCGCTCTCTATGTGGGTGTGTATGTCTATGAGCCCGGGGATAACGAAACGGCCCTCAAGGTCAATGCTGTTTTTCGCCACTATGCTTTCAGAGGGTTCTCCCTCGCCGATTGCAACTATCTTCTTTTTTCTCGTGGCAAGAAATCCCCGATAAAACTTTTTGTAGGCGGTGTTGAATATATTCGCGTTATAAAACAGATTTTCACAGATAATCATAAACAACCTCATTATTGCGGTTCAAATCGCGTACGGGGTATTAAATTCAGTCCCTGCTTTATGTTAACTTATTATTTACATGATATTCAACATATTTTTTGTCCCGGGCAAAAAGCGGTTTATTATTGTTTTTTTGCAACGGAAGGGTATCTTTATATCACACGAAACGCAGATACAAACTTTCAAAAAGCGTAAAGATATAATAAAAAACGGGAGCGAACAGAATTGCCGGCAGGAAATCCGCAACCTTGATCTTGGTTATTCCCATAAGGTTTGTTCCGATCATAATAATTAAAAGCGAACCCACGGCTGTCATCTCGTTGATTGAAGCTGTTGACATCACCGAAGAAATCAGACCCGAAAGAAGAACAAGACCGCCCTGAATAATAAAGACGGCTGCCGAGGAAAGCAGAACGCCCACCCCCAGAGTTGATGCGAGCATCATGGAGGAAACCAAATCGAGCATCGCCTTGGTAATTAAAATGGAGTTGTCGCCGGTAAGTCCCGCCTGAATGGAGCCTGTTATCGTCATTGAACCCACGCAGAACAGAAGCGTCGCCGAAATAATGCCCTCCGCGATTGAGACGTCATCCTTATTTTTCTTAAACCTTGTTTCAATCCTTTTGGCGAGTTTGTTTATTGCGTCATCTATTTTGAGCAGCGTGCCGGCTACGGCGCCCGAAACGACCGAAGCGATTAGTATAAGCACATTCTCTCCCTTAAGACTGCCCGAAATGCCGATATAAAGCGTACAGACGCCTAAACCGACCATAGTTGCCCTGCTCACCCTTTCGGGAATGCTCTTTTTGAGCAAAAGGCCTATGGAGGAACCGATTAAAACCGTAATTACATTGATAATTACACCTAACATCTTCCGTCTCCTTTCTCCGCGCAGTAAAAAGAACGCAGAGAATTTTATATATGGCAATAAAGGTATCGGCACGGTTACGGTATAATATAACGCAGCAGCGTTTTTGTTAACCTGATATTTACCTCTTATTAAACCGGCTTTGCCGATGTATATTGTACCATTAATCCGACAAAAATAAGCTTTAAAACGGCATTTTACCGACCGGACAGGGAATGTCCGGTTGTGAAATCATAAAAAATATTGAAAATCACGTTTTGTGTCGTGGCAGTCTTCCGTTTCTGCCTGTATGCTCATATCGGAAAGGAGAAAATATGGACTTAAAGAAAATAGGAAACTTCTTTAAAGAACTTCGAAAAGAAAAGAACCTTACGCAACAGGAGCTGGCAGAAAAATTTAATGTTTCGAACAGAACGGTTTCGCGGTGGGAGACGGGCAGCAATATGCCCGACCTCGATATCATAATCGAGATGTCCTATTTCTACGAAGTGGATATAAGCGAACTTCTGGACGGAGAAAGGAAGAATGAAAAAATGGATAAAAAGACGGAAGAAACGGTTCTAAAGGTAGCCGACTACACGGCGGAAGACAAAGAAAAACTCTTAAAAGCTTTGCATATCTATTCACTTATAGGCTTCATATCAATGGCAATCTTTGCGGTACTGGAATTTTCGGGCGCGACCGCAAAGGAACTTTGGGACAGTGTGGCGTCCTTCGCTTTGGGACTTGCCACCAGCATGTTTGCAGTAGGTCTGCTGTTTACCAGCACGTATATCTTCAAGGTGAGGGCATTTAAAAAACGGCTGACAAACCGCAGATGATTCTTATAATTTAAGAGAATAAATACAATTAAATAATCTAATAAAAAGCTTTAAAAAAGACGGCGGAAATGCCGTCTTTTTTTGATTGTAAAAATAGGGTACAAAAAACACGCCCATATTTGACTATTTTCACAAAACACATGTTCTTTTATATATTGTGTTGCAAAAAGGCGGAATATATATGTATAATGGTGAAAATTAGAGAAAATGTGGGAAAAGTGGGTTAAAGTGGTGAATTTCAACATTTTCAACAGAGTTTTCAACATCGAGAGGGAACGCAGTTGCTGACAGGAGAGTATTTTCACAATGTCGATGCAAAGGGGAGGATGAACTTCCCCTCAAAGCTGCGCGAAGAACTCGGTGAAAAGTTTTATATTACCAGATGGCTCGATGATTGTCTTGCAGCGTTTTCCGAAGAGGAGTGGGAGGTAATCTGCGACAGAATAAAGAGCCTGCCCCTTACTAAATCGAGAGATGTTCAGAGATTTTTCTTTGCAAACGCGGCGCAGGTTGAACCCGATAAACAGGGGAGAATACTCATTCCACAAAATCTGAGAGAGCGTTCGGGGATAAACAAGGAAGTCGCGATAATAGGAGTTTTAAACCGCGCGGAGATATGGGACAGAGAGCGCTGGCTCCAAAAGAGCGAAGAGATGGATGCGGATATGTTTGACGACAGAATGCTGGAGCTCGACATCTGATGGCAAAGGAATTTTCCCACATACCGGTGCTTCTCGAAGAAGTAATTGAAAATATGGGCCTGAGAGAGGGGATGACCTGTCTTGACGGAACCGTGGGGGGAGCGGGGCATTCAGGTGAGATTGTTAAGAGAATAGGAAACGGCGGAAGGCTGTTTTGCATAGACAGGGATCCCGAAGCGGTAAAAACGGCTTCAAACAGGCTTTCGGAATACAAAAACGTGACGGTGATAGAGGGAAACTTCAGGGATATCTCAATCCTGTTGCCGGACGAAAAGGGAAAAATCGATTCCGCACTGCTCGACCTCGGCGTTTCGAGCCACCAGCTGGATACCCCTGAAAGGGGTTTTTCGTACCACGAGGATGCGGCGCTCGACATGAGAATGTCAAATAAGGGAATGACGGCGGCGGAGATTGTAAACGAAGCGGATGAAGAATATCTCGCGGATATACTGAGAAAATTCGGAGAAGAGAAGTTCGCACGGCTGATTGCAAAAAAGATAGTTAACTCAAGAGAAAGCGAAAAGATAGAGACGACCGGCAGGCTTGCCGAAATTGTTATTTCATCGCTTCCCCCGTCTGTCAGAAGAAAGGGCGGAAATCCGGCGCAAAAGACCTTTATGGCTTTGAGGATTGCGGTAAACGACGAGTTGGCTTCGCTGGAAGAGGGACTTAAAGATATCTTCGAATATCTCTCTCCGAAAGGCAGACTGACGGTAATAACCTTCCACTCGCTGGAAGACAGAATAGTAAAAAACTTTTTTAAATCCCTCGCAACAGGCTGTACCTGCCCTCCGGACTTTCCCGTCTGTGTATGCGGAAAAGAACCGAAGGGGAAGATAGTAAACAAAAAACCGGTTACGGCATCGACGGATGAAATTGAAAACAACAGACGTTCGAGAAGCGCAAAACTCAGAACGATAGAGAAGGTGGAAGAATGAGCACAACGGCATATGATCTTTCAAGATTTTCAAGTGAAAACGTCGTTGAAAGACGGAGGATTGAGGTAATCGACAATCCTAAAAGGGCGGCGAAAAGCACGAGGTACCGCGGTACCCTGATAATGCTTTCCGTCTTTTTGGTTGTGCTGATGGTGTTAACCGTTTATAATAATATGGTGCTTACGGACACTAAAAATCTCGCGAATGCAGCGGTAAGCAATCTCAACTCATTGGAGAGCGAATACACATACCTAAGCTATAAACTTGACAGCATGGTGTCGCTTAAAAATGCCGAAGACTATGTGGTGAAAGAGCTCGGACTTGTCAAAGTCAATCCCTCCCAGGTTGAGTACATAAGCCTGCAGAACAGCGATGTCATAGAGAAGAACGAGATATCGGAACAGAAGATAACGGATATTTTTACGAGACTCTGGTCTGCTGTCATCGCGATATTTTGATGACGGAGGTGACTTTTTAACCGGGTGAGTGAAGGTAAAAAAAACGTGAAGAGGGCAGTGAACGCAAAAATAAAAATTACCGGCATGGTACTTTTGCTCATTGTTCTCTTTTTATTTTTAGCGGTGAGACTGACCGTGATTGCGGTCGTTGATCATAAAAAGTATTCGGAACTTGCGACCTCCCAACAGGTGAGGGATATGGAAATAACGCCCAAGAGGGGAACCATATACGACACCAACATGAATGTGCTTGCAGAGAGCGCCGTCTGCTGGACCGTCGCCATTTCTCCCGACGACATCGGGGACGATGCGGAAAAAGTGGCAGAATTTCTCGGCGAACTGCTCGACATAGACAGCGAATCGATTGTTGAAAAGAGCAAGGAAGGCGGAAAATATTCGAGAATAATGCGGAAGGTCGATGAACCGACCGCGGCGAAAATCAGAGAGTTTGCAAAAACGGAGAAAATAGGCGGAATAATTTTGGAGGAAGACTCCAAAAGATACTACCCCTACGGCAATTTCGCTTCACACATTTTGGGATTTGTCGGAACCGACAACTACGGACTTGCCGGATTGGAGGCATCCTACAACAGTGTCTTGTCGGGCACTTCCGGGCGCATAATTACGGCGCAGAACGCTGTCGGCTCGGAGATGTATTATCAGTATGAATCGGTTTACAACCCCGTCGAAGGCCAAAATCTCGTATTGACGATAGACGAAGTTATACAGCACTATCTCGAAAGCGCGCTTGAAACCGCAGTCAAAGAGCATCACGTCGCAAACAGGGCGACGGGAATTATAATGGATGTCAATACCGGCGCCATACTCGGTATGGCGACAAAGGGGGATTTTGATCCCAACAATCCCTTTGAAATAATCGACCCCGTGGTTCTCGAAAGACTCGAGAAGATAGAGAACGAGGAGGAGAGGGAAAAGGCTTATTACGCCGAACAGGAAAAACAGTGGAACAACAAGGCGATAGGCGAGATATACGAGCCCGGTTCGGTCTATAAAGTTATAACCGCGGCTACGGCGCTTGAGACAAATTCCGTTTCGATGGACTCGACCTTCTACTGCGGCGGCTCTATCGAGGTTATAGAAGGAACGACGATGTACTGTGCGATTATGGCGCATGGAATGCAGACGTTTCCGGAATGTCTTGTAAACTCCTGCAACCCCGGTTTTATACAGATTGGCCAGCGTATAGGAAGACAGAATTTCTGGGAGTATTTTAAAGCCTTCGGTTTCTCGGAAAAGACCGGCATAGACCTGCCGGGAGAGACGGACAGCGTCTATTATACCGCTGATCAGATGGGGATAGTGGAGCTCGCAAGCGTCTCCTACGGACAGTCCAACTCGATAACTCCGATACAGATGATAACGGCGTTTTCGGCCACCGTAAACGGGGGGTATCTCGTAACGCCCCATGTCGTTCGTCAGATAATAGACAACGACGGAAATGTCATAGAAAACATCGGGGGAGAAATAAAGCGTCAGGTGATAAGCAGAGAGACATCGGACCGCATGAGACTCATGCTGGAAGATGTTGTTACCGGTTTTGGAAGCAGAAACGCCTATGTTTCGGGCTTTAGAATAGGCGGTAAAAGCGGTACCTCTCAGAAACTCAGCAGTGAAAATGAAAGGGCGTTTGTCGCTTCATTCTGCGTCTTTGCTCCGGTTGACGATCCGCAGATTGCCTGCCTCGTACTGCTTGACGAAGCAAACAGCTATTCGATATATGGAACGGCGCTCGTCGGCCCGGTAGTTGCAAATATAATGTCGAACACCCTGCCTTATCTGGGTGTGGAACCCTCATATACCGAAGAGGAACTGCTGACGGTTGATGTCGGGGTTCCCAATGTGGTGGGCATGTCGCTCACTATGGCATACGACCAGATGCAGAAAAAAGGACTCAAATTTGAAGTCGTGGGGGACGGAACGAGCGTGACCGAGCAGAGTCCGAAAGGCGGATTTGCCGCGCCAAGGGGTACGGTTGTTTACCTTTACACCGGTGATGAGACGCCGCAATTCGTGGATATGCCGGATTTGTCAAACATGTCTCCGTCAAATGCCGTTTCGACGCTCAAATCCTACGGATTGAATGTGAGAATGACCGGCCCCGACAACTCCGGATCGATTGTCGTGTATCAGAGCCACGATCCCGGCGAAAAGGTTCTTACGGGCACCGTCATAACGATAGAAGTTGTTGACAGCACGGGACGCGACTAAGGGGGCGAAGTTGAAGTTTTTTGAGCTGTTGAAAAAAGCAGGATATGAAGATGAAGGTTTGAGGATACCCGATTTCGAGGTATCGAATATTGCCTCAGACTTAGGAAGAGTGGGGGAAAACTCCGTATTCGTCGCTGTAAAAGGCGCTTCTTTTGACGGCAACAGCGTGATAGAAACCGCCTTCGAAAAAGGCGCCAAAGCTGTATTTACCGAATATCCCAGGGGAAGAAGGAATGAAATCGCCGTCGAAAACGCAAGGGAGGCAAACGCAAAACTCTGCCGGGCATTTTTCGGCGCGCCTTTCGACCTTAAGACGATAGCGGTTACGGGAACTAACGGAAAAACCACGGTTACCGCGACGATATACCTCGCTCTTAAAAATTTCGGCATAAAGTCCGGACTTGTCGGAACGGTTGAATACAGAATAGGGGAATCCTCCATACCCGCCAAGTTTACAACACCCGAAGCATACGACTTCTTTTCGCTGTTGAGACGCATGCAGGACAGCGGTTGTGAATTCGCATCAATTGAGGCGTCGTCGCAGGCGCTGGCTCAAAAGAGAATTTACGGAGAAGTTTTCGACATAGCCGTCTTCACAAATCTCTCAACGGATCATCTCGACTATCACGGGGATATGGAGAGCTATTATTCGGCAAAAAAACTGCTGTTTTCTTCGGCGAAAAAAGCGGTTATAAATATTGACGACGAATACGGAAAAAGATTGTCGCGGGAACTTGACGGAGATGTTGCAACTTTTTCAATGCGCGAAGATGCGGACTATGTAGCAGAAAAGATAATCCATTCCGTCGACGGAACGAAATTTGTTTTAAAGGGTAAGGATTTTAAGGAGTTTATATCCTTTCCGATATCGGGGGACTTCTCCGTTTACAATGCGGCGATGGCTGCCATAGTGCTCATAGAGTCGGGGTTTGAAGCCGAAAAAGCCGCGAAAATGGTATCTTCCGTGACTAAGATTAAGGGAAGAAACGAGAGGATAATTTCAAAGGAAGAAGCCGGATTTACCGTGATACGGGATTTTGCGCACACCGCCGAAGCGCTCGATTCGTTTCTGTCGTCCGTAAGGGAGTATTTTAAAGGCAGAATGATTGTTCTTTTCGGTGCCGCGGGAGACAGAGACCCCTCAAAAAGGGCGGATATGTCGAAAGTTGTGGCGAAATATGCCGAATTTATAGTTGTAACCTCCGACAACCCGAGGACGGAGAATGAAGAAAAGATTATTGCCGAACTCTGTGAACCGCTTGAAACATCGGGTGCAAAGTATATTGCGGAAAAAGACAGGGAAAAGGCGATAAAAACCGCAATGGATCTCTGCAGAGAGGGGGATATGCTTCTCCTCTGCGGAAAGGGACACGAAGATTACCAGGTGTTTGACGGCTATACCGTATACTTTGACGAACAAAGGATAGCAAGAGATTACCTGAAGGAGGGATATCATGAAAAAGACCGGAATTAAGGGAATGTTAAACGGCGTGGCAAAATACGACGGTCCGGATTTTGAAGTCGATAACATACTGACCGATTCGAGGAAGGCCGTCAAAGGATCGGTATATGTGGCAATAAAAGGCGACAGGTTTGACGGCAACGACTTTGTAATCGACGCCGCGGAAAAGGGAGCCGTTTTGGCGGTTGCCGAAAGAGAAATAGAGGGGGCGAAAATCCCGGTGCTGGTAGTGCCCGATACGAAAGACGCCCTCATTCAGATGGCGGGAAACTACAGGAAGAAATTTGACATTCCCGCAGTTGCCGTGACGGGAAGCGTCGGCAAGACCACCACCAAGGAAATGGTCGCTGCCATACTCTCCCGTTTCGGGAAAACTTTAAAAAACGAGGGCAACCTGAATAACGAGATAGGTCTTCCCACCACCATCTTCAAACTCGACGACAGTTACGAACTTGCCGTTTTTGAAATGGGCATGAACGGGCTGGGGGACATAAGAAAACTGACTATGGCCGTAAAGCCGAAGATAGCGATAATAACGGGTATCGGTGTATCCCACATCGAGCTTTTGGGCAGCCGTGAAAACATACTGAAAGCGAAACTCGAAATAACCGAAGGTGTTCTGCCCGGGGGCATCGTGGTTTTAAACGGCGACGACGACTTTCTCATGAGCGCCGCCGACGATATAAGCTTTATGACGTCCGCCTACGGAATCAGAAACACCGAGTGCAATGTGGTGGCAAAGCGGATAATGACCCGTTCGAACTGCTGCGAATTTACCATACACGACAGGATAAACGGAGAATTCGAGGTAATGATACCGACCGTCGGAAGACATAACATCTCTAACGCGCTGGCGGCTTATACCGCAGGAACGAGAATGGGCTTGTCGGCCGAAATCTGTGCCGAAGCGCTTGCGGATTTCGTTCCGGCGGAGATGAGACAGAATATTGTTGAATTTAAGGGCATAAAGGTTATCGAAGACTGCTATAACGCAAATCCCGATTCCATGAAAGCCGCGCTCTCGACGCTTGATGAACTGCCGATAAAGGGAATTAGGGTTGCGGTGCTCGGAGATATGCTTGAACTCGGCGAATACGCCGTAAAGGAACACAGCAATCTCGGATTGATAGCGGCGAAATCCGGAATAGATGTATTGCTCTGCATAGGCGAATTTACCAAAAACACCGTAAAATCCGCAAAAGCCGCAAGAATTGCCGAAGCCGTACACTTCGACGACAGAAAAGAGCTTGCCGAATATCTGAAAAAGACGCTGAGACCCGGAGATGCCGTTCTGTTTAAAGGAAGCAGGGGTATGAAGATCGAAGAGATTATGGATATGTTTTATAACGGCGACTGATCTTCGATTTGCATAATGAGTTGCCGCGGTGTAGAATTACGCGACGCGAATTATAAATAAACGGCTTTTTAGCCGAAGACGGAGTTTGTATGGAAAGAACGGCAATACTGGTAACGGCGATAATATCGCTTACAGTCACGGGAGTATCGGGATTTTTTGTGATTCCGATGTTGCGGAGACTAAAATACGGTCAGATTATAAAAGAAATAGGACCCACATGGCATAAAAGCAAAGAAGGCCTGCCCACCATGGGCGGTGTGATGATTATTTTCGGGGTTGTTACAGCCCTTGCCGTCGGATATATAACGCTGATATTGGAGGCTCCGCACTTTTTGGGCGAGCAGTTTTTCGCCGAAAATATCAGATTTTATGCCGGACTCGGACTGGCTCTTCTCATGGGATTGATGGGCTTCATCGACGACATGATGAAGATTAAGAGAAAAAACAATCTGGGACTTCGCGCCAGGTATAAACTGATACTTCAACTAATCTTCGCTTCGGCTTATATCTATGTCCTGACCGCGTTCGGAGCCGCATCGACTATGGTTAAAATTCCCTTTATAGGGGAATTTGAGTTTGGAAAATACTATTATATTTTGGCGGTGCTGATGATTGCCGGCTTTACGAATGCCGTAAACATAACCGACGGGATAGACGGACTCGCATCCTCAATCACATTTGTCGTTTCCCTCGCGTATATCGTGATTTCGATTCTGCTCGGATATGTGGCGACGGGTCTGATGTCGACCGCGCTTGCTGGAGCCATGGCCGGATTTATTGTCTGGAACTTCCATCCCGCGAAGGTGATACTGGGGGATACCGGTTCCATGTTTTTAGGCGGAATGCTTTCGGCGATGGCCTTTTCCGTCGATTTTCCCGCATTGATGATAATAGCCGGCGGCGTGTTTTTTATAGAGGCTTTTTCGGTAATGCTCCAGATGACCTGGTTTAAAATCACAAAACTGATTACCGGCAAAGGCAGAAGAATATTTAAAATGTCACCCATACACCACCATTTCGAAATGTGCGGAATGTCGGAAATTATGATAGTTTCCGTCTTTTCGCTGGTTACTCTGATACTCTGCGTCATTTCGGTTCTGGCGGTAAATCTGCTTTGAGGATATAGATGGAAACAAGCGAAACAAAGAAAAAAAGAACCAAGGTACAGGGAAAGATAGATGTTGCGACTCTCGTTGTGACGCTTGTTCTTGTTTTCTTCGGACTTATCATGATGTATTCCGCAAGCTACGCAAGCGCAATCTACATGTTCGGAGACGGTTTCAGATATATAAGGACACAGGCAATTTATGCGGTGCTCGGCATAATCGCCATGCTCGTCATCTCGAATATAAACTACAGAATACTTCACAGATTTTCCTGGCTTATTCTCGGCGCAACGATGCTTCTGATGCTTATCACCCTGTTCATGCCTGAGATAAACGGCGCAAGACGGTGGATAATTATCGGAGGTTTTACATTCCAGCCGTCGGAGCTTATGAAGTTCGCGGTTATCTGCATTATCAGCCATCTCGCGTCGGTAAATCCGAAAGCGATGCGGGATTTCAAATACGGTTTTTTACAACCCGCCATTATATTGATATTCGTAGTCGGAATTATGCTGCTCCAGCGGCACCTCTCCGGTTTGATTATTATATTGATGCTCGCCGCAAGCGTTATGTTTCTCGGCGGTACGAGAACATCGCTTCTGATGATGTCCGCGGCGGTAGCTGGACTTGTCATTCTCGCCGTTGTGTTAAGCGGAAAATTCGACTACGCGCTGTCAAGATTTCAGGTATGGAGGGGTTCACCCGAAACCAAATCCATGGGATACCAAACCTTCCAGTCGCTCGTTGCCATCGGTTCGGGGGGACTGTTCGGCTTGGGTCTCGGAAACTCGCGACAGAAACACCTGTATCTTCCTGAACCCCATAACGATTTTATATTTGCGATAATCTGCGAAGAGCTGGGGCTTGTTGCAGCGCTCACCATAATCGCGCTGTTTATTGTATTTATCATTCGGGGGCTTAGGATTTCCCTGCTGGCAAAAGACCGTTTCGGAGCCTTGCTGGCGATGGGCATCACCCTGCAGGTGGGAATTCAGGCCCTTTTAAATATCGCCGTCGTATCAAACACCATTCCGAATACCGGAATAAGTCTGCCGTTTTTCAGCCAGGGGGGAACCTCGCTCGTTATTCTCCTGGCGGAAGTCGGGGTTCTGCTTTCGGTATCGAAATATTCCGGGACCCTGATGCCCGTGAGAAAGGCGGAGAAAGGTGGGGATTAGAGCGGTATTTGCCGCAGGAGGCACGGCGGGGCACATCAATCCCGCGCTTTCCATAGCCAAGAATATTAAAAGCCGGTTTCCCGATTCCGAAATTCTCTTTATCGGAAGGGAAGACGGAATGGAAAAGGCTCTCGTTAAAAAAGAGGGTTTTGACTTAATTGAGATAAAATCCCACGGGTTTATGAGAAAACTCACGCTCGAGGACATAATATTCAATATTAAGTCTTTTTTTAACATCTTTGCCGCCGCCAAAGCCGCAGGGAAGGTGCTTAAAAAATTCAAGCCCGATATAGTCATAGGCTGCGGAGGATATATCAGCGGTCCGGTTTTGAGAAAAGCCGCAAAAATGGGATATAAGACGGCGATACAGGAACAAAACTCCTATCCCGGACTTACAAACCGGCTTTTGGCGAAAGATGTGGATCTTATTCTCGCATGCGACGAAATCTGCGCCGAATCTCTCGGACAGCCGAAAAAGACGGTGATTACCGGAAATCCCGTTGACGAAGACTTTTTTTCGATTGACAAATCCGAAGCCGGAGAAAAACTCGGGGCTAAAGGAAGGTTTACGGTTCTTTCCTTCGGAGGGTCGCTCGGAGCATCGAAGATAAATGAAATAGCCGCCGGGTTTATGAAACTCCATTATAAATCCGATAAAATTCTGCATATCCACGCGACCGGAAGATACGAGGCAAAGAGCTTTTATAAAAGACTCGGCGATCTTTATGAAGATATAAAAAACAGCGGAAATGTCGTTATAAAAGAGTTTATAGATGAAATGCCGCTGTATCTTTCCGCCGCCGACGTTGTGATTTCGAGAGCCGGAGCCATTACCTTAAGCGAGATAAAGGCGGTTGGAAGGGCATCGGTGCTTATACCTTCCCCCAACGTCACCGAAAATCATCAATACAAAAATGCCGTGGTTTTGAGGGATGCCGGCGCGGCGCTCGTATTCGAAGAAAAAGATGCGGACGCGGATATAGTGGCGAAAGAACTTTTAAAACTTTCGGAAAACAGAGCTCTCGCGGAAGAGATGGGCGAAAATGCCGGCAGGCTCGCCGTGAAAAATACAAACGAAATAATTTTAGACCTTATATTAAAACTCATAAATGAAGATTGAGCGCGGAGAGTGAATGAGGAAAAGAAGAAAAAAAACACTTAGCAGAAACAAGAGACGGAGACGTTTCTTTTCTTCTATTGTCTTTTTATTTCTCGTTATCGGCTCCACAGTTTTGATAACAAACCTCTTTTTCAAGATAGAGACGATTGAGGTAATAAAAAAAGGTTCGCTCGATTATACGAACAACGAAATAATTGCCGTCAGCGGCATTCAGACGGGGAAAACGATATTTTCATTTAAAACAGACGAAGTGGTGTCAAATCTCATAGTCAAACTTCCTTTTATCGGAAGCGCAAAGGTGGAGAGAAAACTTCCGCGGAAGGTAAAGATAACCGTTTCCGAGGTGACGGAGTACGCTTCGATTCCGTATAAGGGCGGTTTTCTGATAGTCGGAAAGGACCTTAAGGTTTTAAGCGACGCGAGCAGGGCTCCGATGAACACAATGTCTGTTTACGGCCTCACCCCCTCAGCGTTTAATACCGGAAGCAGGCTGAAAACGACCGATGAAACGACGCCCGAAACGCTCGGGTATCTGTTTAACGAGATTTCAAGAATAGGCTGGTTCGACAAGGTGACGGCGGTAAATGTCAGGGATAAGCTGAACATCATGCTGGTATACAAGGACAGCATACTTGTAACGGTGGGCACGCAGAACAACCTCGATTATAAGTTCGATCTCATGAAAGAAGTTATAGAAAACAGGCTTGAAGAGGGGTTTGCGGGAACGCTGGACATATCGGTATCCGGACAGGCAAGGAGCACGCCGGGGGAATTCAAATACCCGATGGGATTTTTCGATATAGGGGACGAAGAATAACGGATTTTATCAATTAAAATAATTATAACTGTTAAACAGTTCTTTTAAACGATTAAGCACGCTAAACCCTTGCGATTAACCGCATCAGGGGATTTTTACATCCCGGCTTTGCCGGAACATCGAAAATCCGGGGGAATGTCGAAATCAACGGCATATTCTGCGGGATAAAGTAAATATTTATTGAAAAAAAGCCGATAATATGATAACTTATCCTTATGTAATTTGACGAAGGGTACAAATTTATATCGGTGCATATAAATTATAAATTTGTTTGGAGGTACGACTGTGAACTTTGCTTTCAGTGAAGAGATTGAACTCGGCACAAACATCAAAGTAATAGGTGTCGGCGGCGGCGGCGGAAATGCCATTAACAGAATGATTCAGTCGGGAATGCAGGGCGTTGAGTTTATCGCCATGAATACCGATAATCAGATCCTTCAGTACAACAGGGCGACCTTTAAGTTGCAGCTTGGAGATAAGCTGACTAAAGGCAAGGGGGCCGGAGGAGACGCTGAAAGAGGAAAACGCGCAGCTGAAGAGAGCAAAGACGAGATTGTCGCGGCTCTGAAGGGCACCGATATGGTGTTCATTACCGCAGGCATGGGCGGAGGCACCGGAACCGGCGCCGCTCCGATAGTTGCGGAAATAGCGAAAGATATGGGAATTCTGACGGTTGCCATAGTTACCAAACCCTTCAAGTTCGAAGGTAGAAGAAAGATGGATACCGCGGAAATAGGAATAGCAAATCTGAGGGAATATGTCGACTCGATAGTAGTCATACCGAACGACAGGCTGAAATACCTTACGGAAGAGAGAATAACGCTGGCTAACGCCTTTGAGGCGGCCGATAACGTACTGAAACAGGGCGTTCAGAGCATATCCGACCTCATCAATGTTCCGGGGCTTATAAACCTCGACTTTGCGGACGTTTCCGCAGTGATGAAGGATGCGGGATACGCGCACATGGGTGTCGGTTCCGCTACGGGACGCGACAAAGCGGAAGTTGCGGCTCTGGCGGCAATTTCAAGTCCGTTGCTCGAAACGACGATAAACGGTGCAAAGGGTGTTATTATTAACATAACCTCAAATTCAAACATTGACCTGAATGACGTCGAGCTCGCAGCATCAATGATGACCGATGCCGCCCACGATGATGCCAATATAATCTGGGGCGCCGCATTTGACGATACACTCGAAGACGAGATGAAGATAACCGTAATAGCGACGGGGTTTGACACCAAGAAGAGCGAGGAGGAGATGAAGTTTTTCCCCGGCACATTCGGACAGGATGCAGCTAAAAAAGAAGAATCGTCAACCGGCTGGGACTCCGACGGATATACCGATGACATCGGGACGTTTATCGGACTTTTGAACAGAGCCGACAGAAATTTTGATGTAACCAATAATCCGGATAAAAACTTTTAAGATTTAATAAGAAATTTACCTGTAGGAAGGAGGGGGAGCAGTGGAAGGAAACATGCCCACGGAAAAAGCGATGTCCGGCGAATATTCTTCAATCGGCGGGATTTCAAGTCATCGCACCAATTCCTTCAAAACCTCTCTCTTCGGATTTGATAAAGGCGATGTAATCAGCTATATTGACAAACTTGTACAGGATATCTCAAACCAAAAAAACAACATCGATGTAACGCTCAACAGAATGACGGAACAAAACAGCGAGCTCATAGAAAGGATAAACCGCTATGAGAAGCAGATATCCGTAATTCAGGCCGAACTCGAGGACGAAAAACTATATAACAACAACGCGCGCGAGAGGGAGGAACTCTTCAAAAAAGCGGTTGCCATTCTGCAGGAAAAGGTTGCGTTTCTCCAAAACAACACCGTTGCGCCCATGGGAGAAGCGGATTCCGACCTCGAGAGCAGGACAAAAAGGGCGAATGAGATTGTCATTAAGCTCAGGGAAGATTTGCTCAGGAAAGATGAGAACATCGGAAAACTGGGAGCGGCGATTTCACGCAGAAACGATGTGATACTCGACCAGGACAGAATGATAGCCCAGAGAGACAGAATTATTTCGGAGAGGACAGCAGAGATAAACTCGCTCGCCGAGAGGCTCAACCGGCGAACGCGAGATCTTGAAATAGCGCAGGATCGAATAGTAACGCTTCAGAACCGTGTCGGCAATCTTGAAAATCACATAAGATATCTGAATGAAGAGAAAGAGAGAATACATTACAGAAGTCAAAACATCCGCGAAGAGGAAAGAAGCGATTACAAAGGATACGAATATGTGCCGAGAAGCCGGGAAAGCCGTTACGACGATTTTGAAACAAGACGGCCGGAGTACCCCTACTACAACGACGTAAGGCACAGAGCCCCAAGCGACGAATTCCGCCTCGACCGCCACGATGACAGGCAAAACGGGTTTGACTATGTTAAGGAGTATCGCCCCCGCAGAAATTCTTTCATCGAGTACGCCGACAGCCTTTACGACAGGGCCGGACAGGGAATAAGGGGTCTTGACGACGGTTACGGGCCGATACCCGACTACAGATACAGATATTGAAACTAAAAGTATTTTAACAAATAAAAGGTCTGCTTTAGGGGTTTGACCCGACGCAGACTTTTTTATGTAAAACAGGGTAAATATAATTGAAAAAATTCCTTAAAATAATCAGAAAAATAATTGTGTCGATATTTTACTTAATCATCATATCCGTGCTGTTTCTGACGGCAATAAACGCTTTTATGATTTTTAAGACGAAAGGAAATATCTCAAGTCCCGAAGAAATTCAAAGCGGCGGATATGACTGCATACTGGTTTTGGGAGCGGGGCTCTGGGGAGAAAACACCCCCAGCCCCATGTTGAAAGACAGGCTGAATACGGCGATAGAACTCTATAACAGGGGAGTAGCGGAAAAGCTTATAATGAGCGGAGACCACGGTCAGCCCGAATACGATGAAGTAAATGTAATGAAAGATTATGCCGTTTCACACGGTGTGCCTGCGGAAGACATCTTTTTAGACCATGCGGGGTTTTCCACATACGACAGCATGGTCAGAGCGTCAAAAATCTTTGAGGCGGAAAAGATAGTTGTGGTGACGCAGAAATTTCATCTCTACAGGGCGATATACATTTCCCAAATGGTCGGCATAGATGCCGCCGGAGCGGTTGCGGACGCAAGGGTATACTCCGTTGCGAACAACTTCAGAGAGTTTTTTGCGAGGGTAAAAGACTTTTTCTACACAATATTCTGGCCCGAACCCGTTTTTTTAGGCGAAAAGATTTCTTTAAAAGACGACGGGAATGTCACCGACGGATAAATTTAAACATTATTATCTAAGCGACTGTAAAGCTCTAAAGCGTTACACCAAAAACACAAAATAAAAAGCACCTTCGTTTTTACGAAGGTGCATAATTTTATTAGGATATTTATTTTTCAAGCAGGTATGTCGCTTCCAAATCCGCCAGGTGGAGTTTAACCGCAAGGGGATAGGCGTTGTAGGCGTTAGATACGGAATATCCGCCGACTTTAGCATTGTCGTCAAACCCGCCCATATGCCATCTTATCGCGACGGCCTCGGAGATTTTAAGCCTCATATATCTTTCAATCATATAGACGGATTTTTCTCCGTGTCCGTAGGGAAACATATCTTCAATGGTGTAATAGGGAACCTTTTCCCATGCGCCCGTCTTTTCGTTTTTTACGTTTCTCGTGGTTTCTTTATAGAAACCCGTTTTGCAAAGATCGTGAAGAAGCGCACAGATGGCTATGCTCTCTTCGGATTCAACGATACCGTCCGCGTAGTTCCTGCTGCTCATAATGTCGTAGACATTGAGCGAATGCATAACGAGCCCTCCGGGAAATGCGTTGTGGAATCTCGTGCTTGCAGGAGCCGTAAAAAAATCGGTTCCGTCTATCCAGGTCAAAAGCTCATCGCTTCCCGCGCGGTTTATCTTTGATTTAAATAATCCGATAAATCTGTCTCTATGTTCAGACACCGTTACCCCCGAGTTAATCGTCAAGTTGTTTTATGAGTTCTTTTAATGCCTTAACTTCTTCTCTGGACAGGGAGATACCCTTTCCCATTTTTTCATTGTCGGGCGCCCAGTCCCTTATATCAAGCTTCGGCTCTCTGTCGTTCCAGCTTACCATATTTACTTCTCTGCTCCAGCCTCTCGAGTTGGTGGATAGGGTGCCGATATGTTCGGTTATTTCATATTTGAATTCTGCCATGGATAAAAAACCTCTTTCTAAATGTATTTTAATTTATAACATAATACATCAAATACTTATCTTGTCAAATAAAACGGGGGATTTTTAGCTTATCATACCGACAATGCAAATCCGCGCTTGCTTGACAAAAAGGCACAGTAAGTTATAATTGTTCACGCGGATGTAACAATTATTCGGTTGCTTCATACGGATTATAAAAAAGAATATTGCGGAATTGTGTAACGGTAGCACGGCAGACTCTGACTCTGTTTGTCTGGGTTCGAATCCTAGTTCCGCAGCCACGGGGTGTAGCTCAGCTGGTATGAGTGCTTGGTTCGGGACCAAGAGGCCGCGAGTTCAAATCTCGCCACTCCGACCAGAACAGCAGGTTTTACGGAAAATCTGCTGTTCTTTTTTTTGTAACCATATTTTTATCTTAGAAATTAAAAAACCGTGCTCTGCACGGTTTTTTAGGTTTTAACTTCTCAGATTGAGAATATATTCGTTTTCCGAAAGACCGGTTTTACTCTTAACACTATCCCACTCCGCCTGTGTTCCGTAAAAATCTATGGTTATTTTTTTCTCCGTAGAAGCGCTTCCGGTAAAAAGATATTTTGCGGAGGCATAACTTGACGCCGGATTGTAGTGCCAAGTAACCTTGCTCAAATCGTTTAAATCCGAGAAGACATTCTGACCCATATCATTTATATTATTTGGAATTGTGACTTCCGTAAGACCGGAACCCTGGAAGGATCTTGAGCCCAGAACCTTCATTGTGTCGGGGAAATACACCTGTTTTAAACCTGTCTGATTTTTAAAGACATCCTGTGTTATATCGGTAAGTCCTTCTTTAATATAAAGGTTTCCGTTTATCGATTCCCCGGCCTTTATTCCTATTATCGCCCATTTTCCCACGTTGGGATTATCCAGCATCAGCGGACCGCTTGCTCCTGTTAAGTCTTCCCAGGTAGTCGCAGTGCCGCCGTTATAAAGTCCGCCGGTTGCTGTAGTGGGCGTCGGCGCGCCTCCGCCGGAACCTCCCTCCCACCAAAGCTTTACATCGCCGTTTGCATAAACGGTTACCTTGACATATCTGCCCTTCGGAACGGCGGAATCCAACTCTGATAACGAGCCTACGGGTCTCACAGCGGATTTACCGTAACCCTTTGCAGGTGCGCTGCCGTCTACACGCCCTGTTGATGCGTCAAAATAATACGTTTTCTCCGTATCCCCGCCCGAGAACAGATATTCTACAACCGCCGCGCCCTTTGCGCTGCGCTCGTGCGCCAAATCGACGCTTTCCCTTGCTTTGTCAAGCTGCTCAGTCACAACAGGTATGGCTATCGCAACAAGAACGCTTATGATAGCGACAACAATCAAAAGCTCCATAAGCGTAAAGCCTTTTCTCTGCTTTGCGTTATATGATTTTATACACATAAGTTTCTTCATTTCTCTAAAGTTCCTGATATACTCATAAGTTATAACGCTGCAATCTTAATTGTCAATAATAGCCGCATGCGCTTTAAGTCTATTTACTTATACCATACACATAAACCTTTGCACAAGAATTTATCGTTCAAATAGGAATAAATTCTATTACACTTTTTTAAAGATATGATTATCTTTTTATGATAAAAATTTCTTACGCAACCTGAAAGTTGCGCAATAGTTGGTGGAGGAAACCGGAATTTATGCTATATACTCTGAACAAAAGGAGGTACCTGAGCTATGAGATTTTCAATTAATACTATCATTTTAATCATTCTGAGTATCGGCGCGTTGAGTTTATTCGGATATATAATCTTTCTTATTATCAAGGCATTAAAAACTTATATACGCTCCAGGGGAGTCAGAGAAGAAAAAATTAAAACCGCAAAAACACTCGGCGAGGTGCTGAAGGCACACAGGGTAAAGTGCAAGATGACTCAGGAGTTTGTCGCGGAAGCTATTGGAGTAAGCCGACAGGCCGTATCGAAATGGGAAAGCGGCGCTACAGACCCCAGCACAACGAACTTAATGGCTTTAGCAAAACTTTTTGGCCTTTCTCCGGAAGAACTGATTAAGGAAACACAGGAACAATCGGACGCATAGCAATTATTAAAAACAGCAATCGCCGAAACAAATTACGAAGATTGGCATTATAACATATAATTATTTTTACTATAGACAGCAGATTTTAATAGAAAAATCTGCTGTCCTCTTTTTTGTGAAATCCCTTTAATTAAAAGTTTAGAGCCTTATGTCTCATAAAAGATTCCTACGGCAGACTTTTCACGGACGGGTTTTCCGGTTTTCGGTTCTAAGGCGGACTGCCTTGAAAATAAGGTTTGCTTAGTACTTTGTCGAATGGGACGGAAACATCAATTTAGACATGCCGAAGCATGTTCTTTTGAGATTTAAAAAAGATTTATCAGATGCAAATCTTAAAATTTAAAAAAGGGTTGAACTCGGAAAGAAAAAAAGTTATTATAAACTAACGGTTAGCTTAGGCTAACCGGAATTGGCAGGTTATCCGCGATTACTCAGGATAGACTGCAGAGATAGTTGGTGTTGGAGGATTTTTAATGGCAGCGGTTTATAAAAAACTGATATCTTACGGAAAAGAAAAGCGGCATTTTCTTTATATGACGATTGTGTTTTCCGTTTTGGCAGCCTTTCTTCAGGTGGCAGCTTTCTTTCATCTGTTCAGGCTTTTGGAAAACATTATTCTGACTGGCAATATGAGCGATGCTAAAAGATACGCGCTTATGATAGCAGGTTTTTTGGCGGGAGGAGGCATTTTATATTTGTTATCTCTTGTTGTGTCTCA
>JAAYNJ010000002.1 GCA_012520915.1 Oscillospiraceae bacterium
CATACCGGTGCCGATGACGCTCAGGACCCACCCGTTCCCATCCCGAACACGGAAGTTAAGCTGAGTTGTGCCGAAGATACTTGATTGGAGACGATCCGGGAAAATAGGTAGGTGCCGGTTTTATAAAGAAAATAGCGAAGTGGTAGAATTACCTCTTCGCTTTTATATATTAACGGCAAAAATTATGATATATTTAAAAGCACAAGTGAAACGTTTATAAGTAAATTAAGGGAGGTATAAATGAGTTCAGAAAAAATCCCCGTAATTTTCGACTGCGATCCGGGAGTGGATGATGCAGTTGCGTTAATGGTCGCTTTTGCACAGGAAAAACTCGACATACTTGCCGTGACTACGGTAGCCGGAAATGTTCCGTTGGAACACACTACAAGAAATGCAAGGGCAATTCTTGCAACTATGGGAGTAAAAAACAGAATATATAAAGGTGCTTCGGAGCCGTTGATGCCGGTTTACAAGGAAGTTGCCACATCCGTTCACGGCGCTACGGGACTTGGAAACTATTCGCTTCCGGAAGATGAACTGCACCCTCTCGAACCGGAATCGGCGCTCGTGGCGATGCACCGCATATTGAGTGAAGCTGAAAAACCGGTGACGATAATAGCCGTCGGTCCTCTCACCAATATCGCGATATTGATAAAAGCATACCCCGAACTGAAAGAGAAAATTGAAAAGCTTTCGATTATGGGAGGAGCTTTTAAAAAAGGCAATAAATCCGCCGCCGCAGAATATAATATTTTATTTGACCCCGAAGCTGCAGAGATAGTGTTTAACAGCGGGATTCCTATTATACTCGCAAGTCTCGATATCACTCTTAAGGCGACGATGAGTGGAAGAGACCTTTTGAACCTGAGGGAAGTCGGCAATCCCATATCTTTGATGCTTGCGGATACGCTTGAGTATTATTTTGGCGGTATTCCGAGCATGGATGTTGCCGATTCTTCAGACACCCTTCACGATGTGGTTTCGGTGCTTGCACTTACAGACCCTGAGTTGTTTACCGGAATGGATTTGAAAGTCGAGGTGGAAACGGGCGGAAACTACTGTAGAGGTTATACACTCGCGGACTTCAGAAGTGAAAATAAATCGATAAACAGGCCTGCTCCGATACCGAACACATATTCCCTCTTCGATTTGGATGTTGAAAAATTCCACAAAAAGATTCTGGAAGCGGCAAGAAGCTATAAATAATAAACCGTAAAGAACAACCCCTTGCAAAAACGCAGCGGGGTTGTTCTTTTGTTTGCATCTGTGCAAGAATATAAACAATTGCGGATTTTAACAAACAATGAAACAATCTTATGATATAATACCGCATGACTGCGAATATACAGGGAGGTTAATCGATGCAACAGCATTCTTTGTTTGAAAATCCGAACTTCAACCTTCCTCTTGCCGTAAGGATGAGACCGGAGACGTTTGAAGATTTTGTAGGGCAGGAGCAGGTGATTGGTGAAGGCAAACCGCTCAGAAAACTGATAGAAGCGGATATTATACCTTCAATCATTTTTTGGGGTCCTCCCGGTGTCGGGAAAACCACTCTTGCGCGAATAATCGCAAACACCACAAAGTCCGAATTTGTCAACTTCTCTGCCGTAACGAGCGGAATAAAAGAAATAAAACAGGTGATGACCGATGCCGAACAGAACAGGCTGTTCGGAAGGCGAACCATACTTTTTGTCGACGAGATACACCGGTTTAACAGGGCGCAACAGGACGCTTTTCTTCCCCATGTCGAAAAGGGAAGCATAATTTTAATCGGTGCGACGACGGAAAACCCCTCATTTGAAATTAATTCCGCTTTGCTGTCAAGATGCAAAGTCTTCGTTTTAAAACCTCTATCGACGGATGGAGTAGTCAGAATATTAAAAAACGCCATAAGCGACATAAGAGGCTTTGGAGATGATAATGTTGCAATTTCTGAAAGCCAAATAGAAGCAATCGCGATATTTTCCAACGGGGACGCAAGGGTAGCGCTCAACACGCTGGAGATGACCGTCTTAAATAGTTCCACGGATGCCGGCGGTATAAAAGTAAGTGATGAAGTTGTGGAACAGGTAACGATGGGAAAAATGTTGCTTTACGATAAAAATCGTGAGGAACATTACAACCTGATTTCAGCTCTGCACAAATCTATGAGAAATTCCGATGTGGATGCGGCCATATATTGGCTCGCAAGGATGCTCGAAGCGGGCGAAGATCCTTTATACATTGCGAGAAGACTTGTGAGATTTGCAAGTGAGGATGTCGGAATGGCTGACTCGAGGGCGCTTGAACTGTCGGTAGCCGCGTTTCATGCCTGTCATTTTATCGGAATGCCGGAGTGCAGCGTCAATTTAACGCATATAGTGACATATCTGTCGTTGGCGCCGAAATCGAATTCCCTGTATATTGCCTACGGGAATGCGGCAAGAGATGCGAAAATAACCCTGGCTGAGCCCGTTCCCCTTCAAATCAGAAATGCGCCGACAAAGCTCATGAAAGAACTTGATTACGGCAAAGATTACAAATATGCTCACGACTATGAAGATTCCGTAACGGACATGAGCTGTCTTCCCGAGTCGCTTGCAGATAGAAGATACTATATTCCGGGAAGACAGGGAGCCGAAATAAAAGTAGGTGAAAGAATTAAATTTTTGGAAAGCAAACGAAAACCCGACGACATTTGAAATGTTTTAGCGGATACGAACTTATGTAAAAGAGAGGAAGATAACCATGGCAATGCAATTATGGGATATTGAAATCTGGTCGCTGCTGATAACCCTGACTATTCTCTTTTTGGGGATGATGGTCGCAAATTCTTTGCGGAGAATTATCGGACCGTTAAGGCGTTCTCTGATACCGAGCCCTGTTTTGGGCGGATTTATCGTCCTTGCTTTTGATTTCTTTGTCAAAACCGTATTCAAAGTCGATATGTTCGACAACATCACGGTTGAGGCGCTGACATATCACGGTTTGGGATTGGGGTTTGTCGCCATTGCCCTGCGTGACAAGGACCCGGCAGATGATGTGAGAAAAGAACGCAACACGATAATGAATTATGGGATAGTTGTTGTCGCGACCTATCTCCTGCAGGGTTTTTTGGGAGGAGCGGCAACGATTGCCCTGAATAAAACGATAGGCAATGTCTTCCCCGCTTCGGGTCTCCTGCTTCCCATGGGATATGGACAGGGACCGGGACAAGCATATAACTGGGGTAATATTTTCCAAAACAAATGGGGATTTGAAAACGGCGTCAGTTTCGGATTGACAGTTGCGGCTATGGGTTTTGTATCCGCAAGTATCGGCGGTATATGGTACCTCAGAAAAATGAGGAAAAAGGGACTTATTAAAATATCCGAATACGACGAGTTTGAAGAAACTCATATCAAGGTTGCAAACAAGAACGAAATACCGATGTCCGACTCAATAGACAAATTGACGGTTCAGGTTTCGCTGGTCTTTATAGCATACATAATGGCCTATCTGATGATGCTGGGGATCGATAAGATTGTCGAATCGGGGATAATGGGAGATTTCGGCTTTAATACTGTAAGACCGCTTATATGGGGTTTCAACTTTTTGTTTGCGACATTTGCCGCATCGATATTGAAGGGAATACTGACATTTTTAACTAAAAAGAAAGTCATCAAAAGGGTGTATACAAACGATTTCTTTCAAACGAGAATTTCAGGTTTAATGTTTGACCTGATGGTTGTCGCGTCAATTTCCGCAATAAGCCTTTCAGCTTTTCTCGTACCGTCATTTGTAATTGCCCTTTCCGTACTTGTGGTAATAGGAACGGTATCCACCTATATCTACCTCAATATAGTGTGCAAAAGTGTGTTGTCGGAATACAGGCATGAAGCTTTCCTTGGACTCTACGGCATGTTGTGCGGAACCAACAGCACGGGAATAATTCTCTTAAGAGAAATAGACAGCTCCTTTAAAACTCCTGTAGCGAGTTACCTGGTCTACCAGGTTATGTATGCGAGCATATTCGGCTTTCCGATGATGATTCTGATGGGCTTTGCACCGCAAAGCTATAAAAATACCGTTATAACAGTCATTTTGTTGGTGGTATTATTTGCAATTATGAATGTTTTGCTGTTCAGAAAGGAGATATTCGGCAAGAACAAAAAGAAAAAATGATATCACACGGCCTTATTTAAAAAATCGTAAAGTTGCATATATTTGTTTTTAATTGTTATTTAAAAATCTGCGTAATTTTTAATTGAAATCTGCCTACACCTAATCTATAATGATAATGGAGGGAAATTGGACTATTTTTTATGTTAAATTATTGACAATCAATAATTAGACGGTTTTTAAATGTAGCGAGATTTCCCCGTATTCCACATTCAAGGTTAGAGAGCGACAGTTTTTGTCGCGGAAAGAGGCAGATTTTATGAAGAAAAAAGTCCAGTTTACCGAAACGGTTTTAAGGGATGCGAACCAATCCCTCATTGCCACCAGAATGAGCTTTGATGACTTCATGGATATTCTTCCCGCAATCGATGATGCGGGATATTATTCTGTAGAATGTTGGGGCGGAGCGACCTTTGATACCGCACTGAGGTTTTTGGATGAAGACCCCTGGGAGCGTCTTAGAAAAATCAAAGAAAGTATGCCGAAAACAAAACTGCAGATGCTTTTAAGAGGGCAGAATCTATTGGGATACAAGCATTATCCGGACGATGTTGTCAGGCGTTTTGTCAGGCGTTCGATAGAAAATGGAATCGACATAATAAGGATTTTTGATGCGCTCAATGATATTAGAAATATAAAGGTATCGGTTGAAGAAACGAAGAAAAACGGTGCAATTGCTTCCGGAGCGATAAGCTATACGACGAGTCCCGTGCACACCACAAAAAAATATGTCGAAACGGTAAAAGAGATGCAGAAAATGGGAGTAGATACCGTCTGCATTAAAGATATGGCGGGCGTTATGAGTCCAAAGGAAGCATACGATCTGGTTTCCTCTATAAAAGATGCTGTTGACCTGCCCGTCTCGGTTCACACACATATGACAACCGGTCTGGGGTTCATGACCTATCTGAAGGCGATAGAAGCCGGTGCCGACATCATAGATACCGCAATCAGCAGTTTTTCCGGCGGAACTTCTCAACCGGCAACCGAAACATTGGTTCACGCTTTGAGCCAGTTAGGTTACGAACTTGATATAAAATATGACAAACTCAAAGAAATAAACGATTTCTTTAAACCGGTCAGAGAAAAGTTTTTGGAGAGCGGTGGGCTTGACCCGCTGGTTTTGGCTACCGACTCGGATGCGCTCACCTATCAGATTCCCGGAGGCATGCTGTCAAACTTAATATCACAGTTGAAAATGCAAAATTCTATGGACAGATTCAATGAGGTTCTGGAAGAAACGCCGAAAGTCAGAAAAGATCTCGGATATCCTCCCCTTGTTACTCCGATGAGCCAGATGGTGGGAGTGCAGGCGGTAAATAATGTCCTTTCCGGTGAAAGATATAAAAATATCGGAAAAGAGCTTCGCTCTTATGTCAGGGGCGAATACGGAACGGCGCCCGGAAAGATAGACGAAGAAGTAAAAAAACTGATTCTCGGTGATGAAACCGAAATAGAGGGCAGATACGCGGATACCCTGGATCCCGACGAGTTTGAAAAAATGAAGTCGGAAATCGGGGATTTGGCGAAGAATGAAGACGATGTTCTCTCCTATATAGCATTTCCGTCCGTTGCGGAAAATTATTTAAGGAAACGCAAGGAAAAAGAAGAACGCCAGGTGAAATACACCATCGAAATGATAGATTGAGGAGGAAGAAATGAGTATAGGAGATTCTCTTTTGATGTCTGCGCTCGGGATGGTTGTGGTTTTTGCAGTGCTTTTCCTTCTCATACTTGTGATAATTGCAACTTCTGCCGTTGTGAGCAGAAATAAAAAAGGAGAAGAAGTATCCCCTAAAGCAGATTCATCGATAAAAAGCAGCGGACCTGTTCGTAAGGTAAATGCCGGCTTCGGAAGCATAAAGACCTATGATGTCCCCGATGTCACGGTTGCTATGATTATGGCGATAGTAGCCGACCAGCTCGAAATACCGCTGAACCAACTGCGTTTCATATCAATTAGAGAAGTTAAATAACAGGACATATTTGCCGAATTTGAGAAATAGAGAGGAAATACAGCATGAAATATAAAGTTACCCTCAACAATAAAGTATATGAGGTTGAAGTTGAAAAGGGTGAGGCGATGTTGCTTGATGAGTATGAAGCTTTTGCCCCCCCTGTCAAAATAGAGACTCCTAAAACCGCACCCGAGCCTGTCATTCAACCGGTTGAAGCTGAAGAAACATCTGTAGAAGCTGCACCTGCCGCCGCGCCGTCTGTCGGCGGGGATGCGATAGAGTCTCCCCTGCCGGGTTCAATACTGTCAATAAATGTGGAAGCGGGAAGCTCGGTTAAGGCGGGAGATATCTTGCTGATTATAGAAGCCATGAAAATGGAAAACGAAATAACCGCCCCCAGAGCCGGCAAGGTGCTGAGTATTTCGGTATCAAGAGGTCAGATGGTTGAGACCGGAGATGTTCTTTTGAATTTGGAATAGGAGGCAATGCTTAATGGATATTATTGGATCACTGGTAAAACTGTGGGAACAGTCGGGTTTTGTTTCGGCTGATTGGAAGCAGTTGGTGATGATAGGGATTGCCTGCGTACTTCTCTATCTGGGAATTGTTAAGGAATTCGAACCCCTATTGATGGTGGGCATTGCGTTCGGCATGCTGCTGTCAAATCTCCCGTTGGGAGGAATGTATAATCCCGACCTGTGGGTCGGAGAGGTCAGCTATTCAGCCGTACTGCAAACCGGAGGAATACTTGATTTCTTTTATATAGGGATAAAGACCGGATTATTCCCGTCTCTTATCTTCATGGGTGTAGGGGCTATGACGGATTTCGGTCCGATGATTGCAAACCCGAAATCTATGCTGTTAGGTGCCGCAGCGCAACTCGGGATTTATATGGCATTTATTCTTGCGGTTCTTGTCGGTTTTACTCCGAATGTGGCGGCATCCATAGGTATAATCGGCGGTGCTGACGGACCGACTGCCATATGGCTCACGAAAATATTGGCTCCCGAATATTTGGCTCCCATAGCGATAGCGGCATATTCATATATGGCGCTGATTCCCTTAATCCAACCCCCCATAATGAAGGCGTTTACTACAAAGGCCGAACGCGAGATAAAAATGGATCAGCTGCGCCCCGTCTCCAAGACGGAAAAAATCGTTTTCCCGATAATAGTGACGATTGTTACATGTATAATTCTCCCCTCCGTCACCCCTCTGCTCGGTTGCTTTATGCTTGGAAATCTGTTTAGGGAGACAGGTGTTACGGAGAGGCTCTCCGATACGATACAAAACGCACTGATGAATATAATTACTCTTATGTTGTCCACAGCCGTAGGGGCAACGGCAGTCGCGGAAAACTTTTTGAAACTTGATACGATATTGATAATTGTCCTCGGGCTTGCAGCGTTCTCGTTCTCTACTTTCGGCGGGATAATTCTGGGGAAAGTAATGTGTAAAATATCTAAGGGTAAAATCAATCCGCTTATCGGTTCTGCGGGTGTTTCGGCGGTCCCGATGGCGGCAAGGGTTTCCCAGATAGTCGGACAAAAGGCCAACCCCAGCAACTATTTGCTTATGCATGCTATGGGGCCGAATGTTTCCGGCGTCATAGGCTCTGCCGTTGCCGCGGGATTCCTGTTAGCCGTATTCGGATAAGACCGGAAATACGATAAAGTTTTAGTTAAAAATTAAAAAATTTAAGCAAATAATCACAAACTACACAAACTAATTTAATCAATTTGCAAAGGAGAATTTAATGGCACTGACAAAAAACAAGGCGATACTGGACTGGGTCAATGACCAAATAGCCCTGTGCCAACCCGACAATGTTGTCTGGATAGACGGCAGTGAAGAACAAATCGAAGATTTGAGAAAAGAATCGGTTGAGAGCGGAGAAATGTTCAAACTTAACCAGGAACTTTTACCCGGATGCTATCTTCACCGGACCGCTGTTAACGACGTCGCGAGAGTTGAACACAGAACCTTTATCTGCACGCCGACAAGGAAAGAAGCGGGCCCGACAAATAACTGGATGGAGCCCTCCGAAATGCGGGCAAAATTGAATGCATTGTACGACGGCTGTATGAAGGGCCGCACGATGTACGTTATCCCGTTTTCCATGGGAGTTGTGGGCTCCGATTTTTCAAAAGTCGGAATTGAACTGACCGACTCGATATATGTAGTTCTCAACATGATTATCATGACGAGAGTGGGAAAAGATGTCCTCGATGCTCACGGGGATAACCCCCAGTTTACAAAGGGGCTTCACGCAAAGGCTGATATAGACGAAGAGAACAGGTATATTGTTCATTTTCCGCAGGACAATGAAATAAACTCCGTCAACTCCGGATACGGCGGTAATGTGCTTTTGGGAAAGAAATGTCTCGCGCTTAGAATAGCCTCCTATCTCGGAAAGAATGAAGGCTGGATGGCCGAACATATGCTCATCCTCGGAATTGAAAACCCCGAAGGTGAAGTTAGATATCTTGCTGCGGCCTTCCCGTCCGCATGCGGTAAAACAAACCTCGCAATGCTTATACCGCCAAAAGAATATCTCGATAAAGGCTGGAAAGTTTGGTGCGTCGGTGACGACATTGCGTGGCTTAGAATCGGGGCGGACGGAAGACTGTGGGCGGTGAACCCGGAAAACGGTTTTTTCGGTGTTGCGCCGGGAACGAATGTAAAGAGCAACTACAATGCGCTCATGTCTACCAAGGCAAACACAATCTTTACAAACGTAGTGCATAACCTTGACAACAACACGGTTTGGTGGGAAGGATTGGATAAAAATCCGCCGACAAACGCAGTAAACTGGAAAGGCGAGAAATGGGATCACACCGACGGCAGCAAAGGCGCCCATCCGAACTCAAGGTTTACCGCTCCCGCCATACAGTGTCCGGTAATATCCCCTGAATTTGAGTCTCCGAAAGGTGTGCCCATATCGGCGTTTGTATTTGGTGGAAGACGTGCGAAAACAGCACCGCTGGTCTACGAAAGTTTTGACTGGGAACATGGGGTGTTTGTAGGTTCTATAATGGCTTCGGAGACGACAGCGGCAGCTGCCGGTCAAGTCGGAGTCGTCAGACGTGATCCGATGGCGATGTTGCCGTTTTGCGGGTATAACATGGGTGCCTACTTCAACCACTGGCTGGATATGGGAAACAGGATTCCCAACCGCCCGAAGATATTTAATGTAAACTGGTTTAGGCTCGATGATGAAGGACATTTCATCTGGCCCGGGTTCGGAGATAATATGAGAGTTCTCCACTGGATTATGAAGAGGGCATTTGACGAAGTTGATGCGGTTGAGACTGAAATCGGATATATGCCTTATCCTGAAGATATAAATCTGAATGGAATAGAAGATGAAGTAAGCGAAGAAGTTCTAAAAGATCTCCTTTCCGTCGACAAAAAAATGTGGATGGAGGATATTGAAAGCATAAGAGAGTTTTACTCAAAATTTGACGAATTCGGTACGCTGCCGAAAGAAATGAGCGACCAGTTGAACGCCCTTGAAGAAAGACTGAAAAACTGACAGAACAACACTTTAAAGTGCCGTTGAGGACATCTCATCGGCACTTTTTTATTAAAAATAACAATAAATACTTTTTAGGTCTGCATTGAAGACAATATGCTATAGAGATTACCGACTGACGGCAATATTGCATTAAAGACGTCATTGTTGTAAACTTTATCGGTAGTTTGATTTTTTATTTGGAGTACCTATGAAATTTTTATATCGCCTATCGATTTTAATAATAATCGCAGCTTTGACCTTCTATCTCATTAAATTTCCGATTAAAACCGGGATTGAAACAATAAAGTCATTTGAGAATAATCCTGTCAGGAAAGCAACACAAACAGCGGAAGGAGATAGATTTTTCCGTCAGCTGTTGAATGACAAACAAAAAATATTGTACGACGAAATATATAATTCCATAACAAATGGTGAAGACAAGGCGGTTGTAAAGGTATACGATATAGTCGAAAATGACATAATCCTGTCTATGGACTATATTATGTACGACAATCCGGAAATTTTTTGGGTGAATTTTTTGGATATTAATTATGTCGTCTCAAATTCGGGAACGGAAATTGAAATTGATAACATCTATTCCGAATCCGAAATCAAAAACATGAAAGAGGAACTTGATACAGTTGTCGCAGACATCATTTCTCAAATGAAATCGGAAAACATAACCGATGAATATGATAAAGCCTCATATCTGCACGATTATTTAGTCGGTATCTGCGATTATGATTTGACCGGTACGGCTAAAAACGCCCATAATGCATATGGTTCACTGGTTGAAAGAACAGCGGTCTGCGACGGTTATGTCCATGGGTACAGACTTTTACTGGATGCGGCGGAAATCGAGAGCTGTTTCGTAGTTGGTGAAGTGGCGGGACAAAAAGGCATTACGCCGCACGCATGGTCATTAGTAAACTTTTCCGGAGTATTTACATTTGTCGACCCGACATGGAATGATATTGAAAGCCATGTTATAAGCGAAATTCCGCAGGCAAAAAAAATTGTCAGTCATGCGTTCTTTGGAATGTCCGACATTGAAATCTCGAAAACTCATAAAATTGATGAGAATATTGCTGATGTGATACCACAGGCAAAATCTAATGATTGGTTTGTGAAAAACGGTTATTCAGCTGCGAAACTGGACGATTTCGTAGAAAATGCGGCAGAGGCTTTGGCAAAAAGAGCATCGGAAGGGGGAGAATACACATATTTTGAACTTTCTCTGACCGATCAAACGGAGTTCAGAGATTTTGTCGAGGGAATAGGCGGAGGAGTTTCAAATCTGATTGACAAAGCAAACGAATTTTTATTAAATGAAGAAACTGATATAAAAATAAATAAAGAAATTTATTACTTTATTACCAATGCCGAAAAAGGAGCGGTTTTGATTATACTGTCGCTTTCAAACGGATAGACATAATTCCTATAAAGTCTTTTACCGCTTCTCCGGTTTTTCCATAGTCCGGCCGATGTTGACAAAATGTTGAACAACGGTTATCATATCATCTGCTGGAGGAAATTGCTGGTGTAGCTCAGTTGGTAGAGCAGCTGATTTGTAATCAGCAGGTCGGGGGTTCAAGTCCGTCCACCAGCTCCAAAAAACAAGGGAGTGTACCCAAGTGGCCAAAGGGGGCAGACTGTAAATCTGTTGTCGAAGACTTCGGTGGTTCAAATCCACCCGCTCCCACCAAAAAGCCCGTAGAGTATGAATTCTACGGGCTTTTTTGTTTTATGCCTACTAAAAACCTACTATAAATTATATTGTGTTAAGGCGTTCTATAACGCTTTTTTCTTCTGTTGGGAAGAAATGGCTATAGGTATCTAGTGTAGTAGATACCTTTTCATGGCCTAGGCGCTTGCTAATTAGAACAATGTTCACACCCATTTGTATCAAAAGTGAAGCATGACTATGCCTTAAACCGTGAACGTGGATCCGCTTAACTCCTGAAACTTCGCTACCGATTTTAATTCCTTGTTCAATGAATCGTTTTTTCCAGTGAAAAACAAAATCAGAATCTTCCGGCTGATAACACGCAGCCTTATAAGTTTTAAGCTGTTCAATTACTTGATCCGGTAGCATAATTGTTCGAGAGGTCCCCGTTTTTGTAGCTGTAATTACCGGTTGGCCATTTAACCTTTGATATGATTCATCTATGGTGACAGTACGCTCTTCTAAATTAAGTTTATCCCATGTTAGAGCTAAGAGCTCCCCTTTTCGCATTCCGGAATAATATAAGAGCATAATGGCCGTTTTAGCTTTTATATCATCGATATGCTGAATAACGCTTCTATATTCTTCCAGAGTCCAAAACCGCATAGGTTTGCTTATCTGATCTGTTAATCGAGGTGAACCGGCAACCTTACAGGGATTGCTTTTTAAACCATAAAACCGTACGGCATGATTAAAAATAGCTGACAGGCATTTATGAATGTTTGTCAGCGTTTTTTGTGCCAAGCCTTTTTTAATCAGCTTATTCTGCCAACTAACAATTGTTTTAGCGTCTATACCATTCAGTGGCATATCAGCAAAGAAAGGTAATATGTGATTTTTTACATTGTATCTTCGCGTTTGTAGTGTATGTTCGCGTACTCTAGGCGAAGTATCGCTGTCGTAAAGCTCCAGGAATGTTGAAAACAGCATATCCGGCTGAAAGTTCTTTGTCCTCAAGAACTCACGTTCCCAGGCATCAGCTTCACGCTTTAAAAGAAAACCGCCTTTCCATTTCTGTTTGCGGTTTCCTTCATAGTCCTGGTAATAAAATTTGCAGTACCAAGTATTCGCTTTTGTGTCTTTATATGATGGCATAATCGTAACACCTTCAGCTCTTTTTGCGTTTTCGATATTTATCAAGTTCAGCCATTTCCTCACCACGCTTTATCCACTCTTTACTGCCGGTTGTGTTCATCACATTTAACAAAGTAAGCGCCTCCGCTTCAAGTGTTCCAGTCGAAACTGTGATAGAACTACCATCTCTACTACGATGGATATAGTCGCTGCCAAGATCTATTACAAATCTATCGTCTAATTCTGCTGGATTAGTACTAAGCGCATTAGCAATTTTAATAACATTCTCTGCCTTTGGTAACCTGTCACCACGTTCCCAAGCCTGTATAGTCTGATATTTTACTCCGAGTTTATCTGCGAGTTCTTTTAAGGTAAGACCTTGTTGAATTCTATGTGAACGAATGTTTGATCCTGTTTTATTTTCTGTATCTGATTTCATATGTTACCTCCTCTGATAGTCTACCATTCTAAATAGATAAGTGCAAACAAAAGATTGTAAACGAACATAAGAAAAAGCATTGACACAACTTTTTGACTGTGTTAGAATACATACAAAACATAGTATAAAGGGGTGACGACTATGCGCGTAGATAGAGTGAAGCTCATCGCTGAGATGGCAAGACAGGATATCAAAGTAAATGAGTTAGCAAAAAAAGCCGGTATTTCACGTAACACGGTTACTGCCTTGAGAAGTGGAAAGACATGCTATCGAAACACGGTTATCCATGTCGCTAGAGCACTGGGCGTTGATCCAGAAGAGCTATTAAAGAAAGAGGAATAACTATGTTACTAAACGTTCGTGACGTTATGACGCTTTTGGGGATACCGGAGAGCAGTGCGTATAAATTGATCTCGCAGCTGAACAGCGAGCTTAAGGACCAGGGCTATATAACACTAAGGGCAAAGATTAACAAAAATTATCTGCTAGAAAGGCTGGGACTGATGCAATGGGCGGAACACAACAACACCGAAAACTAAAAATAAGCGTTGCACCGTCACACTCTAGCAAAGTTTACACAACGCAAACGCTTACTTTTCCTGAGTTTGTAGACACTTGCCGCAAATGGCGAGTAATCAATCAGCCTCATGCTGATTTTATCAAATTACCCATTAAAGAGCAAAAGTCACATAAGGATGTAGGCGGTTATGTTTTCGGATCATTGGATGAAACAGGATTACGACAAAAAGAACATATCAAGACCCGTGAAGGACTGACCTATGACCTGGATCATATAGACGAGGAAACATTCAGTTCTATACGTTTCATGCTCCGTGAATCCGAGCTTAACTACCTACTGCACAGCACAGCAAGCTATGACGGGCGGAATATGAAGACCAGGCTTATCATTCCATTTGTTGAACCTCTAAAGGTCCGGGAAGATAAGAATTTCAAGACTATCGCTAAAAACGTAGCTTATATGTTAGGGATCCCAGACGATGACCAATGCAGTTATGAAGATACTCATATGATGTATTGGCCGACTAGGCTAAATAATGTGGAGCCACAATTCATAGCAGAAACGGAATGCTACTATTTAAATCCAAACGATTACAAGACTCCCTCTCTAGACCGGGTGGAATTAAGCAACAAAGAGGTACCGGAGAGCAAAGTTAGTACAGCGATCGAACGGGTAAGCCACGAAGAAGCTATTGAGATAATAAAGCGGTATGTAGCCAGGGATCGTGAAAACCTTCAGACAAGAGATAACTATTTCAATGCTTTAGCAGTGATTATAAAAGCAACACACACCGGAGAAATAACAGCAAAAACAGGAGAAGCGTGTGCCAAATTACTAGCCAGGGCTAACCCTAGTGCTAATTGGGAAGCTGCTAATGCAGAGCACTTCAATAAAGAGCTGAAAAGAATCACACCCCGGACAGAATATACTTTTCTATCTAAATTCGATTGGCGTCCAGGAAACGCTAAGGGGAACACAGAGGGAATAACTGAAAACGATCTTGTTCGTCTATCGGACATTGAACCGCTGCCGGTGTATTGGCTATGGGAAAACTATATTCCCTATGGGATGCTATCTGGATTACAGGGAGATCCCGGTAGCGGAAAAACTTATCTGAGTCTTGCAATCTGTGCGAGTGTCTCGAGAGGTGAAACGCCACCTAATGAGTTTGGAAAAATCGAGACTATTGAACCGAGAAATATATTGTATGTGAACGGAGAAGATTCTTTGCAACATACGATTGTGCAGCGTTTAGTGCATCTAGGTGCTGACCGTAGTAGATGCTTCACACTCAATATCATTGATAAGCCATTAGATTTTCAGCAGATTGAGAGAATTGAAAATGCTGTTAAGCAGATAAACCCAGCACTAGTGATATTTGATCCCGTGCAATCCTTCCTTGGAAAGGGCGTGGATATGCATCGCGCTAACGAAACAAGACCCGTTCTAAATGGGCTAGTACAGCTTGCTGATAAATACAACTTTGCTGGATGCCTTGTAGGACACATGAATAAATACGGTGGCGGAAAGGCTCAGTACAGAGGACTAGGATCAATCGATTTCAGCGCTGTTTACCGCACACAATTTCTAGTTGGCGATAACAGAAATGTACCCGGAGAAAAGTTGCTTATTCAGATTAAAAACAACCTGGGCCCATTTGCCCCGGCGCAGAGCTTCAAAATCAACCCGAACAAAACTCTAACCTGGACAGGAATTAATCTATCTGCAACTGAGAAAGATGTTCTACAGGAAGCAAAAGCTAAAGAGGGAACCGAGCTTCAAGACGCTATTGAATGGCTCAGAGAGCAAGTGAACGAAGCACCGATATGGAGCAGCGACTTAACTAAAAAAGCGAAAGAAAAAGGTATCAGCAAGCGAACACTTGAACGAGCGAGATCAGTGCTAATTAATTCGTGGGAAATTGAAAGCAAGAAAGCCCCTGGACTAAACAAATGGTATGTATCATTGCACGGAACAACAGTTGACTTTGAACCGGGCGGTATAGTTTACCAAACTCAAACTAAGATTGGCGAAGATGGCGAAGATGGCGAAGTTGGCGAAGATGGATAAGTTGGCGGACCGTGGCGAACAAGTAACGTTGGCGGTCTTCCTATACTATCAACGCCAGTACCGCCAAGAGCGCCAAATCAGCCAACAACGCCAACAACGCCAAAAACACATATATATTTTTAACATACTAAAACATGCTGAAAGGAGGATTTTATGAACCGAAGAACCCGCCGGGCAATAGAACGGGCAGAGCGTACAGGAAAAGATCCGGGAAGCTTTATACGAGCCTATGGCTATCACCCGGCATATGGGCGAACAAATGTTACTGTTTATATCCCGACTACCCAACTGCGGAAAAAGTACAAGGAAAAACAAGAAGACTACAGTTGTAAATCAAGACTTGACTAGAATTCACTAAGAGAAAGGAAAAAAGATGGTTAAGACTAGGCAACAGAATTTTAATGCAGATGACATACCGGGAATTGTGCGTATCGGTACTTTTGAAGATGAAGAATATGGCATACTTCCTCTTTATGCGTTTAAACCGACACCCGGCAAGCCGGATATAAACACGCTAGAAGGCTGGAATTCTCATTGTGCTGAAATAGCGGAAAGGAAAAAACAAAATGAGAAATATGACTAGAGAAGAGATAATCACAGAATACACCAAGTGTATTGGCCACCCGCCTACAGAGTGGGCAATCAAAGTAATTAAAATATTGCTGAAATGCG
>JAAYNJ010000027.1 GCA_012520915.1 Oscillospiraceae bacterium
CTAGCATCTCCGTATACTCCGAACCTCTTCAGCCCGTGCGTGCCCCATAGACACAAGACCGTATACTAGCCTTTCATTAAAAGGGTCTCACAATGCTTTGTATATTGCCTAATTTTCAAGGTGCAGGATCGGTCGTGTCTTCACATAAAAAAAGCCTCAGCGCTATGTAAGTGACCGATGTTCGCGCTGCCGTCAAAAACGGCGCGGAACATTATATTAACAGCGCACTTGGCTTTTGTCAATAGTTATTTTGAAATTTTTTTATTTTTTAGATTTAATCAAATACTAACCAAATTATGGAACGGCGCTAATATGGGAAAACAACATGCGGTCTTAGAAAGAAAAATCGGTATTTGAAAACTTATTCTTTCTCCTCATCGTTGCCGACGCTCGGAGTTTCAGCTTCAACATCCGTTTTCTCAGCTTCCGAATCCGATTCTTGATGTTCCGGATATTTAAACAGCGAAATCGTACCGGCTTCGTTTAATGCGGATATTATCGCAACACTTACAGGCAGTGCGAGAACACCTATGCCGCCAAACAGATATCCGCCGATAACCATCGACATTATGGTAACCAACGGCGGCAACCCTACATGCTCTCCTACAATTTTCGGTTCAATAATATTTCTGATCACGGTTATTACCGCCGTCATTATCAACAGACCTATTCCAATCCTCAAATTCCCCTGCGCCAGGGATATTAGTCCCCACGGTACAAGGATGACTGCACTGCCGACTACCGGCAAAATGTCAAAAACAGCAATAAGCGCCGCTATCAAAATTGCGTCTTTTATACCTATTATTAATAATCCTATTGAAAGCTCAACAAAAGTTATGACCAATATGACTGAATATGACCGCGCATATTGCAAAATGGTCTTACTCAGCTGTACGCGGATATTCCGAGCCATCTTCCGAGTTTCTTCAGAAAACTGTGCGGATATGAAATTCTTGATTTCTGTCATCTCTGCAGATATAAATACCGTGGAGAGAATCGAAAAAATCACACTCACCAGCAGCTTCGGTATCTGGGTAAGGGATCCCGAAAGTTTTCCCACGGCAGACACCGAAAATCCGGTAAAACTCCTGCCTAATGATTTTAGAAGTTCAGGCATGGAAAGGTTTATAGTTTCGCTTATTGTCGGATCAAGTGTTTCCATCCACTTTTCAAACTTTACAAAGAGGTCGTTCAATACCGGCATTATACTCTTGTTATATAAATCCGGCAGACCAAGGAGAAAATCACTAATCGCCGTGACAAGCCGGACACCCAGCAACACTACTATCAGAACCAAAATCAGGTAGAACAATACTGAAAGCACCAATGCGACGATACTTTTCTTTATCTTGAGCCTTTTCGATATCCACCTAATCGGCGGCTGTAAAACAAGTGCAACAAAGAAAGCAACGACAAACGGCGTTATAGGTTTTATTGCATATCTTAAGAATAAGATTATAAACCCCGATATTAATGCAAAATATATTACATTTATTATAAACTTCCTTCTTTTTTCAGTTTTATCCATATCTCAGCTCCAAAAGATTTTGTAAAGTAGTTTGCGTTTATCTTGTCCTTTAATATCACATTATATTCTTGGGGTCTTTCCTGTGTGAAAATTATTAAAAACCTTCAGTGTCGGATTATTTTCCGCTTCACTGCCGATTATGCATATTATAATACATTAACTACACTATTATTCGTATTATTCGTTTTTCATAATTAATTTTCTGATGCAATTGGCGCCGGAATCTGTTATTATAAATTCGTGAATCTCTTTGGTTATATTTTACTGAACAGCATGCACAAAATTATACACTATTGGAGGCAAACATGAAATACGAATGCACACTATGCGGATACATCTACGACGTAGTTTACGGAGATCCCGATAACGGAGTAGAACCCGGAACATCGTTTGAAGATGTGCCTGACAGTTGGGTCTGCCCGCTTTGCGGCGCCACTAAAGATTTCTTTAACAAAATCGACTAAACCGCAAACACCGAGTCGGCAAAAAGAACCCGACTCGGTATTTTTTTGTTTTTTGGAGGTTAAATGAAAATAATCGAAATTAAACCCGGGATTTTTTATACAGGCGTTCAGGACGAGAACCTGCGTGTTTTCGACATAATAATGGAGACGGAATTCGGAACCAGCTATAACTCATATGTCATTAAGGGAAGCGATAAAACCGCTCTTGTGGATACGGCGAAGTCTTGCTTTTTTGAGGAATATCTAAATAAAATCTCCACTGTTTGCGATGTCGAAGAAATTGATTACCTTATAGTCAGTCATACCGAACCGGACCATTCCGGAAGCATTGAGAAGCTTCTTAAGATTAATAACCGGATAAAGGTGGTCGGAACACAAAGCGCTTTAATGTTTCTTAAGGAAATGGTAGATGTTGATTTTGAGAGCACGGCCGTAAGAGATGGCGACAAATTATCTCTCGGGGATAAAACGCTGGAGTTTTTATCACTGCCGAACCTTCATTGGCCGGATACCATGTTTACCTATGTACCCGAGAGCCGGGTTTTGTTTACATGTGACTGTTTCGGCGCCCACTACAGTTTCCCCAAAGTTTTAAGAAGCGATTTGGAAGATGTGGAAGACTATCTTAAGTCGGCAAAATACTATTTCGACATGATACTCGGTCCTTTTAAAACTCCATTTATTAAAAACGCACTTGAAAGGATAAAAACACTTAACTACGACATAATCGCAACCGGCCATGGTCCGGTGCTTGATTCAAATATCGATGAAATCCTCAATCTTTACAGCGTATGGTCCTCCGTTCACAAAAGGGAAAAGAAAAATGTCGCAATACTCTATGTCAGCGCTTACGGGTATACGGAAATGCTTGCCCGTGAAATAGAACGGGGGGTGCTGGACAGCGGCGAGATTGAAGTCGAAGTTTATAATCTTGTGGATTCTTCCGACTATGAAGAAGCGGTCGGACGTTTATCTGATGCAGACGGAATTTTATTCGGTACTCCCACAATATTGGGCGACGCTCTTGAACCCATTTGGTCGGCAGTTAATTCAATGTTCCCACCCATACACGGAGGAAAACTGGCCGCCGCTTTCGGAAGTTACGGCTGGAGCGGGGAAGGTGTACCCAATATTACCGAACGCCTGAAACAACTAAGGCTGAAAGTGCTTGAAGGCTTCAGAATAAGGTTCAAGCCCAATCCGGAACAGCTAAAGCTGGCATATGATTTCGGAATGAACTTCGGCAAGGCGGTACTGGAAAAATAGAACACGAACATGACAAAAAGCACAACACTCATTAAATGAGTGTTGTGCTTCGTCAACAGACTTCAGTCCACAGGCAACCGTTGTACTCCCTGCCCTGAAAGGGCATAGTGTATGCATTGAGACGGCGTCATAGCAACACCGAAAGGAAAAAGCCACGAACTCAAAAAATCCTATACTCTTATCCGCACTTTAGGTTAAGCTTATCATTTCACTTCACAAGCAACGAAAAGGTTTATTTAAATTAATAAAAAAGACCGCTGTTTACAGCTGACTGCTGAGATGTTTTCGGTTTACATTGTACTGGACAATCCTCCCGTTAAATACTATAATTTTTATGGTAATTCGTGAAAAATAATTGTTATTTTTATATCAACCGCTTTATGGTGAATCATGAAAAAACTCAAGGTTTTTATTTTAAAAAACTGCCCCTACTGTATCAGAGCCATTGCTTATATTAATGAGCTTGTAAAGGAAAACAGCGCCTACGCGGATATAGAGGTGGAATATATAGATGAAAGAAAGGATTCGGCCATAGCTGACAAGTATGATTACTTCTATGTGCCATCCTTTTATATAGAGGAAAAGAAGGTCTTTGAGGGAGCTATAGACAAAGACGGAGTCAGGAAAATTCTGGATAAATTTATCTGAAATCCTTAATATCTAACTTACCGTCAGCATATTTTATTGAGTTTAAGGTCTTTTGGTTTAATGTCTAAAATTTCGGTTTTGGTGGCCACATATAACAACGAAAAGCATGTCGGCGAACTTCTTAAATCCGTTTCCGATAATAAGTTTGACGGAGCGGAGATCGAAATACTTATCCGCGATGATTGCTCGAGCGACAGTACTTATGAAAAACTCGAAGAGTTCGTCTCAAACAATCCCGGAGCAAGAATAATAGATTCTGCCGGGGTTCGTCTGGGCGCAGTCGGGAATTTTTTCAGACTCCTGTTCGAGTCGGATGCAGATTATTTTATGTTTTGCGATGCGGACGATTTTTGGTTTGCGGACAAAGTCGAAAAGACATTTGATCTTATGCTCAAAATTGAAGACGGGGGCGACAAACCTGTTCTGATTCATACCGATTTGTCGGTCGCAGATTCAGAATTGAATATAATTTCGGATTCTCTTTTTAAGTATGAGAAACTTTCCCCCGAAAGAAAATCTCTTAAAAACCTCATAGTCCAAAATAATGTTACCGGTTGCACTGTCATGATTAACGGACAGTTTAAAAACTATCTCACGGAAATTCCCGAACACGCCGTGATGCACGATTGGTGGCTGGCTTTGATTGCGGCAGCTTTTGGGAAAATCGGCATTCTATATGAACCTACAATGCTGTATAGGCAACACGGAAAAAACCAGATCGGCGCATACAACGCCGGAAATTTACTTGATTCCGCAAGAAGACTGAGCGACAGGAAAAGGAATAAGCTCATTTACGAAAGCATGTTTCTTCAAGCAGAAAGTTTTGCTAAAACTTACAGATCTTTATTGACTGCGGAGCAGTATGAAACGGTCTTTCTTTTCGGCGAGATGAAAAAATTTAAAAAATTAAAAAAAATCCTCACCATTTTTACCAAACGCTATTTTAAAAATTCTTTTCTTAGAAATGTCGGTCAGATAATTGCAATATAGGCTTCAAACCCTTCCAATAACATGAAAGGATTAATATACAGTGAGCAACATATATTTAAAGCCGAATATCGGTGGAGGAATTAAAACGGCGGGTCTCAAATCGACAGAGGATTTCAAGACCGCCACTCTTCCTCTGCCCAAAAAGGTTGTGATTCCTTTTACCCATCACATCGGAGCTCCGTCAGCGCCTGTAGTTTCAAAAGGGGACCATGTTTTTGTAGGCACTAAAATCGCAAGTTCAACTTCCTTTATCAGTGCGGATACCCATTCATCCGTCAGCGGTACCGTTTCGGACATCATAGAGCTTCATTGGTCTGACGGCTCGCTTAGGCCGTCCGCCATTATAGAAACCGACGGAGAACAAAAACCCGATCCCGGTATCACCCCTCCCGAGATATCTACTAGAGAGGATTTTGTTAGCGCCGTTCAGTCTTCGGGTTTAATCGGTCTCGGAGGCGCGGGTTTTCCCACTCATGTTAAGCTCGCAAAAACAAAGCAGCCGGTTGACACCTTGGTTATAAATGCTGCGGAGTGCGAACCCTATATAACCAGCGACTATAGAACGATAATGGAAGAAACCGACGAGGTAATTGAAGGTATAGAAACCGTTCTGCGGTACACCGGCGTCAAAAAAGCCGTTATCGGAATTGAAAATAATAAACCGAAAGCAATAGAACTTCTTAATAAGAAATTAAACGGCAGTCCTGAAATAAGGGTTGTTCCGCTGAAGACCATCTACCCGCAGGGCGCGGAAAAAGTGCTGATAGGAAGAGTTACCGGACGCGCCGTGCCTTCCGGAGGTCTTCCGGCAGATGCCGGGACAATAGTGCTAAACGTGACAACCGTTTCTTTCCTTTCAAAGTTCGTAAAAACGGGATTCCCTCTCGTTGAAAAGAGAATAACGGTTGACGGCTCCGCCATTGCAAAACCGGGAAATTATCTGCTTCCTTTGGGATATTGTATCGGCGAACTGGCTGAAAACCTCGGTGGTTATGTCCGGAGTCCTGAGAGAATTCTTCTTGGAGGGCCAATGATGGGAATTGCCCTGTCTTCAGAGGATTTTCCGATACTAAAGACGACCAACGCGGTACTCTATCTCTCGGAATCGGAAGTATCAACCATACCAAACAACAACTGTATCCGTTGCGGCAGGTGTGCATACGGTTGCCCTGTTTGTCTGTCTCCGGTCGAGATAGATACGGCTTACGAGAACGGAGAGATTGACGAGCTTAAAACTCTATCGGTCAAAAACTGTATCGAATGCGGTTGCTGCTCATACAACTGCCCTGCCGGAAGACCTTTGACCCAGACGATGAAACTTGCAAAAGCACTTTTAGCAAAGGTAGGTGAGAAAAAATGACAAAACTTCTTTCCGTCGCCCCGGCGCCGCACATAAGAAGCAAAAAAACGACTAATCTCATTATGCTTGATGTAATTATTGCGCTTTTACCGGTTGTCGTTGCCTCCGGCATTCTGTTCGGACTCAATGCCTTGGTGCTTATAGCCGTTTCAGTCGCCGGATGCGTCTTGTCCGAATACCTTTGGTGCCGGTTGATGAAAAAACCTCAATGTGTGCAAGATCTTTCCGCTGTGGTCACCGGCATATTGATAGCTCTCAACGTTCCCGCCTCACTTCCGATATGGCAGGTACTGTTCGGAGATGTGGTGGCAATAATTATTGTCAAACAGCTTTTCGGGGGAATCGGATACAACTTTGTGAATCCCGCGCTTGCTGCAAGGGTCGTTATGGGTCTTTCTTTCCCCGCCAGCATGACGTCATACACATACCCCGCCGGTACGCTCGAAGGCATGTCGGGAGCAACACCTCTCTCAAGCATTGACGCTCTCTCGAACGCAACACCCGAAGCGGCCACCCATCTCGGAAAATATGCGGATTTATTTTCCCTGTTCATCGGCAGGCATGGAGGCGTTTTGGGGGAAACGTGCGCGTTGGCGATTTTAATCGGGGGCATCTATCTCATAATCAGGGGTATTATCAAACCTATAATTCCCTTGAGTTTTCTTGCGACAACATTCCTGCTGCACTATGCATTCGGATCTATCGCACCGCTTCATGCGATTTTGTCGGGAGGAATTCTTTTAGGAGCCGTTTTTATGGCTACGGACTATACCACATCCCCGTACACAGATAAGGGAAAACTGGTTTTCGGAGTAGGTTGCGGTATCTTGACCGCTGTAATAAGAACTTATACAAACACGCATGAAGGCGTCACATATTCCATTCTCATAATGAATCTTCTTGTACCGTATATCAACAAACTGACAAGAAAAAAACCCTATGGGGGTGCGGCAAAATGAATAACAAAAAAGGGGCGCTAAAAAGTTCAATCAAGTCGGTTATTGTACTTTCGGTAATCGTTTTGGTTTCATCGACACTTCTGGCTGTTACGAATGAAGTAACAAATCCCATAATCATCGAAAACGAAAAAAGGGCATCGCTCGAGGCCCGCCAACTTCTTCTTCCCGAAGCGGTAGAGTTTGAAGAGGTGGATTATACCGCAAATGAAACCGTGCGTTCTGTAGCAGTGGATAAAGGAGGGAACGGCATTATTGTCGTCGTTTCCGACAAAGGATACGGGGGTGATGTAGCGGTTACAATCGCCGTCGATTCTGATGGAAAAATAATCGGCATGAGTGTTGACGCTTCAACGGAGACGGTCGGTTTGGGCACGGAGGTCGCTCTTCCCGAATATACCGACCGGTTTTTAGGAAAGGATTCTTCGTCGGAAAAGGTCAATACCATATCAGGCGCCACCTATTCTTCAAAAGTCGTGGTGGAGGCAGCCAACACCGCTTTTGAGATATTTGATTGGGTAAAGGGGGGAATGAAATAGATGGGCAAACTTAAGATTGTATTCAACGGTATATTAAAAGAAAATCCCGTTTTGGTTTTAGTTTTGGGAACCTGCCCGGTTCTTGCAGTATCTGTAAGTGTAGCAGGGGCTTTGGGAATGGGAATTGCGGCAACATTTGTCCTGATAGGTTCAAATGCCGTTATTTCGGCTCTCAGGAAAATTATCCCCTCAAACGTAAGGATTCCCTGCTATATCACGGTCATTGCCACTTTCGTTACAATTGTCATGATGTTGATAAAAGCTTTCGTACCCTCCCTCTACGCCGCTTTAGGAGTGTACCTCCCTTTGATAGTCGTCAATTGTATAATTCTCGGAAGAGCCGAGATGTTCGCAGCAAAAAACAAAATGCTTGACAGCATTCTGGACGGCATCGGTATGGGGTTGGGTTTCACGCTTATCATTGTCATTATGGCCTCAATAAGAGAACTTTTAGGCGAAGGAAGCTGGTTCGGAGTCAGCATAATACCCGAGGAATACACCATTGGGGTTATGACACGCTCTCCGGGCGGATTCTTAACCTATGGTTTGCTTATGGCTGCACTTGCAGCAATTCTGGCAAAAAAAGGTAAAAAACCTCTTAAATTTTCAACCTCCAACGGCTGTGCCGATTGCCCCGTTGCTTCAGCCTGTAACGGCAGTCACGAGTGTGAGGAAGGAGCTGAATAATGGCAAAATCTTTGATGATAATTTTGTTTACTATGATTCTGACGGAAAACTATGTTTTGGTCCGTTTTCTCGGAATCTGTCCTTTCCTCGGGGTTTCCAAAAATTTAAGCAGCGCGGTGGGCATGAGTATGGCCGTAGTTTTTGTAATGACCCTGTCATCCGCCGCCACCTCCCTGATATACAATTTTTTGTTGTTGCCCTATGCTCTCGAGTATATGGTTACAATCGTCTTTATTCTGGTAATTGCAGCATTGGTTCAGCTGGTTGAAATTGTACTCAAGAGGTATATGAAACCCCTCTATAATGCTCTTGGAGTGTATCTACCGTTGATAACAACAAACTGTGCCGTTCTGGGAGTTACCATACTCAACGTTGACAACGGATACGGTTTTACCGAATCCGTGATAGCCGGACTGGGCGCCGGACTCGGTTTTTTCCTTGCAATGGTGTTGTTTTCGGGAATCCGCATCGTTGTCAATCGGGCAAAGCCTCCAAAGTGTTTTGAAGGGCTTCCGATCACATTGGTTTCGGCTTCACTCACATCCCTTACATTTATGGGTTTTTCAGGGCTGGTAGAGGGAATATTTAAGTAATACTGTATAGTCGCTCGGAGGGTTCAATGGATATTCAAGCAATCATTTCAGCTGTAGTCGTCCTGACATCAATAGGTGCGGTATCCGCGGTTATGCTGGTTGTAGTGGACAGGTTTTTATCCATTCCGGAAGATGCCCTCGTGGCTGAAATCACGGAGATTTTACCGGGGGTAAATTGCGGAGCTTGCGGATATGCAGGGTGCCAGGATTACGCTTTGGCTGTTACAAAAGATGAAGAGGTTAACCTCTGTGTCCCCGGAGGCGATGAAGTTTCCCGCCTGATTGCAGCCGCGACCGGGAAGGAAGCGAAAGATGTCATGGAATGTGTTGCGGTTGTCCGATGCAGAGGCTATGATGACGTTGCAAAGAAAAAAATGGAGTATGACGGTGTCAAGAGCTGTATTGCCGCAAATGCAATCTTCAGCGGATCGCGGGAATGCCGTGAGGGATGTCTCGGTTTCGGCGACTGTGTTGCCGTATGTAAATTTGATGCCATGCAAATAATTGACGGAGTTGCATACAGCGACCCCGAAAAGTGCAACGGATGTGGCGTGTGTGCAGAAGCATGTCCGAAGGGTATAATCGATATTTTGCCTTTGAGCAATCGTGCGGTAATTTCCTGCAGCAACCGTGAAAAGGGAGCTGTTGCAAGAAAGCAATGTTCCAACAGCTGTATTGGATGCAGGTTATGCGAAAAAGCCTGCAACTATGGCGCAATTAAGATAGTTGATAATTTAGCACAGGTGGATTTCGAAAAATGCGTCGGTTGCGGAGACTGTAAAGCGGTCTGTCCCACCAAAGCTATTTCCATGATATTCGGAGAACAGAAGCCGCTCATAGCAGATTAAAAAAGAGGGTCCGAAAGGACCCTCTTTTAATATTCTTTCTGTGTAAAAAAGTTTCTATTATTCAATTCTGTTGCTCATAATTTCCACAGCGCCTATTACATATTCCACGCAGCTGAATCCCGGTTCGCTTTCTTTTCGTTTTAAAAGCTCCGAACATGTCAAACTCCCGTATTTTCTATAAAATGCGTCTGCCAATTTAGCTGTTTCTTCAAGTACCCATCTTTTATTTTCCGGATTTGTATCGGCGTATATAAGTCCGAAAACAAAACCCATTCCGCAGACCGCCCCGCAAAGATTTTCTTTTCCGCCAAATCCTTTGCCGAAAGGTGCGGCGAGTTTTATTAAATCCGATTTATCCGTTTCAATCAAATCTGAAAACGCAACCGCAACCGCCTGAGCACAATTATATCTTTTCGACATCATTTTCCTTGCAACGGCTATTCTGTCCAATTCACATCTCCTTTTAGCTTCTTAACATTATGGTTGAAAATACTTTCATCATAATTTAAAATAACTTTGTCTTAAATCAATTAAGCCGAATATTCTTAAAAAATAATATCACACTTGATTAACTTATCAAGTCCGCATCACTTTGGAGGATTTTGTATGAACATCATTTTCTGTGAAGACTATGAAGAGATGAGTCGAAAGGCTGCAGCAATCATTGCTTCACAAATTATTTTAAAACCCGACAGCGTTCTCGGGCTTGCAACCGGGTCGACCCCCATAGGTCTTTACGAAGAGCTTGTGAGCAAATACAACACCGGAGAAATCAGTTTTTCCCGTGTTCAAACATACAATCTCGATGAATATATAGGTCTTGCCCCGACTCACGACCAAAGCTATGCCTACTTTATGAACCACTACCTTTTAGGAAAAATTGATATAGATATGTCAAACACCCACCTCCTTTTCGGCATGGCAAAAGACATCGATCAGGAGTGTCAGAACTACACTTCAAAACTTTCCTCAATTGTTGGCGGTTTGGATTTTCAGATACTCGGCATGGGTCATAACGGGCATATCGGTTTCAACGAACCGGACAGTAAATTCATTTTGGATACACACTGCATTGAGCTGACGGATGAAACCATCCAGGCAAACTCAAGATTTTTCGGCGACACGGATCTAGTGCCTAAAAGAGCTATAACCATGGGTATTCGTCCTATAATGAATGCAAAGCAGATACTGTTTATTGTAAACGGAAGCGATAAAGCCGAGATGCTCGAGAGAGCTTTATTTGGAGACGTCACTCCAAGTGTACCCGCATCAATACTTCAAATGCACCGCTCCCTGACTGTCGTAGCCGACAGGGAAGCGCTCCGTGTTGTGGAACAGCTTCATCCGGAACAGATTTATTGATTCGATAACCTTCTTTTAAAATTTCAAAGGACAGCAAACATCAGTTTAACTATGAATAATATTACTGCAAAATTAAAAATATTTTTTATAACAGCTACCCTGGTTGTTGTGTGTATCCTTGTTTCAGGTTGCTCTTCTCTCTATGATAACAGCGTAGGAGACAATATAGGTTCTTATGTAGATCCCGTAAACAATGCTCCTGAAAAGGGGGATTATCTCCCGGAAGAAAACGCAAAATCCGACGGCAAAGCGGATATCGAGGATAACATCGAAATCGAAGACGGTGACGGTTCATCAAGCAGAATAACCGAACCGAACATAATCGACGACCGTTTTGTTTCCGACAACTTCAGCTTTTATGTCCCCTCTTTATGGAGAAAGAGCATGCAGCTTGAAAAGAACATTGAAGAGATTAACGGATATGAAATACTGTCATATGTATTTTATTATGTTTCCTCCGATGAAACCGAGGCGGTTGTAATGACACTCAAGGAAGTGCCCTATGATGTTTTCACGAAAATAGGAACAAAGAAAGACTGGAACAGATTGGGTGATATATCAAAAGACAAACCTGTTTTCTTTATTTTGAGCACGGATGAGCCGCTTCCCGAAGATTTTGTTGATGTTGATGCATATCTCGAGATATATAATATGCTAAACGAAAAGCTGGACTTTAAGAAAGCATAAAAACGGGGCTGAAAAACAGCCCTGTTTTTATGCTTATGGAAACAACCTATCCGAATATGACTTTTGCCTCTTTTAAGTTTTCTATCTGCCCCGCGTCTATAAAACTTTCCTCGTCGATAGGATATACTCCGATTTTTTCCCCTTCAGATATACATTGCTTTATAAGATCGGTTATATGTTGGAACTCGTTATCTTTTACCTTCTCAATAAATCGAGGCGAAATTACATAAAACCCTGCATTTATTAAGTACTCTTCACTCGGCTTTTCTCTTATTTCCGAAACAGATCCGTTTTCGTTGAGTTCCACAACACCATAAGGAACCGTCACACGTTTTCTTGCCGCGACAAGTGTCAGGATATTTTTTTCGCGTTTATGAAAGGACATAATGTCCCTATAGTCCGTTTCGATTATGTTGTCGCAATATGTCATAAATACATCGTCTGAAAACCTGTTTTTAAAAAAAGCCAATCCGCCGGCCGTACCCAGTGGAGTATCCTCATCAACAAACTCAAGATTATAGTCCTGTTCCTTTTCGGAAAAGTAACTCTTAATCAGATTTTTTCTGTGATTTACAACAAGTGTTATGTCTCTGCAACCGAACTTTCTAAATCTTTCTATGATAATTTCGGTAATAGTTGATTTTCCCATGGGCATGAGCGGTTTGGGAAGAATATCGGTATAGGGGTACAGCCTGGTGCCGAAACCTCCCGCCATTATTATGACATGATTTTTTAGCGCTTCACCCTCTCTGTGGAATGTAGTATCTTTAAACACCAAAGCATGAACCGCACCGCTGTCGTCGGTCATGGGAACGCATGTAATGCTTTTTTCAAATAGGATTTTTCTCGCCTTCCCCTCATTAAATCCCTTTAAAAAAACCGGGTTTTTTGAGCTCGCAAGAGAAACCGGTTGAGAAATGTCCCCGTTGTTCAAAAGAAATCTTCTTATGTCCCCATCGGTCACTATACCTATAAGCCTGTCGCTTTCGACTGCCAATACTTTATATTCATTTCTTTCAAGAATTCCAAGGGCCTCTGCAACCGAGGTAGATTCTTCAACTATATAATCGATAAACATCCGTCACCAACTCCTATGTTGCTAAAACAGCAATACAGCTTTTAAAGTTTCCGCCACTCTTAATAACTCTTCTTCCTTCAGATTTGTAGAGCAGGGAATATTTACAATGTTTTTATGAAAATAACTCGATTTTTCAAAATTTTGTTTGGAAATATTTCCAAAAGGAGTAAACGGTTTAAGTCTATGCATCAGCTCCCATATCGGTCTTGATTCGATTCCGTTTTCCTTTAAAATACCGATTACCTCATCGCGCTTGTTGTCGGTAAAAAGGCTGTAGAACCACCTGTTGGGTCTGCATCTATGTGTCGCAAACGGCAGAAGGGGAAGGCCTTTTTCGATATAGGCATTGTAGTTGTTCTCCTTGATGGATACAAAACTCTCCAATTTTTCAATCTGTGCAAGTCCCAAAGCGGCCTGGACATTCGTCATTCTATAGTTATAGCCTACTTCATTGTGTATAAATCTAAGCGCATCATCCTTGCTTTGCTGTGAAAGATACCTGATGTGGTCAAGGCTTTTTTGTTCTCTCGCCACAACTGCTCCGCCGCCTCCGGTTGTTATGATTTTGTTTCCGTTGAAAGAAAAGACACCGATATCTCCTACCATTCCCGAATGTTTGCCGTCGAATCTGCCCCCAACAAAAAAACTTCCCAGCGACTCACAGGCATCTTCAACAATCTTCAGATTGAATCTTTCCGCCAGGCAAACGATTCTATCCATATCACACAAATTGCCGAATATGTGTACCGGAACGATTGCCTTAACGCGCCGATTGCTTGCTTTGTGAAAAAGCTCACCCTCACGAAGTTCACATTCTTCCGAGCAAAACTCTTCTATCTTTTCCGGATCAATACAAAGATATTCATCACAATCCATGAAGACGGGTATTGCTCCTATATACATGAGCGGGTTAATCGATGCGATAAAAGTCAGGTTGGGAACTATAACGAGGTCATCCCGGGAAATCCCGACTTCCATATAGGCAAGATGAAGGGCCGAAGTTCCGTTTTGGCAGACAGCGCAGTCCTCAGACCCTACATAGCTTGAAATTGCCTTTTCAAATTTCGGTATATACGGGCCGGCGGTGGAAACCCACTCAGTTTCTATGGCGGTTTTTGTGTATTCGACTTCCGATTTATCAAAATTCGGCACCGAAAGAGGTATGTAATTTTGCATATAAATACCTATATATTATAAATATCCGGTTTGTAGGCGGACATGTTTTCCTTAATCCAGGATATCGTTTCTTTCAAACCCTCTTTTAAACTGTATTCCGGTTCATACCCACATAAAGCTTTTATTTTTTTATTGCATCCCAGCAGCCGTTCCACTTCGCTGTTTTCAGGCCGTATCCTAACGGCATCGCTTTCTATTGTTGCGTTCGGATTAATCTGAGATATGAGTTCTTCCGCCAACTCTCCAATCGAGATTTCTATCCCCGTAGCAATATTCACCTCTTCGCCTATGGCGTCGGGCGAGTTTGCGAGATCTAAAAAACCTCTCACTGTGTCTTTTACATAGTTAAAATCTCTTGTTGGCGTCAGCGAGCCCAGTTTTATCGAATCTTCGCCCGATAAGAGCTGAGTTATTATCGTCGGTATCACGGCTCTTGCAGACTGTCTCGGACCATATGTATTGAACGGTCTCACAATCGTGACAGGCAGATTAAAACTTCTGTAAAAGCTCTCGGCAAGTCTGTCGGCGCCGATTTTCGTGGCAGAATAGGGCGATTGTCCCTGAAACGGGTGATTTTCATCTATAGGCACATATTTAGCGGTTCCATAAACTTCCGAAGTGGATGTGCATATAACCCTGCTCGTTTCGAGCTCTCTTGCCGCATTCAGTACATTTAGGGTGCCTTTAATATTTGTATCTACATAGCTGTCCGGAGAATGATAGCTGAACGGAATTGCAATGAGAGCTGCAAGATGATAGACGGTATCAACCCCCTCCATCGCCTTTCTTACTCCATTGGGATCCCGTATATCCCCCATAAAAAAATCGATTTCTTTTGCAATTGAAATATCCGTTTTTTCAAGCCATCCTCTGCTCCCAAATGAATTGTAGAAGCAGAATGCACGGACATCATATCCTCTTTTGCAAAGCAATTCGACAAGGTGGCTGCCGATAAATCCGTCCGACCCAGTTACAAGTACCTTGCCCATTTTGTCCTCCGAAACTTTTTATAATAATATAATACTAAACCTCTCAAAACACAACCGAACACCTATGCCTTGTTTGATATATTGTTTTTATGATATCATTTATCGACACAAACACAAATTTGCGGTGACCGTCATCATGTATAAAAAGAAGTATAAAATAGCCGTTATAACTTCAACCCGGGCAGATTTCGGCCTCCTGAGGCCGGTGATTGACGAATTGAATAAATTTGATGTCGAGACCAAGCTCATTGTGACGGGAACACATCTTTCTAAAAACTTCGGTTTGACCAAGGAAGAAATAATTTCACTGGGTTATTCCGTTGATTTTGAAGTTCCGCTCCCGATGGACCTGACCGATAATACAAAACTGTTATTCAAAGAGGCTTTCAACGGTTTTTCTTCGCTCTTTAATGAAAACTCCTTTGACCTTCTTGTGGTATTGGGAGACAGGTTTGAGATTTTGTCTGCATCGCTTGCCGCCTTTTTGTCGGACATACCCATAGCACACATCAGCGGAGGGGATGTTACCACCGGAGCAAAAGACGATGCATTCAGGCATTGTATTACCAAACTCTCATATCTTCATTTTTCATCCACCGAGGAAGCCCGAACCAGAATTATACAGCTCGGCGAGTCTCCGGACAGGGTATTTTTCGTCGGGGGACTCGGAGCGGAAAATATCGAGAAAATTTCTTTAGTGACTCCCGACGAATTGAGCAAACGATTTGATTTTGATTTTAATCAGCGCTTTCTGTTGGTCACATTTCACCCCGAGACATTGGGCGGGGACTTGGATAAAGATATTGAAGCTCTCCTTTCCGCTTTGGATTCGGTAAATATTCCCGTGTTGTTTACAAAAGCCAATGCGGATGAAGGAGGGATGTTTATTAATAAAAAAATCACCGACTTCTGCAACGACCGTCCTTCTTCAATTCTGGTTGACAGTTTGGGAACAATAAACTATCTTTCCGCCATGAAATATTGCCTTGCCATGGTTGGAAATTCGAGCAGCGGCATAGTAGAAGCGCCGTCATTTAAAGTGCCTGTTGTAAATATCGGAAACAGGCAAAAAGGAAGAGTTCAGGGAGAGAATACAATAAACTGCAAACCGGTTTTCGAAGAAATCAAAAAATCCATAAGCCTTGCAATATCCGCTGAATTCAAGGCAAAGATAAAAGAAATGAAAAGTCCGTACTACAGAGAAGCGACTTCGGAAAATATTGCCGAAAAAATTTACGCTTTCTTGGTTTCGGGTATCGAAGGTCTGTCAAAGGACTTTTACGATTGGAGCTTACCCTTATGAAAACTAAAAAGAAAATATTGGTAGTCGGGATGGGCTCGATGGGAATGAGAAGAGTAAGGCTGCTGAGAACAATATTTGACGATGCCGACATTTGCGGTGTTGACAGCAGGCAGGACAGACTGGACACGGCTGCCCAAACACACTCAATAGAAACATTTAACGACCTGTCCTCGGCAATTGAGACTTTCAGTCCGGATATTTCTTTTGTTTCAACCTCCCCGCTTTCCCATTCGGTCATTGTCAACCGGCTCTTAAAATGCGGTTCTCATGTTTTCAGCGAGATCGACCTTGTAGATGACGGGTATGAGCAAAACACGAGATTGGCGGACAAAGCGGGGCTGGTTTTGTTTCTGTCTTCGACACAGATGTATCGCAGGGAGATACGATACATAATGAATTGTGTTAAAAATATCGACGGAAATTGCTTTTACAGATACCATGTGGGACAGTATCTTCCCGACTGGCATCCCTGGGAATGCTATACCGAGTTTTTCGTCGGCGACAAGCGGACAAACGGATGTCGGGAAATATTCGCCATTGAACTTCCCTGGATCATAAGCTCTTTCGGCAAAGTCAAGAGTTTAACCGCTGTATCGGATAAGCTCTCGGGGCTTGCCATCGACTATCCCGACAGTTATGCCGTGACTATTGTTCACGAGACGGGGGTCGCGGGTCAGATCATGGTCGATGTAGTATCGAGAAAAGCTGTCAGGGATTTTGAGTTGATAAACGAAGAAATTTACCTTCATTGGGGAGGGACTCCCGATTCGTTGTCAGTCTACAATCCCTCCGATAAAAAAAGCGAATTTATAAAGCTTTACGATGAGGTGATATCCGATTCCAGATACTCCGATAACATAGTTGAAAACGCATATGTTGAGGAAATGGATAATTTTTTCAAAGTTGTTGAGGGTAAAGAAAAACCGAGACACACATATGCCGAAAATAAAATTATATTGAATTTAATAGATGAGATAGAAGGTTTTTAAAGTGAAATTTTTGTTTGTCGGGTTGGGGTCAATTGGTCAAAGACATCTGAAAAATCTACACACTCTGGTCGGCAATTCCAATGAAGATTGTGTAATTGATGCATTAAGAAGGACAGAGTCTCAAGAATTGCCGGATTTTAGCGGATTAATAGACAATTTATATACCGACATCGCGGATATTCCCTATGATTACGATGCGGTCTTTATAACAAACCCGTCAAATCTCCACTACGAAACTCTCTTAAAAGTCAAAGACAGAACCAATGCGGTCTTTATCGAAAAGCCGGTTTTTTCAACACCCGATATTGACATAGCTTCTCTCAACCTCAAAGACGACGGCATATATTATGTCGCCTGTCCCTTGAGAAGGTCACCTGTTCTGTCGCGTGTTTCGGATATGGTGCGCGACAAGAAACCGCTGGCCGTCAGAGCAATCTGTTCCTCCTATCTTCCGGATTGGAGACCCTCCGCAGATTACACAAAATCCTACAGCGCAAACGCTTCAATGGGCGGAGGAGTGAGACTCGATTTGATTCATGAGTGGGACTATCTTGTATCTCTTTTCGGATTCCCTTCACGCGTGGAAAGCATTTCTTCCAAAGTTTCGAACCTGTCAATTGACAGCGAGGACATCGCAATATATATCGCCGACTACAAAGATATGACGGTTTCCCTACATTTGGATTATTTCGGCAGGCATGCAAAAAGAGAAATGGAACTCATTTTTGACGATAAAACCCTCAAAGCCGATATATTGAATAATCGAATAGTTTTCGAAAATGAAAATAAAACCGAAGTTTTTTCACCGGCAGACATTCATTTTCTTGAAATGTCCTACTTTCTGGATTTAATAAAAGGACGCAAAGAAAATATCAATACCGTTGCCCACGCATATAAAGTGGTGCAACTTGCTTTGAAATAATCCGGAGGATAATAAAGTGCAAATTCTTTCAACTATCTGTGCCAGAGCAGGCTCAAAGGGAGTGAAGGGAAAAAATGTAAGAGAGTTTTTAGGTCAACCGATTTCCTATTACACTCTTTCGGCTTTTTCTCTGTTTTCACAAAGGTCAAAAGGAAAATATAATTGTACCCTCGCAATAAACACCGACAGCGATAAGCTTATTGAGCAGGTAAAACTTACAAACATCGAATTTTTACATGTTGAAAGGATTCCCGAGCTGGCGGGCGACAGCGCTTCAAAGATAGATGTCATAAGAAACACCCTTGAAATTTCGGAAAGAGAAACGGGTATTGACTTCGATGTGATTTTGGATATGGACCTTACTTCGCCGTTGAGAAAGATTGAAGATATTTTCAACCTCATCGTCAAGCTGAAATCCATACCCGATGCGGATGTCGCAATGACAATAACCGAAGCACGAAGAAATCCGTATTTTAACCAGCTGACTCAGAAAGACAACGGTTTTCTGAAAACGGTAATAGATTCGGAGTATGTTGCCAGACAGCAGTCTCCTCCCGTATACGATGCAAATGCATCCCTCTACGCCTACCGTCCCGGTTTTCTAAAAAACAGCGATAAAATCCTGTTAAAGGCCAACATGGTCGGTTCTTTAATGGATGATACCGGAATACTTGATATCGACAGCGAGAGAGATTTTTTCCTTATGGAAGCCGTTGCCAATTTTTTATATGAAAAAGATCCGCTCTATGCGGAGATTAAAAATAATATTTCAAAAATAATCGTTTGATCGCCGCTTCATTCGGGGGCAAGATATGAAAAAGACACATATTATCGTACTTTTAATTATTCTGTCGCTTTTTTTATTGCAGGGATGCAATAAAGAACCGGAAACAGATGAGAAAAAAGACATCATCACAGCTGATGACGAAAATGTTTTACAGGATGTTCCCCTGATCAACCCGATATTTGAGGGCAACGACATCAAGTCTTCACCTTTTGTCGGAGTTTTTAAAAACAGTTATGTAAATCTCTATAAGAGCCTGGCGGAGGAAGTCTTCGAATCATCTGATGATATCCCTGAACTGTCAATTGAATCATCCGGGAATTATGTGTTAAAGATAAACTGTTTTGACGCCGGAATGGTAAATATTGAGGGAATATTGTCGGTAGAGGGAGATAATGCCGTTTTTGAAATTTTAAGAATCTCAAAGCCCGATATTATTGACCCTGAAGTTGAAAGTTTTCAATTTACACTTGTAAATGAAGATGAAATGATATACAGGGGCGAGAGTATGGGCGCATTGACACCTGGAGACATCTTTTCAAGAGTAAAATAGTTAAATCTTCCGAACGAGGTGAATTTTGGCACTGGATTTTCTAATACTTTATGAGCATATAGTCAGAGAATTCGAAAACAACTGTCTGTTAATGGCGGAGCTGAGAAGACGGGGATATACCGTTGAGCTTATGCAGTTGATGAGCCGCAAAAAAATCAAGTATTTTTTTCATAAAAAGCCCAAAGTCATCGTGACATCTGCGATGTACGACAACGAGACGCTGAATTCCTTTGTCTACAATAATGTCGGAAAACTCCAAAAGGTTGTTAATCTTCACTGGGAAGAGGTGTTGTCGAGGGAGCAGGAGGAAAGCGATTTTTATAGTTTGAAAGAAAATGCGGCTAAGTGCACCCACATATGCTGGGGCGAATCCGCAAAAAACCGTATTGTCAACAACGGGGTTCCGGAGAAAAACGCCGTCGTTACAGGTGCGGTCCAGCTTGATTTTTTGTTGCCCAGATTCGCAGGGTATTATCGTTCAAAGAAAAAACTCTCGGAAGATTTTGGACTGGATTACGACAAAAACTGGGTCTTATATATAAGCTCCTTTTCCTGCGCTTCTATGGATGACAGTGAAATCGAGGAGTTAAACGCAATGACCAATCTCGACTTTTGGGGCTTTCAACAGGTCGGAAACAGGTCGATGAAGGTTACTCTCGAATGGTTCGACAGATTATTGACTGAAAGACCGGACACCCTGCTCATATATCGCCCGCACCCCAGCGAGTGGGAGAGTGAACCGCTTAAAAACATGATTGAAAAACACCCGAATTTTAAAGTGATTTCCGATTCTTCAGTCAAAGAATGGGTCCTGGCCTGCGACAAAATATTTACTTGGATGAGCACTTCCATAGCGGAAATCTATTATTCAAATAAAACCTGTATCATCGTCAGACCCGAACCGCTTTACAGCGACTATGATCCGGTAATATACGAATCATGCGATGCCGTCGGCAGTTATGAGGAGCTTGTTTCCAGATTCGACAAGGATTCTCTCCCATTTCCGATTAAAGGCGAAATAATAGAAGGGCACTATGACTTTGATGAAAACAAGCCCGCTTACGTGAGAATATGCGATCTGCTCGAAGATGTTTACAAAAACCCTCCCAGGGACTTTCCTTTTTCCGAAGGCTATAAGCCCCGGTTCAACCTGCTTAAGTTCATAGTGCTCCCCATTTTAAATCTAATGGTCACTCTAAAAATCAGGCCGAAGTACTTCTCTTTCCTGTTCGGTAAAAATTTTACCGAAAAAGCCGACAGATTGTTAGGGTATATAGAAAAGGCGAGAATATCCAACAAGGAGATCGAAAATAAAATTGAGCAATTTCGGGAATATTTAGGATGACAAAAGATAAAGTCTCTAATGGCGCGTCTTTTTTAGGTTCGGTATTAAAGTACTCCGTATCAACCTGGGTAAACGCGGGCATTGTAGGTCTGTCGTTAATTCTCGGCACCCGATTTTTGGGTCCGGAAGTGTACGGCGACTACGATGTGTTTGCAAATGCCGCCTCTACAATTATGGCGATTTCAGCGATAGGATTGGACCAGGCATACATGAGATTTTATAACGAGCCGCCGAAGGGTATAGGCACAAGCAAAAATCTCGCTTCAAATTGTCTTGCCGTTTCGCTGTTTTCGCTTTTTATTATTTCCATTATTTTTGCCTTCTTCAGTTCCTTTTTCAGCAATCTTTTCTTTGGCAAATACAGTATTATATTGCTGGTTCTTCTGCTTGCAGACTCGCTCTTTCTGCTGGTAATGCGATATTTCTCTATATCGGCGAGAATGCAAAACAACATATTGCTCTTCACCGTTCAAAGTATTTTGCTTCAATTCTTTAACAGATTGTTCTGTCTGGTCGGTGCGGCCATCGACCATTCCTTTAAACTTACTGTTTTATTTAATGTTGCCGGATTGGGTATTTTTTCTGTCGTCTTTTTCTTTTTGCACAAAAACAGTGTCCTTCCAAAAAAATTTCAATTCGATTTTAAGGCCTTCTCTCCGGTTTTGATTTACGGACTCGGGCTGGCACCGGCAGCCATATTAAATTGGGGCAACTCTCTTTTCGCAAAACTTTATGTAACTAAAGCTCTGGGAAGTTCTCAAAACGGAATATTTTCCTCAGTGGCTCTTCTCAGTTTTGCACTTGCCGTAGTTCAGGGCGGATTCAATACCTACTGGTCTGCTTATATGTATAAAAACTACCGCCAAAAGCAGAAGGAAATAACCAGAGTACATGATTTTGTAATGTTGGGCACAATGGTTTTGATGACCGCTCTGATAGCGGCGGCACCGCTGATATTTCTCTTTGTCGGCAGGGAATTCCGTTTAGGGCGGGGAATATTCGGCCTGATGCTTTTTTCTCCCATGCTTCTGATTATTTCAGAGACAACGGTTTACGGGATAGAAATAAGCAAAAAAACATTCTATAACACCATCGGCATGTTGCTTTCATTTATCTCAAATATATTATTATGTATTATATTTATTCCGACTTTAGGCGTGGTGGGAGCCGCCCTATCGCTCGCGGTTTCCGCTCTAATAATGTTTATATTTCGAACCGTTGTTGCGCAAAACCTTTACAGAACAATGGAAAGTCCCATAAAGTCGGTTATTTCTATATTGCTTATGGCAGTTCTCTGCATTGTTTCGTTTTTATTTTCTGATAATATACCTATTGTCACCGCAGCTTCTCTTTTGTCTCTTGCCTTTTATTTGATTCTATATCGGCGCGAAGCCGTTTCGATGGCCGGTATAATAAAATCTTTTATTTTCCCCGAAAAACGTCCATAATCCGACACACAAAAAACATCGGCTGAATAAGCCGATGTTTTTAATTTAAAGAGCTGTATATTTTTAGGAAATCACATTTTTCAATGACAACATCTTTTCCTTGAATCTCGGGTATTTGCCTATCGGATTAACATCATAATCCAGGAATTTTCTAAACTCTTCAGGCAAAATATTAAGTTTGTTTTCATCCCTGTATTCGATTTCGAGTTCGAAATCGACAATCCCGAGATAGATGTTTTTATCCAGTGATACCACTATGTCTTCAAAAATAAATTCATTTCTAAAGGTGGACAGATTGCCGATAAGCTGAAGTTCTAATTTCCCTTCATTTCCATCGACGGTTATGCTTTTCGGAAGCTCTTTAATTTCTTTGCCGAACTCCCTGCATATATGAACATTTCCGCTCTCTTCAGCGAACTGTCGAACTTTTCGTTGAAGTTCCAGCCTGTTTTCTTTTTGTCTTACCCTGAAGGTGTTGCCCGTTGTATATCCCCAAAAGTCTTCGGTATCATAATAATAATTTACCTGGAATATTGATTTTTTGTCGGAAAAAATCGAACATTTCCCGGCGACATCAATCAGTTTTAAATAATCCTTTTCTTCAAGCAGCACTTTAGCTTCTTTTTCCAATCCCGAATATTTCAATTGACCTTCCTCTGATTTCAGATTCTCTTAGGCGGGGGTGTGGATTTTATAAACTCTTTTATTTTCTCAAAACACTCGTCAATGTCTTCAATATCGGCAACTGTTTTCTCCATCGGACAGAGATCGGTTCCTTTTCGATTCATTATTGCTTTTACAAGTTTTTCGTAGGAAACCGATATTTTATATTTATTGAGAAGTTTCAACGCGGGTTCACTCATTATATAGGCGAAAACGCTTGAAACTTTTGACCGGCAAAGGAGGCATGCGGCAGCTTTACCGATAACCTTATCGGCAACCGCTCCGCCCGACAGTGCTTCCTGCTTTTTTTCAACAATTTCAAAAAGCGGTCTAACCGATGTTCCGTTGCCTGTTATAACTTCATTGGATGTAGTTATGGCTACAACCGTGTATTCACCTTTGCTCAGCAGCTCAACTGCCCTGTCAATCATCATTTTCTCCATTGTTAATCGATAAAACAGGGGGGCAAAAGCCCCCCTTGAGTATTTTGCGATTTGTTAGTTTAAACCGTCAACTTCTGCCATGTGTGAAATAAGGTCGAGAACTTTGTTGGAATAGCCCCACTCATTGTCATACCATGCGACAAGTTTGACAAATGTATCGGTCAGAGCGATTCCGGCCTTTGCGTCGAAAATACAGGTTCTGGCGTCTCCGATGAAGTCGCTTGAAACAACGTCATCTTCCGTATAGCCCATAATTCCCTTAAGTTCGCCTTCACTCGCCTTCTTAATTGCTTCACAGATTTCATCGTAGCTTGCGGGTTTTGCGAGGTTTACGGTCAAATCCACAACTGAAACGTCAAGTACGGGCACGCGCAGAGACATTCCCGTCAGTTTTCCGTTGAGTTCGGGTATTACCTTTCCAACGGCTTTCGCTGCACCGGTCGAGCTCGGTATAATGTTGCCCGAAGCGGCACGTCCGCCTCTCCAGTCTTTGTTGGAGGGCGAGTCAACTGTTTTCTGCGTTCCGGTAATAGCGTGAACCGTAGTCATAAGTCCGTCGGTTATGCCGAAATTATCATTTATAACTTTTGCAAGGGGAGCTAAACAGTTAGTGGTACAGCTTGCATTGGACACGAACTGCATGTCGGATGTATAAGCATCGAGGTTAACTCCGCAGACGAACATGGGTGTATCGTCTTTTGACGGTCCCGTGTAAACCACCTTTTTTGCACCGGCGTCTATATGACCCTGCGCCTTGTCCTTCTGGTGGAACAAACCGGTTGCGTCTACGACATAGGTTGCACCAACACTTCCCCAGGGAATTTCGGAAGGACTCATTTTGGCGAAGAACTTAATTTCTTTTCCGTTTACGATAATGCCTTCGTCAGAAAAACCGACTTCGCCATCGAACATGCCGTGAATCGAGTCATATTTCAGCATATAAGCACAATAGTCAGGTGTCATGAAAGGATCGTTTATTCCGACTATGTCGTACTTATCCGTTTGAGTCAGTGCAGCGCGAAAAACGAGACGGCCAATACGCCCGAAACCGTTAATGCCAATTTTAATCATATCAAGCCTCCATAAAATATTTCTATTAAATAAATTGATTGAGTAAATTTTATCAAATTACATTCAAAAACACAATATCTGAAATAAAAAGGATGTTGAAACCGCTGTCTTTTATTCTATCAAAACAGTACTTTTAGATACCCGAAACAAAGATATTCAAAAAACCGCAATTTCAAACACTTAAGCATTTTAAACATAACTTCGCATATATTCATTTAACAATTGTAAAATATTCCGTCTCGGAGAATTATATTCTATTCTGATATAATAAAAAACATAAATCATATTCAAATATAACGAGGAATTAATGATGCAGATTACATTTATCGGCGCCGCACATGAAGTTACAGGGAGTTGTTATATTCTCGATATCCTCGATAAAAGAATCATGGTTGACTGCGGCATGGTACAGGGACCGGACATTTTCGAAAAGCAGGAAATCGAAATAGAAGCCGGAAAAATCGACTTTGTGCTTCTAACTCACGCTCATATAGACCATTCGGGAAATCTGCCCTTACTCTACAAAAACGGTTATCGCGGCCCCATTTTTTCGACCGTCGCCACATTCAATCTCTGTGAAATAATGTTGCGGGACAGCGCACATATTCAGGAATTTGAAGCAGAGTGGAAAAACAGAAAGGCTCTCCGTTCAAATAGAGAAATTGTGGAACCCATCTACACAATGGACGACGCCGACGGGGCAATCGGTTTATTCAAAACTTTCGACTACAACGAAACCGTTCCTCTTACCGACTCGATAACGGTCACTTTTATCGACGCCGGGCATCTTCTCGGTTCATCCAGCATAAAAATTGTATTTTCTGACGACAATGTTCAAAGAAGCATCGTTTTTTCCGGAGACATCGGCAATTTAAATCAGCCGCTAATCAATGACCCCTCCTATATTGAAGATGCCGACTACATAATTATGGAATCCACCTATGGCGATAAAGTCCACAAGGAAGATCGAATAAGGGAGGAAGAGATCTCTTCTCTTTTAAATCGGACTTTCGAAAGGGGAGGGAATGTTGTCGTTCCTTCATTTGCCGTAGGCAGAACTCAGGAATTGCTCTATTATCTGAGAAAAATCAAGGAAAGCCGATCCGTTACCTGTGATCCCGATTTTAAAGTATATTTGGACAGTCCTCTCGCTATAGAAGCGACAAATATTTTCTTAAACGCCTCTCAAATTTATTATGATGAAGAAGCCAGGGAACTGCTTTCAAATAACATAAACCCAGTTTATTTTGACAACCTTACATTTACAAGTACCGTCGAAGAATCAAAGTCGATTAATTTCTGTAAAGAGAACAAGGTTATTATTTCCGCCTCGGGCATGTGTGAAGCGGGGAGAATCAGACATCACCTGAAGCACAATCTGTGGAATCCGAATAACACAATCATGTTTGTAGGCTATCAGGCCGTCGGAACACTTGGCAGAAGACTGCTGGACGGAGTGAAATCGGTAAAGCTGTTTGGAGAAGACATCTCGGTTTCGGCGGAAATCAAAGAACTCTACGGAACCAGTTCACATGCCGACAAGATAGGTTTGTTGAAATGGATAAAAAACGTCAATCCAAAACCCAAAAGGGTGTTTGTAACACACGGCGAGAGCGATGTTGTGGATTTTTTCGGAGATCTTCTCGAAAGCAACGGCTTCAAAGTCTCCATGCCCTACCCGGGTGAAATCTTCGATCTCAATTTGGATATGGTAGTCAAGCCCGGCAAAAAGAAAAAGGGAAAAGCTTCTCTAAAGAGGGATATTCGATTTGAAAAGCTCAAGGATGCCGGAAAAGAGCTTTCAGCCGTCATCGACAGCCTGAAAGGACATTCAAACAAAGAACTCGGAAAACTGACCGATGAAATCAATAAGCTGGTGGAAAAATACAGAGTATCCTGATTTCCGAATAATGCGAAATTTAAAAACGGAAAGCAGATTTTTCTGACTTTCCGTTTTTATACATGTCGATTCTAAATTAATCCAGCGGATATCCGTTCGTCGGATTTATCCTGTTCACAAGCTCTTCACCTTTTAGGTATCTCGAACAGTTCTCTATTAAAAGTCTGCTTATATACCCTTCCGGTTCATGTATTCCGGGGAGTTTCTGTGAGATATGCGGGGTGAGCACCGCATTTTTCATCTTCCAAAGTCTATCTCCCGCCGGCAACGGTTCGGTTTCAAAAACATCAAGTACTGCGCCGAAAATTCTTTCATTTTGAAGAGCGTCACAAAGTGCTTCACTGTCTATAGCGCTGCCCCTTCCCACATTGACAACACAACACCCCTCTTTCAACATTTCAATTCGGCGACGATTGAGGATTCCTATGGTATCGTCGTTTTCCGGAACACACAAAGCCACGATATCCGCTTTTTGAAAAGCTTTATCAAAACCGTCACCGATATAAACCTCGTCGAAGCACTCGGGTTTTTTCTTATCCGTGCGTCTGACGCCTATTATATAGCATCCGAGTTTTTTCATAGCGGCTGCAAAACTTGAACCTATGTCCCCCATTCCGATTATCAAAACCGTTGAACCGCTCACACTTTTTGCAGTTCTTTCTTTTTTCCATACTTCTTCTCTCTGATTGTCTCTGTAGAGGTGAAATCCCTTGAATATGTTAAATACGGCTCCAACCATGTATTCCGATATCGCATGTCCGAACGCGCCTCTGGCATTTGTGAGAATGATATCGTCCCTTATTCTCCCGGTATATTTATCGGCTCCGGAGGTAGTGAGGGAAAGCCATTTTATTGACGGCATCTTTTCAATATAACAGACATCAACATTCCCCAAAACCACCTCAACATCACTTAAATCTGCATCTTTGAGTTCATTTTGATCGGCAATCATCTTACATTCAAAACCGTTTTCGGAAAACATTTTCAAAATATCCGATTTTACCCGGTCATCCGATTTTAAATACATCAATACCCTTTTCAATTTTTCACCTCTTATCCGTCCGAAATTCTATTTATCATTTCATTTTGCCAATAATACCATATTTGTCGTTGATTATAGCTGAAAACAAATATATACTTTCTTAAGTATATGCACAAAAAAGGTTTTAACTATGAATATAATAATCGTAGGTTGCGGCAAGGTGGGTTCGACCATCGCAGAACAATTGCAGATTGAAAATCACGATGTGACGGTTGTGGACATCGATGAGGAAGTGGTAAATGAGCTGACTTATAAGCTCGACATCATGGGAGTAGTCGGAAACGGCACCAGCAATACCGTTTTACAGGAAGCCGGAATATCGGATGCGGATATTGTGATAGCGGTTACCGAGATGGATGAAATGAACCTCCTCTGCTGTCTCATAGCAAAAAAGACCAGCAACTGCAATACCGTTGCGAGGGTGAGAAATCCGATATACAGCAATGAAACGGAGTTTCTCAAAAAAGAACTCGGTATTTCGATGATAATAAACCCGGAATTGGCGGCTTCTCAAGAAGTCTCCAGACTTTTGTCCCTCCCTTCCGTAATAGAAATAAGTACATTCGCAAACGGAAAAATTGAAATTCTCAAACTCAAGGTGGAGAAGAACTCCGTTCTTTGCGGAATGACCCTAATCAAAATGCGGAAGGCAATCCCCGGAAATGTTCTAATCTGCGCCGTTGAAAGGGAAGACGAAGCCCTGATACCGACCGGAGATTTCATAATTGAGGCTGAGGACTATATCTATATAATTGCGTCAAAAAAGGACAGCCAGCTCTTTCTGTCTTCATTGGGATTGTTTACCGATAAGGTCAAAGATACAATAATCATCGGCGGCGGAGGGCTGGCTTATTATCTTGCCACAGATCTTTTGTATTTGGGCCTTGACGTCAAGATTATTGAAATAGACAGGGAAAGATGTGAGGAGCTGAGCGAACTGCTTCCAAAAGCTTCAATAATACACGGCGACGGTATAGACGAGTCGCTGTTGCTGGAAGAGGGATTGACAACCGCTTCATCTTTGGTCGCTTTGACAAACCTTGACGAAGAGAACATTATGCTGTCTCTTTATGCCAAGAAGATTTCAGGCGAAAAAATAAAAACGGTTACCAAGATTAACAAAATCACATTTGACGAGGTGATAAGCTCGCTCAATCTCGGGAGCGTAGTAGTTCCCAAGAACATAATGACCGAGCATATACTGCAATATGTCAGGGCTTTGGAAAATTCATACGGAAGCAACGTTGAAACGATGTACAGGTTAGTGAACGGCAAGGTAGAGGCTTTGGAGTTCAATGTAAACGAAGACAGTGAAGTTGTTGACATTCCTCTTAAATCTCTCAATATCAAAAAGAATATACTTATCAGCTGTATTAACAGAAAAGGAAAAATTATCACCCCCGGAGGCGATGATGCAATACACCGCGGCGATACGGTTATAGTGGTAACCACGGAATCGGGTTTGAGCGATCTTTCGGAAATTCTGGATTGAGTAAAGCCTTTCGATTATTCCGTATATTTAGGAGCTGTTTATATGAATTACTCAATGATTTTCTATCTTATCGGTTGGACCCTGAATGCAATGGCCGGATTTATGACATTGCCTCTTTTTGTATCGCTGTATTACGGAGAATCGTCATACCTTTATTTTATCCCTGTTATAGCGGTGTCGCTGGTATTGGGCATATCGCTCGTACATAAAAAACCGAAAAACACGGTTTTTTATGCAAGGGAAGGTTTTACGTCGGTGGCGTTGATTTGGATAGTTCTTTCCATTGTCGGCTCTCTTCCTTTTATAATCAGCGGCGAAATTCCCCACTTTGTCGATGCGGTGTTTGAAACGGCTTCGGGTTTTACAACAACCGGTTCAAGTATATTGGTAAATGTCGAAAAAATGTCGAGGGGAATGCAGTTTTGGCGAAGTTTTACACACTGGATCGGCGGAATGGGGGTACTCGTCCTGCTCCTCGCCATAGTTCCGCTTGTCGGCGGACACAATTTTCAGTTGATGAAAGCCGAGAGTCCCGGTCCTGCAGTCAGCAAGTTCGTTCCGAAGATAAAAAAATCCGCCGCAATTCTCTATGCCATATATATTGCGATGACCGTTATTCAGATTATTCTTCTTGTAATCTTCAAGATGCCTGTTTTTGATGCGGTTGTCACTGCCTTCGGATCTGCCGGAACCGGGGGGTTCGGAATAAAAGTCGATTCGATGGCTTCCTATTCATGGCAGATACAGCTGATAACAGGTATCTTCATGATGCTTTTCGGAGTAAACTTTACCGTTTACTATCTGATTTTGACAAAAAAGTTTCGACAAGCTTTCGGCAGTGAGGAACTCAGGGTGTATATTTTAATAATCGCCCTGTCAACTTTAGCCATAACATTTGATGCCGGGGAGTATTTCAACGGTTTCGGGGAGACGCTCAACCACGCTTTTTTTCAGGTTTCATCCATAATCACCACAACCGGTTTTGCTACTTTCGACTTTAATGTATGGCCTACGTTTTCAAAATCTATAATCGTCCTGCTCATGTTTATCGGAGCATCCGCCGGCTCAACCGGAGGCGGCTTGAAGGTCTCAAGGATAATCATCTTAACAAAGTCTGTTTACAGAGAATTGCAACGCACCCTGCGCCCCAGAAGTGTAAAAAAAGTGAGATTCGACAAAAAACCCATCACCGACGATACCGTGAGATCGGTAGGGGTTTACTTAGCGGCATATTTTCTTGTTTTTTCACTGTCTGTTCTCGTTCTGTCTTTGGACAACTTTGATTTCACCACTTCTTTTACCGCGACGGCAGCGACAATCAACAATATCGGACCCGGTCTGGAAGTTGTCGGCCCGGCAGGAGGTTTTTCGGAGTTTTCCGACCTCTCAAAAATAATGATGATATTCAACATGCTTGCCGGAAGACTCGAGTTTTATCCCATATTTTCACTCTTCTACTTACCTTTCAAACGATAATTTGATTTTGCTCTATCCAACTTATTTTCAGCTGAAATGCAAAAATCGAGTGGGCAATAAACACCCACCCGGTCTTTTTTTTAAATTATTTCTTTCAGATTAATATTAATTTCGGGGCGATTATTTTCAGACCTCCGTGTACGATGCACCGAAATATAAGGCTTTTTGCATCCGAAAGACGCAGTCCCTTTGCAGAGATTTCTACCGACGGATTGCAGTTCGGCAACCGATTTCTTTCGGCGGAATAGAAAACACACTCGAAAAGCATATTAAAAACGGCGTACATAATATCATCATATTATAGTATCATATAGAAACGACGGCATTTAGCTGTACTGACTTTCTTTATGGGTGAGATACACACAATAATATTGGTGATATATAGAAAAGAAAGAGGAGAAGATGGAATTAATTATTGTTTCTATCGCATTGTCGGGCGTCCTGATTGTATTAACGGTCGGTGTTCTGATAAAGCTTTCCAAGAAGAATGAAAACCGCGGGGAACTTGAGGAAATGCGCCGGGACATCAGCAGAAGTCTTGCGGAGTCACGGCAGGAGACGCTGCTTACAACAACGACCAACATCAACTCGATGGGAGATATGTTGCACCGCTCGCAGGAGACGTTACAGAAGACGGTCAGCGAATCGTTGAACGCGATAAACGAACGCTTCAGGAGTTTTGCTCTGCAAAACGAGCACCAGCTTTCCGACATGCGTTCGACAATGGAACGTCGTCTCGTATCGATTCAGGAGGACAACAGCAGGCGTCTTGACCAGATGCGCGAGACAGTGGACGAAAAGTTGCAGAAAACATTGGAGGAGCGTATCGGGCAGAGCTTTAAACTCGTCAGCGAGCGCTTGGAGCAGGTCTATAAAGGGCTTGGAGAGATGCGTACGCTCGCGACAGGAGTCGGCGACCTCAAGCGTGTATTAAGCAACGTCAAAACGCGCGGTACCCTTGGGGAAATTCAACTTGGCGCGATTCTCGATGAGATGCTGTCTCCGGAACAGTTCGAAAAACAGTTTATCTTGAAAGAAGGCAGCCGAGAGCGGGTGGACTATGCCGTTAAGATGCCGGCCGACGACGGTGAGTCATTATATCTTCCTATTGACGCGAAATTCCCGTTGGATGCTTATAATAAGTTGATTGATGCATACGACCGGGGGAATCCGGCTGAAGTGCTGGTCGCTACATCAGAGCTCAACAGCCGCATCAAAGCGTTCGCAAAGGATATGAGTGAAAAGTATATCAATCCGCCCAGAACCACCGATTTTGCGGTCATGTTTCTGCCTGTAGAAGGACTCTATGCTGAAGTGGTGCGCAGCGGTTTGATGGAGCAGCTTCAACGCGAATACAAGGTTACCGTCTCGGGCCCGACGACGATGTCCGCACTGCTAAACAGTCTGCAGATGGGCTTTCGGACGCTTGCGATTCAAAAGCGTTCGAGTGAAGTATGGAAAGTGCTCGGTGCCGTTAAGACAGAGTTCTATAACTTCGGCGATGTGCTTGCCATGACGCGGCGGCGGCTCAATCAGGCAAACGACGAGCTTGACAAGCTCGTCGGCGTCAGAACCCGTCAGATTCAGCGCAAGCTTAAAGATGTCGAGGCGCTGCCGATTGGCGAAAGCGAGAGGATTTTGCTTGGGGAAACTTCGGAAACAACAAATCCGTAATTTTCATGATGAAATATCTTGACCCGGAATCTGGTGTCAATCAAATCCGCAAAGCGAAATAATAGAGTAGGAACATAAAAGAGGAATAAATGACATGCTTTTTTCTTCGATGGAATTTCTTTGGTTGTTTTTGCCGATTGTCTTAATTGTGAATCGGCTTTTGCCCCGCAAAGCAAACAACGTCTGGCTTTTGCTCGCAAGCCTCTTTTTCTATGCTTTTGGCGAGCCTGTCTATATCCTTCTCATGCTCTGTTCCATTTTTTTAAACTACATTTCCGGAATCATCATGGACCCGTTACAAAACGGGAAACGAAAGCTGGCGTTGGCCATTACGGTTGTTGTCAATCTCGGTTTGCTTGGATATTTCAAATATTTTGATTTTTTCGTGAATCTTCTCAACCTGCTGTCCGGCAGGGAAGTAATTGCCGTTCGCAACATCGCGCTGCCGATCGGAATCTCATTTTATACTTTTCAGATTCTGTCCTACATCATCGACCTCTACCGCAGGGAGATTAAAGTGCAGAAAAACCCGCTCAATCTTGCACTCTATATTTCCTTTTTTCCGCAGCTTATTGCAGGGCCTATTGTCAACTACCGCGACATCGAATATGATCTCACCAATCGGACTGTAACGCTCGAGAAGACGGCCTATGGCGTTAAGCGTTTCATCTACGGACTCTCTAAAAAGGTGCTCTTTGCAAATACCTTTGCACTGACAGCGGACAAAATCCTGGAATTGCCACTCTTGGATGTGCCGTCTTCCTACCTGTGGTTTGCATACCTTCTCTACGCGTTGCAGATCTACTTCGATTTTTCAGGCTATTCCGATATGGCAATCGGTCTCGGGAAAATATTCGGCTTTACCTTCCTCGAAAACTTTAACTATCCCTATCTGTCGTCAAGCATTACCGAGTTTTGGCGGCGGTGGCATATTTCGCTCTCAACCTGGTTTCGAAACTACCTCTATATCCCGCTCGGAGGCAACAGAAAAGGGCTTTTGCGCACCTGTCTGAATCTTCTGATTGTGTTTGTATGCACCGGTCTTTGGCACGGTGCGGGACTTAATTTCCTGTTTTGGGGATTGTGGCACGGATTTTTTCTGATTATTGAGCGGTTCCGGCTGAAAAAACTTCCGAAAAACAAGGCTGTTCGCGTTGTCCGTCATGTCTATACACTGATTGTCGTCTACTTCGGCTGGGTTTTCTTCCGTGCCGGCAGCATCACGAGGGCCTTTTCGACCATCGTGCGGATGTTCTCCTTTTCATCCGGCAATGATGCCATATATTTCGAAGCGTTCGGCGGTACCGCCGTCGTTCTTGTCATGGCGATTGCAATCTTTTTATCCGGCCCGCTACAAGAACTATTTCCGAAGTTCAAAAGGAAACTATATGACGAGACGTCAACGGGATATTTACAGATTGCTGTTCTTGCAGTCATGTTCTTCCTCTCGATCGTCTCGCTCGTGAGCGATAGTTACAATCCCTTTATTTACTTCAGGTTTTAGCGATGAATAAGAAAAAGATATTACAACAGAAATTTCTCGTCGCGGTGTTTCTTGTTTTTTTGATTGCGCCGATGATTGTCCATTTGTTCGTCAAGGACACAATTGATACTGAGAACCGCGAAAAGCGGGAACTCGTTCAGTTTTCAGAAGTTGCTGCGGCACCCCTGCGCAGTAAGCCGTACGTCTTTCAGCAGTATTTCAACGACCACCTTCCATTTAAGAATCAGCTGGTGGCAGTTAATTCTCTCGTCTCGATGCGCCTCTTCCACACGACGGCAAGTCCGCTTGTTTTGGTCGGTGAGAAGAACTGGCTCTTTTTTAACAACATCGGAGCCGATAATCCCATCGATGATGTGCTTGGCATCACAACATATTCCGAAGAAGATTTGAAACTGGCGGCTGAAAATATCGAACGCCGCAGAGAAAACCTCGAATCTCAGGGAATCGAACTCTATGTTATGGTTGTGCCCAACAAGGAAGCGGCCTATTTTGAGTATCTGCCCGGGTATATTCAAGAAAAGGTCGCGGAAAAGAGCCGTACAGACGAGCTGGCGGAATATCTCGTCAAAAACGGTGTTGATATCGTCTATCCGAAGCAGGAGTTGCTCGCCGCGAAAGAGAAAAATCAGGTTTACTATAAATACGACACACACTGGAATCACCTCGGGGCTTACACGGGTGTACGCGAACTGTATTCATGTATGGGGATATCGCTGCCGGCACTCGACAGCTATAAAGTGACTACCGGCGCACCGTCAAAAGATCTCGCCGATCTCGCGGGCATCGGGACATTTTGTGAGGATGATGTTTCCTATTGGACGGAAGGATTCGGCGAGGGCATCGGTTATAAAGCGGAATATCTTGACCACGGGTATGTCCGCTATACCTCTGACTCTGAAGACAATCGTACCGTTCTCGTGATCGGCGATTCCTATTTCGGTTCCATGCAGCCCTACTTCTATCTCCAATTCGGAGAGGTAATCGAGATCAACCGAAACGCGGCGAAATACAATCCGGATGAGCTGATTGCCCGCTATCGGCCGGACATTGTCGTCCTCCAAATTGTTGAGAGGGCGAGCTCTGTTTTGCTGCACGAAGATATTTTAAAATAAGACATTTGATTTAATCTCTTTATTGAGTTTCGACAGCATTCAATAATCTATAAATTCTGCTTTTTTTGCTTCTTTTGATGTTATTTTTCCCTGCGACAGTTTATGTAAAAAAAGAAAGCCGCAGGCTTTCGCTTCGGCTTTTCAAGTATTGGAAATCTGTATGGCAAAACCCCGAAAAACGTAATTTTCGGGGTTTTAAAATCTTTTCGGTTATTAATAAAATAATATAAATCCGGACAATTAACGCTTACTAAACTGAGGTGCGCGTCTTGCTCCTTTGAGACCGTATTTTTTACGCTCTTTCATTCTCGGGTCGCGTGTCAGGAATCCCGCTTTTTTAAGGCTTCCGCGAAGTTCCTCGTCATACTGAACAAGCGCCCTTGAGATACCGTGCCTGATCGCTCCGGCCTGTCCCGATACTCCTCCCCCGGTGACTCTGACAACAACATCAAATTTCCCCAACAATTCCGTCAGATTCAACGGTTGTCTCACGATGAGTTTCAATGTTTCGAGGCCGAAATAGTCATCTATGTCGCGATTATTTATCGTAATCTTTCCTTCTCCGTTATACAGCCTGACTCTTGCAACTGAGGATTTTCTTCTGCCCGTGCCATATGAGTACGGTCTTGTTTCATACATATTCTAATTCCCCCTACCCTTCGTATTTTTCAGGCTTTTGCGCTTCGTTGTCATGTTTTTCACCGGCAAATGCGCGAAGTCTGGTCAAGGACTTTCTCCCGATTTTGTTGTTCGGAAGCATCCCTTTTACCGCCAACATCATGGCTTTTTCGGGATTTTTCTCCATTATTGTAGCATAGCCGGTTTCCTTGAGCCCTCCGGGCCAGCCTGAGTGGCGGCGATACATCTTTTGCTCAAGTTTTTTCCCGGTCAACACAGCTTTTGAGCAGTTTATTACCACAACATAATCCCCGTTATCTACATGCGGGGTAAAGGTTGTCTTGTGCTTTCCTCTCAAAAGGACAGCTATCTGCGTGGCAGTTCTACCGAGCGGTTTTCCGGCCGCATCGATGAGGTACCATTTTCTTTCAACCTCTGCAGGTTTTTGCATAAAGGTGGACATCCGTTTTCCTCCCGGTTCCGTTTAAGAATATTAAAATATTTATTTTTTAGCGAGCGAGTGTCATTATATAACCTAATTACATCAAATGTCAACTTATTTTTGCCAATAAATTAATTTATCGATAGTTTACACGTCATTTTGCGCTTTTTCATAGATTATCTGGCGATTTCTCCCTGTCTATTTATGAACAAACTGTGAATAAAGGCAGTTAAACTTGAATATATTCACAAAAGTATTGTACAATTATGTACCTAATTCACAAATTCAGAGTGAACCGATGGTTAACATAGAAGGTAAGCTGAGGAGTGCAGATGAGATTTATCATATGATAAATCACAAAGACAGAGTGGCCGTCGCAATATCCGGAGGAAAAGATTCCATGGCCATGCTATCCTGTCTCTCTTCCTATAAAAATTATTCTCCCCGAAAATTCAGTTTGATCGCCGTCGCTTTTGATCCGTGTTTTCAAGGCAGGGAGATTGACTACAGCTCAATTATTGACTATTGTCGTGATGTCGGGGTTCACCTGAGAATAAAAAGGTGTAATTTAGGGGATGCCATATCAAGAACCGAAAAGGGAACCGCCTGTTCTCTCTGTTCAAGAATCAGGCGCGGTGCACTTCATCAGATGGCAATTTCCGAGGGTTGTAACAAAATCGCACTGGGACATCACATGGACGATGTGGTGGAGACCTTTTTCCTAAATCTCTTTCAAGGCGGAAGATTCGAGACCTTTTCTCCGGTAAGCTATCTGAGCAGAAAGAAAATAACCGCCATACGTCCCATGGTATTGTGTACGGAGCAGGAAATCAAAAGATACTCCGAGTACAATAATTTACCTACCGTTGCAAACCCGTGTCCATTCGACGGAAAAACATATAGAGATAAGATTAAAAAGTTTATTGAAGATCAAAACCGCATTTATCCGGGATTTATGTCAAATATATTTTCAGCTATGCAAAAATCAAACATAAGCGGTTTTGGAAAAAAATAACCCGGAGAAGTCCGAGCAAACAAATTGGTGTTTTATGACCGCATCAAACATTAGGGTAGAAAGAAAAGAAAGACCCCTTATAAAAAAAGGAAATATATCATTACAATATTTTAAAGGTTGGGACAACAGCACCGCACGGCCTGTAGATGTCGAAGTTGCCGAAGTGTCGATTCGTCAAGGTTTTGCTTCACCGGAAAACATCTTTTTCATCTCGGTTGCGGATTCCCTCTCAAATTCCGACAGATTTTTATCGGGAGATTTTTTAGACGCAGAAAAGATCAACTTTTCTTTCGCCGGAATTAAAAAGTTTTTCGCCGCTTTTGAGAGGTTCATTAATAAAATATTTGTCCCGAGGTTTGCCGCTGCAATAATATCCGTATTCTTCCTCCTGGTGCCGCTTTTCGTATTTTCAAATTTTGGAAATTTCAGCTATACGGCGGACGAAGGAGAAGAATTCCCGTTTTTGAGACCTTCCTGGACTTTCGGTAAATCATCGAGAGAAATAGCTGAAAGTCATCTTGAACTTCACGACGCAGACAAGGTCACGGTCAAAAAGTTCGGTTCAACCGATGTTATTTCAGTTTCCAGGTCCTATCCCGTAAATCTTACCGTAGACGGCAAAACCGAAACAATAAATGTTCTGGATTTATCTTTTGCCGATCTTTTAAAATCACAAGGCATTGAATTTGATTTGAACGATTTTTTCTCTCACAGCCTGTCAAAAAAGCTTGAGAGCGGCGACAACCTGGTAATTAAAAAAGTTGATTACAAAGTCAGGGAAATCGACGAAATCGTCCCGTTTGAAACCGTTTATAAGCCCACACCCATGATGTCCGAAGGCAATAGCCGCATCGTTCAGAACGGAATCGACGGAAGATCCTTCAGAACTTACAAGGACAGGTATATCGACGGGGAATACAGCGATTCAATGCTGTTAATAGATATCCCGCAAAAGACGGGCAGGCGGGAAATAGTAGTAGTCGGAGATCCTGAAGCTCCCGCATCTTTTATTGACGGCAAAGACTTTGTAGACATCGACATTGTCGATGGAAAACCCGTCGAATACGAAAGTGTAATTGAAAATGCAGTCTGTACCGCATACAGTTTCGGCCCCGGTATTTGGGGTGCAAGCGGCATGTACCTGATTCAGGGCTTTGTCGCTACAAATCCCGATGTAATCCCGTACGGAACGCTCATGTATATCGCAAACGATAAGTTCACTTACGGATGGGCTGTTGCCGCAGATTGCGGAACCGCAATGATGCAGGGTTTGGTGGATATCGATTGTTATTTCGAGACATATGATGAAAGCTGTATGTTCGGAAAAAAACAGCTCGATGTTTATATAGTCGGAAGACTTACGCAGAGCCAATTGGAGGAATATGCCGCAAACGGTATGTTCTACAGCAGAATTCCTTCTTAATAGCATATAAACCCCCTTCCGCGCTAAGGCCGAAAGGGGGTTTTATTGTGTTCCCGATTTCTTGTTTTTCCCTGTTTGCAAACACATATAATCAATATTATAATGATGTGGGATTTAACAACCGCAATGAAATTCACGCGACCAGTTTCGGGAGGTGGTATTGTGAAAAAAACCTTTATAATTGCTGAAGCCGGCGTAAATCATAACGGAGATGTGGAGCTGGCAAAAAAGCTGGTTGATGTTGCCTGCGAAGCGGAAGCGGACGCGGTCAAATTCCAAACCTTTATTCCAGAAAATGTAGTGTCGATTTATGCGGAGAAGGCTCAGTATCAAAAGGATACAACGGATAAAGGCGAGTCTCAGCTTGATATGGTGAGAAAACTGAAGCTCTCCTTTGAGCAGTTCAGGGATTTAAACGACTACTGCAAAGAAAAAGGCATAATGTTTTTATCAACCCCTTTCGACATCGACAGCCTCGATTTCCTCGAGACTATCGATATGCCTATTATCAAGGTTCCCTCAGGCGAGATAGTTAATCTTCCGTTGCTTTTATCGGTTGCGGCGGTTGAAAAACCTGTCATTCTCTCAACCGGTATGAGCACACTCGAAGAAGTCAGATTTGCAAGGGATGTTTTGCTTAAAAACGGCGCGAGCGATGTAAGCCTGCTCCACTGCAATACCGAGTACCCCACCCCCTTCAGGGATGCCAATCTCCGTGCAATGATAACCTTAAAAAAAGAGTTCGGCGGTACTGTCGGGTACTCCGACCACACTCTCGGTACCGAAGTGCCCATAGCCGCCGTTGCTCTCGGTGCGGAAATAATTGAAAAACACTTTACTCTTGACAAAAACATGCCGGGTCCCGATCATTCCTGCAGTCTTGAGCCGGATCAGCTGAAAAGCATGGTGAGGTCGATTAGGAATATTGAGATGGCGCTCGGAAGGTCGGAAAAAACCCCGTCGGAATCCGAACGAAAGAATATTTCAATAGCCAGAAAGAGTATAGTGGCTGCGACTGATATAATGCAGGGCGAAGAGTTTACCAGAAACAACCTTGCGATAAAGAGACCGGGTACGGGAATATCCCCAACAAAATGGTTTGAAGTGATAGGTAAAAAAGCCAAACGAGATTTCATGTTCGATGAACTGATAGAGCTTTAGCCAAATAAGGGGTTTATTGTATGCCCGTTTCAAAGAAAAGAAAATTGATTATCAAATACTCCGTTACGGTTGTCATTATTCTGTTTTTGGCAACTGTGGCGGAGTTTGCTTATTGTTTTTTTAAACGGGCCAGTATTCCCGAAACCTATAACAGACTTGTTATTTCTTCCGCCGATTTTAATTATTATGAATACAGTCCTAACGAAAACGAAGATAACATGTTCCTTTCTTTGGCAAATGATTCTTATTTTGAAGTTTCAATTCCGGGAGGGATAACCGCACAATCCATAGATATCTACCTTTACCGCGACAGCGATGACAAAACCGAATCGGTAATATATTTTACGGGAAAGAGCAATGGTGTCGAAGGGACCTTTGTCGCCGGCATGAATATTGTGTCGGACGGAGTTTTCAGAGCTCTTTCCGATTTTGACAGGGTTGATTCTCTTAAGATTTTTCCGACGGAAAAGACAAATTCAAAAATCATATTTGACGGCATAGAGTTTAATACAAAGGTTCATGATTTTTCTTTTTCGTATTGCAGACTGCTTTTGTGGATATATGTAATTTCCGCAGTTTATTTTATAGGGAAAATATTATACAAAAAATATTTGGGAATACCTCCGCGAAGGATATGGCTTAAGGTTTATGTAATTCTGGGCGCCGTTTTGTTTTCATTTTTGTTTTTGGCGACGGGGCTGTATTCGACGGCAAAAAACCTTGGCGACATTATTTACCCCCTTGGAGCTCTGTTTTACAGTCTGGTTTTCGGGTCAATATATGTTGTCTTCACTAAAATAAGAATACTGCACAACAGAGCTTTTGTTCTGTTTTTGGCGGTGGGCATCTCTTTCTGTCTGGCGTCGGCTCCGCTCCAGGCACCCGATGAGGGAAATCATTTCGCAAGGAGTTACGCCATATCCTCAGGCATATTTAAATTTGACGGAAATCAGGATTATCCGAAAAGTATGGACATTCTGTTTGACGGTTTTCCCGGCAACCTGAACATGCTTGTCAACGAATATTCACATCCCACAGCGCGCGAACTTTTTTCGGATTATCTAAATGGAAGCCTTAATTACAACGGCGGCAAGGCGGCATCAAATATGCAGTTGATTCTTCCCTATCTGCCGTCCGCGGTATTGATGTCCGTTCCAAGAATCTTGGGAGCCGACCCGCTTATACTCATGTATATAGGAAGATTGGGAAATCTTCTTTTTGTGGCTTTTTGTTTGAGATTTATGTTAAAAAAAGCGGTTCGCAATATCGGTGCGCTGTTGACTTTGGGCTTTTTCCCGCTGACGATATACCTCTCGGCTTCCCTGTCTTATGACGCCATGTTGTTGGGAGCTATAATGATTTTCCTTGGGGTGCTTCAGAGCAGAAAAATCACTTCCCGGGATTTGACAATCTCAGCCGTAGCATTTTCCACGGCGGTTATGATAAAGCCCGTATATCTTCTCTTATTGTTTTTCCTTATAGCGGTTCCGAAAGGCGACCTGGACTCGAAGCTTAAAAATAAAAAGCTTTTGATTCTGTCCGCATTTTTTGTCTTCGGCATCCTTACTTGGTACCTTTCACTCTATGCCGCTCAGCTGCTCAGGGTCGACATGCAGCAGGCGGCGACTCTCCCATGGGTCGACAAAGGCGCTCAGTTTCTGAACATAATCAAAAATCCTTTCAGGTTTCTCGCAATTGTCTTCGTTGACGGATTCAGAAATATGTTCTATATAGGGGATTTCGGTCTTTTCGGCTACCTCGATGCACGATCGGAATTAGCTTCACTTTTATCTCCGGCTGCAATAACGGCTGTAGCGGCTCTGTCATCAAGGAAGGTCGATTATTCCAGAAAACATCAAATCAGAATCCACGGCCTTTTCATTGTATTTATGTATCTTGCGATTGCGGCTTCCTTCTACATTGTCGATTCTCCCCTTGGGGGAAGCACGATATTGGGAGTGCAGATGAGATATCTCATCCCATCCGTCTTTTCATTTTCAATTCTATTCTCATATTTCTTTCATTATGTCATTTCTCCAAAAAGAAGTTCGATTGACAAAGCGGAAAATATTTCACTTATAATCATGGCAGCCGTATCCGCCATAGCTTCCATTGAGCTCTTTTTTATTTATTACATGAAATAGTTTTTATTCCCGGAGTATTAAATGGACTTTTTTTTATCGCTAATCTCAATTTTATCCGTCTCTCTTTTTCTGCATGCCCGTTTCAAATTGAATGCCGCATCATCCGTGCTGGTTTCAATCTCCTCAATTATAATGACGTTGTGTTTCTTCGGAATGATAGATCTTCTTTACATCGGTACATTGTCTGTTTATATTTTCGCACTGCTTTGTCCGGTATATCTGCTGGTTGTCAAGAAAATCAGTCCGAAATCAATGATTTCCGGTTTTATAACTCCGGGAGTCGTGTTTTTTGTTCTTTTCTCTCTCCTTCTCTACTACCTGCTTATGACGAAAAATGCCGCCTTCAGAGTTTGGGATGAATTCTCTTTTTGGGGCACGGCAGCTAAAATCGTAAAGCACAATAACCGCCTTTATACTCTGTTTAAAAGCAGTATTAAAAATAATTCTTATGCTCCGGCACTGCCGTTGCTCAGCTATTATTTGCAGTTTTTCTCAAAATCATTTTCGGAATACAAAGTGTATCTTTCATACGGAATGGCAATCGCTGCAACAATGTCGGTGTTGTTTTCAAAGCTCAGTTGGAAAAATTTCATCAGCACAACCATCCTCGCACTCTTTGGACTTGTTTCGCTGTATTCCCTTAGATTGGGCACGGAGGGGATGCCGGTTTATGCAACATCATACGCAGATATGCAGATAGGCGTCATCTTTGCCGGAGCGGTGCTGATCTGGTTTTTTTCGGGGGAATCTTTGGAAGTTCGATTTTTCTCCATGATTCCCGTGCTTGGAATGCTTGTTTATATAAAGGATATCGGACTTGTTCTTGCCATGATTGCCATAGGCGCCGCTGCCGTCGATATTCTTTTGTCTGAAGATGCGGCTAAACTAACCGGAACCTGCGCTTTTTACAGAGTTCTCTACGATTATTCATTGCCCCTGTCCATATTGATTTTAACCTTAATTCTCAACTTCTTTTCGGATTCAATTTTTCTCAGAACATTTATTTTAATTCCCCTTTTGATGTCGGTTTTCTTGTTTTTAAGAAATAAAAAGAATCTCTCAATACCGAGATCGAAACTGGTATTTAAAATTTTATTTCCTCTGTTTTTATCCTTATTCGTAATTTCCGTCTACTTTTTATGGAATGCTCATTTTTCTTTGGCAAATCAAATATCAAGAGAGCCCAAGGTATACGAATATACCCTCCTTCAGATGATTACCGGCAAAGATGCCTACTTCAACGAAGTTTTGAGAATTTTCAGAGAAAATTTCAGACTTGTTCAGGTTGTTCATCTCGGCCCCTTATTGACATCTTTTATATTGTTTTCGTTGTTGCCTGTTTTGGGCGGTCTATTGACTTTTAAACGCAAAAGCTTCTTGAGGTTTACTCTTTTATCCCTCGTCTTCGCAGCGGGGTTTATCGTCTACTATCTGTTTTTAGCATACCTGTATACCACCCAGTTCTATCATTACGACGACTTCTCGCTACCCTCCTTCCCGAGGTATGTTATGACCTACTTCGCAGGTTGGATGATAATTTCTTTCGGTCTGGTCTATAGAGCGGCGGAAGACACAAAATCTAAAGATACATGCGGATTTTTTGAAAAAATCAAGTCAGACAGAAATACTCTTTTTGCAGGGGCAGTTACATTATCCTACGTTCTTTCGATTTTTTTCTTTGCAAAAAACTCTCCAAACTATGTTCATCCGGATCAATATCTCCTCACCAGCAGCAAAGTAAGGGTCTCAATGGATGAGAATCGCCAAAACATTACCTACAGGGCATCCAGATATACCGACCACCTGTTGCCGTCTGACAGAATCTACTTTCTCTGCATGGAGTCCGACGGAGGCGAATGGTTTATTGCAAACTACGAATTTATGCCCGCTTTCACGGTGGACACCTTAGGCAAGGGCAATTTTGTTCCTCCCGGAACGGATTACGATGAAATATACAGCTACGACGTAGAGGCTACCGTTGAGAGCTTTTCCGAGTATCTCCGCGACAACGAAGTGAACCTTTTGTTTGTTTATCAAGTCAACACATATTTTTTAGAAGGGTTTTCGGATATGTTTGAAGACGGTTTGAACGATTATTATGACGGCAGCAGAAAATTTTATCATGTCATAGACGATGGGGAAAAATTGTCCTTTTCCCCCATCTATTCCGGAGAGCAGCTCGACGAAATACACGGCCGGGCTATTAACCCGACCGTGTAATTTAAACAAAACCGTTGTTTCTTTTTGCCGCATTTTGCATTGTAAAATGCGGTTTATTTTGTGCCGAATATCCTGTCGCCCGCATCTCCGAGTCCGGGAACAATGTACATGTCTTCATTCATCTCGGCGTCAACGGCCGCACAGAAGACGGGAACATCGGGATGCTCCTCGCTCATCTTGTCAATCGCATACTTCGACGCAATTATGCAAACGAGCCTGATGTCGGCACACCCCAAATTTTTCAGATAATCGACGGCGGCAACGGCAGATCCGCCGGTTGCAAACATCGGATCGAGTATTATCGCCACGCTCGAAGCAATGTCCTGGGGCATTTTAGAGTAGTATTCGACAGGCTGATGTGTCTCGTGGTCTCTGTAAAGTCCTATGTGTCCGACTCTGGTTTTCGGGAGGAGATTCTGAATGCCCGCCACCATTCCCAGTCCCGCTCTCAATATCGGAACAAGGGCAATGGGTTTATCTGAAAGAACCTTTGTAACGGTCTTTGCGAGGGGGGTCTCAATCTCTATCTCTTCAAGCGGGAGTTCTCTGGTAAACTCATAAACCATCAGCATTGATACCTCTTCCACCAGCTCCCTGAATTCTTTAGTGCCGGTGTTCTTATCCCGCAACAGCGATATTTTATGTTGTATTAGCGGATGCTCGAAAACAAATGCGTTCTTATATTGCATACCTCCACCTTTCTCCTCTTTGCGTTTTTTCCGTCAGTAATATTAGCATATTTTCATTAACTTAACAATTTCATTTTATGTGTTTTTAAATATCGTCTATGGTATAAAATCTGATGCAACCGCCCATCCTTCTCACTTTATTTGATAAAATCCGGCTGTACCGTCTAACGAGTACCATGGACTGATGCTGTAGTCCAAAATCATCATCTGATAGTGCAGGTGGGGTCCCGTCGAATATCCCGTGGTGCCCATATGACCGATCAACTGTCCTTTTTCCACTATATCTCCCGCTTCGACCGTTCTGTCAAGCATATGCATATAAAGAGTGTGGAGGCCCATTCCGTGTTCAATCAGTATTGTGTTTCCCGAAAGCGTCAAAAACCCGCTGTAAAGGACCTTGCCTCTGTTTGGGGCAATGATATCGGTCCCTTCGGCATTTGCAATATCTATACCCGCATGCCTTGTCGGAATCTCGCTCCCGTTAGTGTACCTGTAAAGTCCGTAATCGGTGGTTATACTGCCGTCGGCAGGCCATATAAAAAGGCCTTCCCAGTATATTTCTTCATCAAAGCTTAAAAAGAGCGGGTACATGGTGTCTGCATACTCTTTTGAAGATTCCGCTGTATTGGCTGCCGCACCTTCACCCGTGATAGTCAGATGCTGTTCCTGATATTCAACAGCGTTCACGTTAAATTCAAATTCTTTTTCGTATCCTCTGCAGTAGAGGGTCATTTTATGCTGTCCCGGCTCAAAGGCATGGTTAATGGGAATCAGCGCTATTGCTTCACTGTCGGTTTGTTTAAAGTTGGCCGTGTACGAAAAAGGAAGATTTACCCCGAAGTCGTCGCCTTCTCTCACATCTTCTATGCGGACAACTATGGAATCCCCGGTTTTCAAATCCAGCGGGGAAACATGAAAAATCGGTTCTATTTCGAAGACGATTGAAATTTTATACTCGGAGTAATCATCATCTTTGGAACTGACAACGCTTATCAGATACTCGATATGGGATTCGGGAGAAAACCCGGAAATATCGGACACAGCGCCTTCAAACACAACGCTTCCGTCACTTGCTCTTGCAATCTCCACCCTGCTTTCGGGGCTTGTTCCGCTGATATTAAGAACATTTTCCCTAAACAACAGCTTTTCCGTAACCGTCGGAACATCGCCGGAAGTATACACCAGTTCACGGTCCGCTATTGATTTTCCCGTAATTCTGAAGTTAGATGCCGAAACGGCATTTCCGTTTACAAATATGTTGTCCGGCGCCGATTTGTTGATTGCGGAATCGATTTCGTCTATCGGCAAAAGCCACATCAGGTATTTCTGAATATGCGTTCTGACAGCACCGTTCCCGTCAATAAACGCAAAGCTTTTATCGGCAGGATCTCTTACCAATATTATATTTTCTTTTAATCCGTCCGAGTTCAAAAACTCAAATACGACGATTTTTTCGGAAAACCTTCCGCTATCATCTCTTTTCCCTCTCGAGATTGCTGCGGCAAGAAGATTTGTTTCAATCGAATCCTTCATCCAGGAATATCCGTTTCCATCAACCGATACAATTCCCACCCCTGTTTCCCCGGGCGCTATATAGTTGGATTTTGCGGGAACAAACGCAAGGTAGCCCACCGTCGCAGCGATGCATCCTAAAATAATTACAGTGACGGAAAGCACGGTGAAAAACCACCAGAAGAATCCTTTTTTCTTTTTCAATAAATTCCCCTCTGAAACAGACCGTGTAAAGCGGTTAAGCCAACCTTTTCTTACGATAAAATTATACTGTAACATACCGTCAAAGGCAAAGAAGTTTTATTTAATAATATCGGAAGCTGTCTATAAATCGGACAGGCGCTCTCTCATAACTCCTCAACAATAAATACTTTAACTATTTATTTTTTTAATGTTGTAGGTTATACTTTACCAAATAGCAAAGCATATTCCGTGTAAATCTATTGCCCGGAATATGTGTTTGCGTTCGAAAACAGGAGGAAAAGATGAAAAAACTGATCACTCTGCTTTTTGTTGCCGCTATTCTAATCTCCATGGTTGCATGTAATAACGCCGGCGACAACGCAGTGATAAATCCCGGAATAGTCGAATATAAAGACCCATATGCCGAAGCGGGAGAGGGCGAGGAAGGTATCATAGAGGTGGATCCCGGTGCAAAAACCGCATTAAACCCCCTAACCGGACTCTACAATATGGCGGTGGACCGTGTCGGCGAAAGACCTATTGCCGTATCGGTAAACAACTATATCCCCGATTCTTGGCCGCAATTCGGCACATCAAAGGCAGACTACATACTTGAAATTGTAACCGAGGGCGGAATAACCAGACTGTTCTGTCTGTATTCCGACACGAGAGAAGTAGACAAGATAGGCTCCATCAGATCCTTAAGGGATCAGTTTCTGGAAGCGATTTATCCCCTTGATCCGCTAATCATTCATATCGGAACATCAATATATGCCGACAGGGCAATGGCGCAGTACAACTTCAGAACTCTGAACACCGGTCAGGTCACCCCCGCGATGTGGACCGACACCGAGAGGGCGCTTAAACGAAGCATCGAGCACTGTAAGTTTGTGGGTGGAAAGTCTATAGAAAAGGGCATTGAAGTGTCAAAAATCCCCACCAAGTCAAATTCAAACAAAACAGCGTTTGATTTTCTCTCTCCCGACGACACCGCTTTTGTTCCTGACGGCGGCTCGGCTTCAGCCGTTCACTACTTCTTTTCGGATAACAAAAAATTTGACGGAGATTTCAGATACGATTCCGCAAGTGAAAAGTATTTGAAGTGGCAGAACGGAAATCCTCAGATAGATGCAGGCAACAATGACCAGCAGCTTCAGTTTGACAATGTCATTCTGCTGTTTACCGATATCTCGGTAATACCCGGCGAGGAAAAAGAAGACCTTCAACAGGTGGATTTTAAAAACGGCGGTGAGGGATATTACTTCACCAAGGGGAATTATATAAAAATCACCTGGGAAAAAGGCGATTATCAAAGCAATTTTGTTTTTAAAGATGAAGACGGAAATGATATAAAGATAAATGTAGGTGTGACCCATATGGGCGTAACCGACAAGAAACACAAGGAAACGCTTGTTATAACACCATAATTCATATCCGACAGCAATAAATTCGGTTTTGATGTTTATCACGGAAATTTCCGTTGAGCAAAACTTAAATTAAAATTAATTTTAAAGTGCAATACTGATGTATTGAGAGGTAACTAATGAAAAGATTATTAACTTTACTTTTGGTATTAACTGCCATTCTTTCCCTGGTGTCCTGCTCGGGAAGCAGCGAAGAGATTCCTCTGCAGATCGGCGGTCCGATTACGGAACAGAAAAATCCATATGAGCAGGAAGGCGACGGGTCGGCCGGCACGGTTGAAGTCACATCCGAAAAAACGGCATACAACCCTCTCACCGGGCTCAACAACATGGCTCAAGACAGGGTCGGCAAAAGACCTATTGCGGTTTCAGTAAACAATATAAATCCATATGCATGGCCTCAGATGGGTATATCAAAAGCCGACTATATACTCGAGATTGAAACCGAGGGCGGAATTACCAGGATGCTGTGTCTTTTCTCCGATACCAGAGAGATAAGGGCCATAGGTTCCGTAAGATCATTGCGCGATCAGTTTTTAGAGGCCCTTTATCCGCTGGATCCGATAATAATACATATAGGTACTTCGATTTATGCCGACAGGGCAATGGCGCAGTACAGCTACAGAACTATTGACGGCGGACACTATTCTTCCGCAATCTGGACAGATCGCACCAGAAGACGGGACATTGAGCACACAAAATTCACAAGCGGCGACGCTATAGAAAAAACTATTTCATCGGCAAAAATTTTGACCGATTCGACTTCAAAAATTTCCGCCTTCAATTTTATAGGTGCCGATGATCCCAAAATCATTCCGGGAACCGGTACCGCTTCCGCCATAAAATACAACTTTTCCACGGTTTCGAGTTATGACGGAGATTTCAGATACGACGAAGAAACGGGTAAATATCTAAAGTGGCAGTTCGGAAAAAAACATGTTGACGGAGAAACGGACGAGCAGCTGTCTTTTGATAATGTCATAGTTCTTTTTGCCGATATAAGCATAATCCCGGGAGAACAAAAAGCCGGTTTGGTTAAGGTTGAGTTTTCCAAGGGCGGAAAAGGATATTATCTGTCCCAGGGTCACTATGAAGAGATCACCTGGACAAAATCGGATTATCCGAGCAACTTCGTATTTACAAAGCTGGACGGAACGGAGCTTCAGGTCAATGTCGGAAATACTCATATGGGAGTCGCCGATGTCGACAACCTGAGCAGACTTGTGATTACGCCGTAAAATCTTTATTCAACAAAACAATTTATAAACACGACACATGCCAGCCTCGCACCGAGGCCGGCAGTGTTTGCTGTAAAATAACCTGTATTAATTGAGGTTAAGGCATATGTTCCCCATATTCGGAAGAAAGTCAAACGCCGTTAAAGATATTTTTATTATTGCCGGTCTCGGCAATCCCGGGAAAAAATATATCTTAACGCGCCATAATGTCGGGTTTCTCGCGGTAGATTACATCTGTGAGAAGCTCGGAATAACCACAATGCGAAAAAGGTTTTCCGCGATGTATTCGGAGTCAATGCTGGAGGGTGTAAAAGTAATATTCCTAAAACCCGAGACTTTTATGAATCTTTCGGGTATTTCAATCAGAAAAGCTGCCGATTACTACGAAATTCCCCCGGAAAGGATACTCGTTATATGCGATGATGTGACAATTTCTCCCGGAACATTGAGGATAAGGGAAAAAGGGTCTTCGGGAGGACACAACGGCCTTAAGAGTATTGAAGAGCATCTTTCGAGCAGAGAATTCCCGAGACTCAGGATAGGCGTCGGCAATGAACATAACGACGATCTTGCAGATCATGTGCTCTCACAGCCTTCCGCGAAGGATAGAGAGATTATTCAATCAAGATTTGAAGATGTTTACAATGCTCTAAAACTCATAGTTGCCGGCGATTTGCCGCTCGCTCAGAGTCTATACAACAGGCCGCCTCAACAAAGCGAATGAAGATGAATATTTTACCTATAATTGAAAACAGCGAGAGTTTTTTGACAATAGCGGCGGCAGTGGAGGAGAATAAAAATTCAGTTCTTTTGGGCGCACATTCCATTCACAGAGCCCTCTATGCAGCAGCAATAGCAAACTTTCTGAACAGACCTGTAATTTTCATCACTGCAACAGACGCCGAAGCGGCAAGGGCATGCGATGATATCTCGAACATGACCTCATCAAAAGCGGAACATCTCCTGCCGAGAGACTTTGTATTCCTGGATGTCGCGGGCAGTTCGCATGATGTCGAAACCGACAGATTGGCAATATTCGGAAAAATGTTGTCGAATAAAGCGAAAGTCCTTTGTTGTTCCGTCGAAGCTTACCTGCAAAACACCATTCCTAATACCGACTATTCCGATCTTTCCGTTAATTTTTGTGTTAATCAAAAAGTAAGTCTAAGTGATCTAACCTCAAAACTTCTCGCATCCGGATATACGCGAAGCTCAAGAGTTGAGGGTCGCGGTCAATTTTCCGTAAGAGGCGGAATTGCAGACATTTTCCCGACAGCTGAAGAGTATCCCGTAAGGATGGAGTTTTTTGGAGATGTCATTGAAGAAATGACCTTTTTTGATGTCGACAACCAGCGAAGCATCAAAAAAATAAGGTCGTTTTTGTTGACTCCGGCAAGAGAGGTGATTTTAGGAAACCGCAAAAAATCTCTTGAAATCTTAAAAGCCGAACTCAAAAAGACAACCTCCCCCATACGTAAAAAGGCTGTTTTAAGGGATATAGAACTTTTAGAAAGCGGAATTACGCCCCCGTCCACCGATAGATACCTTCCCGTCTGTTACGAAAAACCCGGGCGCGTGTCGGATTATTTCGATAATCCCGTAACCATGTTGTGCGATCCTTCAGCGATTAAAGACAGGGTTGCAACACTGGAAACAACACATTGGCAGGATATCGAGTCGTTAAAAGAGGAAGGATTAGTAGTCGGCAAGCCGGGTGATTATTATTCCCTCTATGAACCCGAAAAGTTGGAAGGTCCCGTTGTATTTGCAGATATTTTTGCGAGAAGCGGATTTTACAGCAGTTCAAAAGCAATAGCAAATATCAACGCTCTGACAATTCCCAATTTTATCGGAGACACCTCGGGCCTGTTGGATGAAATCAAATCCACCCTTACAAGAGGATTTCGATGCGCCGTTTTGGTTCCTACGCAAAAAGCCGCGAAAAACCTCATTGCCGATCTCCTGGCGCAGGGGATAACGGCTCACAGCAGCAGGAAAAATGTTCTTTTGGAAAAAACCGTATATGTCGGCGTCGGTCATACCAGTTTCGGGTTTGAAATCCCGTCACTGAGATTTGTGCTCTTATCGGGAAAGAAGTCTTTACAAAGAGACAAAAAGAAGGCTGATCGTGTTAAGCGAGGCGGGGGATTCGGAAGCCTCGAGGATCTTCACAAAGGGGATTATGTTGTCCACATAAACCACGGTATAGGTATATACGACGGGATTCACCGCATTGACCATCACGGCCTCGTCAGGGATTATATAAAAATAAACTACAGGGGTTCGGACACACTCTATCTGCCGGTAACACAGCTCGATATGGTGACTCAGTATATCACACCGAAAAATGCCGAGAAGGTGTCGCTGGCAAAGTTAAATTCCGGAGAATGGCAGAGGCTCAAACAGAGTGTTTACCGTTCGGCAAGAGAGATGGCAAAGGAGCTCATAGCGCTTTATTCCGAAAGGGAAAAAGCCAAAGGCATCGTTTTCTCTCAGGACGGGGAGTTGCAGAAGGACTTTGAAGCGAGGTTCATATATGAAGAGACCGAAGACCAGTTAAAGGCTTCGGGGGAAATAAAAAGGGATATGGAATCTACTGTCCCCATGGACAGACTTTTATGCGGGGATGTCGGTGTAGGCAAAACAGAGGTTGCAATACGAGGTGCATTTAAATGTGTCGCCGACGGATACCAATGCGCGGTATTGGTGCCCACCACTATTCTTGCCTGGCAACACTACGGCACGTTTTCCGAGAGATTTGAATCGTATCCCATAAAGATAGCCATGTTGTCCCGATTTTCGACCAGAGCTGAAATAACACAAACAATCAAGGGAATAAAAGACGGCAGTGTGGATATAGTTATCGGCACCCACCGTTTGATACAGAAGGATGTCTCCTTCAAAAACCTCGGCCTTTTAATAGTGGATGAGGAACAGCGCTTCGGTGTCGCACATAAGGAAAGGTTAAAGCAACAGTTTTTAGGCGTCGATGTCCTCACAATATCCGCCACGCCAATCCCGAGAACACTCAACATGGCGCTTTCGGGTCTCAGAGATATGTCGGTGATAGAAGACCCTCCGGAAAACAGGTATCCCGTCCAGACTTTGGTTCTGGAATATGACGAAGGGGTAATTCTTGACGCAATAAACAGAGAAATTTCAAGGGGCGGGCAGGTTTATTATCTCCACAACCGGGTTGAAACGATAGAAAAAGTGGCGGCAAGGCTTGCGGAACTTCTTCCCGATGTCAATATTGAGGTGGGACACGGAAAGATGAGCGAGGACAGTCTTTCAAGAGTATGGAGGAGAATGCAGTCGGGGGAGGTGGACATACTTGTAAGCACTACAATTATTGAAACCGGCGTCGATGTTCCCAATTGCAACACTCTTATAGTCGAGCATGCAGATAAATTAGGGCTCTCCCAGTTATATCAGATCAGGGGTCGCGTGGGCCGGAGCAACAGAAGAGCGTATGCCTACTTCACCTTCGACAGGGATCTTGTACTGACCGAACAAGCTTCCAAAAGACTGTCTGCAATAAGGGACTTTACGAGTTTCGGCAGCGGACTCAAAATCGCAATGAGGGACCTGCAGATTAGAGGTGCCGGCAGCGTACTTTCATCCAGGCAGAGCGGTCACATGCAGGCAGTCGGTTACAATGCATATATAGAGATTTTAAATGACGCCATAGACGACGAAAAGGGTGTAACAAAAAAGAAAAAGGTCGAAGAATGTCTCATAGATATTAAGGTCGATGCCTACATACCGGAAAAATATATTTCAGACTCGGAAAGCAGAATAGAGGTTTACAAGAGGATTGCCGATATACAGGAAAAGCCGGACGCGGACGATGTCCTGGACGAACTAAAAGACAGATTCGGAGCCGTTCCCAACAGCGTGGCAGGTTTGGTTTCGGTGTCTCTTTTGAGGAAATCCGCACAGAATCTCGGGATTTACGAAATCTCTCAACGCGACGACAATATATACCTATATACCGACAGCATTGAACCTGCAGCCGTAAATATGCTGATAAACTCTAAAAAGAGATGGATTAAAATAAACTCAAAAGGCAAGAGCAATATTCAGATAAGAATCGAAAAGGGCGAACAGCCTATAGATGTTCTGGATGAAACGCTTTCCATAATGTGGGAATATCTTCAAAACTTGACTTGATGTAGGTCCGGATATAAAGTATAATTCGTTAATAATTTCACCGCACTTATCGGAATATCGGAAACAATTATTCCGAATAAATATTTTATCAAACATATTACAGAGGAAAATCAATGAAAAAAATTACAGTTTTGATAGTCATTTTGCTTATTTTTTCACTATCCGTTTCCGGATGCTACAACCCGAAAACCGTGATGGTCATAGATGACTATGAAATAACTGCAGGCACATATCTTTTGCTTCAACTAAGATCGGCACTGGATGCTGCCGGAAGATTTCCGACGGGAGAAAATATCAAGCTCCTCTTTGACGAGGAGATAGACGGTGTCGACTTTAGAGAGTGGATAAAGGAAGAAACACTCCGTCATTTAAAGGATTATGTATTTATTGAAAGGGAGTTTGAAAACAAAGGGCTGACTATTGACAAGACCCTCATGCTTACCTACGAATACGGAATTCAAAACGATTGGAAGGCATATTCCGGAATGTATCTAAACAACGGCATATCATATACTTCACTTTATAAACTCACGGAAAACCAGGTAAAAAGACTCCAGCTGTTCGATTCCATTTATGTCGATGAAGGCGCTGAAAAAAAGGTGGGCGACGACGAAATAAAGGAATATTTTGTAAAGAATTACGGATACATGGATTCCATAAGAATACGTTTCACCGATGAAGCGGGGAATCCCCTGCCGGATGAAAAAAAAGCTGAAATCATCGAATGGGCAAAAAGCACTGCTGAAAAGATCAATTCGGAATATCCGGAAGATTCCGAAACATCTGAAATCGAGTCGGTGTTCGAACTGTATCTCGATTACGCCTACCCCGACCGGACACTGAACGAAACGGAAATCCAGGATTTGAGAGACAATATGCTTTCAAAATCGATGCCGGTCAGCAGTTCTTCTGCAAACTACGAAAAAGCACTCATCGATAAATTTTTAGATACGGAAGATAATGTCGTTACAGCATTTGAAGGAAGTTCTTCGATCTATATATTTAAAAGATCTCCGATGCTTGTAAGCGGCGATGAATATAAGAATTATTCTCAGGAGATTATTCAGATAATCAGAGCTGACGAATTCGAAGAATATGTAAAAAAAGGTTCCGAGAACTATATTGTTGACGCCGATGAAAAGGCAAAAAACTACTACAATATTGACAAGATAAACCTATACGGCAATTAGTTTGTAAAAAATAAAAAACAACGGGTTTTAATCGGCCCGTTGTTTTTTTGTGTATTTTCGGTCTATAGCAAATCTTCGTGTTTATTAAAAAACAGTTTTACCGAAGCTTTATCCTTTTCTATCTGCTCCGCAAGAGCATCCAGAGATTCAAACTTTATTGTTTCTCTGATTTTTTCAAATAACCGAAGTTCCACCGATTCACCGTATATATCCTTGTCAAAATCCAACAAGTGGGTCTCAATCGATATGTCCCTCTTATCGTCGACAGTCGGCCGATTTCCGACATTTGTTATGCCCTTATACCACTCTCTGTTCCAAAGCAATACGGATATATAAACCCCGTTGGGAGGTAAGGATTTTAAATCCTTTATATCCATATTTGCTGTGGGAAAGCCGGCCGCAGTTCCGATTTTCTTTCCCTTAATGATTTTGCCGGATAATGTATATGTAGGTTTTCCGGATATAATGTTCATATTTTCTCCCACTAAATTATCCCGTTAATTGACAAAACCACCAGAACGCAGGTCACGATAACGGCTAGCGAAACAGCGATAAGCGGAATATTTGTCTTTCTCTTTGCGGATTCATCTTCTTTCGGAATTAATCTCGCTTTTCTAAGACCCTCGATAACAGGTTTGTATAGGAGGAATGTGAACGCGGAATTCAGCCCGCCCTTTAAAAGGTTAAAAGGCAGAATTGCACTGAAGATCAGTGCCACCACATCTTTCCTTGGGATTTTCATATACAATGGGGTTATTATGTAGTTCCACAGCAACATTGTTACCACCATAGCAACATACCCCGTAACTATTCCCGCAACGGCTCCCCCCAATGTTCTCTTTCTCTTGTAGATAACTGCCGCCGTGCAGGCAAAAGCGCAGGTCGAAATGACATTCATTAGAAGACCTATTATTCCCGTATCGCTTATTGTAAACATCTCGAGCAGGGATGTTGCCACCGAAACGGTGAGAGCCGTTATCGGTCCCATTATCAATCCGCTCAATGTAATAATTATGTCTTTGGGCTCGTATTTCAAAAACAAAACTATCGGAATTCTTCCAACCGCTACCGCAACGTATGCCAATGCTATGAACATCGAGGTTAATGTAATTTTTTTTGTTTTTCCGCTCATCTTTCCTCCAGCTAATGCAAAAAACCCGAAGGTCAAAATATCTTCGGGCTTTTAAGCGTTTGTCTTATTCTGAAAACACATCAAAATAAAAAATCTGATTTCTTCTCCCATCCAGACTCTACTGTTGGTTTTGGAATTTCACCAAATCTGCTTTAATGCTCGCGGACTCTAACCGCCAATCGGGAATTTCACCCTGCCCTGAAGAATTTTATATTTTATTGTGAATGTATTATACACCTTTAATTTCTATATTAAAAGCGGTTTGTTCGTGTCTGTTTAATACTCATCCTCCAGTATTTCTTTGAATTTAGGCACAATCCCGATTTTTTCAGGACCGAGGTGTCTGTAATTCTGGCACATGTCGTAACCGGGAATGGTATTTGCTTCAATTAAAACCGGTCCTTTATCGGTAATCGCAACATCCCAACCGACGTATCTGATTTTCGGAAACACCTTCGATGCAGCCACCACCATTTCTACTGCTTCATCATAAAAAGGAATCTTAAAACCTTTAAACTCAATTTTGCTGAAAGGGTGTCTTTCATAATAAAGTCCGGTTTCATCCTGGTATGCCTCGGCGGTTATCGTTCCGGTGTCATTAACAGGACAATACATTCCTCCGCTCGAAATGTTGTCAACATGTTTCATACCGTCGCTCATGCGTATTAAGGAATAGATCGGGTAGGTTTTATCATCTTTAATTAAGGTGGCAATCCTCAGCGAATTGACAGAACTTTCAACAAGCCGATTCATTTCTGCATGTTGGCTTATCGCTTCTTCAACGAGGACACAGCCGTCTTTTATCAGTTCTTTATAAACGGCGCCGAAATCGGAAATTTCCGATACGACTATTTTTTTTATTCCTTTTCCGCCGTAATCATCGATTTTTTTTGCAAAAACCGCATTTTTTCTCAAGCAAAATTCTTTAAAATCCTCGGCGGCCGCGTTTCTCAGATCAATATATTCCCTTCCGAGGAATTTTTTAAAATTATTGTTGAACTCCACCTTGTTCTCAAAAAGATATCGTGATTTTTCGGGGTTGAGCCGTCTGACAAGTTCCAGATTTTTGTTCATGTTCATGAAGGTGCGCCGTTTTTCCTTCGCAAGATGCGTAAATCCGAAGGTCAAATAATCAAAATAGCCTATACCGTAATTCAGATAACTGTTTATCATGTCGGCTGCGATTAAAAATTTGCCCTTTCCCGATTCCTGCGCCACCCTGTCTATACACATCGAGAACCTTCCAAGATCTATGGACGCTATTCTGCTGAGCGTATTTTTAAGTTTTTTCATCTCACTCAACCCTTTATCAAAGGCGGCCTTAAGATATTAAAATATAAGGGATTTTTCTATATAGTCCGATATTTTATCGATCGGAACCCTCTGTTGGAGCATTGTATCGCGGTCTCTCAGAGTTACACAACCGTCTTCCTCGCTGTCAAAATCATATGTTATGCAGATTGGCGTTCCGATTTCGTCCTGTCTGCGATATCTTTTTCCTATTGACCCGCTGTCGTCGAAGTCAACCATAAACTTCTTTATCAGCGTTTTATAGATTGTATCCGCTTTATCCGAGAGCTTTTTACTGAGAGGCAGTACACACGCCTTGTAGGGAGACAAAGCCGGGTGCAGTTTAAGCACGGTTCTCATATCTCCTTCGCCGAGATCTTCCTCTTCATACGCATCAACCAAAAAGGTCAGCAGCATTCTTTCCACTCCGAGCGAGGGTTCTACGACATGGGGAATATAGTGTTCGCCCGTTTCCTGGTCAAAATACGACATATCCTTACCGCTGTGTTCCGCATGCTGTTTCAGGTCATAATCCGTCCTGTCGGCAATTCCCCAAAGCTCACCCCAACCGAAAGGAAACAAAAACTCTATATCCGTCGTCGCATTGCTGTAGTGGGAGAGTTCTTCCGGCGAATGATCGCGCATCTTGATATTCTTCTCTTTTATCCCGAGTGAGAGCAGCCAATTCAGGCAAAACTCCCTCCAGTATTCAAACCATTCCATGTTAGTGCCGGGCTTTATAAAAAACTCGAGCTCCATCTGTTCAAATTCTCTCGTCCTGAAAATAAAGTTCCCCGGAGTTATTTCATTTCTGAAACTCTTTCCTATCTGGCCTACTCCAAACGGCAGCTTTCTTCTCGATGATCTTCTCACATTCTGAAAATTGACAAAAATACCCTGTGCCGTCTCCGGGCGCATATATATTTCGTTCCCCGCTCCTTCGGTGACACCCTGAAAAGTCCTGAACATCAGATTGAATCTTCTTATATCGGTAAAGTCCGATTCTCCGCAGTTCGGACACTTTATTTTGTTCTTCTCGATATATTCTTTCATCTCGGTCAATGACCAGCCGGCCGGATTGTCCTCGCCGAAATTTTCGATTAGAGTATCGGCTCTGTGTCTCGTGTTGCACTTCCTGCAGTCCATAAGAGGATCGGAAAATCCGCCGACATGCCCCGAGGCAACCCAGGTCTGCGGATTCATCAATATGGCGGAGTCGAGGCCGACATTGTATTCGCTCTCCTGTACAAATTTTTTGTACCAGGCTTTCTTTACATTATTCTTCAGTTCCACTCCAAGGGGACCGTAATCCCATGTGTTTGCCAGTCCGCCGTAAATTTCACTTCCGGGAAACACAAATCCTCTGTTTTTACAGAGAGCAACAATCTTATCCATAGACTTGTCAGTATTTTTCATCGAAACCTCCACTGCCGTATAAAATGCCTCTACATTTTAAGTCATACCCTGTCTTTATGCAAGGGATTGCCTCTTCTCATTGCATTGCTTAAAGAAAGTTGCGGCTATATAATCTATGATATAGATATTGTATCGTCCTATACCTCTTCAAAAAAATTTTTGATTTTATTCGGAGTTTATATGGAAAAGAGTTTTCGGAAAAAACGCGTTTTTTCAAGCCCCGCTATTTGTTTTCTGCTTTTCTTTATCACATATACCGCCGCTACATTCTACCTTTTTTACCTCCAGTCGGCAGCTCTTCCCGGAGAAAATTACCTAAGCGATATGCCGTTTTACATCATGGGTGCTTTCGGCGAGAACTTAAGGGACCCTTACCCGTATAAACTGTTCTTCTGGTGTATAAGACTGTTTTCCTGCATATTCTCCAAAGAAATATCTGCAGCCGTTGCAACAACTTTGTTTAACTCTCTGAATGTGTTTGTTTTATATCATTTTGCTAAAAAACTGATTAAAAAGGATCTGCAAAGCGATTTTAAAAACACCTTCTTGATTTTCAGCTGGCTTATTGCCTCAATGGTAATTGTTCCCTATTTCAACATTTACAAATTCCCCGGACAATACTATATCGGACAGGGAACAGGCAATATGTGGCACAATGCGACATATCTCGCAACCCGGCCCTTTTCAACCGCATCGTTTTTTCTTTTTATCGAGATATTAGACGATCTCGACCATAGCGGGATTGTTCACATCAAAAAGTTCGGTCTGTTTTCGATTTCGCTCTTTTTATCGGTATTTACAAAGCCTACATTTGCAATTGTCTTCTTTCCCGCTGTTTTAATTATTCTTGTTGTAAAGTTTCTTAAAGGCAGTATAAACAGCTTCCCGAATCTATTTAAAATCCTGCTCTGCTTTATTCCGGCGGGTTTGGATATGATCAGACAGTTCTTCCCAGTTTTCGTCAGAGGCGAAGGCAGCGGAATCGGGTTCGGCTTCGCGGATGTTTGGAGCCTTTACAGCGATAATATTCTTCTATCAATTATCCTGTGCTTTGCATTTCCGATATTTATATACTTGTCAAATTTACGGAATCTGATAAAAAACAATCCGCTCTTCATCAGTCTTATCTTAACTTTAGTATCTCTGGCGGAAGGAATTTTCATTTACGAAAAGGGTCCCAGAATGCCCGACGGAAACTTCCTGCAGGGTTATCAACACGCGATGTTCTATTCTTTTATCTGCACATCAATATTTTTTGTAAACGAAAAATCACACCGAATGTCAAAAGCTTACAACATCACAGGTGCGATTATCTTTTCTGCGCATGTAGTTTCAGGTTTTTATTACTTTATCAGAATTTTATCGGGTATGAAGTTTTATTAATTATGATACCCGCTTACCAACTCGGGAATAAGACCCTCGATGTCCAGGCCGTAGCGGGGGTCTTCTCCCTTTTTAAGTGTAAGTTCCGCCGCCAATCGCGTTATTGCGGTCGCGTCGTTAACTGAATTTTTCAAATCTTTTCCTGTTACGAGTCTTGATGAAACCACAGAGGCAAAGAGATCTCCCGTTCCGTGAAAAGCGCCTTTTACCCTCTCTAAAAAATCCCCCATCTCGGGACTGCCGGTCAATTCCTTATACGCCGCACCCACATATTCTTTTCCGCAGATATTTTTAGTTATGCCGGTAATTATTACTCCCGTCTCATACAGATCCGACAGCTTATCCAGCATAAGCCTCAGCGTTTCGTCATCGGGTGATTCCCCCCGATAACCGTATCCCGCCATCATACAGGCTTCGGTAAGGTTCGGCGTGATGTAGTCCGACAATTTTGACAGCTCTTTAATTTTTTCTACATATCCCGTATCAAACCCGCTGTAAAGCTTGCCGTGGTCCGCCATTGCAGGGTCTACTAAAACGAAGTTGTCTTCATGTTTAAACACGCGTATCAAATTTTTTGCAGCTTCAATTTTGGATCCGGATCCGATATAGCCGAAGTATATTCCGTCAAAGTTAACTTTGATTTTATCAAAATGTTCAATTGCCGGGTTTATAATAGACTCGAGGTCGGTTCTCACCGGCTCGCCGAGTCCGCCGGTATGAGTCGACAGTATCATTGAAGGCAGGGGAACGCATTCTACCCCCAAGGCGGTTATAACCGGCAGGGCGATCGTTAGCGAGCACCTCCCGAAGAGAGAAAGGTTTTGGAGCGTAATTATCCTCTTTTTCAAAAATATTTCTCCTATAATAATTAATAATTTCCTGTTCTACTACAGTATAAACATAATCCGCCGAAATATACAGACTTAAGCGGGCCTCTTTGTGATATAATTTCATTATGAGGCTTTCACGCGGAGGTGATGTTATGGGTTTAGCCGAAATATTCGGAAGTTTATCTCTCCTTTCCCTCTTTTTATTTGCTGCGGGAATAACTTTTTTAGTGATTGAGATGTTCATTCCCGGGTTCGGGGTGTTCGGATTTTTAGGTTTGTTTCTGATAATCGGGGGAATCATAGCATCGGCAAAGAGCCTTGTTCACGGAGTTATTCTTGGGGGAATATCGATAATCGTCATCTTCATACTCTTTATCATATTCATTATCCTGGCAGGAAAGGGATTGCTGCCCAGAAAGATGATTTTATTTAATCGCGAAGACCCCTCATCGGGATATGTCGCGGTTGATCACGTCTCTTACAACGGAAAGGAAGGCGTTGCCCTAACCAATCTTCGTCCCTCCGGTATGGCGTCAATTGACGGAGAAAATCTCAGCGTCGTTTCCGAAGGAGAATTCATAAAAAAAGGCGCCTCTCTTAAGGTCAAAGATGTAGAGGGAAGCCGGATTATAGTTGAGGAAATATAAAACAGGAGTAAATTATGGATTTTGAAAACATTTCAGGCTTGTTGACCATCGTTGTTCCGATAATTATTTTTTTATCGCTGTTCTTCAGTTTTGTTCCTTTAGGATTGTGGATAAGCGCCGTGGCATCGGGAGTTAAAATAAGCATTGTAACTCTTATCGGAATGCGCCTTCGAAGAGTTATTCCTTCTAGGATAGTAAATCCGCTCATTAAAGCGACGAAGGCGGGACTCAGCGTCCCGATCGATAAACTTGAAGCCCACTACCTTGCAGGAGGAAATATTGACAGAGTCGTCAATTCCCTCATAGCCGCGCAAAGGGCAAATATCCCTCTGGAGTTTGAGAGGGCTGCCGCCATCGACCTTGCCGGCAGGGATGTTTTGGAGGCGGTTCAGATGAGCGTAAATCCCAAAGTTATTGAAACGCCCATTATTGCCGCTATCGCCAAAAACGGCATTGAACTTCGAGCAAAGGCCAAGGTAACCGTCAGGGCGGATATCGACCGGCTTGTCGGCGGTGCCGGTGAACAGACAATCATAGCGAGGGTCGGTGAAGGAATAGTTACCACCATAGGTTCTTCGGAAACACACGAAGAAGTTCTTGAGAACCCGGACAAAATCTCCGAAATAGTTCTTGCCAAGGGATTGCAGGCGGGTACGGCATTTGAAATTCTGTCCATCGACATAGCCGATGTCGATGTCGGCCGAAATGTGGGCGCGCAGCTGCAAACCGATCAGGCGGAAGCGGACAAGAGAATAGCACAGGCGAAAGCGGAAGAGCGCAGAGCAATGGCGGTTGCGAGAGAACAGGAAATGAAAGCGCAGGTCATCGAAATGCGTGCCAAGGTTGTGGAAGCTGAAGCAGAGGTTCCGAAAGCAATATCCAAAGCTCTTGTTGACGGAAATCTCGGTGTTTTGGACTACTACAATATGCAGAATATCATGTCGGACACCGAAATGAGAAAGTCCATTTCCGAAAGTTCAGCCAAACAGGATAACTTGCCCGCTGATCAAAGGCCTAAGTAATGCAAAAGATACTCTTTGAAGATTTTTACGGAGAGAAAGAAAGCTACCTTTACGAAGAGGGTGGTCAAGTTGAAGTCGGGAGTAAGTCTTCTGAAGAGGGAAGAGGTCTTTCGGAACACGGCGGTTCTCTTGAGGGTATGACCATTTTTGAGGAATACGATTCATTAGAGGGAAAGGGGTCACATGAAGGCACTTCCCTCGAAGGAGGTTTGAGTCCCGGTGTTGTTCCCGAAGAAGCTAAAGAAACGCAAATCCGATTTAAAAAACCGGACAAAAATACCCTCAGGGAAGGGATAATATTATCCGAAATTTTAGGTCCCCCGAGAGCAAGGCGCAAATATTCAAATACGGGCAGGTTCCGTTAGCAGCCTACAGGCAGGTGCCGGCACCCCGTTTTTGTTTTATATTATCTCAAGGTGCTGCAGAAGTATCTGCAACCCTATCAATATAAGTGCGCTACCTCCGATTATTCCAGCGACTTTTCTGAACTTCCCTCCGATATAATACCCTATATAGACGCCTGCAAAAGATATCGAAAAGGTCGTAACCCCTATAACTATCGAAGCAATAGCGATCGGCGAGCCCAAGATGCCGAAAGACAGCCCGACAACAAGCGCATCAATGCTTGTCGCCACAGCAAGTAAAAACAACTCGAGATAACTGAATTTTTCTTCACATTTTGTTTCTTCCTTTTCGGTTTTAAAGCTATCCGCTATCATTTTTGCTCCGACAGCTCCCAGAAGCCCAAAAGCGATCCAATGATCTATCGGCGAAATAAATGAGATGAAATTAATACCCAAAACCCACCCCAAAACAGGCATAATAGCCTGCGATATGCCAAAAAAACCCGCAATCGCAACAGCTCTTTTGTGGTTTATTTCATTCATGGAGAGACCTTTGCACATAGATGCGGCAAACGCATCCATCGAGAGTCCCACGCCGATAGCTATAAACTGAAATATCATCTTTTTCTCCAATAAACTGCAGATATCTTATGCGCGATAATACCACTATGTTTAAAAAGCGTCAAACCCCGACAGCTTCTCAAAAGGTTGCCATTTATGAACATTGTAAAGGTATACATAATTGATGTCGATGATTATACCGGTTCAGAGGAACTGGTATTTTCTATGGCAAATAAATATTGTAATGAATTTTCTTTAGAGTCGCCCGATAAAATTATCAGAAACAGCCGCGGAAAACCGTTTTTCAGCGAAAGGGACGATTTGTTTTTCTCCCTTTCCCACAGCGGTGATTATGTCGGTGTTGCTTTTTCCCGAAACAAGGTGGGTTTTGACATTCAGGTGCATAGAAAACACAACTACATCAGAATTGCGAAAAGGTTTTTCAGCCCTTCGGAGTACAGCTTTGTTAAACAAAAAGGCGAGCTTGCCTTTTTTGACATTTGGTCGGCAAAAGAAAGCTATGTCAAATATATCGGTCAGGGTCTGTCTTTCGGTCTCGACAGTTTTTCGGTAATTTCCGACGGAAGATTTAAAAAGAATGTCGACGGCGTCTTTCTCACAAGGCTTGATTTTTTAAAGAATTACAGTGTTTTTTTATCTTCGGAAAGCGAAAGAGCGGTTTTACATGAAATTACATTATAGATTATTGATATTAAAGTATTTACATATTAAATGAAAGGTGATACACTTTACAGACAATACTGTTTTTATTAAATATTTGAGATTTCGGAATTATATATTATGGAAAATACGGAAAACTTGAAAAAAGCGGATGAACTTACTTCGGAGGATTTGGTTGACATTTCCGATGTAGCGGACACCTCTCAGAGTAATGATCCTGCTCAAAAAACAGAAAAAAAATCTCTTCCAAAGGGAATATTGTCCAGAATTGAGAGGGATATTTATATAATCGAGCCCGCCAGAATTCCCAGAAAAAAGCGGATGTTGGGTTATGTTTCAATATTGATGCTGCTGTTTTTTCTCACTTCCTCCATCTTTTATTACAGCGGTTTCACTACAGGCAGAGCACTTTCCGGGGCTTCATCTATCAACTACTCCGGAATGCGCAAGATAAACGGTACCGAATTTAAGGCGGATAATAAGGAACTGACTTCAGAGCCGTTGCCTGTTACCCTAAAAGGAGTGTCTGTTGAGAAGGATCTGAGCGTGAGAATATTGGATTCGGACGGTTTGCCGATACCCGGGCACAAGTTTGAGGTAAATATAACCGATCCCACAGACGAAGTTCAAAGCTATATTGATGATGATCTTGACGGCAGAATATACCTGAGCAATATTGACGGCGGTAACTATAAGGTGGAAATGATACCTATGGACGGGTTTATCACTCCCGATTCCATCGATGTCGAAGTCAGAGACAAGGTACTGTTTGCCGAAATTGAAAATATTGAAGAAAAGATTGTGTCATCCAAAGAGATAGACGCTTCTAAAGACGATCCTCTGTTCGGAAACACCGGAAATCCCGATGCAGGCAGACCCGAACCCAGCTCGCCTCCAACCCCTCCCCCGGATACATCCACGCCTCCGACGCCGACAAGCACGGATACTGTCGAATATGTTGAATCGAGGGTCGAAAATAAGGAGATTATAAAGTACACGGGTAATATCGGAGAAAACGGGAGACTGTTTTTCAAAGACGGCAGTCTATCGGATATCATTCCCGAAATTGTTGACGGTTATATGACCGGCAGCTATACCCTTTACACAGCTCCCGACTCGGAACAGGGATCCGGCTCAACCAATCCGCCGGATTCCACCCCGCCTTCCGGCTCTGAACCGGATTCTCCGCCCGATACCGTACCCGATCCCGATTCCCCTGAACCCGGAGTTGGAGGAGATATCGATTTGTTCGCCTTGGATTCTTCAGGAAATTATGTATACGATGTCACAAAGCACGTCGAATATATAAAAACATATTACGGCTGGCAGGAAATAGACGGAAAAAGGTACTACTTTGACAAAAACGGAAATAAAATTACGGGAACCCATATTATAGGCGGAAATACATATACATTTAACGATGACGGCTCACTCTATGTCAATGTCGGCACTCTGATAGGAATTGACGTGTCAACCTGGCAAAATTATATCGATTGGAACAGGGTTAAGAATTCCGGAGTCAGTTTCGTAATGATCAGAGCAGGGTTCAGAGGCTATGGTTCCGGAAAAATAGTAGAGGACGACATGTTCGCGACAAATGTTCGCGGCGCTAAAGCAGCCGGACTTCGCGTAGGCGCTTACTTCTTCTCCCAGGCAATCAATGAAGTGGAAGGCGTTGAAGAAGCCAGTATGGTAATAAGCCTCCTGAGAAAATACGGGTTTTCACTTGACTACCCGATTGCTATTGACTCGGAATGGTCGGGAGCGCCCGGCAACAACGGCAGGGCCGACAATCTCTCCAGAGCTCAGCGCACCGCCGTGTGTGTCGCATTCTGCGAGACGATAAGGAATTCCGGCTATACGCCGATGGTGTATGCCAGCAAGAGTTGGTTTGAAAACAATCTTTCGGTTTCTTCATTATCCGGATACAAGATATGGCTTGCCCACTATACCCCCGGAGGAGCTCAAAGCAGTTACGCCGGAAGATATGAAATGTGGCAGTACACCTCCAGAGGATCCGTCGACGGCATTGCAGGAAATGTCGATATGAACTACGGTTATCTCGGTTATTGACGGGTAATATAATAAAAAAACAGGCATCGCACTCTGCGGATGCCTGTTTTTATTGTTTTATATCTTTAAATTAATTTAAAAATTTATCCATTGCATAAGTTGAGCTCTTTCCTCGTCGGTTTGTGCCTCATAAAGCCGGTCACAGGCAACTACAGGCAACCACTTCATAACATCATTTAACTCAACTCCGGAAATTTGACAATAATATTCCAGGTATTTTTCAGCAAGCTCTTTTGAAATAAAATACATTATCGAATAGGTTTTGCATACATCGCTTTCCGGCACACCGGCGCCTGCGTGAATCCAGTCCAAAACAAACAGTTCGTTGCGGGCTGTTTTGATAACCTTTCCTCCGTGAAAGTTCATATGACAGAGCGAGATTCCGAACGGCAGACTATCCAGCAATTTCAGAACTCTTTCTTTTGCCGGGTTGTCTATCATAGAATTCATCTCAATTTTTCTGTTCAGCACACCCATTGTATTTACGGGCAGGGGCGAGGTTATGCCGTGTATTCTGTAATGCAGCTCGGCCATCGCTTTAAGATCTTCATTTATTTCCCGCCCGATTGTAACTCCGTCTATGAGTTGCATAAACATCGTCCAGCGATTGTCTATTTTTTCAACGGAATATACTTTCGGCACCGGCAATCCGGTATTCTCTATGAAAGCGTTTGCCGAGGCTTCATAAAACACGGCTGCCTTGTTATAACCGCTGTCGAACTGTTTAACGGCCATTCCTTCGTGTTCGTAAATGCGGGTAGAACTGCCTTTACCTATTTCCTTTGCAAACTTCATAATTATCCCCCCATTTTAAGAACATTCTCTTTATTGTATTATTTTTCAATCCGAAAAAATAAATGTTTGAAAAACAATTTCCAACTGTTTTATTGTATTGAGTTTGTATCTTTCATCGGTTGTCTTTAAAAAGAGCTCATACTTGATGTCGTCTTTTACCGTAAACAAATAATAGTTTGTGAACATCATTTCCTTTTCTCTGTATCTCAGCGCGTAAATGACAGCCGTTTTGCCGTTAAAATCCTTTGAAAAGGGTTGACGCCCCCACTCAAATGCCGTCATCTCTTCTCCTTTTTTTTCGAGTTCGGATTTCAAGCGGTCGAGGTATTCTTTGCTCGAAAACGTTTCCTGAGTCAGCCCTTCAACGCTTTCAATAGTTATTCCGCCGGAAGAATACAACACATCAAATTTCTTATCTATATCAAAAAAGAAGGCGGGGGTTGTTTCCATGGTTTTTACATATTCGGAGGTATCATAGTTTATTCTGTCGAGTTCAGCATTTACCTCTTCATCGCTTAAACTATACTTGTCAAGTATCAGCCAGTGTCCCGGATATTGGAATTCAATATTATGTTCTTCTATTCGGTATCTTATATAACCGGGATAATCGGTATAGGGATCGATTATCTCTTTCTTTCTGCATGAAGTTAATAAAAATAATATTATGAGAAACGGCAATAGCAAAACAAAATATTTTTTCACAATTTTCTCCGATTTGAATTTACTTATTTATGGTCTGTCTTTATCTGACAGTATTATAACATAGGAAATCGACTGGTTTTAACTTATAAAAAATATAAAACGAGGATACCGTTAAACGCGGTATCCTCGTTAAACATTTGTGTTTTAGAAAGTTGTCCGACTAAGCAGCCGCTTCTTCCTCGTGAAGTTGTTCGAGTCTCTTTCTGTTTTCTCTTTCAATTCTGTCGCGAGCGCGGAGCTGGAAGAACGAGAAGACGAAAATCAGGACTATCGTGACTATGTATGGTATCGAGGAGAGGAGTTGCTGGTCGACGATATAGAGTTTCAGTGTTTGCGTTACCGCTTCAGCTGCACCGAAGACTATGGCGACAAGCGCGGAGAGGAGCGGCTGACCGAGGGCAATGTTTGATGCCGCCATACCTATAAATCCACGTCCTGCCGTTATTTCTCTCACGAAGTAGTTCTGATAACCCATCGAGAGGAACATACCGCCCAAACTTGCGATGAAGCCGGAGATGGCAAACGAAATTGTGTAGATTTTTCTCGGGTTAATTCCGACAGTCTCAACCGCCTGAGGGTTCTGTCCGGTGGCGCGCATCCTCAGACCGAATTTCGTCTTGAATATGAGGAACCATACAAGAAAAATCATTATAAATGCTAAGTAGGTAAATCCGTTGTGTCCGGATATTATCTTTCCCAAAAACGGGATGTCTTTAATGAACGGTATGTGTACCTGAGGCACCGACAAGCTGGGTACCTTTGATGCCGTCAAGGATTTAAGTCCCGTAAACAGATACATCACGTAAACCGTTCCGCCCATTAATGCCATATTCATCGAGATTGACATTAAGTAGAGGTCAACCTTCATGACAAATGTTGCAAAGCAGAGGAAGAGGGTGACTAATACCGAAACCGCAGCCCCTCCCAGCAAGCCGAGAAACAGGCTTTGCGAGTAACCGCTTATGAGAACCCCTGCAAGGGAACTCGCGAGCATCATACTTTCAGCGGCCATGTTGAGCAGGCCCGCCTGAAGGGTCACGTTTACCGCGAGTGCAACATAAATCAACGGTGTTGATATTCTGATAATAGAATACAAAAGTTGAGCGACATCTAAATTTGCAAAATATTCAGCTATCATGCTTTCGCTCCTTCCTTGGCCCTTTCCGCTTCGCGTTCACGAGATGCGTCAAATATCATCTTGTTCTTCGGCTTGCTCAGGAATTCCTGTGCGGCGACGAAGAATACCAGTACGGCGCTCATAATATCGACGAACTCGTAGGGGATTTCCGTCGTGTAGTTCAGAACCACCGCGGCGGATCTGATGTAGGCGAGAACAAACGCAGATAGGGGCACAAACTTAGGATTCTTCTTTGCAAGAACGGCAACTATGAGTCCGTCCATTCCTATATTAGTCAGCGCGATATACTGATAGCGACCGAACAGGCCAAATGTATCGACCGCTCCAGCCAATCCGGAAAAGATGCCGCCTATAAATTGCGCAACATACATCATCCTGACGGAGTTAATCCCGGCGTACTCTGCAAAATGTATATTTGCACCGACTATTTTGATTTTGGCGCCGACTCTCATGTAGTCGAAGATTACTGATGCCACTATCCAGCCCGCTATGGCGACGAATATCGCAGTCGTGAAGTTTGAGTCTCCGAAGAAACGCTTAAACCTCGCGTTGTCGGGATGCAACGGTGTTCCGAGATAACTGATGTCTCTGTCGACCATGAATATCTTCAGAATATACTGGGATACGAACAGCAGCATGTAGTTTAAGATGATGGACATTACCATCTCACTGGCGCCGAATTTTTCTCTCGCAAAAGCGGGAATCAGAGACACAAGACCGCCGGTAATACCGCATGTAACCAATATGATGGTCAGATTCACCAACAGAGGAAGATTCGTCATTACATTGGTAGTATAAAGAATCAAACAGGGGACGGCGGGTGCAAAGTTTACAATTCCCTCTCCCGAAAGGTTGAATCTGCCGCAGGCATATATGAAACACATGCCGCATCCGCTGAGGATATAGGCGGTATACTTACCCATCAGCTGACCGAAATTTCGGACGTTCTCAAACGGTCCGATCATGAAGTTTTTGATTGCTATCAAGGGTTCCTTTGAAACGAAGACGATACTCAAAAGAGTTATGCCGAACGCTACCAGAAGACCCACGACAATTCTTACAACTTCAAAAGTAAATTCAATCTGTTTTACCTTTTTCAAAATAGATCCCCCATTTCTTCCGCAGTCATTTCCCTGACTCCCAGCATGTATTCGCCGAGCGTTTCGTCAGTAATGGATTTCGGATCATCAATCTGAGCGACAATCCTGCCTCCCCTCATCACCAAAAGTCTGTC
>JAAYNJ010000028.1 GCA_012520915.1 Oscillospiraceae bacterium
CTAGCATCTCCGTATACTCCGAACCTCTTCAGCCCGTGCGTGCCCCATAGACACAAGACCGTATACTAGCCTTTCATTAAAAGGGTCTCACAATGCTTTGTATATTGCCTAATTTTCAAGGTGCAGGTCCTTCCCTCTAAAGGAAGGCGGACTATAATAATACCAGCATTAAACAATGATGTCAATGCAAATATTAAACAAAACTTAACATTAATTTTACTTTGCTTTCATCCAATAAATATTGAAATATCATCCAACCGGTGTCAATTAATTCTTTAACTCATTCAGTTCTATTCGTTTTTAATTTTGAAATACTCTCTTCAATGAGATTCTTTTTTGCCGTTGCCTTTTCAAGTTTGGCTTTTTCGTTGGACACAATATTTTCAGGAGCTTTCGCAAGGAACTGTTCATTTGACAGCCTATTCGAAAGCAGGTCGATGTCCTTTTCACATGCAATCAGCTCTTTTCCAAGCCTCTCCAGTTCTTTATCGATATCCACAAGTTGCCTGGCAGGGATTAATACTCTCGCATTTCCTGTGATAACCTGAATAGCGTCATCCAAACCTTCAAAACTTTCCCCGATTTCTACCGAATCTGCAAATGCAAACCTCTTAAGGTAGGGCAAGCCTTCAACAAATAGACTTTCATTTTTTGTTTCGATAAAAAGTCCGGTTCTTCTACTCGGCGGGATATTCATCTCACCTCTAATAACCCTTATACCCTTAATTACTTCAATAATTTCCTCCATTTGTTTTTCTTCAAAGTCAAAATTTATTTCCTCGTTGAAATCGGGGTAATTCGAAATCATTATGCTTTCACAATTATGAGGCAATGCCTGATATATCTCTTCTGTAATAAAAGGCATAATCGGGTGTAAGAGTTTTAGCAATTCGGTAAAACCGTAAACCAGCATCTGTTTACTGTTTATTTTTTGTTTCGGATCATCGGAGTTAAGTTTCAGTTTGGAAATCTCAATATACCAGTCACAAAAAACATCCCATATAAAATCATACAACTTACCCGCAGCAACTCCGAGATCAAAATTTTCGATGTTTTCGCGAACCTCTTTTGTCAGTCGGTTTAATCCGTTAATCAGCCATTTATCTTCCAGACTCAATTCTTCCGGAGGACTTCCGGGGACTACGTCGGAGACATCATTCATTAATATAAATCTTGCTGCATTCCAGATTTTATTTGCAAAATTTCTCGAAGAGGTAATCTTTTCTTCAGAAAATCTTGTATCATTCCCCGCACTTATACCGTTTATCAGTGCAAACCTCAGGGCATCCACACCGAATCTCTCAATAATATCTATCGGATCTATACCGTTATTCAGGGATTTGGACATCTTTCTTCCCTGGTCATCACGAACCATACCGTGAATCAAAACATTCCTAAAAGGTGTTTCCCCGACATTTTCAATACCGGAAAAAATCATCCTTGCAACCCAAAAGAAAATAATGTCGTATCCCGTAACCAATGTGTCATTCGGGTAGAAATAATCCATCTCCTCAGTCTTTTCAGGCCACCCAAGTGTTGAAAACGGCCAAAGCGCTGAGGAAAACCAAGTATCTAACGTATCTTCATCTCTGACCAGCCTGTTGTCGCCGCATCGGTTGCATCTCTCAGGTTTATTTTCCGAAACAATAACCTCACCACAATTTCCGCAGTAATAAGCCGGGATCTGATGCCCCCACCACAGCTGTCTTGAGATACACCAATCCTTGATGTTGTTCATCCAGTTAAAATATGTTTTCTCAAAATGTTCGGGAATAAATTTCGTATCCCCGTTTAATACTGCTTTAATTGCAGGTTCTGCCAGCGGTTTCATCTTTACAAACCACTGCATTGACAATCTTGGTTCAATAAGGGTATCACACCTGTAACAACAACCGACATTATGAGTAATGGGTTCTATTTTTGACAATAAACCAAACGATTTAAGGTCTTCGACAATTTTCTTTCTGGCTTCGTTTCTGTCCAGTCCGCAATAAACCCCTCCATCCTCATTTATTGTCCCGTCTTCATTCATAATGTTCAGAGCAGGAAGATTATGTCTTTGAGCGACTTCAAAGTCGTTCGGGTCATGTGCAGGTGTAATTTTAACTGCACCGGTGCCAAATTCGACATCCACATACTCATCTGCAACTATGGGGATATCTCTATTTACAAGAGGCAATATTGCGGTTTTGCCAATCAAGTCTTTATATCTTTCGTCTTTCGGGTTCACCGCAACAGCGGTATCCCCCAACATCGTTTCCGGTCTTGTAGTCGCAACTTCTATAAAATCAAGCGTTCCCGCTACAGGGTATTTTATATGCCATAAAAAACCTTCAGATTCAACGAATTCAACCTCTGCGTCGGAAATACTTGTTTTACAGCTTGGGCACCAGTTGATGATTCTCTCTCCCCTATAGATTAAACCTTTTTTGTAATAATCAATAAAAGCCTTATTCACCGCTTTACACGAGGCATCATCCATGGTAAATCTCAGCCTGTCCCAATCACATGAACAGCCGATTTTTTTAAGTTGTTTGACGATTCGTCCACCAAAACGGCGGTTCCAGTTCCACGCTCTTTCAAGAAAAGCTTCTCTTCCTATTTCTTCTTTAGTTATTCCTTCCTGAGCCATAGCTTCAACAATCCTGGCTTCAGTGGCAATAGACGCATGGTCGGTTCCCGGTTGCCATAACACATTGTAACCTTGCATACGTTTTGCCCTTATTATTAAGTCTTGTATGGTGACATCAAGAGCATGCCCCATATGAAGCTGCCCGGTAATGTTCGGAGGAGGCATCGTAATCGAATAAGGGGTCTTTTCTTTATCTACAACTGCTTTAAAATACCCCTTTTTCACCCACCCATCATATATTCTCTCTTCGGAAGAGGAAGGTTCATATACTTTATTCAGTTCTACTGCCATTGATATCCCTCCAGATTGATTGTTGAATTATATTATCACCGCTTTATCTCAAGGTGTCAATCTTAAGACCACAAAAAAGTCGACTCGGAGAACTTCTCCGAGTCGACTTTAAATTAAAAATTCAGCTTCCTGGAACTATCGGAGATACCCCTTCAGGTATTGGGCAGGTATATCCTTCTTTAGTCCTTTCTATAAATTCCTTCTTCGCCTTTTCCAGCAATGAAGGATCTTCAAATATATCTATAGCTGTCCCTGCAATTACCTTTCCCGCTACAATTAATCCTTTATCGGCAATTGATGTTATACCGCATGATACATTTTGCCAGGAATGCCCAGGGCTGTTGTGCGGATAACACACCACTCTTATCTGTGCGGTCGGGGTAAGCCAGCTCACATCTCCGACATCGGTAGATCCCGGCGAGCGATAGTCATTCGGAACATGAGGTATTATAAAATCGTTAATTATCTTATTCCCAGAGTGGTATATCTTTTCAACCTGATTCTTTATTTCGGAATTCAGATTTGTTCCGCTCCCCGGTAGTTCGTCGGGTATATAATCATACGTTTGCTTCAGCTTGCCTGCATATTCAATCTCTCCTTCATCATATTTCGGAGCTCCGACATACTTGAAATTTTCATACATAAGTTTTTCAAGTTCGTTGTTAGGCACGGTATCAGCAGTTCCGTCTATGAACACCCTCTCCATAGTAGTATCTGTCATAAGGGCTGCCGCTTTTGCAATATTGTCCACTCTGTCAACCAGTTTGAGGTTATTCTTTACAGTAGTATCCCTTATCATGTATAAAACACTGGCTGTTGGTTGAACAACATTGGGCGACACCCCTCCCCCATCAATCATTGCATAGTGGACACTCGCGGTTTTGGGTATATGCTCTCTCAAATACTGTACTCCGATATTCAAAAGTTCAACAGCGTCAAGCGCGGATCTCCCAAGTTCGGGACAACCCGCCGCATGTGATGCAACGCCTTTGTACCTATATTCAATCTGGATGCTTGATGTACTGCTTCCTGATGAAACTTCGTTTGAATCGCCGGGATGCCATGTCAATGCAGCATCAAGTTTGCTCCAAAGCCCCTCCCTTGCCATGAAAGCTTTTCCGGCTCCACCTTCTTCGCCCGGGCAACCATAAAGAATAACGGTTCCGCTTTTCCGGGAACTTTCCAGATACTTCTTTATCCCCAAGGCTGCAGCAAGCGATCCTGCTCCCAGCATGCTGTGCCCGCATCCATGTCCGTTGCCGCCTTTGACAAGTTCTTTTTTTTCAGTTTCACCGCCAACCTGAGATAATCCCGAAAGAGCATCGTATTCTGCAAGAATACCGATTATCGGTTTCCCTGAACCAAAACTACCGGAAAAAGCCGTTTCAATTCCGCATATACCCTTCTCTACATCAAAACCACATTCTTCAAGAACTTTACAAAAAAGTTCCATTGATTTATATTCCATTAACGACAGTTCAGCATATTCCCAGACTTTTTTAGAAACATCACAGACGAGATCACGATTATCGTCAATGTATTTCATGCTTTCAAATTTAAAATCCATAACATTAATCTCCTTATTAGTAAAGCACCTTGCTTAAAAAGTCCTTTGTCCTCGGATTTTGCGGATTCCCGAAAATTTCCTGCGGGGTTCCCTGTTCTGCAATAATACCTTCATCCATAAAAAGTACCCTGTCAGAAACATCCTTGGCAAAACCCATTTCATGTGTAACTATGACCGTCGTCATTCCGCTTTTAACAAGGTCTTTTATAACCTGCAATACTTCCCCCACCATTTCCGGATCCAAAGATGAAGTCGGTTCATCAAACAACATCACATCCGGTTCCATCGCAAGCGCTCTCACTATTGCAAGCCTCTGCTTTTGACCACCTGAAAGCCTGTTTGGGTGTTCATGGATTTTGTCGTATAAACCAACCTTATTCAAAAGCTCCTCGGCCTGTTCCTTTGCCTCAATCTGGGTTTTCTTACCTGTCATAACCGGAGCTAAGGTAATATTTTTTTCAACAGTAAGATGCGGAAATACATTGAACAATTGAAATACCATTCCCATCTTCTGTCTGTGATTGTCGATATCTATACCTTTTTGTGTTATGTCGACACCTTCAAAAATAATCTGACCGGAATCGGGAATTTCCAGCAAATTCAGGCACCTTAAAAATGTGCTTTTCCCGGAACCGGATGGGCCTATTACCGATACCACTTCTTGAGGCTTTATGTGTTCTGTAATTCCTTTTAAAACTTTTAACTTCCCAAAACTTTTTTTAAGATCAATAGTTTTAATCACTAGCTTTAAGCCTCCCTTCATAAACCGCAACCAATTTACTGAGCAGATAGGTCAAAATAAGATAAATAGCTCCGACTATCACCAGCGGTTCGAACGACATGTAGGTAATCCCTTGTATTGTTTTAAACGATGTCATCAGATCTCCGACGAAGAAGGTTGATGCCAGAGACGTTTCTTTTATAACCATAATAAACTCATTCGCCAAAGCGGGAAGGATATTTTTCACTGCCTGAGGTGCCACGATTTTTAGCATAGTCTGCCTTTTGGTGAGACCCAAACTCCTTGCAGCTTCCGTCTGCCCCTTTTCAACCGACTGAATACCGGATCTAATAATTTCCGCAACATACGCCGCCGAGTTCAATGCCAATGCAGTCGCAACTGAAGAGAACTTTGTAAAGTTAATGAACTTTATCATCTCCGGAATTACAAAGTAGAAAAAATAGAGTTGTAACAACAGCGGTGTTCCCCTGATGATTTCAATGTATATATTGGCAAGCCACCTAATCGGATAAATTTTTGACATTTTCATCATTGCAAGAAAAGATCCGAGAAATACACCGATAGCTACCGTCAGGGCTGAGAGCAAAAGTGTCATCCCCACCCCTTCGAGGAACAGGGTGTTGTACCTTGATAGAAGACCGATAATTCTTTCACCTAAATGTGTCCACAAATGTATTCACCTCACTTAATGTAGGTAGCCGGCAAAAATATTTTGTGCCGGCTACTCTTTTAAAGTTCTCAGACAATAATATTGTACAGAATTAATTTTTCCAACCTATTTCAGCCGCAAGGTTTCTCGCGTCATTGTTCCATTTTGTAAACAAATCTTCAGCTGCAGCTTTTGAAATAATTTCATTGATTTTTTCACACAATTCCGTCTCTCCCTTTGGCATGCCCACAACATTACCTTCAGATTCATATTCATATAAGAAACCTGATAATTTTACTTCGGGATAGTTTTCGTTTATCGTGATTCCATTTGTGCCGGCAACACCTACTCCGTCTACCTTTCCGGCAATGAGCATCATAACTCCGTCGTTAATATTCGTAACAATTTCCACCTTCGCATCAGGAAGCTGGCTTTCGAGCAAGCTCAGTTGAAGCGAGGCGTTCTGAACCGCTATGGTCTTTCCTGAAAAGTCCTCAGCTGTTTGGTACTTGTCGACTTCTGTGGTTTTAACTAAAATACCTTGACCGTTATCTTCAGATATCACATTATAAAATTCGGAAAGTTCCATTGCCTCTGCTCTTTCTTCTTTCCAAGCAAGACCTGCCAATACCATATCAACCTGACCGAGAGACACTGCAGTTTGAAGCGCGGAAAAGTCCATAGCTTCAATTTTCAGTTCTACACCCAAGTTTTCAGCAATGTATTTTGCAAACTCAATATCCACCCCGACATACATATCCTGTCCTTCTTTTGAATCATCGATAAATTCCATAGGTGCAAAGTCAGGACTTGTCGCCATTGTGATAACTCCGTCCGCAAGTATTTTTTCCAACCTGTTTGCCGGTTCTTTAGCTTCTTTTTTACCGCATCCTGCCAACATGCTCATTGCAAGTAATGCAATTAATAAATAGGTCAATATTTTTTTCATCTTTTTTCTCCTCTTATTCACACAAAATTGAATATTATGAATAATATCAGAATATTTTATGAATATCAAGCCACAATTTCGAATATTTTGTGAATTCTTTGATTTTTGTTGTAATTAACCAAAATAGCAAAAAAAAATAACAATAAATTGTTATTTTTAGTCCTGATTATTCTGTTTCGAAATTAAAAGGAAGATTTCACAACATTTTTTCTATTACTTTATTTTATATAAATTTTCATATATATACTTACTCTTCCTAGTAGTTATTTCGACCTGTAAGGACAAATATTTAATAATAATTGTCAATAATAGGAATATTCCGGAAAACGCTGATGAAATAAGTATCATCAGAGTCGTCCATCCCTCAACCGGTTTTCCCAACAAAAAAACTACAACAGCATATATACCGCTAAACGCTGTAAAAAGCATCATAAAAATCGACAAAGACAAAGATATTCTGTATCCGACTGAAGTGAAAGTCATAAGGCTGTCAAAGGCAAGTTTACTGCGTTCTTTCGGCAAAGATTTTGAGTTAATTTTGGCTATCGGCATATATTCCACACTTGAGCACATCAAACCGCTATTCCTATATAATACTTTTCTGTAAACAAGATTTGTTGTCATTGATTCAATCCTGTTTATGGCTCTTCTGGAGACAACTCTGAACCTCTCGGTAAATAACGGATTATACCCGTCGGAATATTTATTGAAGATGCTGTAAAAAAATTTTGATGATTTTTTCGTGTTACCGACCGGCACTGCACTTACCACATCAAATCCGCTAATTGATTTGCGATATACTTCGATTATGAGTTCAATATTATAATCAATTGCTGTACTTTCGAACTCAAAAACAAAGTCTCCGATTGCCGCATCAACACCTGCATTCATTGAACGTTGAACTCCTTGAGGATAGCTCATCTTTATTAGACTGACACTGCAATTGTAGCCGTCGGAACATTCAAGCAATTCATCTTGTATTGGAGTTTTGCAGTAGTCATCGACAACAATTATCTCAAAGTTTTCGAAATGCAGAGTTAAAAGTTCATTTACCTTGCCGATAAATTTGACGGCGCGTTCTGCATCATCGCCTGCATATATCACAGCAGACACAAAATTTTTTTCTTTTTCATTGTTATTATTCACTTAGCACCTCATCGAGATCATAGACGGTATTTATTTTTCCGGATAACACACTGATAAAGGTGGGGTTCTCGCTGAATTTTCTGATTACGGTCGGTCTGCTGTCATCTACTTCACTGGTCGACATTATCGGCTTCATGGAATAAAGCGATTCTTTATATCTAAAATCATATTTGTCACGAAGGTACTTTCTCGCCAATTTCCCCATATAGGGATATGCCGTCTCAGGTTTGCCGGGACATATATTGCAATTATAAAGTGATGTTTTATTGCACAATCCTCCACTGTCCTTTTGACAATTAAAGGTCGGCAGCACATCATAACTTGTAAGATGGGGTGTAAAAGTTACCGAGGTCAATGAATGCAAACCGGTTTTTCCAAACGGCATTATGGAGAAAAACGGACCGTCCATCACTGTAATTCCCAGATTCTTCAGGTTATCGGATGGTTCACAAATTATCATTTCACACAATTCATATTTAATTTTAAATGCAGGATACCCTGCCAGTTCCAATATTTCATTACAGCTGGCATAAACTGCACTAATAACAAAGGGTGACTCGAATTCTCCGCCATCTGAAGTAATTATTGAATAGCGGTCCGCTTGTTTTTCAATTGCACAAACGGCGGTATTCAGTTTAACATCGATGTTTCTATATTCTTTTATTTTTTCGGAGTAAAAGTCTCTTAAAATTAACCAGTCATATGCATACTCCGTTGTGATAAAGGCTCCGTCGCACATGCCCTTCTTAAAATATGCATCGGGAGAGATCTCCTCACAGGGTATATCTGCATCATCACAGAATTTTATAAATCTTTCCCTGTTAGTCCAGGAAAACTTCGAAGACGTTGCATATATTTTCTTGAATTCATCGGCAATACAAAACTCAAAGTCCTTTACAAATCTCTCAAAATAATTTCGGGATTTCAGTGCGGTTGAAATGGATCTGGGATAGTGGTATCCCATATGTACTCTTGCCTGATTAATATAGGTTGCCCTTGAAAACGGAGCATTTTCGCGTTCCAAAAGAAGCACGCTATATCCCCTTTTTGCACTCTCCACAGCGGAGTAAAGTCCATACAAGCCTGCTCCGATTATTATTCTGTCATAGTTTCTGCTCATAAACAAACCTATTTGGGATTGTATTTTCCAAAAACCGCCTTTAATAAAACAATCAAAAGATTCAAATTCCCTTTTATGGGTGATATTTTGGTCGGCGTCTTTTCGTTTTTAGGGTAAATTCTGGATACCGGAATTTCCGTCGCCGTAAGTCCGATTTGCGTTACTCTAATTGAAAGATACGCCAATAATTCATAGCGGTCAAATACATCTCTAAAAATATTAACTTTATCATTGACAATATATCTTTTTGAATAGGCTCTGAATGCGTTAGTGGTGTCGGTGTACCTTTTTTTTGCAGCCAAAGAGATTATCGGTGCATGAATCAATCTGACAGCTAAGTTTCTAATGAGGGGGGTGTGTTTTTCAGTGCCGCCCTTAATAAATCGGGAACCTTGGACAAAATCATAACCCTCATCAAGTTTATCTATAAACCTATTCGTGTCTTCTATACTGTCCTTATCGTTGCCGTCAATTGTCACGAAACCTTCATATCCTTTTGATATTGCGTAGTGAAATCCCATTCGATATTGAGCGCCCTGATGACCTTTTCCCGTTTTTATCAAAATACTGTTAACGCCAAGATTCAAATCCATCATTCTCTCAATAGAACCATCTGTAGACCCGCCATCAAGAATAATAATATCGCAAATTTGAGGAATTCCTGCCTTTTTAGCTCTTTTAAGTTCCCTGATTATTCTTTCATTCTCATTAATAATCGGTATCATCAGACAATATTTTGTCTTTCTTTTTCCTTCATTAAAAACAAAAAACTCGGGAACTCCGGGTATTGAATTATATGCCATTTCCGAAAACCTCTGAAAGATATTTCGACGATTTAATCAAATCCTCAAAATCGTGCGGTATCGACATCTCAAGCGAAACATATCTGTCATAGTTAAAAGACCTTAATATGTCTCTTAACGCTAGATGTTCTTTTCTTTTAACAAGAGGTGCTAAATGGGGTTCGCTGATATGGATATGGCTGATTAACCGCAATTCGTCATCACTGAACTTAACATCTTCACCATTAATAATCACCGTACCGAAATCCAAGTTAACGGACAGTCCTTCGGACTTAATATCAGAAACAAATTTTAAGGCCTCTTTTGTGTTATTCAAAAAGTTCGTTCCGTAAACTGCAGGATTCGCTTCCAGCGCAAAATGCACTTTCTTTTTAAAAGAATAATCGCCAATTTCCGCAAAAAAGTCTTTTGCAATTAAAATGTCGGACTTATCCTTCATAATCCTGCTCTTGGGACTGCCAAAGACAAGGTTGTCGCAATTAATCATTACTGCAAAATCAATCGCCGATTTAGTATATTCCAAAAGACGTTTCCGTTGCTCTGTATCACTGAATATTACTTCATTCCTTCCATACCATAAAGACTGCATTGACGAGACTTCAAGATTAAATACTTCCTTCACATTATCGAAATATTCTTTTGCAAATATGCCTCTGTCATAAGCTTCGATGCCGAATATTTTTGTCGGGGCAATTTCAATTCCGCCGATCCCGAACGCCTTCAGCATCTTGTATGCTTTATCGTTATATTCAATCTCCCAACCGAGATTTGATACGCTTAGTTTCATGTCAACCACCAAAATTAACTATAAAATTCTTTAAATCTTCTTTCACAAAATCTTTGTTATAAAAATAGCCGTTATCCCCTCCGAACAAGCCGCTGTATATGCTCTTCATATCATAATTTGCAGGCATTTGAGAGACTTCATTTACAAACGGTTCCCCGAAAATATAACTGTAAAGTTCGCTCGCTTTGCAGGGCTCTGTCGTGATGTTTAATAGCTTTATCGAGTTTTTCTCAGCAACTTTTATATGCTCATATAAAAACTTTAGATTATAAAACTGAAAAGAAGATCTTGAGTCTGTAAAATTAAGTGATGAAAATCCGACTTCTTTGAGGTACCCGGTAAGTAGCTCTTCCTCATTTTTTGTCAGTTCCTTAAGTCGGAACATGTTGTCATCCGATTTAGTATAAAACCTGCTCAATTTCTCTTCCCCCAGCTCACAGAATTTATTGTTGTTCAGAACGCGGGGTATCCTGTTCATCATGTCAAAAATAAAATTTTTCTTTAGTCCGATACCATAAAGAGCGGGTAATCTTACAATTAAATAATCATCAAAACTGTCTATTACAAATTGTTCCAGCAGCCTTCTGTTCTTTCCATATATATTTGAATCGCTATATCTCATTATATCATTTTCGTTGACATCAATTGGGGAATCGTAAACATCAACTGTAGATATTAAGACAATCCTCTTCGGTTCTATCCGTTTAATATTTTCCATCGCGCTTTTAATTGTCTCTAAATCTTTCTGAGGAAAATTGTTTGCAATATACTTTTCTGCAGGAATGCCGCAAAAAAACAACTCATCCGGAGACAAGCCAAATGAGTCTTCAATGTTCTTTGAATTATACAAAAAATCAAAGTGACCGTGTTTTAACAAATTGCTTCCGACAAATCCAGTATAACCAACCAGTGCAACAGTCATATTTTACCTCACAAATTTTATAGGTAGAGTATATCATCACAATTATCCTAAAACAACTCGTTGCAGACTCGGATATATTACTATAAAATGTATTGGACTGAATCGATTATGTTGGTAATTGAATGAAAAAATACATCAAAAGAGATATTTCATTAAAATCATTCGTGATACTTTTAATCACAATCTCCTTTGTGAGATTGTTTTTAACATATTTTCAGAAAGCATCATTTCAGCCGGACATTTCCATGCTTGACGATCATTTGATGTATGTCTCCGCCAGAAATATTGCAAGCGGAAACTGGCTTGGGAAATACAGCTATCTGACAATGGGCAAACACATGTTATTTGCTGTTTGGCTTTCGTTGTTGAGCAAACTTGGTATTTCATTTTTATTTGCGGGTCAGGTTCTGTGTTTGCTTTCATGTCTAACCTTTGTATTTTCATTAAATCCCTTAATTGAAAACCGAATTTTAAAGCTGATTTTTTATGTCCTTTTGATTTTTAATCCGATTAATTATGCGGATTTCACTTTAAGACTTTACAGAGACAATATCTCTACTTCAATTTCTGTTTTTGTCTTCTCCTGTATTATTGGATTTGCATTAAGGGCGGGAAAAAACAACAAAAAAATGTTGTGGTTTTACGGCGTCCTTGGAGGGTTCATGTTCGGATTTGCCTACCTCCTCAGGGAAGATGGTCTTTGGCTTCTGCCTTTTTTAGTTGTCGGTGGTTTAGTTTCTCTAATTATTATTTTAAAAAATAAACAGAACCTGTTTTCCCGCTTGCTTTCTTTGTCTATGTTCATAATAATACCGATAATCTTTATATCGGCATACAGTTTTGCCAATTATGTCAAATACGGAGTATTTGAAGTCAGTGACCTCACTTCCCGCAGATTTACGGGTATGACAGGCGCATTGTTAAGGATTCCCGATTCTGACGATTACCAAAATCCTATCGCACCTTTGCCCCATGAAAAGAGAGCTCTAATTTACAGCATCTCTCCTTCTTTCCAAGAATTGGAACAATTCTTGGAAAGTCCCGGCTTTTCCCGAATGAGAAAAAATGTCGGCGATGATGTTTTCGAGTATTCCGGAGGCGGATACTATTGGGCTGTCCGAAGCGCTGCGAGTTTGTTAGGTTACTACGCTTCTCCTTCAACTGCCTATGAGTATTACTCCAATATTAAAAACGAGATAGATACTGCATGTGACGAGGGCAGAGTCTCGGGGTGTGAAAAAAGCAGAAACGGGTTTAACGCGCCCGTTACTTTTGAAGCGGTGTCAAAATCTTTTAAAGAAATGCTGTCAGAAATTTTTTACCTTTTATTTTACATCGAAATTGATTGTAGCCCCGACCCTTCTTTCGGTTCTCCGTCAGTTATAGAAGAAATGGAGTCTTTTACAAATACCGATGCATTCTTATTGGACAAGGAATACATTGACGGCAATTTATTAATCGTTTCAGCTTTCAGTAATAACGGAAAAGTACATACAGATATAGTGGACTCTAAAGGAAATTCATTGGTCATAGAAAACAAACCTTCCACCGGCGGGGATGTCTATGTGAACAACCTGCTCTTCACAGGCGAGGACATTTTAGAAGGCGATCTTTTGCGGCACCACATTCAATTTAATGATTCAAGTGACGCATTTCTGATTCTTTCCGACGGGAAAGGTTCTCACTCAGAGCCGATTTCCGATATCAAGTCGAATGTCGAAATCGGGAATATCTGTTTTTCGATAGAATATATCGGGAATAATTTTATTGAAAAGAACGCTACTTATGACTTTTTTGAAATATGGCTCTATAGACTTATGAGATTGTTCGTATATATCTTTAGGTTTATCACCCCGGTTTTGTCCGTGCTTTCAATAGTCGGAATAATCTCAGTTTTGGCAAACAGGTTAAGAATTAAGAGGAAGTTTTCACTTATGCATGACTTTGACTTGTTGCTGCTAATAACATTCGGTATATCGCTCATGTCAATTTTGCGGTTGTTTATGATTGCTTACATAGAAGTAACAGCTTTCGGAATTGGGACTTACCCTATGTACTTTGCGGTTTCCTATTTTTTAAACTATGCTTTTATTGTATGCTCATTTATATTGATGAAAAACAAAAGGTCATTGAAAAATATGTGTAAAGGAAAAGAATAACATGATAAAAATATTAACAGATTCAACCTCCGATATTTCCCCTCTTTTAGCAAAGAAACTGGGAATTGATATTATTCCGTTAAGCGTAAACTTCAGCTCGGATTCTTATCGTGAGGGCATTGAAATTTCACCGAAAGAGTTTTTTATGAAACTCAGATCGGCAAAGAAGCTCCCCACCACTTCACAACCTTCGCCTGAAGATTTCATTGTTCACTTTGAAGCCGCCAAGAGGTCGGGTGACGAGTTGTTAGCGATACTCATTTCCGGAAAGCTTAGCGGAACTTTTCAGAGTGCGATGATAGCAAAAGAAATAGTAGGCTATGACGGTATATATGTTATTGATTCAATGAACACTACCACGGGACTTCGGCTTCTTGTTGAACATGCCGTATATCTTCGAGGAAAAGGCGTTACCGCTCAAACAATTCTTAAAAATATCAATTCGGCAATTCCGAAGGTTAAGCTCGTTGCAGTAGTCGATACTCTTGAATACCTCTACAAAGGCGGTAGATTATCTTTAAGTAAAGCCGTTGCCGGTTCTTTGTTCAGCATTAAACCAATAATAAGGGTAAAAGACGGCAAGGTAGATGTCGTCGGAAAAGAACGCGGGGCAAACAGAGCCATATCAGCAATAGTCGGTTCTGTGGATCCGAAATCGATAGACTATTCTGTTCCCATATATTTTGGTTATACTGAAAAACGCGAACTGTGTAATATCCTGATGGAAGAAACCGAAAAAAGAATTTTGGCAAATGATATCAGGATTTCGGAAGTAGGTGCGGTAATAGGAACTCATGTAGGTCCGAATTGTTGCGTTTTGACCTATCTTTCAAATTAAATTGAAATCTTGAAACACTTTTTATATTATTTAACACTTGTTTTTTAAGTAGCGTTTTGACCATATTTTTGTTTCAATTAAAAACTATTTGATACCGATATTTATGATTATTGATAATTAGTGAGGGAAACCATTGAAATGGCAGAAATGAAAGAGTTAATTTTATTGCATTCCAACGACCTGCATGGTGACTTTTTAGCCGAAGAAATCGATGAAGGCTTATTGGGCGGCATTTCAATGTTGTCCGGCTACATAAACTCGGTGCGGAACGAATTCGATAATGCCGTTTACTGCATCGCAGGAGATATGCTTCAGGGTTCTATCATCGACAGCGAGTTTAAAGGTTTATCTACTATAGAAATAATGAATCTGCTTGGCCCTGATGTAGCCTCTATCGGCAATCACGAGATAGATTACGGTTTGGCACACTTGCTCTTTCTTGAACGTTGCGCCCGTTTTCCCATTGTCTGCGCAAACCTTTTTATTAAAAATCCCTATACTCGCCTATTTCATCCCCATGTTATTTTGGAAAAGGCCGGTATGCGAATAATGTTCATAGGCATCATCACCTCTGACATAATGCACGGCATGAGCAAAGATGTATTAAGCAGCTTTGTAGATGTGGTAGATGCGGCAAATGAAGTGGGAAAGATATGCAATGCCTGGCGCACCACAGATATAGACTTGACTGTTCTACTCACACATATAGGATTTGAAGAGGACAAAAAACTGGCTCAGCTTCTCGATCCGTCCTGGGGTGTGGATTTAATTATCGGAGGTCATTCACACACAGTTTTAGAGCAGCCGGAAAAAGTGAACGGTATCCTGATTGCTCAGGCAGGAGTCGGCACTGATCAGATAGGGCGTTTTGATTTAACTATTGATATGGATTCCAACTCTATCGCCTCTTACAATTGGCAGCTTATTCCAATTGACGATAGTGCCTGTCCACACGACGAGAAGATAGTAGAGGCAATTCACCGATTTAAAGATGAAACCGACAAAAAATATAATCGGATAATCTGCACACTCGCCCGACCTCTTACCCACCCGGGTCGATATCAGGAAACGGAGTTGGGAAATCTTCTGTCCGAGGTTCTTCGAGATGCATTGGAAGTGGATATCGTTCTTTTGGGTTCGGGGGGAATCCGTAAAGACAGCGTTCCCGCAGTGATTACCTATGGAGAATTGATGGAGTTATTCCCTTACGACGACAAAATGTTCCGCCTCAAAGTTACCGGTGCGCAGTTCAAAAAGATGGTTTCCTACACTCTGCGCGATGAGATGCTCCAAGGGGGGCATACCGAGTTTTATCAGTATTCCAAAGAATTGCGAATCACTTTTGATAAGACAACTAAAAGCTTTACCCGCTTCGATTTCCGTGGCGAGCCGATACAGGATGACGCAATTTATAATGTGGCACTCCAAGGATTTCATCTGGACAATTTCATACATTGTTTCGGCTTTTCTGAAGAAGAACTCGTTACCAACGGTAAATTTCGAGTGCTTACTACTTCCATCCATGATGTTTTAATCGAGCATATGCCCTTATTGGCTGACAGGGACCAGAAAATCGAAGGAAGAATGACTATTATATGAGTTAAGCATAACACCTTTACAGCAAGCATTCTGTCTTATTAAAACAGATACGGCAACTGATAAGCTTATCAATTACCGTATCTGTTTGGTCCGAGTGACAGGAGTCGAACCTGCGGCCTCTTGAACCCCATTCAAGCGCGCTACCAAACTGCGCTACACCCGGATAACAGGTAATATATCATAGTGGATTTACAAAATCAAC
>JAAYNJ010000029.1 GCA_012520915.1 Oscillospiraceae bacterium
TATACCGCCGAAGATATCTGAAATAGCTGTTTTTTGCAATACTGCAGAGCCAGACTCTGATATCACTCTTTCCCTTAAAAGAAGAAAGTGAATTCATCGCCTTAAAGAATGTCTCGGAGGTGATATCCTCGGCTATTTCCCGATTTTTTGCGAGACTTAAAGCGTAGTAATAGACATCTTTAAAATACTCGTTGTAGACGGATTCGATATCCCGCAATTTGTTCACCTCCCTATATAAGACTCGTAAACTGAAGAAATCTTACAACTTTTTACCTTTATTTATAATTTTGTCCGATTGACAGCCGGTTGAATAAAAAAGACGCACCTATTTGTGCGCCCGTTGAATGCTGAAAATTTGAAATTTAGCCGACTATGTCGGCGTACGCAAGTTCGAAATAGAGAAATTCGTTTACGGTATAGGAGCGGAAGGTGCCTGATACGGTTATATTTGTTCCCGTTGCGGGACAGTCTCCGGGGTTGTTTCCTCCCATAAGCTCAAATGTAATCTCTTGCTTATTCTTCATCGCAGGATCGTAAACCGCCACTGAAAAATAGTGTTTGTTTTCGGTTTCGCTGTGGAAAACCGAAAACTCTCCGGTCAGCTTTACGGTTTTTCCGTCGTAGGAAAGGGGATTCATCACCATGTCGCAGACCTGAGAATAAACTTCCGCGGCATCCATACTTGTAAGGTCGAAGTCGATCTTTGCGGGTGTTTTTATTTTGGGAGTATTCGAATCGCCGTTTGCCGGAGGAGCTGCGGGTATATCCGTTTCCGCTGTAGGGGGGTTATTCGGCAACTCGGGAAGTTTTGGAGTTGTAGAGTTTTCGTCGTTGGAAGGGATCGAACTGTCTTCAAGAGCGGATGCTTTTCCCGGTTCTGCATCGGGCAGAGGAGACGAAGGGCTGTCCTTTGGAACTTCGAAATCATCCGCCTCCAAAACCGTCGAACCTTTAACTGAAGTATCCGAAATCGGACCTGTAACCGCATCATATCCTTTAGAGCGCATATCACAGCCGGCAATGTTTAAAGTGACAATAATTATTAAAGTGATTGAAATAAACTTATTCACGAAGCCACCGATTTTTTATAGAAGTATTTGTTCCTTTTCATACCTATGAAAAGGATATTGAAATCTGACCTTGTATAAAAGAATGAATATTATTGTATTTATATAACTATCCGATTATTTCCAAAATAAGTCTATCTTTACAAATTTATCCCGTCAATGATTTTAGAAATAATTTACAATTTGTTAAAAGTTATGTCGTAATTCGTTTATATTTGAAAGAAAAAGAGACATTTTTCTTTCAAAAAACAAATATCTCTTTTTTGTTTTGCGGATAAATAAAAGATAGTAAATCCGACCTGATGATAAACTCCCACTAAGACGGTTTTAGCTGATATAATGTTAAAGATATAATATGCGATGATGTCCGAAGCTAAACACAGGGTGTATGTATGGCTAAAGAACAAAGCAAGGCGGGTTTTTCAGATAATCAAAAGCGTAGGTTTCTCTACCTGTTCCCGACGGTTATAATTATTGCGGGTCTGTTTTTTGATTCGCCTTTGGAATCAATAAAAAATCTCCTGATAATAGATTTCTCGCAGGCCGTACTGCTGACCGATTATTTTGCTGTTGCCGGCATCGGTTCCGCCCTCATAAACAGCGGTCTGCTCATGCTTATTGCGAGCTTTATAGGCATAAAAAGCAAGGTTGAGGTAAACGGGTTGTTTATAGCCGCCGTTTTCACCCTCGGCGGATTTGCATTATTCGGTAAAAATCCATATAACGTCGCCGGCATAATCCTCGGCGTGTTTATATACAGCCGCATAAAGCGCGAAAAGTTTTCCAAATATCTGCTCACCGCATATCTGGGAACGGGATTGGGTCCGCTGATAAGTCAAATCAGTTTCGGTATGAAACTGAATCCGGTTTTAGCGGTGGTTCTCGGCAATCTCTCCGGTCTGCTTATAGGTTTTATACTGGTGCCGCTGGCGGGCAGTTTTTCCCGATTCCATCAGCGTTTCAGTCTTTACAATGTAGGCTTCACGGCAGGTGTTATCGGTATGATTTTTATGTCTTTTTTCAGACTCCTGCACTATGACCATGAAATGGTAAACAAAATCGTTGAGAAAACGGATATCAAACTCGCAGTTTTCCTTATTATATGCTTTTCCTCGATGTTGATTGTCGGGTTAATATACGGAAAGGGCGATTTAAAACGCTATCTCAGGATTTTAAGCTACGACGGCAAATCGGTTATCGACTTTTTAGCGGCGGAAGGGTTCGCTGCCGTTCTTCTCAATATGGGAATTATGGGTATTTTGTCAACCGCTTTTGTGCTGTTGACAAAAGCTCCTCTCAACGGACCGGTCGTTGGCGGCATATTCACGGTGGTGGGTTTTTCCGCTTACGGGAAACATCCGCGCAACACGGTGCCGGTAATAATCGGAGTTGTACTCGCAGGTCTGGTTGTGGGAAACTCAATTTCCACGACGGGGGTAATGGTTACCGCTTTGTTTTCAACGGCGCTTGCCCCTATAGTAGGAAACTACGGATATATTGCTGGAGTATTGGCCGGATTTTTACATATGGCGCTGGTTTCCAATCTCGGATATCTGCACGGCGGCATGAACCTCTACAACAACGGATTCTCCGCCGGATTCATAGCGGCTTTTCTTGCGCCGCTGTGTCAGGCGTTTAAAAGGAAATGAGTAAAGGGATGAAAAAGGATTCGGAAAAAGACTCAAACATAATTTTGGTTCCTCAATTTGAGGAACTGAAAAATGCGATTAAAAGGCTTCGTGCGGAGATTCCCCTGCTTTTGCAGGAGCGGGATGAACTGCTGTATGTATTATGTAAAAACCTTGAAATGGAATATATGCTAAAGGTAGGGGCGCTTGAGTGTCAGGCATTCAAAGAAGAATGTGAATATCTCAGACTGAAAAGAAAGGCGGAACTCGTTCAGGCTTATATAAATCGCAGGGAAAAGCCGGACATAAATGAGATTAACCTGGTATTGGAAAGGGAATTTGAAGAGTATCAAATAAAATTAAATCTACAGTATGAAAAACTGGAGATGATGATTGAGCGCAGTAAAAGAGAGTTTCTGAGCGAAAAAGAAAACAGAGAACTTAAAAAGCTGTATTACAGAATAGTCAAGGCGCTCCATCCGGACCTCAATCCGGAGATATCCGAGAGAGAAAAAGTGCTGTTTCTTCAGGCGGTGGAGGCATACGAGAACGGTGACCTTGTCAGAATCAGGGTTATAAGCGAAGCGGTTGCCGACCCGAAGGAAATTATAGAGGCAAACACCTCTTTAGAGCTGAACAAAGAAAAAAACAGGCTGGAAAAGCTGATTAAAACCATACACGAGGACATCGCGGAAATTAAAGGGCGCTTTCCCTACAACATAAAAGAGAAAATCTTTGATGAAGATTGGGTTAATCAAAGGCGCGCGGAATTACAGGACGCAATCGACAGTTACAAGGCAGCCGCCGAAATATATATAGACCGAATAAGGGAATTGACGGGTGAATAGATGGGAGATCTTACGGTAAATAAAGATGACCGCAAGCTGGTGGAACTGATAAATTCCGGTAAGGAAGGCATCGGCATTATAAAACCCTTTGAGAGAGATATTTTTCTCTTCGACACGCATGTGGCGGGGACCACTCACATAGTCGGGATTGAGGATATCGAACCCCATCTCAATATAGGCGAAAAACTTCACTTTTTCAGAGAGCCGGACAATATGCACGACGAAGCCGCCATTTTGGTTATGACCAAAAACGAGGTGAAAATCGGATACGTTCCGAAAAAAGACAATATCATCTTTTCACGGTTGATGGATGCGGGGAAAATACTCTTCGGCAGGATTTCCGAAAAAGAGATGCGAGGCAAATGGCTGAGGATAAAAATGGAAATCTATCTTCATGAGTGAGGAATTATGAGGGAAAAAGAAAAAGTAACGGATTATTTTTTGATGACGGATTATCGTGATGAGATGCCGGAGTTTATGTCGCCTTCAAGATGTTTCATAATTTGGCAGCATAAAATTAGTGATGTAAGTATTATTGAAGCTGGTATAAGAAAAATTATTCAGGCGGGTTGTACTCACTTTAGCTTATTCGGCGAATATTTTGAAAAGGTTATTGACATAATAAAAAGATTGGATTTAAATAATGCGTGCTTGGCATATGGCAGCACGACCGACTTAGATGGGATTGCACGGGCAATAATACATTATCATAAAAAAGACGAAAAGCCGTATTGCTATCTGATTTATGACGACTATTATTTTGCGCAGTATGTCAAAGAAGACTTTATTCATCACGGGCGAGATGTAAAGGAAGAAATCCGCATCAGAATGGCAGCCAATCACGGTGTCGTGGAATTTGTATATAACGGCAGAGACTGTATTTTCAGTGTGAGTGAAAATGATTTTATGATCGGTTACTTGGGGTATGAGAAGCACTTTCCGATTCCCGAGTTTGCCCTTTATGAACATTTATTTGACGGCAAAACATTCCTGCAGATTTGGGATGATGTAAAGGATCAGTTTGTCTAGACTGTTCGGATAAAATTATTTTATTAAACCCTTAATTATCTATAATTTTTGAAATTGGCTTTTAGTCACAATGAATGGCGGAAAACGGAAAATGCGGACTAAGGATGTTAAGACAAATCGAAGCTATAGAGGGAATTATGAATGATAAGAGATAAATTAACTTCTCGGAATTTATTCATTAGAATACTGTGGCTTTCACTGATTTTTCTGATAACCTTTTTCGGAGTCACGGTATTAAGTTATTATATTCTGCCTGAAGGGCTCTTAAAGAGTGCAAATACGTCAAGAGATTTCACTATATCATCTGATATCAGACTTGCGGGAATACAGATTTTTCTTTTTAACATGATGAGTGTTGCGGTAATTGCGATTAGCAGCCTGTTTGCGAGAAAGAACGGGGAGAGCAAAGCTTACCTGTCTATAGGTTATTCCTGCTTCCTTGTTCTAGTTCTGATTAATGCGGTAACATTGGGAACCTGGTCATTCATTACGGATGTACCGAGTGTCGGTCTTGTTGAAAGAATCACAAGCATGTTCCGGATTACCGAACATGCAGGTTTGACAGAGATGTTCGGTCAACTGCTAATCACCTGCGCCTTGGCGGACAAGCATATTTTCATGATATATAAAAAGCAAACAATTAAAAGGCGAATCAAGGATGTTCCGTGGAAGAAAGAAGAGATATTCTGCATCCTGCTTGGCTTTGCATTGATGTTTATAGGAGCATGGGTTGAAAGCAGAGCGCTGATAAACATTGGATAAAATAACTTATGAGCATTGTATTTGACAAAAACAATACACTTTTTTATTAAACGGCTTTATGATAGATATATTTTAAAAGGAGAAATATAATGATATGTCCGAGATGCAAAAGCAATAGAGTTACTATCCAAGCGGTAGAAAAGGTAAAGATAAAAAGAAGGGGACCGTTGAGATGGTTTCTTTGGATTCTGTTGGCAATAGTAACGGCCGGACTTATTTTAATTATTCCCTTACTTACAAACTCGAAGGTAAAGTCAAAAACGCATACCCTGGCTGTTTGTCAGAATTGCGGGAAGAGTTGGAGAATAAAATAGATATAAGATGTTCCGGAATATGCAATAAAAAAGCCTTGTCCTGCCGGAAAGAGAACAAAGGCAAAGATTACTTGTTATATGAATGAAAGGGGTTCGATTGAACAGAAAACGTCCGAAAAATCGCACAGTGTTCTGCATTGCCGCTATTATATTCATTTTTGTATTTGCATCAGTCCATATTGCGTTTAAAGCAGTTTCTTTTGCCGTGGTTTTGGCTTTTGTCTCCTCATCTTTGATTGTTATTATTAACTGCTTTTCCCGCAAATCCGAATATGAAAATGACGCGGTAACCGACAAAGTCGTAGACACGAAAAGACTGCCTAAATATTCGGACACGGACCTGATATATGTTTTTGGAAGCCGGGTTTGTTGTGAAGAGTGCGCAAAATATATAAATCGGGTATACAGCATTTCCGTAAGCAGTAAATACCCTTCGTTTCTGGAGTATCTTAACAATAGTCCCGGATGCTGCCCTCATACCGAAGTGCCTTTTTATGACGGATTTAGTCAAATGAAAAATTCTGATAATAATCCGGTAGATCCTGTTGAATATAGCAACCGCCCGTTTGTCGATGATAGAACCGAGGAAGAAAAGAAAAAATATGAGGAGAAAATAAGAAAGGCTGAAAAAATGAAAGCATGACAAAAGGTGAGCTGATATGAATAAAAAGAATTCCGAAGGAGGGCTGAAGACCATAATCTCCGTTCTCTTATTCGTTCTTACATTTTTTATTATAAACGACCTGTTTAAAAACATCGGCATGGCCGCAATAACGGCTTCTTCCGTAACCGTCTTTTTTAAGATAAGAGGTTAAATTATCAGTTCCGCCGGAAGGGCGGCATAACCTAATATCCCGGAAATGTTAAATAAAGAAAGATTCCCCACGATTATATTGTTGTAATAATCAGGGGTTTTTCTTTTTTGCAACTATAACAATCTGTTTATAAGCTGAAAAGACCGCGACAATTATGAATGCAATCAGAGCGGGATAAGATGCGGCTTCATAACTGGGAGTCCCAATCGCAGGAAAGGCGCTGACCTGCACATAGGCCAGCATAAAGCATCGAAGAATATAAAGACAAAGCAAGCTTGCGGAAGCTATCCAGGGCATCCAATCGTTTTGATACCCTTTGATTTTTCGCGCAATCAGACTAAAGCCGACGGCGAGTACGGACAACAACGAAAAAATAAAACCGACAGGCAAGAGCAACCTGTATATCTGCAGGACAATTCTGATGATATGCCATGCGATTAACTTCCACCCGGATTCTATAATGCAATTATATTCTTTGTGTCCGTCCTCATATACGCGAAGCGCGGCAATCTCGTCGTGAATCCAGCTTTCGATTTTGGCTAGCTCCTTATCGCTGAATTCCACAGGTATAGGCGACGGATTAATCCCCGGACAGGCTAAAACCGATAAAACGGCATCAAAGGTTGAAACGGCAATCGGTTTGAGCATCCATGGATAATATCTCCCGACCACGCCCCGCCTTTTCGGTCCCGCGTCAATCAGCCCTTCGTCACAGATTTGATTCACTTCATCAGCCAGCCTCTCATAATAATCATTTGCGGTTGAGGCGTCGGTATAATACCCCGCTGATGCCACGACGTCCCGCAATACAAAAGAAAAGTACCCCGTGCGATATTCCCCCTGCACCCACACCCATTCGCGAAAAGGGGAGTCATCGTTTTCAAGATAATCGCGCAGTTCCGCAAATGCGGGACTTAATTCATATAATTGCATGCGTTGCGCTTCCGCGATGACAATTCTCGGATCTTCTTCGGAATTATTCACTCTGGACAACGCGCCGTATGCTTTGGCATAAACCCCGCTGTTGTAGTCATCCGCAATAAAATACCCGTAATAATGGTAATTAATTCCGGATACTGTCAGTTGATAAGCAAGAAAACATACCAAAAATAATGCCGGAGCAGTCAGGATTTTCCATCTTTTATGTTGCTCCCGTTTATGAAAGAAGGCCGCAATTATATACACAATACTGCATGCAACACCGTAAATGAGAAGCCAGTGTGAATCCTCACGGTAGGAAACGGCAAATGAAAGCGAAAAACCTGCACAAATAGCAAACCCGATGCTGTTCTTTGTATTTTTGTAGCGGAGCATCATGCCGAGAGTCATTGAGAAGGAAAACAGGGCGACCGAATAATAGCCGATATCCCGATAAAGCCTTGTCAGCTGAGCTGAAAAAGCAATAGGGCTGAAAAGCAAAAAGGCGTAAGCAAAAAGAGCAAACCATTTGTTCGGCGTAACCGGTTTGATTGCAAGTATAAAAACCAGACAGGATAAAACATAGAGAAGGTGATAGGCAAAAATATAAGGAATATTGATGGAATGAAACAGGGCTGTCAGGAGCGGGTAACCGACACCCTTCACCAATGTAGTCGAACTAAAGGCTCCCAGCCAGACACCGTCTGTGATTGAGATGGCCTTTAAAAGCTGCATCACATCATCGTAGCCGGTAAAAGGTATATAATACACCATCAACACATCGCTAAGAGCGAGGCGAAGAACCGTAAACGCTACTGCGATACCTATACAAATTACCAAACTGACGGATACGCTCTTGTTTTTCTTCACTTCCACATCCATAACCTCATACAGAAATCAATCAGTTTTGATTATAAGACACATCAAGCATAAAGGAAACAAAAGAAAACAGCAGATTTTTCTACAAAATTTGCTGTTCTTTTTGAGTTTTTTCGAAAAGGATAAATCAAACGTATCTGAACGGTATACCGTCAAAGCAAGGTTACCAATTATTTTCTCCAAAAACTTTTTCAAAATCATATAGCGCCAGCACCTGAACGTCGATTACATCCAGTGCCGTGCATTCAACAGGAATGGTGATGAGCACCACGCGTCCAACACCTTCTTCGATGAGGATAGGCAAATACCATTCGTCATGCATCTCGGGGATAAACCAACACTCGAAATGCTCTTTTGGGAAAAAATAACCTGCCTCGCCGGTCACGGTTACCATCTTGTTCACGGCCATATGTTTGAGAAGCTTTCCGGTAAAGTGCGAGGAGTAGGAAATTCTCACGTCGGCCACTATATCCAAATCATTTTGGTCGGATGTCACCACTAACTCCACAGTGCCGTTGTCAAGCTGTGTTGCAGTAAGAGTGTAATCACAGTCCACAACAGAGGAAACGTTAGTTTTCTTCAGATAACGGGCATAGACATTGCCGAACTCATAGCTGTGGCTATCCAACAGCTGACGGTAAAAGAACCACTTAACCCCGCACAATGCTCCTTCCCAACGGGTGAAATCGCGGTTGATTATGGAGACATAATCGGGGTTGCTTTCACGGAAGGCATTAACATACTCCTTGCGGGCGTGATCGCCGAACGTGAAGGTGATGTAATCATAGCGGGACGGCTGATAGATGTCATTTACCACCTCCACTGCAGTGGAGAAAGTGGAAAACAGAGTCTTTCCTTTAATCGTGTCGGAAGCATATGCGATATCTTCGTGAAAGTCCTTCACATTTCCGCCGAGTTTCTCGACATATGCGTGGTTGGGTGCCGCAGCGTTGGGAAACTGCATGTAAACGTCAAAAGCATAACGGAATCCGCCAATCAGCATAACAATCGCCAAAACAAAAACAAACACTTTATTAAGCATTTCTTTATTCTTAATCTTCACTGTAAGATTGCGGCACAACAATTCCACGACCTTGCAGATATGCCATGCTGTTCCGAAAAAGGCGTACTGACGGAATGCGTTGAGGTACTCGCTCTCATAACCGCGTTTGATGATAAGAAAATAAAACACAAACAGCATCTTTCTGAGCAAGTTGGCGGTGTTTAAAAGGAGCAGGGACAGTCAGTCTCTGAAATAGATATCGCGGGTAAACACCTTATACAGCACATCATTTAGGCGGTCGTCATGGCGATTCGCGACAATAATCTCCGATTTCTCCTTAAACAATTCAAGGTCTCGAATTACCCGTGCGTTGAAAAAACTGTCGTCCGAAAGTTTCGGCTCATATACGATAATGGGGATGCCCTTTGCACTTATGCGTTTCATTATGCCAAGCACCGATGACTGTCGAAAGTTGTCCGAGGCGGTTTTCATAGTGAGACGGTAGATTCCCACAACTTTGGGGTTTTTCTCAATGATTTTTTCAGCAATATAATCCTTGCGCATGCTGTTTGATTCAATCACCCCGGAAATAATGCTGTTAGGGATATTCTTATAGTTTGCAAGAAGCTGTTTTGTATCTTTGGGCAAGCAATAGCCGCCATAACCAAAGGAAGGGTTGTTATAATGGTCGCCGATGCGCGGATCCAGCGAAACGCCCTTGATGATATTTGCCGTGACCAATCCGTGCTCAAGGGCATAGGTATCCAATTCGTTGAAGAAAGAGATGCGAAGCGCGAGATAAGTGTTTGCAAACAGCTTTACCGCTTCCGCCTCTGCGGGAGAGATTATCAGTTGCGGTATATCCTCTTTCAGCGCACATTCCTGAAGTATTTTGCTAAAAAAAGCAGCTTTGGCAATTACTTCTTCACCTGCATCCGCCGCAACGCCGGCAATAATGCGGGAAGGGTAGAGACAGTCATATAACGCTTTTCCCTCACGCAGAAATTCGGGGAAAAACATAATATTCAGGTTAGGATATTGGTCTAAAAGTTTATCTGTAAAACCGACAGGAATGGTCGATTTGATGATTACTGTGGAATAGGGTGCAGCCTTTGCTGTTTCGGCAATCACGGATTCAACACTTTCCGTATTGAAATAATTATTATTCGGATCATAGTCGGTAGGTGTGGAAATTATGACGTACTCGGCACCCTGCACTGCGCCGGTTAAGTCGGTAGTAAATTCGAGTTTCAGCGGCTTATTCCAAAGCCACTCTTCAATATCTTTATCCGCAATAGGAGACTGTTTGCGTTGCAGCATGGCAACACGTTCGTGGTTAATGTCTACAGCAACCACATTGTATTTTTGGGCAAGCAAAACCGCGTTGGACAATCCAACATAACCGATGCCGATTACGGCAATCTTGATGTTATCTTCAGATGGTTCAATGCGGTTGTTCATATTTTTCCGACTTTCTTTTCTTTTTTACCTGTTAATTATAGCATGATGCGCCGATAAGTGTAAACGAACCGTATCATGCCCAAAGCTGTTAGGTTCATTATTCACACCATGTTGTGGAGGAAACAAATGAAGCTTATAATTCAAATCCCCTGCTTTAATGAGGAAGATGTTCTTCCGCAAGCCTTGGCAGACCTGCCAAAGCAGATTGATGGTATTGATGAGATAGATTATCTCATTATTAACGATGGCAGCACGGATAACACTGTTGCGGTGGCGCATCAGATGGGGGTGCATCACATCGTATCGTTCAAGCAGAATAAAGGTCTTGCAAAAGGGTTTATGGCAGGTATCGATGCATGCCTGCGCCTCGGTGCGGATATCATCGTAAATACCGATGCCGACAACCAATATGTCGGCGAAGACATTAAGGAACTCGTTGCCCCGATTCTTGCCGGAAAAGCTGATATCGTTATCGGCGAACGCAGTATTGATGAAATTGAGCATTTCTCTTCCTCAAAAAAGTTTTTCCAACACCTTGGCAGTTTTGTTGTACGGGTAGCTTCAGACACCAACATTTCGGATGCCCCAAGCGGTTTTCGGGCATACTCGCGCGAAGCCGCTCTGCGTTTAAATGTCACTAACGACTATACCTATACGTTGGAAACCATAATCCAGGCCGGACACAGCAAGGCGGCGGTTGTTTCCGTACCGATCCGGACAAATCCCGAAACCCGCCCGTCGCGTTTATTCTCGAGCATGTGGAAATACATGAAGCGTTCGGCCTCAATTATTATACGCTCCTTTATCATGTATAAGCCGCTGAAATTCTTCGGTATTTTGGGAAGTTTGCTGTTTCTTGTCGGTATGGCGATCTCTATCCGGTTCCTCGTTTTATTCTTTCAGGGTTTGGGCTCCGGTCATGTTCAGTCTCTCATCCTTGCTGCAATTTTATTGCTGATGGGGTTTCAGGCTTTTATGTTTGGACTTGTCGGCGATGTAATCTCTGCAAATCGCAAGTTGCTGGAAGATATCCAGTACCGTGTCCGAAAGATGGAGATTGAATATTCCGATGAAGAAATATCAAATGGAACGGGTTTATGAATTCTATTAACTTACAATATATATCTGAGCCGGAAATGCTTCTGTAATCGTTAGCGATGCTGCACTTTGGCGTTCGTTGCAGAAGTGTGCAAAAGGACCGCAAGCCTGTTATGAACGCTTATAAAGGGCTTTTGAAGCTTGTGTCTCATAAATCAATCCGCCCCGGGGTCGTTTTCCGGGGCGGGTTTTTCTTGTTTTGGGGTTATAGCGGATTGCCTCAAAAGCAAAGGTTTGCCTTGCAATAAATCCGCCGTTTTTACGTGTGTTTTGCTCCTTCCGTCCGAGCAGCGGTTCTTCTTTAAGGTTCGGGCGGCACCTGCGGTTTTACATTAATTAACTTTGCCGTATCCGAATTAATATAAAATTAACATAGAGTATACATGCTGTTTACACGTTCCGTAATTTATTTGTATTTTATATTTTATAATATATAAGCATACTTAAAAGATTGAGGGGAAGTTTATGTCTAAGAAGACTTTTATATCGGTGTTGCTTATTCTTTTACTCCTGCTTTCCGCTTGCAGTGTAGGCAGGAAAAGCGACAATAAAAATTCCGGCTCCAAGCAGAACATTTTCGGAACCGGCGGTACAAGGATCCGAATAGTATCTGGATCTGAAAATAAAGAGCTTGAACCGATAATAGAACAATATTGCAAAAAAAATAAAGTTACTATAGAAATGACCTACATGGGTTCAGTCGATATTATGAGACAGCTTCAGGGCGGCGCCGCCGACTTCGATGCCGTTTGGCCGGCTTCCTCCATTTGGATTTCCATGGGAGACACTGATTTCAAAGTTAAACATACGGAGTCCACAAGCCTCAGTCCCATCGTTTTCGGTATAAAAAAGTCCTTGGCTGAGAGTATGGGATTTGTAGGCAAAGAAGTATCCATAAACGATATTATGTCGAAAATCAGCTCGGGAGAACTTAAATTTTGCATGACGTCAGCCACGCAATCCAATTCAGGAGCGGGCGCATATTTAGGGTTTTTATCGGGTCTGTCCGGAAATCCCGAGGTCCTTACCAAAGAAGACTTGCAAAAGCAACAGCTGAAGGAGGATATTACAAATTTACTGAGCGGGGTTGACAGGTCTTCGGGCAGCTCCGAATGGTTAAAGACCTTGTTTTTAAATGGTGACTACGATTCCATGGTGAACTATGAATCCCTGATTATTACCACGAATCAGGAATTGACGGCAAGAGGCGAAGAGCCGCTTTACCTGATTTATCCGTATGACGGACTTTCCATCTCCGATTCGCCGCTTGGATATATAGACCGGGGCGACAAGAAAAAAGAGGAAGCTTTTTTGGACTTTCAAGCATATCTTTTAAGCGAGGAAGTTCAGAGCGAATTGCAGAAATTAGGCAGGCGCACAGGTTATGAAGGCGTATTTGAAGAAAACAAGGGAGTATTTAAAAAAGAGTGGGGTATAGATACCGACAGAATTCTTTCTCCTATTAAACTTCCGACTGCGGATGTTATTATGGAAGCTTTAAATCTTTATCAAGGTGAATTCAGAAAACCTTCCCTCTCCATATATTGTCTCGATTTTTCCGGTTCCATGAAAGGAAAAGGAGAAAGAGAAGTAAAAGAAGCAATGGACTTAATCCTTGACCAGGAAAAGGCAAAAGAGCTGTTATTACAGGCAAACCCGTCGGAAGTAAATCAGGTTATATTCTTTAATAGTAATATAATTGACAGCGTTATAATCGACCCGAGTACGGAAGAAGCTCTGAATGAATTAAATGAAAGGATTAAAAATCAGTCCGCCGGCGGAGGCACCGATATGTACAGGGCGATGCTTGAAGGGTTAATCACCTTGGAATCTTATGATTTAAATAATTACAATCCAGCTATAATACTGCTTACCGACGGAGAAAGCGGAGGCAGATTTGATTACTTCAAAACGGCTTACGAAGAGCTCGGTCAGGATATACCGGTGTTCTCCATTATGTTTGGAGATGCAAACCCCGAACAGTTGGAAGAAATAGCGGAATACACGGGAGCGAGGGTGTTTGACGGAAGAGAAAACCTTGCGGGAGCCTTCAGAAGCGTAAAGGGATATAACTAAAAGGATGTCTATGAAGAGTAGGGAAATATTTCGTACAATAAAAAGCTTATTAGCGAGTTTGGCGGCTTTTGCTTTGACAATGTTTTTCAGTATGCCGCTCCCGATGATTATCTTAATTCCCATAGCGGTCTATGCGGGAGTTTATATGATTTCAAAACCCGTGATAAAAATAGGTTCGCTAAAGTTAAGCGATGTAAAGGGAGAAGAGATGAAATCCCTTATGAAAGACGCTTATGAAGATTTGGAGACTTTGGAAAAAACCGGTAAAAAAATTCAAGACAATACTGTCAGAAAACTGGCTTTGGAATTACATCAGTCCGGCATATCGATATTTGAGCACCTGCAGGAAAACCCGGACAAAATCGGCCTTGCAAGAAGATTTATCAATTATTATTTAGATACGGCGGCAGGTCTTGTGGATAAATATCAAAAATTAATTTCTTCGAGAGTCAGGGGAGAGTCCGTTGAAAAGGCGAAAACCGATATCGTAAGCGGTCTTACGGTGCTCACAAGGGCGTTTGATCAGCAGTATGAGAGATTGATGCAGGGCGAAATAATGGATATTACAACAGATGTTAAAGTCTTGGAACAGACTTTAAGATCGGAGGAATAAATGAAACCGAAGTGGATAGGATTAATAATACTGATTGTGGCGATGGCGGCGGTATTGGGGTATTTTTTAATTGCCCCGAAACCGGTGGATAAAATAAACGGATATCTCGGCGGGGAAAAAATCGGTCTCTTTGAGGATGAGAATTTTAAAAAAGAAATGGCAAAAAAATTCTCCTTGGAAGTCAACTACAGAAAAGCGGGCTCTTTGGATATGGTAAAAGCCGATAAAGACGGTATGAGCTATCTTTTTCCGGCTTCGCAGACGGCTCTTGAATTATACAAGGAGGAAATAGGCTCCCCGAAGAGGTCCGAAATAATATTAAATACGCCGCTGGTTATTTATTCGCATGCAATGGTCAGAGACAGTTTGCAAAAAGACGGTATAGTTTATGAATCGAACGGCTCTTACTTTATGGATATGGAGAAATTCGTAACGGCGGTCAAAGAAGGCAAAACCTGGGCCGATATAGGCTTGCCGCAGCTTTACGGCTCGATATTGGTAAAGACTACGGATCCTACCAAGTCGAATTCGGGAAATATGTTTGCGGGTCTTGTGGCTAATGCAATGAACGGCGGCAGAGTTGTCGATTCCATGTCTGTCCATAAGGTCCTGCCCGACTTAAAAGACTTTTTTAAAAAAATGGGGTATATGGATACCTCTTCGGCGGATCTGTTTGACCAGTTCTTAAAAATAGGCGTAGGCTCCTATCCCATGATAGCTGCCTATGAAAATCAGATTTTGGAATTTGCGGTTACCAATCCCGATGTCTGGGAAAAAGTCGGAGACGACTTATGTATAATCTACCCCACGCCTACGGTATATTCTTCCCATGTGATGATTGCTTTGGATGACAAAGGAGATTATGCCATAGATGCGCTTATGGACCCCGTGATTCAGGATATAGCATGGAAAGACCACGGCTTCAGGACGGGAATTTCCGGCAATCAGGAAGAGACGGATGTTTTCGGAGTTAACGGAGTTTTATCTCAGGTAACAGGCGTTATGCCTATGCCCGATTTTAGAACTATGGATATTATTGTAAAAGAACTTTCAAATTAGGAGGAAAATATGGCGGATATAACTTTAGATGATTTACAAAAAAATTTAGGCAGGAATTTGCAACCGACTCAGGATACCGACAGTTTGGTAGAGGAAGTTAAAAATGAGCTTGCGGTAATCGACAGAGGAGAATTAAAGCCCGAACAAAGACAAAGAGTTGACGAGATTAAAAGTGAACTTGATTTGCTTGACTCCAATCAGACCGTAACGTTCGGCGTCGGCGCGCAGAGAAAACTTTCGGACTTTTCCGACACCATACTGAATAAGGTGAAAAACAAGGACACGGGAGAAGCGGGCGCTCTTTTGTCGGATTTACTTGTCAATGTCAAGAGTTTGGAGATTGATGAATTGGGAGAGTCCAAGGGTTTCCTGTCAAACATACCTTTTATCTCTTCCATAAGAAAAAAGATTGAAAAATTTAAAGCCAAATACGAAAATGTGGAAGTTCAAATAGACAGGATAGAAGGACAGCTCGATAAAGCACGAATTCAAATGCTTAAGGATATCGCGATGTTTGATGAGCTTTATGCCAGAAATTTGGAATACTTCTATGAATTGCAGTTATATATAAGAGCCGGCGAAGAAATTATAGACGAAACAAGAAATGTAACCATCCCTAAAATCAGACAGGAAGCCGCAGGGTCGGAAGACCATATGTCGGCGCAACTCGTAGCGGATTTTGAAGATACAGTAAACCGGTTTGAGAAAAAAGTACACGACCTTAAACTCTCCAAAACCATGAGCATTCAAACCGCGCCGCAGATAAAGCTCATACAAAACAACGATAAACTGCTTGTGGATAAGATTCAGACAGCGATACTTAATACCATACCCTTATGGAAGAGTCAGATAGTTATCGCTCTCGGACTTGCGCGTCAGGAAACCGCCCTTAAACTCCAAAAAGAAGTAAGCGATACCACCAACGAACTTCTCCTGAAAAATTCGGCGAAATTAAAGCAGAATACCGTAGAAGTCGCGAAAGAATCGGAGAGGGGCATAATAGAAATAGAAACGCTGAAACAGGTTAATAA
>JAAYNJ010000030.1 GCA_012520915.1 Oscillospiraceae bacterium
GGAAAGCTTATTCTCCAAAGATCCCACGGAAGTGCTTGAAAAGCTGTTCAAATTAAAGGAACTCGGCATAAAGATTGCGATAGACGATTTCGGCAGCGGATACTCGTCCCTGAACCGTCTAAAGCTGATTCCGTTTGACAGAATAAAGATAGACAAGGCGATAATAGACCACATAGATTTGGATGAGAAAAGCGCGCCGATAACTAAAACAATAATTCTGTTGGCAGAAGCGTTCAAGGCGGGCATAACCGCCGAAGGTGTTGAAACGAAGGAACAGGCTGAATTTCTCAAGAATATGTTATGCGGTGAAATACAGGGATACTATTATTCGAGACCGCTTACATCCGAAGTGCTGGAGGAGTTTCTCAGAAATGAAGCCGGTTAATGCCTTTTGAATCTTATTCTTAAAAATCAATTTTCAGAATATTCCGCCTCAACGATTATAACCTTAATCGAAAAGGATAAAGAAAATTCCCAAGTTGTCCAACCGGTTACCGAAATGAGGTTTATTTTATCTCACACACTGCTGATGGTATGTGAGATGTTTTTTATTAAAAAACAAACCGTATAAGGTTAGTTATCAATACTTGCTCACGCCAATCAAAAAACGCACAAGTTGAAACAAATGTGCGTTCTTCTGTCCCCGCGATATGGCAGTATCAATAAATTAAATTGTTATTCAAGCTGATCAAGATCCGAGTTGCCGTTAAGACGCCAAATCGAAACCGTGCTTTTAGGAGATTCCTTCCGAATGGTATCAGTCCACTTCTGCAATGTGCATACGTCCGCATACCAAACCGTATGCAACATATTGTCCTCATCCGTATATTCAAACACCATGCAACCGCTCTCATCATCACGCACAACCTTAGCCTCATGTTCAAGACTTAATGATTCCGCAACCCTCTGGGTAAGTGCGGTTGTTTTTCCGTCCGCTCTCCAATCAAAACCGCCTGTCGCAATCGCAAAGGACACTTTTTCGGAAATGTGACCGGCTCGGCCGATTAGTTCCTTTATGAATTCCGGTGTCGCCTTCGGCCCCATACCGCTATGACCCCCATAGAGGTTATAGCACATGACCACATACTCTATGTTCTCCGGGAAGTCCTTATGAAAAGGCGCATTCGGTTCAAGTACAACCTTAAGCATAAGTTGCTGTTCTTCGCACTTCCGTCGCAGCTCTTCAAGAAACATTAAATAATTGTCCCAGACTATATCTGTTTTTCCCAGTGCCTCGTAGTCGATTTCTACCCCGTCATATCCAAGCTCTTTGGTTAGGGAGACAATCTTATCGGCATGATTTTGCGCATCACTTTCCGTCTCAAAGAACGGGATTGTACGTGAGAGATCTTTATTAGAGATGCCTCCATCCTGAAGCTTGAAATCATTTACAAACGTCAAATAAGTATGAAAAGCCTCATCAAATTCCACCTCGCCCAGCACGGTACGTATTTCTTCTAATTCCTCCGGAACGACAAATTTGCCTGCCTCATCGTAAAAGACTTCAAAAAAACAGATGGATATAAGGTCGTCCTTAATTGCCTCAAGCTCAGACTTAAGATTATCAAAATCCCAATAAACCGCCCAAGCGGAAAATTTCGGAACAATCTCAGGGAGATCCTGCTCCTGAGATTGTTCCGTCATATCAGATGTTTGCGATTGCTCTGAAGAATGTTTCTCCACCTCTTGGGAGTTGGCACATCCACACAGAATTCCCATTAGGCTCAATAAAACGAGCAACCCTATTATTTTGCGTATCTTCAAGTCATTACCCATACATATTAATTATTTTTTGCCCATCGAGGAGAACCAGTCAAGCACCGACTGCCAGAAAGCAATCAGTTTATCCGCAAACATTTCTTCGTTTTGAAGCCTGTTGTCGAATTTAATTTCCCCGGTCTTGACATCTTCAATCATCAAATCCTTAAAAACACCGTCATATACATCGTCAGCCAGATTGCGCTGCATGTACCCATATCCGCCCCAGATGCAACTGAGTTCCACAGAGCCTGCTTCCTTTACCGTCACGCTCACCCTCGCTGCCTGTTTCCCGTCAATCGCGACCTTCAGGGTTTCTCCGATCAGGGAGATTTCCATCTTGCGATCCTGCGGATCACTGACCTGTATATCCGGCACATAGGGCATGGATCCGTAAAAGAGCGGTTCGCTCTTCTTTTTTTCAAGATTCTTGGCAATCTTTTTGCTCTCCTCGGGCTTATAGGTCTGCCTGTTTTTTACCTTGATTGCACGCGATAGCGATTCCTGTCTGTGTTCTTCCATGGTCTGGTAGACAACTCCGTCATGCACATCAAGATCCAGGGTATACAGCGTAGACTCCTCCTCATCTTTTTGACGCTCGTAGATGGATAGTACATTGTTTTTTAGCACTACACGGATGTATTGATCCTCTCCTTCGCTGGAGCGCAAAGCCACCGTATGGTTTCCAAACTTATTTCCGTTGAGATTCACCCGAACCACAACGTCTTCAAGTGTTTCGTCTTTAAACCTCAATTTACCGGTTCCGTTTGGAAGGGAAGTAAGATTCACCTTGTTTTCTTCATATTCGACTGCACCGTTAAGTATTGTCCAAAACGCCGCTTGGGTTGCATCTCCAAGCTGCCATACCTGTGGCATGCCCGTATCCCCCCAAATCCGCATGAGCAGGTGGTTTTTTGACCAGTAGGGTTGCGGTTCCATGCGTGTAAGATCATATACGTTTATATTCTGCGTATACTCATTGAAACAGTTTCCCTCCCGGTTAAAGTTCACGTCAAAGTACTCACCAATCCAAAATTCGTTCTCTTCGCTGACACGACCGTTGGTTCCGTATTGGTTGGTGTTGGAATGCATGAGAACATAGAGCCAGGGCAATTCACCCACATATTTTTGATAAAGCTGTTCCATCTCCTGATAGTCCAGTTTCACGCGCTCCCTCATGAGGCGGTTGCTCTCCATAGGAATGTCGTACTCATCACGAATATAGTCCATCAGATAATGGTTGTATTCACGACGCATATACTGTCGCAATTGTGTAAACTCCGGCGGGGGCAGCTCTCCGAAGTAGTTACCGTAGCGGTCAAAAACGTTAATGTACGATAGTCTGTAACCGTTTGTGCCCAGCTCCCAAAAGGTGGAATGTCTGAGTTCCTCAAGATCCGAGCCTGATAGCAGTTTGGTGGAGTTCTCTGTTTTCAGATTCTCCGCATAGGAGGTCATCGTTGCGATATAGTTATAATCCTTGAGCAGAGGTTCCGCAAAAACCGCACTGTCTCGCCTACCGTCTTCAAACAACAAAAACAGGGAGCGCTCCGGCAAATAAATTTCGCCTTTCAGATAGCGCTTCAAGTCATCCTGTGTTATTGTGACATAACCGGATTCCTTCAGCGTGCGCAGATGCTCTTTCAGCTGAGCCTGGCTGAACACATATTGCGTTCCCGACCGATCCACCGAAAAATATGAAAGGGCAATAAATCCATTGTCCACCCCGGAGGCCGCCGCCGTTTCAAACGCACCGTCATAGGGTTTATATTTGTCATCATCCTTGACAAAAAATGATCCGATTAAAAAAGCGAAGCACAACACGATGACCACAATTTGAATGATGCCGCGTACAATCTTTTTTACCGCTTTAGGATCCTTCTCCTTCTTTGCCGGTTTTTCGTCTTTATTCATCAACTCCGGCTTCTTGTCGGCTTCCTGCGCACGATATATCCGTTTAGTTTTCGAGGTTCTCGCCATAAGTCACCGCCTTCCTTTTTCGTTTTTTCTGTGCTGCCTTCACGTCGTGAGGTGTCATACGCGTTCCCCATGTCGACTTGGAGAAGGTCACCCAAGCAATTGGCATCTGCCAAAGCAATACAGCCTCGTAGTAGAAACAAAATACAAATCCGTATACCCAAGTGCTGCTTCGTCTGAAAAACAATTGCGCCATACTCATGAGCATAGCCATCACAAACAGTCCCACCAGGAAGGTGACCGGAACCGTTCCGTGAAAAATCGGCACATAAATCAGATTGTAAACGACCACCACCGGTGCCAGCAACGGAATCAGAAATCCCGCATAGAAGAAAAGGGCCATGAGCGGTTCTTTGCGCCATATAAAGGTGCATGCGTAGGATGACTCCCTCAGCCAGGAACGCTTCCAGCGCATCTGTTGCTTCAAAAACTGCCGGTGTGTGTTGGGCACAATCGTTGAACAGACCGCCGTATCCTGATAGGTTGTCCTATGCGTTTTCAGGATAAAATTCGTCATGGCGCGGTCGTCTCCGAAAGTGGCTTTTTGGCCCAGAAAACGCTGGTTGAGCCATCTATCCATATGCCGGATAACCAAATCCTTTTTATAGCAGGAAATCGGACCGGAAAGACAGGTTACCGCATCAAAGTACGCTTCCGCAGCTTTCATCACGCGAAACGCGATATAATAACGCACGGACTGCATTTTTGTCAGGGAATTGGTATAGGTGTTGGCAACATCGGTTCTTCCGGTTACGCCGCCCATTTTGGGATCCTGAAACGGCTGTACCAGGTTTATTATAGCATCCGGTTCCAAAAAACTGTCCGAATCCACAAATACGACAAGGTCATGCTTTGCCAACATCACGCCCCTTGAGAGCGCCTCGCGCTTGCCGCCGTTCTCGGGCATTCTGATGCAGTGCAGGCGACCCTTGGTTAAATATCGCTCATCCTGCGACAACAGCTCATTTACTATCTCTTCAATTTTTTCAAAGGAATTATCCGTAGAACAGTCATCAACCACAATGACCTCAAGCTTGTCTAGCGGATAATCCTGATCAATGCAACCCAGTATCGTTTGTTGAATCCAGACCTCCTCATTAAAGCAGGGGATGATAATTGAGACGCCGGGCGTAAAGTCCTCGTTGACAGGTACCGGTTTATAGAGTGCCCCGAAAAGATACCGGCTAAGGAGGAAAGCCGCAGTCAGAATACTGTAAAAATAGATTATTCTGTTGAAACGGAAATAAATCACGCTTTCCGTTCGCATCAGCAGAACAACGCCGGCCAGCATGAACAGCAATATAAGTGCCAGAGTTCTCAGATTCGCGGCCCGCCTCTTATAAACATATCGGCTCAGACTGGGCGAAAACCGCATCCCGCACGCAAACCTGCCGTCCTCCGTTTCGTGTGAGTGGACTAATATCGCATTAATTTTAAATCGGGTTTCATATCCTTCCGGCATGAGTCCCGGCTCAAGTTTGAATTTGAGTCGAATCTTTATGGCCTTCTCAAGCAAATTTTTGTTCTTTTCGTCCGGCACGTCAAGCAGAATTCCCGTTGTCGAAATATTTTCGCTCATGCAGTAGAAAACCTGTGGGACTCCCTCTTTAAACCAGCAGGTCACGGCAACCTGAACCCGGGCTGAATAGCGGACACCTTCATGCTTTGGAATCCCCTTGTTCTCCGGTGCATCGTCGTTGCCGCGACGATCACCTTTCATTCTCATTCCCGTTGCATCGGGAACATTGGGCAACAGGCGCCGATCCCGAATCCTTTTTAATAGGACGTCTTCAATCTCTCCCTTGTTTTTTTTCTTTTTCGCCGCCACTATATCAACCTCCGTTTACCTAATAGGAGCTGTTCACCCGGTAGGTGCCGTCCAGATAATCGCTCAATCTGCGGAAGACAAATCGGTTCTCTTCGGACTTCTGCTCATTATCGGTCAGAAACATATCCAAAGCATCCGCTGTATAAATCGAATTATCCGACATATGCAGAATAACGACCGATCCGTCTTTGATATTATTCTTTAAATTCCGATAAAGCTCTTCGGCAGATGTTGCAGCATAATCCTTGGCAGAGTAGCTTCCGTTGACCGCATAGGTAAAACCCGCCGAAAACACCGTCTGCAGGCCGACCTTGCTCACCGCCATGGTGGGCGGACGGAAAATTCTGGTTAAAACGGGTTTTCCGTCTTCGTTCAGCAAATCGCCCACGATGCTTTGCAACACCTTGTAAGATGTTATGATATCATCCATCAGCGCTTCTCCCTCTTTCTCGCTTAAATTGCTGTAAGACCAGTTCTCCTCGGGACCGATGGATAGTGGATAGTGCGTGTGTGTATGGCTGCAAATGTCATGTCCGCCCATGCCGATAGCGCGCAAAAGGTTCGGATTTGCCGATACATATTCCGTTCGCACAAAGAAGGTAGCCTTGGCATTGTGTTTCTCCAGCACCTCTAGAAGTTTGTTGATATTTTCGTCCGTACCCCAATCGCCAAATGTGAGAAATACCGCCTTTTCATCTGTCCGGATAAGTCCTTTGCTGTCAATGTTCTCGCGCTCATACGACGTAAACCCGGGCAGGTTGTTCTCTCCGACGATATCGGGGTTTCCGATGTAATACTGCGCTGCAAGTGACCCGACATCACGTTTGAGCTCGTTTTTTGCAACTCGGTTGAGCACCTGCGGCAGAATCTGCACATCCGAGAGCGGATATTTGTACGCACATTGTGGATTATCCATTATTTCGTCAATGGTTTTAATGGCGTAGAAGTTTTTTGTACCTTCCAGCAATGTTAGAACATCGCCCACCATCCTGTTGTTGTATGGGAAAAGGTTCAGGCGGAAATACAACGTCTGTCCGCGCACAAAAATTTGGTCATTTACGCCAAACGATATGTCAATCACGCCTTGCGCATCGGCTGCATTAAGGGTGTCCTGTGTAAATATCGCCTTGTCGTAGGAGATGTATCGCAAACCGAGCGCATTTACCGCCTCCAGAACATAATCCTGCACCTCACCCCACGGTAGCATGACGTTTTTGGTGTTTTTGTAGTCAAATTCAGCCGCAAGCCGTTTTGAGGTAGTAAGAATTTCATAGCACGTCGTCCCATAATCGCTGACTAGAGAAGGCAGCACCGCAATCCCCACAGCGTGACCTTCAGCAATAATCTGTTTAATCTGATCGGGATTCTCGTCCAAATCTTCCTTGCTTACAAAGAAGGTCGCTTTTGCATTAAGCTCTTTGAGGCTTAGCAATACATTGTCGAGCTCCCGTTGGTTCCCCAGCCCGTAAAACAGGTATGCCACAGACTTTTCGGTGGTGCCTAACACCCGAATGGGCGTAGCCAGCTCCCCTTTATTCTGTACCTGCAAGATTTCAGCCTCTGGATAAACGCTTGCTTTGGACAACGCAATACAAAACCACTCCACCACCTGAATAAGCCGCCTTTTTTTCTCGGCTTCCTCTTCTTTCTTGTCGATGTCCGGGGCTGCGGGTTCCGGATCAATAGCCGGTCTGTCAATGATTTCTTTTCTGAAGTATTCAGTTTCGTCCAACTCACCGCTGAGTTTAATAGAAACGATTGTGCCGTCCGGCAATGCATTTACATAGCCCTGTACCTGAGTCAGGCTGGAAAAGCTTCTGTAGTTCAAAAAGACATCCGCAGGCATCAGAATATAATCCGTTGCTCTGGCAATGCTATAAATCAGATCGGTATAGGCTGTAACGTAAAATCTGAGTTTGGTTGGGCGGACGCCCATTATCGTTTTTAAAATTTCTTCTGCCCTTAAAATATCCGATATACAATCCTCCGCGCTCAATTCATGCATGCTTCTTTCCGCTGTCAGTGTATAATTCCCAACGTCGTGCCCACCGTTTTTGATCATCCTGACCGAGTCGGGAAACTCCGCGGCATGCATCCCGGAAACGAAGAACGTCGCGCGGATATTATATTGGTTGAGTAGATCCAAAATACGTCCCAACGTCTCCTCATCGCACATGGAATCGAAAGTAAGAATAATTCGGTCGGAAGAGATCTCGTCCACCGGCATATCTCTCAATTTATCGAGCGCATAAATTAACCGTTCGTCATATACGGACGGGACGGTATCGGGGGTTTTACCGGTGTTCATGCCGAAGGATACATAGATGATGGTGGCACAGGCAATCACCGTGGCAATAGCAGCCACAACTATAGAAATCGTGCTCAACACCAGTCCTTTAGACTTTTTCTTTTCCTCTCGAGGCTGTTCGCTTGTGTCCTTATTTCGCGGCATTTTAACCTCCCCAATCCTATACTTAACATGTCGCTTGATTCTACAGACCCCAGTAGATATGTCCCATTGATTCAAAGCGATTCTTGTCAAATATCCGCTTTACATCAATCACCGAACTAACTTCTCCGGGCGAATTGCGAAACCATCTATCGATTTGCTCGTAACTAAGGTTTTTGTATTCATCATGTGCGGTAGCAAAAATGAGACAATCCGCATCCTTAACATCTTCTATTTTAGCCTTGTCTCGTTTAAATGTTTTTCTGATTTCTTCTTCGTCTGCAACCGGATCAAGCAATTTTGCATTTACACCGTACTCGCATAAACGCATAATGATGTCTTTTACTCTGGAATTCCGGACGTCTCCGACATTTTCTTTGAAGGTTGCGCCGAATACATAGACATTGGCACCTTTAACACGCTTGTTACCGCTTATCAATGCACTTATTGCTTTGTCGGCGACAAAAATACCCATGGAGTCATTAATCTTTCTCCCGGTGAGAACAAGCTGTGCATCATAACCCACTGTTTCCGCCTGAAAGATGAAATAATATGGGTCCACCCCGATACAATGCCCGCCCACCAGCCCGGGAAAGAATCCCAATGCGTTCCACTTGGTCTGCATTGTCTCAATGACCTCGTTGGTTTCCAGACCTATGCGATCCAGAAAAATCGCGAGCTCGTTCATAAACGCAATATTAAGATCCCGCTGTGCATTTTCGGCGAGCTTAGTTGCTTCGGCTACCCGGATACTTGAGGCGCGAAACACGCCTGCCTTGGTCACCAAATCGTAAACGCCTGCCACCGCGTCCAGCGTCTCTTCATCCATACCCGAAACAATTTTTATGATGTTCTCAAGACTGTGTACCTTATCGCCGGGGTTGACGCGCTCGGGAGAATAACCGATTTTAAAATCCACACCACATACGAGTCCTGATTCTTTCTCCAGAATCGGTATGCAGATATCTTCGCTTACACCGGGATAAACTGTGGACTCATAGACGACATAAGAGCCCTTTTGAAGCTGCTTTCCCACCGTTTGTGTCGCACTTATAACGGCGCCTAAATCGGGGGATTTATCCCGATTAATAGGCGTAGGAACCGCCACGATAATAAAACCGGCTTCCTGCAGACGCGTTTGATCGCTTGTAAATTCTATGGTGGTCGTTTCCAAGTCGCCCGGCGCAATCTCACCTGTCGGATCATGACCGTTTTGATACTGCCTGATTTTCTCCTCGTTAACATCATAACCGATGACAGACACCTTTTTGGCGAATGCGATTGCAAGGGGTGCACCGACATAACCCAATCCCACAATGGCAAGCTTTGACTCGCCTCGTAGAAGTTTTTCTCTCATAAACTCGTCCTTTCCGAGTGTTTTTTGTGAATATATCATGGATAGACAGATAAATAATAACGACGCATCTTCAACGAACGGATCCATCCGGGGCATATCCGACCGCAACGAGATTGCCGCAAAATACTATTTTCATAAAAACAAATCTAAAATCCCAAAATGATTTTAGCTCGGTTCAGCATTTTTGTAGTGTGAGCATTTGTCACTACTTTATATTTTTTTGCAGAATTTCAGAACCTGCTTAATAATCTAATCGGGTCATTTCAAAAACATTCCGAAATATTGTACGGCGGGAGTATAACTCGTTTTTGCTCTTCGTATGTTGAGAATTGATTAGGAGCTTTAATATTAATTTAAAATACGCGAAAATTGAGGTTATTCGTAAAGAACAATAATCCTGCCGGATAAAAAAGGTTTAACCTAAATACACAAACCCGCAGATGATAATTATCATCGGTTTCAACATACAGTTTCTACAAAAGAATATGAGATTTATCTGTCCGGATAACGAATCTAGGCCCTTAAAATAAAAACAGGTTGATATTTTCTTTGTTTTAAAAATAGACTTGAAAATCAAGAATCTTTATGTTATCCTCCCTTCAAAGGCTGTGACGGAGAGAAAGATATCCTTACTCAGTATGGTCGGGAAGATACCGATGATTAGAGATGCTGCGGTTGGTGAAAGCAGTTGCTGACGGATATGTAAATACACTCCTGAGCTGATGCCCTGAAGATTAGTAGGGGTATATGGAAGCCCACCGTTATAGGGGCAGGGATTGTTAGATCCCGGTGAGCGGCGGTTTTTTAAAACCGCAATCAGGGTGGTACCGCGAGAATATGGCATTTCTCGTCCCTGAGCAAGTCCTAACTTGCTCAGGGACTTTTGTATTGGGCAAGGATACGAGAAAGGAGAACAGATATGTCTAAAATTACATTCATGTCGGGAGAAAAAGTACCACTCGAAATGCATAAAGTTCGAATGGTTCAAAAACTGAATTTGCTGCCCGTGGAAGACCGCGCGCGAAAAATGGAGGAAGCCGGATATAATACTTTTCTTTTGAAAAACCGGGATGTGTTCTTGGATATGCTCACGGACAGCGGTGTCAACGCGATGAGTGATAACCAATATGCCGCAATGATGCAAGCCGATGACAGTTATGCCGGATCGGAAACCTTTTACAAGCTCGAAAAAGTATTGCAGGATACTTTTGGAATGAAGTATTTTTTGCCTGCGCATCAGGGACGCGCATGCGAGCACATTATTGCAAGGACATTGGTAACGCCGGGCTCCGTTGCACTGATGAATTACCACTTTACTACGACCAAGGCGCTTATCACATTGTCGGGCGGATCGGTGGAAGAAATAATTGATGATGAGGGATTAAAGATAGAAAGCTCCGCGTCTTTCAAGGGCGATATTGACATTGAAAAATTAAACGAGGCTATTAAACGTATAGGAAAGGATAAAATCAGCTTCGTCCGTATTGAAGCGGGAACAAACCTCGTGGGAGGACAACCTGTTTCGATGCAGAACATTCGTGATGTTTCAAGGATATGCCGTAAGGAAGGTATTGTTTTTGTCTTTGACGCAAGTCTTCTGGCGGACAACCTGTATTTTATAAAGACAAGAGAAGAAGAGTTCAAAAATTCTGAAATTATAGACATCGCAAGGGAAATAGGATCTCTTTCGGATATTTTTTATTTTTCGGGACGCAAACTCGGGACAGCGCGTGGCGGCGGAATCCTGACATCAGATGAGAAACTACATGCCAGAATGCGAGAACTGATACCCCTTTTTGAGGGATTTATCACATATGGCGGAATGTCTGTAAGGGAAATGGAAGCCATGGCCGTAGGTATACGCGAAACTATGGATTATAATGTTATCAGCCAGACCCCTGTTTTTATTGAAGCTCTGAGTAATGAGTTGATTTCCAAGGGTGTTCCGGTCGTGACACCTCCGGGAGGCCTTGGCTGTCATGTGGATGCAAGCCGTTTTTGCGAACACATCCCGCGGAATCAATATATTGCCGGTTCGTTAAACGCAGCGATATTTATAGCCAGCGGGGTGAGAGGGATGGAACGGGGTACGCTCAGCGAGCAGCGAAATGAAGATGGAAGCGAACAAATGGCGGATATGGAGTTGGTGCGCCTTGCGATACCGAAGCGGGTATTTACTCTATCTCAAATCAAGTACACTGCTGACCGTATCTCCTGGCTGTTTAAAAATCGCCGGTTAATCGGCGGTTTGGAATTTATTGAAGAACCTTCGGTGTTGCGCTTTTTCTTCGGCCGCCTGAAACCTATAGGAGATTGGCCGGAATTATTGGTCAGGCAGTTCCGTAAAGATTTTGGCGATAGTTTATAAATTTCCTATTTTTTATATTGCAATGCAAACAAAACAGGTCGGGATATCCGGCCTGTTTTGTGTTTTTAACCATTCAATGGTTATGCATAATGACGATGCTGACCGGACTTTAACCGGCAGCTGTCTATTTCAGATAGTGGAGGCGGTTAGGTTTCGTTCGGAGAACAATATTTTTGGTCTGGAATGATTCTATGTGTCAGATATGCAATCAGATAAATTAAAATGAAAGATTATATACTGAAACGAATAGAAACACCATATAAACGATGTAAAAAGATTCGTCAATATTTTAAAGGAGCATTGCATATATTTTAAGGCGGACAACTGCGGCAGAAAAAAACTGGGGAGTCGGCGCTAACCGAACTCCCTCAGTATCAGACAGGATTCTTAACTTGGCAGATACGTCGTTACCACGTCGGAAAACGCCAAATTTTAAAGACATTATTTATACTCATGATATCGGACTCGCCAAGCGTCTTATATTTGCCGTCGTCGGGATCCACAACATAATATTCACCGTCTACGATACTCACGAGAACAACAGCATGATCGTAAGATTTTCCAGGACATTCGCCGAATAATACGACAGGACCATATTTTAAATTAGTAGTAATTGTTTGAGTACGTAAAGCTTTTTTTGCGTCGGTCTCATCGACATTCAAACCCACCATCCTAAGATTTTCTGCTCGGACAGTTTTTGTCAGTCCTTTTTCTGTCCAATAACCTGCTTTTTTGAGGCTTCTCTCATCTACTTTTGAGTATTCTTTACCCTGCGCATATAACTTCATCCTCATGGCAATAGCTACTGACGTAATCGTGCAAGTCCCATTTTTAGCAGTATGATCCGATTGTTTTTGGTGATAAACATTTACTGGATATTTGCAGGGAACTTTCGACGCTTTAAGTGTAACATATCTCAAATCGGGTTTCGGAGCGGGCTTTGGTGCGGGTTGCGGTGCGGGCTTTGGTGCGGGTTTCGGTGCGGGTTGCGGAGCGGGCTTTGGAGCGGGCTTTGGAGCGGGCTTTGGTGCGGGTTTCGGCGCTGTTTTCGTAACAACTGGCTTTGCCCATGCCAGTGAGACATAACCTGTTTTGCCGTTGTAGGTCGTTTTTCCCCAGCCGCCTGAAACAGCGGTTACCTTGAAACTCTTGCCATAGGGTATTGCCGTTAAAACCTTATATTGTGTACCTTGACCGGCCCGTAGGTTGAGTCCGTCCCGGTCGGACGGAGTGTAGTTGCCGGTGGAATACTTCGACGTAGCTGCCAACGCCTCCATCGGCGGAAAGACAACAAGCGACAACAGAAGTATAATGCTCAATACCGCTACAACTGTTTTTGATTTAAATCTTAAGGAGCTCATAATAACCACCTCGCCTACATAAAAATGAAAGAATCTTTTCCGTACCCAAAGGATACAATTCTAGTATTGGTTGAAGTATAGACGTAGGTACAGTTAGATTCCTTAATCCAGGTTAAGAAATAAAAATTTATTGAGAGAAATTATTATCCTTAGTTTATACGCTATCCCTAATTTTCTTGATTTTACTTAGAGTTTCAGGTGCTATTCCTAAGTAACTCGCAACATGGATCTGTTTTAACTTACCTATGAGATCAGGATGCATTTTTTCGAACCAAAGCAATTTTTCACGTGCAGTCGAACGGTAAAGAATTTTCTTATGTGTATTGTGGTAGACAAGGGCATCGGCGAGTCTTTGACAGACTAAAGACATTATTTCCGGATTTTCGTTAATAAGTTCAAGTATAAGATTATGCGGAACGATTAGGTAGTTGCCGTCGAGAAGCACTTGAAAATTAAGTGATGCGGTCTTCTCAAATAAGTTCGTCGATACGAGAGGAAGTCCGGCCTTTGAAGTGATACAATCTGTGAATTCGTCGCCGTTTTCGAAACTCGTATATCCGCGAGCAGCACCGCTGATTAAGAAATATATGTTGGATTGAACCTGCCCTTCCTTTATGATTATTTCAGGATGTCGAAAATACTTAATGGAAGATTTCGAAGCGATTTCTCTTCGACAAACTTCGTCACCAATCTGAAATACATCTTGAAGGATTTGCTCTACTTTCACCTATCTGAACCTCCGTTAAAACTTTTGGGTTGTAATAGCGGACATATGTTCTTGAGAACTTTTCAACTATATTTGCGCATCACATGTTGCGTGCTTGTTTCATATGGTTGTGCTGTACTATAAATAAGATCGCTCATAGAGCGGAACCCGCCCTGCTCAAAAACATATACCTCGTTAACTTGCATAAAAAAAACCCGATTTGTCAACACTTTGCCGGGCAGTTTGAAAAATATGACGGAGCAGTTCTGCTGAGAATGCTCGAAATATCGAAAAAATCAGGACTCCGAAATGCTTCTACAAGTGTTGCGATTATACAAAGTCTTAATAGCTATAAAAAGTGTTTTTCAGTTTGTGAATATAACAGTAATTGCTATATAAGTTGGTGCCGCTGACCGGACTTGAACCGGTACGGATGTTTAGTCCGAGGGATTTTAAGTCCCTTGTGTCTGCCGATTCCACCACAGCGGCACATTGTGATTTTACAAAGTGTATGAGAATAAGTCAACAATAAAATGATTTCAATTTGCGTAAATCAATCCGACTATTCTATTTGATAAACTCAGGGGGAGGAGTTTGAACAGCAAAGAAAAAATCTTATATTTAAAACCAATGATATATTTCGGCTTGACTCTGTTTTTTAATGAAATCCCCACAATTTTAGAGGCGACATATTCCGCAGACATTCCGGACTGTTCATCTTCCTCCATCAAGGAAACCGATTTTTCGATTCTTCCGTCGTAAAGCGTATTTCCTTCCGAATCTTTAATCCTGTTAGCGGAAAAACCGGTTTTAACATCCCCCGGCAAAACAGAAGTGACGGAAATTCCAAAAGGTTTTAATTCATTAGCCAGCGCAGATGACATGGAAAAAACTGCCGCCTTTGAAGACGAATAAAAAGCTTGGAAGGGAATTGGTATGTCGGAAGCTACGGAGCAAATGTTGACGATTCTACCGCGGTTTTCCCTTAGGTATGGTATGCACGCTTTACATATGTAATAACATCCGAAAAAGTTAACATCAAATTGTTTTATCACGTCCGACGACTTGGAATACTCAACGGCGCCGGATATGCCCATGCCTGCATTGTTTATTACCAAATCTATTCTGCCGGACAGTTCAACAACTCGGTTAACTGATGAAACAACCGAACTTTCATCTGAAACATCGCAAAATATGTGGTTAACATCTTCGGCCGAAGTGCCGGAACGACTGAAATCGTAGACGGTATAATCCGATTCCGAAAGAAGTTTTGCAACTAATTTGCCTATTCCACTGCTTCCCCCGGTTACAATTGCTACTTTGCGCATCAAATAATCTCTCTTTGTTTTAGTGTTTCGGCTATGATGTCCATAGCTTCATCAAGAATTTGCTCTGTATGAGAAGCCATATAGCTGGTTCTCAACAAGCATTCATTTGCGGGAGTAGCCGGAGGAAGTACCGGGTTTACGTAAACTCCGTTATCGAAAAGCAATTTTGCTGTTACAAGGGTGTTGGTGTAGTCATATGTGTATATCGGAATGATAGGAGTTGAAGACTCCCTCACCTTTATACCCCTTTTTGCATACCCTTCTCTTGCATATTGTGAAATTTCAGATAATCTATCCACAATTTCCGGATGGCTTCTCAAATATCTGAGGGACTCCAATGCTACAGCGCAGCTGGATGGGGTGATAGATGCAGAAAAGATGAAGGGTCTGGAGTTGTGTTTGACGTATTCTATTACATATCGCTCAGCTGCCATATATCCGCCAAGGCTTGCAAGGGATTTGCTGAAGGTTCCCATATAAATATCGACTTCATCTTCGAGACCAAAATGGCTGGCAGTTCCTCTTCCGCCTTTTCCCAATACTCCTAAGCCGTGAGCATCATCGACCATTGTTCTTGCATTGTATTTTTTTGCGAGTTTAACGATTTCAGGAAGGTTGGCGATATCTCCGCCCATACTGAAAACTCCATCGACTACTATTAGTTTTCCCGCATCTTTTGGAATTTTTTTCAATATGTTCTCGAGATCGGTCATATCATTATGCTTATATCTTTCCATTTTGCCGTAACTTAGACGACATGCATCATAGATTGATGCGTGATTTTCCCTGTCACATATGACGTAATCGCCTCTTCCCACTATTGCGCTGATAATACCGAGATTGGACTGAAATCCTGTTGAAAAAGTGATAGTAGCCTCTTTGCCTAAAAAATCGGCAAGTTCTTTTTCCAACTCCAAATGAAGGGATAAGGTCCCGTTTAAGAATCTGGAACCTGAGCAGCCTGTTCCATATTCCTCTATTGCTTTAATGCCTGCTTGAGTCATCATAGGGTTTGTGGTCAAACCGAGATAATTGTTTGACCCCAGCATTATTCTTCTTTTGCCTTCCATTATTACTTCAATATCCTGTCGGGACTCCAAAGCATGAAAATAGGGATATATTCCCGCTGCCTTAGCATCTTCCGCCATGGTAAAGTTTTTGCATTTTTGAAAAAGATCCATAATAAAACCTCAAAGCTCTATTAAATTCGAATTAGTTTTTAAGATAAACTTGTTGATGATGAAATTGATTCTACATTAAGAACAGCATCATTACAAGTTTGATAAAAATCCGTTAATTAAACAATAACAAAATAAACTAAAAAAATCTCAATAATTGTCAAAAAGCACAATTTTAAATGCGTTTGAATATTTAAGCTCAAATCAACTCTGTTTATTGTTATAATACTATAAATATAAATTTGGAAAAATATGAGGATAATGAGATGAAAAGGAGAGTATTCCTTATAGTTTTAGATAGCTTTGGGGTTGGTGCCATGCCCGATGCGGAAGATTATGGAGACTCGGGTTCATCGACAATAGCCAGTGTTATCAAATCAGAAAAGCTTTCAGTCCCGACCATGAGCTCGCTTGGTCTATTTAATATTGCAGGGATAAATGTTGGAGATAAATCTCTAACTCCTATCGGGGCGTATGCCAGATTGGCGGAAAAGTCAAAAGGAAAAGACACCACGGTAGGACATTGGGAAATTGCCGGAATTATCTCTGAATACCCCTTGCCGGTTTTTCCGAACGGTTTTCCCGATGAGCTTATTAACAGGTTTGAAACGGAAACGGGAAGGAAAGTAATTTGCAATCTCCCTTATTCCGGCACGGAAGTGCTAAAGGTGTATGGGGAAGAGCATATGCAGACGGGAAATCTTATTGTCTATACGTCAGCGGATAGTGTATTTCAAATTGCCGCACATGAGGAGATTGTTCCACTGGAGGAATTGTACGATTATTGTAGAAAGGCAAGGGAAATTCTACAGGGAGAATGGGGAGTAGGAAGGGTAATTGCGAGACCTTTTGTAGGAGATAATGAATCCGGTTTTACGAGAACTTCAAACAGGCATGATTTTTCGCTTGAACCGCCCAATGACTCTATGCTCGATATTCTGCAAAAAAACAATATTGACACAATAGGCATAGGGAAGATTTATGATATTTTTGCAGGTAAGGGTATATCCAAAACCTTTTCCACCAGAAACAATGATGAAGGTATGAAAATCACATCTGAATTACTTGAAGAAGATTTTTGCGGATTGTGTTTCGTGAATCTGGTTGAGTTTGATATGGTCTATGGTCACAGAAGGAATATTGATGGATATGCTGCTGCTCTTTCCGAATTTGACTCTCAGTTATCGGATTTTATTGAGAACATGAGAGACGATGACTTACTGATAATAACCGCTGACCACGGTTGTGATCCCGGGTTTACCGCATCAACCGATCACACGAGAGAATATGTCCCCATGCTTGCGTATGGAAGAGGTGTTAAAAAGGGGAAAGACCTTGGGACAAGATGCAGTTTTTCCGATATCAGTGCAACTATCCTCGACTACTTTAACATCGATAATACACTTGAGGGGAACAGTTTTTTGGACGAAATTTCACAGAATTAAAAGGAAGGTGTTTTTAAATTTTAGAAGAGTTTCTTGCTTCACTGCCTGATAAAAGATTGTGCAGTCTGATAATTTTAAAGGAAGGCAAAGAGATTGCCAGATACAATCGAATTGAAAACATACGATTAAATCAGTATTCGGTGTCAAAGTCTTTTGTATCCACGGCAGTCGGTATGGCAGTAGATGACAATAAGTTGTCGTTGGATGAATGCATATTTGACTACTTTAAAGACGACATGCCTGAAAATCCCCGAAAAAAATGGAGCTATGTCACGGTACGAAATCTTTTGACAATGTCTTTAGGGTTGGATAGAGCTATACTACATGGAGAACTCAGGTATAGGCAAAAAAATATCGATTGGCCAAAGCACATCTTTAGACACAAGTTTTCAAAAGCTCCCGGAAGCAGATTTGTATATAACAACGAAGGCTCCTATTTGGCGGGCCTGATAGTTGAAAGAATTTACGGATGCAATTTAGTAGAATTTCTGATGCCGAGATTGTTTGAACCTCTCGGGATTTATCTTCCAACATGGGAAAGAGATCCGATGGGCAGCATATTCGGCTCAAGCGGATTAATGCTTACGACGGAAGAAATTGCAAAATTTGCGCAACTTTATTTACAGGGCGGAATATGGAAATCAAACCGTTTGATCTCGAATAGTTGGGTTGACATGGTTTCAAAATGCCAAATTGAAACAGGAGAAGATAACAACCCATGGAGGAGCAAATACAGTTTCTTTTTCTGGTTAGGACCGGGAAATTCATTCAGAGCTGATGGGAAGTATGGACAATATGCTATAGTATTTCCGGACAAAGATTGTGTTGTAGCGATTAATTCTTTTTACGATGAAGACAATGATGAGATTTTAAATAGTTTATGGCGTTATATTTACCCTAAAATATGATGTAATAAATATACGAAGTTTTTATTCGGTTTTTGGAGGAGCGAATATGATTAGAACCAGATTTGTATGCACACTCGGACCTGCTGTCGATGACGAAAAATCAGTGAGGGCGCTGGTTTCGGAAGGTTTTGATGTGGCAAGGATGAATTTTTCGCACGGGACTCACGAAGAACACGAAAAACGACTGAAACAGTTCAGAAAGATTTGTAAGGAGCAAAACACCAATGTTGCGGTTCTTATGGATACGAGAGGCCCGGAAATCAGACTGGGAATGATTACCGGCGGAGAAATAACTTTGGAAACGGGCAAGAGAATTACGCTGACGACGGATGTGGTTGACGGCAATTCCGAGATTATCTCAATTTCATCTAAAACTCTGCCCGGAGATGTATCGGTAGGGGATAGTATTCTAATTGATGATGGTTTGGTTGAACTCACGGTTGAGTCGCTCACGAACACTGAAATAGTCTGCTTAATTAGAAACGGCGGGGCAGTCAGCAGTAGAAAGAGCATAAATGTTCCTAATACCATATTAAGCTTACCGTCAATGACCGAACAGGATGAACGAGATCTTTTGTTTGCAATAAAGCATGATTTTGATTTTGTTGCGATATCGTTTGCCAGAAAAAAAGAGGACATAATAGATTACTCCAGGTTTCTCGAAAAAAATGGCGGAGGCGGAATAAAACTGATAGCCAAAATCGAAAATCGCGAAGGTGTAAATAATATCGACGATATCATTCGCTTGTCGGATGGAATAATGATAGCAAGAGGGGACTTGGGTGTAGAGATTTCTGTCGAGGAAATACCTGTAGTTCAAAAACAACTGATTGAAAAATGTAATAAAGCGGGAAAACCCGTAATAACTGCGACTCAAATGCTTGATTCAATGATAAGAAATCCGAGACCGACAAGAGCGGAAGTCACTGACGTTGCAAATGCGGTTTTTGACGGAACGAGTGCTTTAATGCTGTCGGGAGAAACCGCATCGGGGAAATACCCCATTCAATCGCTTGCAACGATGAGAAAAATTGCAAAACAGGCGGAAAGCTCAATAGATTATTGGGAAAGATTCAGAATTACGGATTTCGATGAGCCTGGAGTTCAGAGCATCACCTCTGCAATAGGACATGCGACCTGTTCGACGGCGAGGGATTTAGGGGCTTCTGCTATTATTGCCGTTACTACGAGTGGAGAAACTGCACGGCGGGTAGCAAGATATAGACCCAAGTGTCCGGTAATCGCAGCGGTAACGAGTAAAAAGGCGATAACCCAGTTGAAACTTCATTGGGGTGTAGTACCGGTTTTAAGTGAGGTTATGGAGACGACGGATGAACTATTCACCAATGCGGTGGAAGCGGCTCTGAAAACCGGATATGTAAAAAACGGAGACGTTACCATCATAACTTCCGGTGTCCCTTTAGGTGTGAGCGGAACAACTAATATGTTAAAAGTGCATATGGTTGGAAATGTACTTGTTAAAGGCATGGGAATTGGAAATAGGGTTGCCAACGGTTCGGCGTGGGTGATAGGAATCAATGACAAACCCCAGGAAAATCTATTGGATAAGGGAAGAATTTTTGTTGTTGAAGAACTTACGGAGAATATCCTTCCGATTTTGAGATTTGCAGCGGGTTTAGTCATTTGCAGTGGAAAAAAGGACGACAGAGCTGTCATGATTGAACAGACACTATCCATACCCGTGATTGTGAATGCCGAAGGAGGAATGAGCCTTATGAAAACCGGATCATATATAAAAGTGGATGCTGCAAAGGGGATTGTTGAACTTGTATAAATCAGGTGTTGACCTAAAAATGTGTTATGGTGAATTATGAAAAGGTGCTGGGTGTTGATGTTAAGCGGCTTAGTGTTGCTTGTTTCGGGTTCCGTAAAGATTGCTCTTGCAACAGTATCATTTTCAAATATGACTGAAACACAGCCATATGCAAAATCGATTTTTATTGCAACTGTAATTTTCTTAATGGCAATAGGTTTAATTGAAGGCTTTGTGGGAATTATGGGTGCGGGGCATAAGTCATATCCCAGGAAACCGAAGTTTTATAAAATGAGCGGTTGGTTAATTGTTGTTATGGAACTGCTTTTTCTCGCTTTTAATTTCATGAATCTCGGTACAATAAGTGTTTATGATTTTATGGTTGTTACGGTTCCTGCCTTGTATCTTGCGGGCTCATATATTTACGAAAAGAAAAATAATGAATATCTGAAAAGTGAAGGCATACTGGCTGAAAAAAGCAGGTATTTAAATCTAAAATCAAAAGATAAGGGATGATTGATTTTTAGTTATATGCAGATATCCAATCGGAAATCTGCATATATTTTTTTTACTCTTACAATATATATCGAAGGAGCGTATTACTAATTTGAAAATGCATTTTAAATCTGTTGAAGAAGTCCTGAAAGAGAACGATGTAACAAAGTCAGGCCTGAGTACAGAACGTGCAAGGGTGCTTTTGGAGAAAAACGGAAAAAATAAGCTTGCTGAAGCTAAAAAAAGGAGTCTGTTTTTAAGAGTTTTAGACCAAGTAAGAGACCCGATGGTTATCGTTCTGATTGCTGCAGCGATCATTTCGGGTGTTTTTAAAGAGACTGCCGATATGGTTATTATCTTCATTGTAGTTGCAATAAATGCCGTATTGGGAATCGTTCAGGAGGGGAAAGCGGAAAAAGCTATCGAAATTCTGCAAAAAATGTCAGCGCCACATGCCAAGGTTAGAAGGGACAACAATATTTCCGTGATTGATACTGAAGAAATTGTAGTAGGAGATATTGTGATAATCGAATCGGGAGATTCGATTCCCGCAGATTTAAGACTTATAGAAACATCGAGTTTAAAATGTGAAGAAGCGGCTCTGACGGGGGAATCTACGCCGGTAGAAAAAAATCCGAGTGTTATAGAATATAGCGAACGGGAAACACCTTTGGGTGACAGGTATAACATGGCATATATGGGCACCAGCGCAGTTTATGGGCGCGGGGAAGGTGTTGTAATTGCGACCGGAATGAAAACCGAAATGGGAAAGATTGCCGGAGCTCTTGCTGTTGAAGTAGATGAAAAAACACCATTACAAAGAAAACTTGCACAATTGAGCAAGGTTCTAAGCTTTGCAGTGTTGGGCATTTCAATTTTTATCTTTCTATTTTCAGTATTGCGCAGCGGAGGACAGGATGGAAATTTAATATTTGATGCGCTTCTGACTGCGATAAGCCTCGCTGTTGCTGCAATTCCGGAAGGTTTGGTAGTAGTTGTGACAGTTGTTCTCTCTATCGGAATAACCAAGATGTCGAAAAAGAATGCAATTGTAAGGAAGCTGACAGCAGTTGAGACACTCGGTTGCACACAGGTTATTTGTTCGGACAAAACCGGAACTCTAACCCAAAATAAAATGACTGTAGTTGAGAGCTTTGGCGATGAAAATCTGCTTGGCCTTGCGATGTACTGCTGTAATGATGTAGAGAAGGACAGTGAAGGGAACTACGTAGGCGACCCGACACAAATAGCTCAGATTGAGTATGGTGAGAGGGCTGTGGGAACCCCTGAAATGGTCAGAATCTTTGACATTCCTTTTGATTCTGAAAGAAAAATGATGACGACCTTCAATCTTGATAACGAGGGGAACTATTATCAATTCACAACCGGGGCGCCAGATGTAATTCTTTCAAAGTGCACCCGTATTCTAATAAACGGCACCGCCAATGAAATAAATGAAAGCAAGATGAATCTTGTAACATCGGAAAACAAAAAAATGGCTGAAAAAGCACTAAGAGTGTTGGGAGCGGCATACAAAGTCTTTAAAAGCGAACCCGAAGAAACATCGCCGGAAGCGGCTGAAAATGACATGGTGTTTTTGGGACTTGTTGGAATGATTGATCCGATAAGACCGGAAGTGCTAACAGCAATTAATGAATGTAAAAGTGCGGGAATTAAAGCCGTTATGATTACGGGAGACCACAAAGATACAGCAGTGGCGATTGCAAAATCATTAGGAATCCTGACAAATGAAAGACAGGCTGTAACAGGGGTTGAACTTTCTGAGATGTCAGACGAGGAGTTTAGTGAAAGAATAAGAGATATATCAGTATATGCCAGAGTAAAACCTGAACATAAGGTTAGAATTGTGAATATGTGGAAGTCGCTTGGAAAGGTGACTGCAATGACAGGTGATGGTGTAAATGACGCTCCTGCAATAAAAAATGCCGATATCGGAATAGGAATGGGTATAACCGGTACCGATGTAACCAAAAATGTTGCAGATATGGTCCTGGCAGATGACAATTTTGCGACAATCGTGCTTGCGATTGAAGAAGGCAGACGCATATACGAAAATATTAGAAAATCCATACAGTTTTTGTTGGCATCAAATCTGTCGGAGGTAATTGCGATTTTTGTTGCAACTGTTTTTGGGTTTAAACTTTTCGCTCCTATTCACATATTGTGGATAAATCTCATTACTGATACATTTCCTGCGATATCCTTGGGGATGGAGGAGATTGAGCCGGACGCAATGAAAAAGAAGCCCAGAGATCAGGGAGAAAACATATTTTCCAATCAGATGGGTTTGGACATAATTTGGCAGGGGCTATTGATAGCGGTTTTAACATTGGTGTCCTATTTTATAGGGTCAAAACACAACCAATTAACAGGAATGACTATGGCTTTTATGACCCTCTCACTTTGCGAGATATTTCACTCCTTTAACTTGAGATCGAGAGATAAATCTATAATTCAACTGAAAAGTAAGAATAATTGGCTTGTTGGTGCGATGTTGCTCAGTCTTTTGTTAACCTTGACAGTAATATATATACCCGGGTTAAACGTTGTTTTCAGATTGACTTCACTTACCTTTAATGAAATAATTATATGTATCGGGCTTTCGTTTTCTGTAATTCCTATTGTGGAAATAGTAAAAGTTTTCAAAAGAATATATAATAAAAATCTTATTTCAAGGGGGTAAAGATGGATAACTCTAAAATTATTCTTGATGTGGACACAGGTACTGATGATGCGATGGCTATAATTACCGCCGTATGTGGATTGGGCGACAGACTTATGGCGATAACTGTAACGCATGGAAATCTTCCTCTAAAGTTTACATTGGAAAACACGCTGAGAGTAGTTGAACTTATGGGTGGAAAGGTTCCCGTTTATGCCGGAATGCCTGATCCGATGGTTCAAAAAATGAGTCCGGGAAGAACCGAAAACCAAAGAAAACAAAAATATCGGCAGGAACATGACGGCAAGCAACTTGCTGTACATGATGATTACTTAAATTTGCCTAAAGCCACGATAAAAGCCGAGAAGCAGCATGCTGTCAGTTTCTTGGTGGAAACGCTTCGAGAAACAGAAGAGAAAATCACAATTGTAGCTGTGGGTCCGGCATCAAATGTCGGTATGGCACTCAGAATGGATCCTTCGATTGCAAAAAATATTAAACAGATTATTGTTATGGGTGGAGGTCATGAGGCTGTAAATATTACAAGTGCTGCAGAAGCAAATTTCTTTTGGGATCCCGAAGCAGCTCAAATTATGATTAAAGCAGATTGTCCTGTTGTTATTTTCCCATTAGATGCAACAACATCCATACTGTTCGGTAAAGATGACGCAAAGACAATTAAAAGCCTGGACAATCCCTGGTCGGAATTTTTTGGAAATTTAATAGAACATTGGTGTGACAGACTGACACTGCTTGGAATCAGCAATAATATGGAGGATTCAACAGACAACGGTATTGCAATGCATGATGTGTTTTGCATTTTATATTTAATAGATGATTCATTCATCGAAGTAATTAAAAAACAGAACTGTGATGTGGATTTCGGAGGCAGTTTTTGTGACGGGCGACTGGTAGTTGATACAAGGTCATACACTGAACCGGAAGGCGATATAAAGGTTGTCTACAAGTTGAATAAAAAGAGAGTTTTAGAGTTGCTTTTAGAGATATTGAAAAACAAATAAGAGCAATAAAAAGGAGCCTCGGGAAAACACCTGAGGCTCCTTTTAGTTCAATGCTAATTATTGAAATCGACTTTGATCTCTGAATCGTTTTCTTGATTCTCTATAACTCAAATTATTTTTAATTCTGTTTATAAAATCACCGCCGAAGAAGAGTATTATATTCAGCATGGAAATAATAATTGAAACAGCTTCAGAGTAATTGCTAAAAATAATCGAGCGGATGAAGGATGCCACGAACATTAACAGATTTAAAAAAGCCAGATATTTAATTTTAATCGGAAGGAAGAAAAAAACAAGTATTTGAAAATCAGGATACAAAATTGCAAAGGCAAAAAATAATGACATATTGAGATAAAAATTATATGCGGTTCCGGTCAGAAATCCTGCAATTATATTTCCCAAAACACCAATAAAATAGAAAATGTTAAACATAGCCGTACCCCAGTATGATTCGAGAGCACTTCCGATAAGGTAATAGAAATATAGAGAAAAAACCACAAAAATAAGTGAGGTTGTCGGGGGAAGAAATACAAAAGTAATTGTTCTCCACAGTTCTCCGGAAAAAATCAGATTTCTGTCAAACACAAGTAAAGAGGCCAATGACCTTGTAGGTTGGGTAAAATCCAAAAAATAGACAAACCCCATGGCTATGACAATATACAGCATTAGACCTTGGATTCCAAAGCGCGGAAATCTTCTTTCAAACTTATTTAACAGTTTCATTTGCACCTCCGATTTCTTCCATTAGATTATATATATCGTCAGCTTTAACATCAAGCAAAAAGTTGGATTGACTATTAATATCAAATATAATATATTATTCGAAAATCAAAAAGCGGGCGTGGCGGAAATGGCAGACGCGCTAGACTTAGGATCTAGTGATTTGTTTCGTGCAGGTTCAAGTCCTGTCGCCCGCACCAAACTAAAATAATCCGAACAAAATCTTCTTTACTGGAGATGAGTTCGGATTATTTATTTGAGAGATTTGAGAATGTTCATTCTCGGTAAAATGGAAAGCAGTTGCATGAAAGGAGCAGACTTTTTTCTGCGTCTTAATCTGAAAGCCGCAGTCCAAACGGTCTGCGGCTTTCGTCTGTGAAAATATAAAACAGGACACAAATCTAATATTCAAAACTACCCTCGTAGACCAGCGTTGCGCCGCCGGTGAGCAACACACGCTCGTCGGTGTAATTAACGATCAGTTCGCCGCCCAGCAACGTAACCCTCACATCGCTGCCCTTGTCACACCAGCCGTTCTCAACCGCTGCAATCACTGCAGCGCAGGCGGCGGTGCCGCATGCAAGTGTCTCGCCGCTGCCCCGCTCCCAGACTCGCATTCGCAGACTATTGCGGTTGACGACTCGTACAAACTCCGTGTTCACCCTCTCAGGGAACAGCTCTGCGTACTCAAACTCCGGACCGATTTGTTCCAAGTCCAGGCTGTCGATGTTGTCACAGAAAACTACGCAGTGGGGATTGCCCACGGAGACGCAGGTAACATGCCACGTCTTACCTCCGATTTGAACGGGACTGTCAATCATTCGGCTGTTCTTCGAACATACCGGAATAGATGCTGCATCAAGAATGGCCTTCCCCATATCCACGGATACGGAACTGACCTTATCGTTCCTGCAGAAGAGCCGCATGAAGCGTACCCCGCTGGCGGTCTCCACGCTTATGTAATCCGAGCGCACATATCCCTTATCATACAGGTACTTGGCCACACAGCGCAGGTTGTTGCCTGCCGTTTTGCCTTCGCTGCCGTCACGGTTGAAACTGCGCATCTTCACATCCGCCACTGAGGACTTCTCAATAAGCACAATACCGTCTCCGCCGATGCCGTAGTGGGGTGTGCAGAGGCTAACACATAGAGATTCCGGACAGGTGATGCGGCCGTCGAAATTCTCGATAAAAATGTAGTCGTTACCTCCATCCTGCATCTTGGCGAAAGGAATTGTCTGCCGCCAGAGTCGCAGGTTATTGATGTTTACAAGTTCCGTGTTGGACTGGTTGAAACGACTGGCAATGATCTCCGCCAGGGCGTTTGCAGTATCCAGAGAAGTCAGACAGGGAATACCAAGTTGCATTGCCCGTCGGTGCAGGGCTATGTAGTCGCCCATGGTAGCGTCCTTGACTGCACCTGTATAGATAATGTAACAGAGTTTCCTTCGTTCCATGAGCTGGTGAATACGCTCGCTTTCTGTGGCATTGGGCACAGCCTCCACCGGGATACCAAGATTAGAAATTGCTGCCGCTGTGCCACTGGTTGCGTAGAGTTTAAGCCCCAGCTGGTACAACCGCCGGGCCAGACCCAATACTTCCTGATAGTCACCGGTCTCCACACTCAGTAGCACACCGACATCGCCCCGGCCGTGTAAGCTGGGTACCGTGAAACCTGCTGCGGTCAACCCTTTGAACATGGCTTCCGCCAAAGTTCGGCCGATACCCAGCACCTCTCCGGTGGATTTCATCTCAGGCCCAAGGATAGAGTTGGCGTCGGAGAGTTTTTCAAAAGAAAACACCGGTACTTTCACCGCGAAGTACGGTAAAGTGCGATACAGACCCGTACCGTAGCTTAGATCTCTAAGGCGCGCCCCCAGCATAACTCGGGAAGCCAGATTCACCATAGGTATATTGGTCACCTTACTGATGTAGGGTACGGTTCGTGAGGCCCGGGGGTTCACCTCGATTACATATAACTCATCACCATAGATTAGGTACTGGATGTTTACGAGGCCTCGGGTACCTAGAGCCAGAGCCAGCTGTTTCGATACCTGACAGACCCGTTTCAGGAATTTGTCGCTAAGATTATAAGAGGGATAGACGGCGATGGAGTCCCCGCTGTGGACGCCTGCCCGTTCAATATGTTCCATGATACCGGGAATTAGTATGTCTTCCCCATCGGAGAGAACATCTACTTCCAGTTCCGTGCCGGGCATGTATTTGTCTATCAGTACGGGGTTTTCGATGCTACCGGCAAGAATACCTCGCATGTAACGCTCCGTGGTCTCCGCATCCCTCGAGATACACATATTTTGTCCGCCGATCACATAAGAGGGTCGAAGCAACACCGGGTAGCCTAACTCATCCGCAGCGGCAAGGGCCTCATCAATGCTGTTTACTCCCCGGCCTTTTGGCCGTCGAATCCCGAAACGTTCCAGCAGAGCATCAAATCGGGCACGGTCCTCCGCTAAATCGATGCTGTCGGCAGAGGTACCCAGGATGGGAATGCCTTTTCCGTCCAGAAAACGGGTCAGCTTGATGGCCGTTTGGCCGCCGAAGGCCACAACAACACCCACAGGCTTTTCTACCTGAATGATATTCCACACATCCTCTGGACATAGAGGTTCAAAGTATAACCGGTCGGCTGTATCATAGTCGGTGGAGACAGTCTCCGGGTTATTATTGACAATGACCACGTCATAACCAATCTCCCTCAAGGTCCACGCGCAGTGTACGCTGCTGTAGTCAAACTCGATGCCCTGACCGATGCGGATAGGTCCCGAACCCAATACCATCATCACAGGCTTGCCACTGCGCGGGAAACTGCGAGCCTCACAGTCTTGCTCAAAACAGGAATAAAAATAGGAAGTCTCTGCATCAAACTCCGCTGCACAAGTGTCCACCATCTTATAGGTCATTGACCGTCCGGGCAATTCCTCCACACCCGTTAGTCGACGGATGGCCTCATCGGTATAACCTAGACACTTAGCCTGTAGATAGTCCTCGTCGGAGAGACCCTTGGCTGCGATTTGCATCTCGAAAGAGGCAAGACCACGAAGCTTATGCAGGAACCAGGAGTCTATCTTAGTGATGGAGTGGATTTCCTCTACGCTGACACCGGCCTTCAGCGCTTCGAACACGGTAAAGAGCCGGCGATCATTCTGTTCCCTTAGTCGTTCTCTTACGCTCTCACCTGAGAGTGGAACTGCGTTCAGTGTATCCAGAGAGATCTCTGCTCCCCGCACCGCCTTCATCAGTGCCGTTTCAAAGTTCAGCGCAATGGCCATCACCTCGCCGGTGGCTTTCATCTGCGTCCCCAGCTTTCGACTGGAACCGGCAAACTTATCAAAGGGCCACTTGGGGATCTTTACCACAACATAGTCCAGCGCGGGTTCGAAGCAGGCGCAGGTCTTACCGGTGATGTCGTTTTTTATTTCATCCAAAGTGTAACCCAGAGCAATTTTGGTGCTTATTTTGGCTATGGGATAGCCTGTAGCCTTGGAGGCGAGAGCCGAGGAGCGGCTCACCCGCGGATTCACCTCGATAACCGCATATTCAAAACTCTTCGGATTCAGAGCAAATTGGCAGTTGCAGCCGCCCTCAATGCCAATCTCAGTGATGATGTTTAGAGCCGCCGTACGCAGCATCTGATACTCCTTATCTGCTAGAGTTAGGGCAGGAGCCACCACGATGGAGTCCCCCGTGTGGATGCCCACCGGGTCAATGTTCTCCATGGAGCAGACAGCGATGACATTGCCTGCGCTGTCGCGCATGGTTTCAAACTCAATCTCTTTCCAACCGTAGATGCATTTCTCCACCAGAATCTGGGTAATAGGCGAGAGATCCAGCCCCAGTTTTGCGATGGTTCTGAGCTCCTCTGCGTTCTCTGCAATACCGCCACCTGTGCCACCCAGGGTAAAAGCCGGTCGAACGATTACCGGATAGCCGATACGAGCGGCTATGTCCAGCGCGGCATCCAAGTCCTTGGCTGTCTCTGAGGGAATTACCGGCTGCCCTATTGATTCCAGGGTTTCCCGGAAACATTCCCGATCCTCTGCCTTTTCAATGGCCTCAATATCAGAACCTAACAGCCGTACACCGTATTCTTCCAGGGTCCCGTCCCTGCTCAACTGCATGGCGATGGTCAGACCAGTCTGACCCCCAAGTCCTGCCAACAGGCCGTCCGGACGTTCCTTGGCAATGATTCGTCTAAGAGTCTCTGCCGTTAATGGCTCTAGATAAATGGAGTCCGCCAGATGCTTATCGGTCATGATGGTGGCGGGATTGGAGTTGACCAACACCGTTTCAATCCCTTCCTGCCGCAGTATTCTGCAGGCCTGAGCCCCTGCGTAATCAAACTCCGCCGCCTGGCCTATGACGATGGGACCGGAGCCGATGACCAAAACCTTATGTATGCTCTTATCCTTTGGCATCCTGCTCTCCTTTCATCATTGCGATAAAGCGGTCGAATAGAAACTCCGTGTCCTGTGGACCCCCTCTGGCTTCGGGATGGAATTGCACGGTAAAACAGCGCCTATCGGGATAATCCAGCCCTTCGCAGCTCAAGTCGTTCACATTTACATAACTTAACTTTGCAATGCCTTCCATGCTCTCGCTGACCACAACATATCCATGATTCTGATTTGTAATCCAAGTACGAGATCCGTCTATCAAACGCACCGGCTGATTGGCACCCCTATGTCCGCATTTGAGTTTCACGACTTTCCCGCCCATAGCAAGAGCTGCCAACTGGTGACCCAAACATATGCCAAAAACAGGTAACTTCCCAATGAGTTTCTGTAGCTGTACGATCTCATAAACATTCTCCGCCGGGTCGCCGGGACCGTTGGAGAGTACAAGTCCGTCAGGCTTTAAGCCCAGCACGGTTTCAGCCGGCGTGTCGTGAGGCAGTACCGTCACCCGGCAGCCCCGGCGGCACAGGCAGCGGATGATACTTCGTTTGACACCGTAGTCCAACAGTGCTACATAGAAAAGCTCTGTTCCCTCCGCAGGGTATTCGGTGATTGTTTTGCCGGAGACCATTGATACCCCGCCGCGCATTTTGTAGTTTTTAAGCCTCTGCAAATCCGCAGAAGACGTGTCGCAGATACAGGCGTTCATGACGCCTTCCTCACGGATTATCCGTGTAATCGCGCGGGTATCCACTCCGCAGACACCGGGGATGCCCTGTTCCTTTAGAAATCGATCCAGCTTATACTCGCTGCGGAAGTTGGATGGTGTATCACACAGTTCCCGAACCACATAGCCCTTTGCAAAACAATCACCCTCAAGATCCGTAGAGATGACTCCGCAGTTTCCGATGAGGGGGAAGGTCTGCAGAATAATCTGACCGGCACAGCCGGGATCGGTCAAAGTCTCCAGATAACCCGTCATGCCAGTGGTAAATACCAGCTCACCTATACTTTCTATCTCAGCGCCAATACGTCGACCCGCAAAAATTTTGCCGTTTTCCAATATCAGATACGCTGCTTGTATTTCATTCTTCATAGTACAATCACAAAGTGGCTGCCATAACGGCTTTTATTGTGTGCATGCGGTTCTCTGCTTGGTCAAAGACGATGGATTGAGGTCCCTCGAACACTTCATTTGTGACCTCCATTGCCTCTAGGCCGAACGCTTTATAGATGGCCAATCCGTTCTCCGTCTCCAAATCATGGTAAGCTGGCAGGCAGTGCATAAAGCGGCACTGGGATCCCGCGGTATCCATCAACGCCTTGTTAACCTGATATGGCAGCAAATCCCGGATGCGCCCCTCCCAGACCGATTCCGGCTCACCCATGGAAACCCAAATATCCGTGTAGATTATATTCGCACCCTGTACAGCCAGCTTGGGTTCCTTTATAAACTCTAATATCGCACCGCTCTTCTCCGCTATGGTCTGACATGTTTTCACCAGCTCTGGATTCGGAAAATACGCCTCTGGAGCACATGCCACAAAGTGCAGGCCCATCTTGGCACAACCCACCATTAAGGAATTTCCCATATTGTAGCGGGCGTCTCCCATGTATACCAGTTTTTTACCCGTCAAGGCACCTATATGCTCCCGGATGGTCAGGAAATCTGCCAGAATTTGGGTTGGGTGAAACTCATTCGTGAGTCCGTTCCAAACGGGCACCCCTGAATGTGCTGCCAGCATCTCCACCCGCTCCTGGCCAAATCCCCGGTATTCGATGCCGTCAAACATTCGACCCAGCACCCGAGCGGTGTCAGCGATGCTCTCTTTCTTGCCAATCTGAGAAGCATTGGAGTCCAGGTACAACGAGTGCATCCCCAAATCCGCCGCTGCCACCTCAAAGCTGCAACAGGTGCGGGTGCTGGTTTTCTCAAAGATCAGCACCACGTTTTTGCCTTCGTGCAACCGGTGCGGAATACCGGTCTTTTTCATAGTCTTCAGTTCTACCGCCAAATCCAGCAGCCCGGAAATCTCTTCCGGAGTATAGTCAAGCAGCTTAAGAAAGCTGCGTCCCTTCAAAAACATTTTTGTTCTCCTTATTCTGTGCAGGCGGCCTTGATAGTGTCCACCGCAGCCTCCAGGGTGTCCATGGGGATGTTCAACGGCGGCAACAGGCGTAGCTTGTTCTTGGCTGTCAGGCACAAAACGCCCATTTCTCTACAACTCTCAAGCACCTTGTCTACCGGCTTTATGGGCTTCACTCCGATCATTAGACCCATACCGCTGACGGATTCCACCCCCGGCGCTCCGTTGAGCTGAGAAAAGATGTACTCTCCCTTCTTTCTAATATCTGCCAGAAACTCCGCATCAAGGCGGTTCAGGATACTCAGAGCTCCGGCGCAACTGACGGGGTTACCACCGAAAGTGGAGCCGTGATCCCCGGCGCCTAAAACGAATTCAACTTTCTCACCCAGCAGCGTTGCCCCAAGAGGCAAACCGCCGCCTAGGCCCTTAGCCGTAGTTACGATATCCGGCATTATACCGTACTGCATATAAGCAAAGAGACTGCCGGTACGACCGTTGCCGGTCTGCACCTCATCCACAATCAGCAGAATGTCCTCCGCTGCGCAGAAATCGGCAAGTTGGGTGACGAAGTTTCTATCCATGACGATAACGCCTCCCTCTCCCTGGATGCATTCGATCATTATCGCAGCGGTATTGTGTTGCAGTGATGCTGCTTTCACAGCCTCTAAATCGTTGGCTGGAGCGTGTATGAATCCAGGGGTCAGGGGCTGGAACAGCTCATGATATTGGCTTTGCCCGGTGGCGGCCAATGTGGTGAGGGTTCGACCGTGAAAGCTATCTTGAAGCGTCACGATGTTATAGTATTCCGACCCCTTCTTTTCAGCTGCCCACTTGCGGGCCGCTTTTATGGCGCATTCGTTGGACTCGGCTCCGGAATTGGAAAAGAATACCTTCTTCATCCCTGTCCGCTGGCAGAGACCCATGGCCAATAAGGCGCAAGGTTCAGTGTAATACAAGTTAGAGCTGTGCTGCAACAGATTAAGCTGCGCGAAAACAGCTTTTTTCAACTCCTCATCCGCAAAACCGAAGGCTGTCACACCGATACCGGTACCCATATCGATATATTCCTTCCCGTTCTCATCCAAGACCATGGCGCCCTTGCCCGACACCAACTGCACCGGAAAGCGTGCATAGGTGTTGGCTACATATTTTTTGTCAATCGCTTTGATATCAGTCATGGGAATCCTCTCCTTTTACAACCATAGTGCCTGCACCCTCATCGGTGAGAAGCTCAATGAGGATAGAGTGCGGTACCCGTCCGTCCATGATGATGACGCTCTCCACGCCTCGATGTATTGCATCGATACAACACTCCACCTTGGGAATCATGCCGCCGTCAATCATATTCTCTTCGAACAGACTTAACGCTTCGGAGATGCTCAATTCCGGAATCAGTGTAGCCGGGTCATTCCTGTCCCGGAGGACGCCGGCAATATCCGTCATCATGATGAGTCTTTTGGCTCCCAGGGCGCCGGCGATGTGCGCCGCTGCCGTGTCGCCGTTGATGTTGTAAGTGTTCCCCTCTGTGTCGCAACCCAAAGTGGATACTACCGGGATGTAGCCCTTTTCCAGCAAATCCACTACCGGTTCGATATTAATCCCCGTGATGTAGCCGACATATCCCAACTGGGGATTTTTCATTTTCGCCTGAATTAACCGTCCGTCCATGCCGGAAATTCCCATGGCCTTGCCGCCTTTAATCTCCAGTAGCTTCACCAGAGTTTTGTTAATCTTTCCGGCCAGCACCATCTGCACAATGTCTACTGTTTCCTTATCCGTGACCCGCAGGCCGTCCACGAATTCCGGTTCTTTGCCAAGTCGCTGCATCAGCTCGCTGATTTCCGGTCCTCCACCGTGAACCAGTACAACCTTCACGCCCACCAGCCACAGCAGGACGATGTCCTCCATAACCTGCTGTCGCAACTGTTCGTTGCCCATGGCATTGCCTCCGTATTTTATAACCACGATACGCCCATTGTAACGTTGGATATAGGGCAGTGCCGCAGTGAGTACTTGGGCTCGCTGGGTGTTTGAAAAATGCAAATTGTCCATACTCTGTTCCTCCTCAGGTACGATAGTCACCGTTGATTTTCACATACTCGTAGCTTAGGTCGCAGCCCCAGGCGGTGGCGCAGGCGTCCCCATCGCCCAAAGAAACCAAAATCTCGATTTCGCTCTCGCGGAGCACCTGAGAGGCCAGTTCCTCCGAAAAAGGAACACCCACTCCGTTCCGGCAGAGCTTTACATTGCCCGCTCTTGAACGGAAGCTCACACCCACTTTATCCACGTCCACCTCCACGCCGCTGTAACCGATGGCGCAGAGTATCCTTCCCCAGTTGGCGTCCTCGCCGAACATAGCTGCCTTAACCAGGCTGGAACAAATTACGCTCTTGGCTACGGCCTTGGCTGCCGCCTCGTTCTTCGCTCCTGTAACTGCACACTCCAGCAGCTTTGTAGCTCCTTCGCCGTCTCCGGCTATGCCGCGGCAGAGAAAGATGTTCACGGTGTTGAGTGCCTGCATGAAAACATCGAAATCAGCACCCTCAGCAGTAATCTCGGTGTTCCCGGCCTGGCCGTTGGCCAGTATGCTCACCATGTCATTGGTGGATGTGTCTCCATCCACACTGAGCATGTTGAAAGTCTTTTGAATATCGCCCTGCAGCGCTTTTTGCAACATGGTCGGGGAGATGGCCACGTCTGTTGTCAGAAAAACCAACATGGTAGCCATATTGGGATGAATCATACCGCTGCCCTTGGCAATACCGCCCAGGTGACAGGTCTTGCATCCCAAACTGAATTCCAAAGCAATCTCTTTCTTTTTCGTGTCGGTGGTCATGATGGCCTCGCAGGCGTCCCCACTTCCATTCTCAGACAGAGACGCCACCAGATAATCGATGCCTGTAGCTATGGGCGCTATGTCCAATGGTTGTCCGATGACCCCCGTTGAGGCAACTATTACATCCTCCGCACGGATGCTCAGGGCTTTGGATGCAAGAGCGCTCATCAGCTCGGCAATCTCTATTCCATCAGCGTTGCAGGTATTAGCGTTGCCGCTGTTGCAGAGCACCGCCTGTGCCATACCGTCGGCGATGTGTCGCCGGGTTACGGTCAGAGGCGCACCCTTGACCAGATTCGTGGTATAGACTGCTGCGGCGCTGGCAGGAACGTCACTCACTATCAGCGCCAAATCCTTCTTTGTACGGTTCTTGCGTACACCGCAATGGATGCCGGCGGCCTTAAAACCCTTCGCGGCACACACGCCGCCGGATATCATCTGAATCATAGTTTTCTCCTTGTTATTCAAGCACTAGACCTGTGGTTTGTTCCAGGCCCAGAATAATGTTCATGTTCTGAATGGCAGCGCCGGAGGCGCCCTTGCCAAGGTTGTCAAAGCAGGAAATGAGCAACAATCGCTCCTCGTTTCCTGCCACAGTAATCTCCATATCGTCCCTGCCGGAAATTCTGTTGCCGGCAATCATCGCCTCGTCATAGTGTTTGTAATGAACGACGGGTCCGCGATACAGTTCTCGGTAAAGGGCAACCACATCCTCTGCGTTGCCTCGCAGATATTTTCGGAAAAGGGGTACGGTGACGACCATACCGCTGTAATAATCTGAAACTATTGGGCAAAACACCGGCGCCGTTGTCAGAGAACAGAGCTTTACCATCTCCTTTAGATGTTTGTGCTCCTGTGTTATGGCATACTGTCTCGGAGCATCGAGCTCCGAGTCTTTACCGTCACTCTGATACTCCGCAATCATGCCCTTGCCGCCGCCGGAATATCCGGTGACGGAAAAACAGGTCAGCGCCGTATCCGGAGAAATCAACTTTTCACGGACCAGGGGCTCTATTAGGGAGATAAAACCGCTGGCGTGACAACCTGGGTTGGCTACCCGATGACTCACTGCAATCCGTTCCCGCAGTCCGCAAAGCTCCGGGAAACCGTAGTCCCAGTCCGGCATGGTTCTGTGTGCGGTGGAGGTGTCGATTACAACGGTATTCCCATGCACCAGAGCAGCCGCCTCTACCGCCGCTGCGTCCGGCAGACAGAAAAACGCGATGTCTGCAGCATTAATGGCCTCCTCGCGGGTTTTTCGATCCTTGCGCAGATCTTCAGGGATTCTAATCAGTTCGATATCCTCCCTGTTCTTTAGGCGCTCCACAATACGCAGCCCGGTGGTGCCGGCACTGCCATCTATAAATATCTTAGTCATTATTCAATACCGTCCTAACATAAGCGATCTGCTTTTCCACCGAGGCTTCGGAGGTGCCGCCCTCGGAAATGCGTTTTCTAACACAGGTCTTCAGGTCAATCTCTCCATACAGATCCTCATCAAACAGGGGGCTGAACTCTCGATAAATCTCTAATGGCAGGGTTTCCAATACCTGTCCTTCTGCCAAACAGCGGGCAACAATCTGTCCGGAGAGTTTGTAGGCATTGCGGAAGGGCAAACCTTTGCGTACTAGATAATCAGCCAGATCCGTAGCGTTGATGAAACCGGTTTGGGCGGCACGAAACATGTTGTCAGTACGAACCTTCATGGTGGCGAGCATCGGTGTGAACACCTTGAGACACATCTTCACCGTGTCGCAGGCATCAAACACACTCTCCTTGTCCTCCTGCATATCTTTATTGTAAGCCAGAGGAAGCCCCTTGAGGACAGTCAACAGACCCATTAGGTCTCCGAAAACGCGGCCCGTCTTGCCTCGAACCAGCTCAGCCATGTCGGCGTTTCTCTTCTGTGGCATTATGGAGGAACCGGTAGTATAGGCATCGGACAGTTCGATGAATTGGAATTCCCAGCTTGCCCATAAAATCAGTTCCTCGGAAAGCCGGGACAGATGCATCATCTCAATGGACAGGACACTCAAAAGTTCCAGGGCGAAATCCCGGTCGGATACGCCGTCCATGCTGTTCAAGCTTATGTCATCAAAGCCCAACAGTTCCGCCTCCATTCGCCGATCAGTGTCATAGGTGGTGCCTGCCAGGGCACAGCAACCGATGGGCGAGATGTTCATGCGCTTTTTACAGTCGGAAATCCGATCCAGATCCCGCAGCAGCATCATAACATAAGCCATCAGATGGTGGCCAAAACTAACAGGTTGCGCACGCTGCAGGTGAGTATAACCGGGCATAATGCTGGCCTTGTGGGCCTCCGCCTGATTTGTCAGCGCCACGATTAGCGTTTTTGTCAAGGCAGCGATCTCATCGCATTCCTCCCGAAGATACATCCGCAAATCTAAGGCCACTTGGTCGTTGCGACTTCTGGCTGTGTGCAGCTTTTTTCCGGTATCGCCTATACGTCTTGTCAATTCCTGCTCCACAAATGTGTGGATATCTTCGCAACTCAGGTCGAGTCTAAGTGACCCGGCTTCCAAATCCTTCAGAATTCCCGCCAGACTCTCGCTCAACACTTTTCCTTCTCTTTCCGTCAGGATGCCCCGGGCAGTCAGCATGGCAGCATGGGCGATACTGCCCTGAATATCCTGCCGGAACATGCGACTGTCAAATCGGATGGAGGAATTGAAGTCGTCTGCAACGGGGTCGGTAATACCGGCAGTGATGCCGGCCCACATCTTCGACATGTTGCCTCCTTTAATCTTAGAATATCCTGCATAGTTGATCGCCGCGCAGGATATGATTTTCTTCTTATTTTTTACCGTCCACTAAGGCCTGGACTTTTATAGGCAAACCATAGAGATTAATAAATCCCGCGGCATCCGCCTGATTGTAGTCGCTCTCGCCAAATGTTGCAATCTCCTCGCTATACAGAGAGTATGGACTCCAGACACCGGCGTTGATTATATTGCCTTTGTATAGCTTCAAACGAACCTTGCCGCTGACCCGCTCCTGAGTCTTTTCCATAAAAGCGCTCAGGGCTTCCCGCAGCGGTGTGAACCACTGCCCATTATAGACCAGTTCGCCGAAGGTGATGGACAGCCTCTGCTTTTCGTGCAGTGTCAGCTTATCCAGACAAATACTCTCCAGCACGCTGTGTGCCTTGTAGAGGATGGTGCCGCCTGGCGTCTCGTATACTCCGCGCGACTTAATACCCACCAACCGGTTTTCAACGATGTCCAACAGACCGATGCCGTTTGCTCCGCCCAACTCATTGAGCTTGTAGACGATTTCTTTTGCACTGAGTTTCTGGTCGTTGAGCGCCACGGGTACACCTTGCTCAAAGTCCAGCGTGATGTAGGTAGGCGTGTCCGGAGCTTTTATGGGCGACACATTCATCTCCAGAAAACCCTCTTTTTCGTACATTGGTTCGTTGGCCGGATCTTCCAAATCCAGACCCTCATGGGACAGATGCCAAAGATTCTTATCTTTGGAGTAGTTGGTTTCACGGTTGATTTTCAGCGGCACATTGTGTGCCTCGGCATACTCTATCTCTTCCTCGCGGGATTTGATGTTCCACTCACGCCATGGAGCGATTATGTGCATGTTTGGGGCAAAGTGCTTGATGGCGAGTTCAAAACGGACCTGGTCATTGCCCTTACCGGTACAGCCGTGGGCGATGGCATCCGCATTCTCCTTCAAGGCAATCTCCACTAGACCCTTGGCAACGCAAGGCCGTGCATGGCTGGTACCCAACAGGTACCCCTCATAGACAGCCCCGGCTTTCAAACAGGGTATAATAAAGTTGTCCACATATTCATCCGTCAAATCCAACACGTACAGCTTGGAAGCGCCTGTCTTGATTGCCTTTTCCTCGAGACCGTCCAACTCGTCCGCCTGACCCACATCTCCGCAGACTGCGATGACCTCGCAATTGTTGTAATTCTCCTTTAGCCAGGGAATAATGATAGATGTATCCAGACCGCCGGAATAGGCGAGTACAACTTTTTTAATATCTTCTTTATTCATGTTTTTGCCTCCGTTGAATATTTATGCGCTGATTATACGAAAACAGTCGAATATTGTCAAGAATTGCTTGTATAAACCTTTACCCTAATTGAATATTTATTCAATTTTATTTTAATTTACCTTTGTCGATCCGTCGAAACTGTACAAACTGACGAACTGTAGCGGCAAAACCGATTCCTCCAGAGAGGTTAGAGAACCGGAAAAGCTGAAAAAAATCAATCGCATGTGTGAATTCCGGCTGTTTATGGAGGATAATGTGAATGAGAGGATAAATGAAAAGGTCGCAGGCAATTGCCTGCGACCTGCATAGGTGCAAATATACTGTGCTGAATAATCACAAAATTAAGTCCATGCTGTTTTAATATAATGCGCTTTAAATACTATTCTTCAACAATTACCGACACCCCGTCGGGAACGACTGTAATCTGATAATCGTCCCTATCTATAATCTTTTCAGCCATTGATAATGCGTCTTCAATAGAATCTGCCCATCTCATATGCATGGATTCAATCATTGTGCGTGGAGCTTTTGTAACCATTATTACAGTAGCCTTTGCCAACACCCTTGCCAATATCTGTGCTTGCCATTGTTCAGGAACTGTTTCGTGCATATCGCGCGAAAGGATATCCAGTAATAATTCTTTTGGTTCTGCTGCTCTGTCGAGCATATTGAAAAATTCATGAGCGCCATGACCATCTATACATTCCGAGACCATAATAATTACGCCTCCGTCATTTACTGTGGCCTCAGCCGCTGTCATCCCTTTAATTGCTTGATATACATTTTGGTCAAGGGGATAACCGCCATTTGTTGCTACCACAATGTCTGCAGGCTCACTATCTACACGGGCAATGTCTCTGACAAAAGAACAACCCGCATTGTGGGCGATTTCAGGATCTCCGGCGAAAGCTTTAACTAATCGTTTATTTGCATCAAGTACTACATTAACAATAAAAGCAAGCCTTGTATTTTTGGCGGCAAAGAGCATATCCTGATGCATTAGATTGCCATCCAGTATCCCTGCTCGAGCATTGGGAGAAGCTATAAATTTTGAACAATGATTGGCAAGTACGGTTTTATAGCTGACGATTCCGGGCAACACGCTTTTTCTACCTCCCGAAAATCCGGCAAAAAGATGCGGTTCAATGAAACCTTCCGCAATTAATAAATCGGCATCGGCAGCAATTCTGTTTACTAACAATTTTCCGCCTGACGGCAAAAGACCGAAATCGGCCATTTCGTCATTTTGACTGTCGTGAATATGAATATTAACCCTCTCAACGATTTCATCTCCGTATTTTGCACGCAATTCCGAATCGCTGCTGCGTCGATGAAAACCGGTTGCAACAAGTATAGTAACTTCCGCCGTAGGATTTGCTTTATTAATTTCTGCAAGGAGCAACGGCATTATAATATGAGAGGGAACAGGTCGAGTATGATCACTGGAAATTATTACGATGTTCTTCTTGTCTTTTGCCAGCTCCCCCAAAGTTGCGGAACAATATGGGTTGGCCAACGCCTTCGCAACTACTTCAATTTCACTGTCGGTAGTTTCCAGTGCAGAAGTTTTTGTCTGCAATATAGCTTTTATACGACAAGGATCAACATTCCACTCAAGGTGTTTTTTTCCGTACGGCAATTTAACAATCATTCTTATTTCACCACAATTCATTTAATAGAAAAAGTTTTCCCGAATTCAATACGCCTTAAGAGAAAAGGATATGTTTTGCATCTTGCGACAAGACTATTTCATATAATCTTCACTTTATTAAAATGCCATGTCAATACCAAACCCGCCTAATTCGTTACAACATATTTTCGGCAGTGAGCACCACACAGCTTTTTCGTATAAAAGCGCAATAATATTTTACAAGCTGTTAGGATAGTAATCATGAACAAAATAATACCGATTCGGTTTTCGTCGGGGATAGGATACTAAAAACAGGAGACTTGTTCTTATTGATAGGATACTGCGATATTATATTTACGGTCAAGTTGAAAACTCTTTTGCAAACACCGAAAGTACGATGCTATCTCATCGCCTTTGCCGATTTTGCATATTAGGAGGTAATTTCTTGTTTATTTAAAGGATGAAAATCCATAATTTCTGTAAACGGAAGCAATTAAAAAGTTTTAAAAATTGAAACAACTATCTTTAGTTGCTACTATCTAACCGCCCACTACATCTAGTGTTTTACACGGATTTTTAGTAAATATCGCCAAAAATTTGTTGCTTTTTTATGCTTTTAGTGATATGTTTATCATGTATAATTGTCTGATTTGTTAAAATGTCAAAAAGGGTTTTTAAGAGGGGAGTGCGCGATTTGTTCTTTTTTGGAGTTCTTGCGTTTGTTCTCTTCTTCATCAGTGACATAAATGATGCCTGGTTTCAATCTAGATTACTAAAACCCGCTTTTTTTCTAGGAGCAGTTTTTCTGACGCTTGCGGTCGTTGTGCTTTCGGTTAGAGGCGTTACAACTTTGAATCTTGTGGCACGTGTTTTATTCGGTGTACTTGGCGTTGTTTTCTTTTCTCTTTTAATCTATTCTCTTTTTATTGCTATCCCTGTAGTTGACTCTTACACAAAGCCCGGCTTAAAGCGTCCCGTTTATACACAAGGTGTTTATGCGTTGTGCAGACACCCCGGAGTTTTGTGGTTCACCGGTCTCTGTTTTTGCCTATATGCCGTCTTCGGGTTTCCCTTGTATGCGGCGATATCTTATTCGATTTTTAACGGCTTTCTTGTGCTTTTTGAAGACAAAGTCGTTTTCCCGAAGGTGCTTTCAGGCTACAGTGATTACAGTAGCACTACCCCCTTTCTGATACCTAACCGCGAGAGTATTTCATCGTGTATTTCTTATTATAGAGGGCAGCGTTAAATGAAATTCAAACAAAAACTGAAAACACTTTCAAGAGAAGAAATTTGGCAGGAATACTGCGGATTCCTCGAGATTGGTATCGAGGAGTATATGTTCATACAAAATCGGCTGATGCAGGAACAAATCGATCTTTGGAGCAAATCCGGTCTTGGCCGTAAAATACTGAAAGATTCGCATCCGAAAAGCATAGAGGAATTCCGTGCCGAATTTCCAATGACCCGATATGAGGATTACGCCGATATCCTACTGTCAAGGCGGGCCGACATGTTGCCTTGTGAGCCTGTAATCTGGATAGAAACCACTTGGGAAGGTGGGCTTCGCCCCGTCAAGGTGGCTCCATACTCAAGAAGCATGTTGGACACCTATAAAAATAATGTAATCGCAATAACTATGTTAGCCTCTGGCCGCTCGCGTGGCCATTTCAGCATGACCGACACGGATCGTGTCCTCTACGGAGGAGCCCCGCTCCCGTACGCTACCGGACTTTTACCCTCTCTTTTGAGTGAAGATCTCTCGTTTAAATGGTTGCCGGATTCCAATACTGAAGCGCATCTAAGCTTCAGTCAGCGGATTAAAAAGGGATTTCAGATGGCTCTTTCCGGAGGGGTGGATTACTTCTTTGCCATATCGAGTGTGGCAAACTATATAACCGAAAATTTTTCCGGAGCATCTTCGGGTGGTAAGCGCAAATATCCGATATCTCCCGCAATTGCCATGAGATATCTGAAAGCAAAGCTGGCCCGAAGAAAAACCGGAGGAAATATCACCCCTGGAGAAGTATTTCGACTGAAAGGGTTTGTCGCCACCGGCACGGATGCCGGTCGATATAAAGAACGGCTTGCAAAAGCCTGGGGTGTTGTTCCCATTGAAATTGCAGCGGGTACGGAGTCTACTTGTATTGCAAGCGAAACCTGGGAACAGTCGGGAATGGTTTTCTTTCCTGATGCTTGTTTCTATGAGTTCATCCCTAAAAGCGAATTACAGCGGGAGCAGGAAAACGAAGGTTATATACCACGCACATGTTTGATGGATTCCGTGTGTAGCGGAGAGAGCTATGAGCTTGTTATCAGTGTTTTGCATGGCGGAGCTTTTATGCGCTATCGTATAGGGGATATTTATAATTGCGTCAGCGCGCCTGTAGGTGGTTTACCGCGTTTTCGTTTTGAAGACAGAGTACCCGAGGTAATCGATATAGCCGGATTCACCAGAATTACTGAGCAATCAATCCGTGAGGTTATTCGTTTGTCAAAACTGACAATCGGTGACTGGCTGGCAAATAAAGAATTTGACTCCGACAACAATCCGTATTTCCATCTTTATGTTGAGATTCCCCCGGAAGCCCATCACACCGAAGCGGTTACTCGTGCTTTGCTGACGGAACACCTCGCTGTTTATTTCAAATACTTTGACAGCGATTATAATGACCTTAAAAGGCTTCTGAACATGGAGCCGCTCAAAATCACCATTCTAAAATTCGGAACTATCCAAGCCTATGAAGAAAGAACAGGCCGCAAGCTGCGTAAGATAAATCCCAGTATGCTTGATCTTTCTGAACTGAATTCCGGCTATCGACCCAAGCCTGCTATGATGCCTGTAAAGGCGGAGGTACCTGTATTATGAACGGTGTGCCATTCCTATATGTAAACATTTCGGCACTCTGCTGTTATTTTCTTCTGTTAACGGCATTTATGGCTGTGAAAAAGACGCCAATAATCTACCATTTTATAGTTGTTTTGCTGGGCTTTACCGTTTGGACGGGCGCCTCCGTTCTGATGCGCCTTGAAATTGCTCCGGGTGTTCCTTTCTGGTTTACAATATCTATCATGGCGCTTTTTTCTCAGGGATTTATTATCTACCTGTTTGTTTGCAGTTTTACAAACAAGCGCCACCCTCGTCTTACATTTGTATGGACGCTGGGGACTATTGTGATGCTTATTTTCACCGCTCGAGGCTATTTTCTCTCACCTCCTGACATCGTGGAGACTGCACAGGGCAAGCTGTTCCAATATGATATGACTTGGCACATTGCGATACCATATGTTTTTTTGATGATGATAGTCGCTTCGATGTGGAAGATTATTTTACAAACTGTACGCGAAAACGGAGTCCGCACTCCGGGGCTTCGAGCAATCATTGCCGGTTGCATCATCATAGGCCTCGGAAATATAATTCAAATTCTGCCCGGAAATGTCTTTCCGTGGGATACCCTGTCCGGTATTGTTTTCATACTGATGTTTGTAATTGCAATGTATCGTAAGCGGATGTTCAAAATGACCTTGGTCGTTTCAAAGAATGTCCTGTTATCGGCAGTATATATTGTTTGCCTGATTATATTGATATCTTTCCTGTCTCCTATTCAAAGGTTATTGGGACGCTTCCTGCCCGACGACAATACTGTTCTTATTGCTTCTATCGTCATTATTTTTTCAGTTCTCCTATTCCTTATTTACCTTATGTCCAGGAAATTGATGGCGGTTCTTTTCGTCACTGAAGAATATCAAAACCGATTAATTACCGATTTTTCCGAAAAGGCATCCCGAAGTTTGAACACTGATGAAATCATCAAATCTCTAATTTCAACGATAACAACCGGGGGCATCGGAAACAGCAATGTATATGTTTGCTTGTTGGAAGGGGATTACTTCACTCCAAAGGCCTCGTCAAATTCGCTCAATCCCCTGTTTTTCTCTCTATCAAAAGATAGCCCCTGTGTTACAACATTACAACATTCGGAAGAATGTCTCATTGTGGAAGAGTTTCGCCATACCACGCTGTATCGTTCCATGTGGGATGTGGAAAAACAGGTGTTAAAAGACCTGGACTTAGGTTGTATTGTGGCGTTGAGGGACGGTGATAAAATTATAGGGCTTATCTTGTTGTCCAATAAGGAGCGCGGGACAGCATATACCTATTCGGATGTCAGTTTTCTGAGCACCTTGGCTTCAATCGCATCTATTGCCATAAAAAATGCAGGGTTATATGAGCAGATGTACAAGGAAGCACGCATAGACAACTTGACAGGAGTGTATAATTACCGCGCCTTTGTAGAAAAGGTAAGGACTGACTACCGGTTATATGGTAATGAGTGTTTATCATTGTTAAATATAGATATAGACGACTTCAAACTATACAATCAACTATACGGAACCTTGGAAGGCGACCGAATGCTCCAAAGGATTGCAGAAGTTCTTACGCACAATGTAGGGGAAAGCGGTACTGTTTTCCGCCTCGGAGGTAAGGTTTTCTCGGTTCTGCTGCCTTTATGGGACGGAAGGCGTAGCTCAATGTTGGCCAAGCATATTCAGAAACAGGTTGCAGATATTAATCTGGCGCCCGAACGTTCGGCATACAAATCCATAACTCTAAGCATCGGTATTTGTATAAGCCCGATAGCTGCGTCATCTGCTAAAGAACTGATCGAAAATTCCGATTTAGCCGTTTATACTGCTAAATCTGGAGGAAAAGACAGAGTTGTTTTGTACCAAAGTTCAGATGCAGGTTATAGATGTCTTGCAAAGAAAGTGGAAGATGCTATTGAAAATACGGAGTTGGCCACAGAAGCTTCAGCTTCAATCTTGTCTGCTTTGACAGCTGCCATCGATGCAAAAGATCACTATACCTTCCAACACAGCATCAATGTTGCACGGTATGCCGCCACCCTTGCAGCCGCCATCGACTTGAGCGATTACGAAATCTCAATAGCATATCAGGCGGGATTATTGCACGACATCGGCAAAATAAGCATCCCGGAATCTATACTTTCCAAGAATGGCTCATTGACCCCGGATGAATATCAGGTAATTAGAGGACATGTACTCAGCTCGATTGAAATTATGAGACATCTTCCCGCTATGGATTATTTAATCCCCGCGGCAATCGCTCATCATGAACGTTGGGATGGAAACGGTTATCCGCGCGGTATCAGAGGAGAAGAAATACCGATTACTGCGCGTTGCCTAGCCATTGCAGACGCATTCGATGCCATGACAACCCAGCGCGTTTACCGTGATAAACTGAGTGTTGAATATGCCTGTAATCAATTGTTGGAATGTGCAGGCACCCAGTTTGACCCGATTCTGGCACAAAAATTTGTTGACTTGGTTCGCGCCGGGGAGATTGTTCCTCCGACAAATGATTCTCCGAATAATCACCCACCCGTTCTAATTGACAAAGAGGAATAGATTATTCTCAAATGTTAAAAACTCAATAATGCGCGAATACCCCTATTTTAAAATAGGGGTATTATTTTTGAAATGAAACTAATAAAACTAATTATAAAGTCGATCGATTTAATAACAGAATTTCTATCTTATAGGGACTATTTCTATCCAATAGCCGTCGGGATCTTCTATAAAGTATATTCCCATTTCTTTGTTTTCGAATGAAATACAACCCATTTCTTTATGCTTTAAGTAGGCTTCTTCAAATCTGTCCGTCTTGAAAGCAAGGTGGGATTCATTGTCCCCAAGTTCATAATGATTCTTATCCCAATCTCTCAACCAAGTGAGTTCAAGAGAAAATCCGGTGATGCCGTCGGTTAAAAAGACTAATTTAAAACTTCCATCGTCAGGCTCAATTCTCCTGCTTTCCTTGAGAAAAAGAGATTCTTTGTAAAATTTGACAGAACACTCTAAGTCAATGACATTAATGTTGAAATGATTAAAGGCAAACATTTACATTCCCTTCTCCGCAACAGATGTAGAGTGGCAGATAAAATATAAAAATTTTGAACACAACAATTATGTCTTAAATTAATTCGTAGATGCAAAAATGACTTTTACAGTTGTTCCGACACTCAGTTCGCTATTAATTTCTATTGAAGCATTATGAAGTTGAGCAGTGTGTTTTACGATGGCCAAACCAATGCCCGTGCCGCCAAAATCGCGGGATTTGCTCTTTTCAACTCGATAGAATCTTTCAAAGATTCTTGGCAGTTCATCCTCCGGAATACCTATACCGGTATCGGAAACTATGATTTCTACTTTTTTGGATTTTTTGTTTTCAATAAGTGAAAAATCAATACTACCGTCCGGTTTATTGTAATTGATTGCATTGTCGATAAGGTTGGAAATCATTTCTTCGATGAGAAAAGGAACACCGTCAATATATAAAGCGCCCTTTGGAAAATTGACTGTAAAATCAAATCCTCTGTTTTCAATTATTGGCTTGTATCTTTCGAACAGTTCATTACATAGTTGATTAATATCGAACGATTCCTTCTTGAATACATCATACTGTTCATCCAGTCGAGAAAGCTTAATAATATCATTTATCAAATCGGACATTCTGAGAGACTCGGAATTTATCTTTTTAGCAAAATCGACAATATCGTCATCGCTTACCAAACCATTCATTAAAAGCTCGGAATAGCCGGAGATAGCTTGCAAAGGGGTCTTTAGCTCGTGGGATACATTTGCTGAGAACTCCCTCCTCATTTTCTCCGATTTTGCTTTTTCTGTAATGTCCAATATGAGAACTGTACAACCGGTAGGGGAGGTGTTCTTTGAAATCGGAGTTGCCATAAGAGAATATGTTCTCCCGTTAAGACTGAAGGTGATTTCCTCTTTTGTGCCGCTTAATGCTTTGTTCACTACCTCAGATATATTCAAGTCTCTTGTAATGGACAGAATACTTTTTCCGATTACATGGCTTTCCATGACGCCGAAAATTCTTTCCGCTTTTTTGTTTACGGATATTACCTGTCCGCTCAGATCAATTAAAATTAAACCCTCATTCATGTTTTTGGAGAGGACTTTAAACTCATTCCTGTAGTTCTTATACTCCGAAATTCTCTTGTTAATTTCTAGGTTCTGTTTATGTATTTTTGTTAGTAAAGGGGACAACTCTTCATAATTTTTGTTGTTAAGCGGATCGTCAAGATTAATATTGTTTATATAACTGAACACACCCTTTGAAGCGTAGGAAGACATTAGGTATATGAATATAGCCATTACAAAAAACACTAAAAGTATCGGTTGAATTAATAATAATATTAAGCCGCCAACACTGAGTTGCTCTTCGGATACACGAAGTACACCGCCGTTTTTAATTTTAATTGCAGCGTATTGTGTTCTTTGAACCAAGGTTTTAGAGAGCCTGGTTGCCTCGCCTGTGTTGTTTTGCAGTGCTTCAACTACTTCGGGTCGGTCACTGTGATTTTCCATTTCAGCTGCATTTGCTTCACTGTCATATAAAACTGTCCCGTCAGCTTCAATCAAGGTGATTCGCATTTTTCCGGAACCGAGTGAGGAAAGGTAACTCTCGACATTTTCCACATTTTCAAGGGAACTTGCAACATGGCGTGCCCGTTCTCTTAACTGCCCCATTGTGTTTGAAGCAAGATAGTTAGAAAAAATCATTATTATAAAAAAACTGCATACAACAACAGCAAGAAGTGTTATAAATAACATCCTTCTGAAAATTTTCTTTGTCATTTTATATCCTCGATTTTATAGCCGACTCCTCTGACGGTTTTTATTATTTCCGATGCATTGCCGAGCTTTTCCCTAAGCCTTCGCACATGCACATCTACTGTCCGCGTTTCACCGTCGAAATCATAACCCCACAGAGTTACAAGAAGTCGGTCTCGTGTAAATACTATGCCCGGATTCTGCATCATAAGCTCAAGAAGTTGAAACTCCCTAAGTGCCAAATCAACATCAGAACCGTTAGCCATGACCTTATGCCGAGAACTGTCCAATAAAACATTGCCGATTTCGATAATCGCACTATTTTCGGACATATTTGTTCTTCTCAGCAATGCGTTAATCCTTGCCACTAATTCCATCATTCCAAAAGGCTTGGTAATATAGTCATCGGCTCCAAGGTCCAACCCGGTTACTTTGTCGTATTCGCTCGTTTTTGCCGTAATCATAATGATGGGCAAATTCCTCGTTTCAGGAGAAGAGCGCAGTTTTTTCAGTACCGATAAACCGTCTTCTCCCGACATCATTATGTCAAGAAGCACCAAATTTGGTAAATCATCATTAATGGCTTCAAAGAATTCAGCTGCGTTTGAGAACCCAACGGCTTTAAATCCTACTGTATTAAGCGTGTAAACAATTAATTCGCGTATTGAATTTTCATCTTCAACGCAATAAATCTTCACATTATCCCTCCGGGATGGCTGCCGGTAATGGTATATTCTACCCATTCAGCAATATTTGTCGTATGATCGCCTATTCGCTCAAAATATTTTGCTATCATCAAAAGGTCGATAGCTTCTTCTGCATCCGTATTTCCATTCCTGATATCTTCAATTAATTCATTTCTTACAACTTTAAATAGATTATCCACTACATCGTCATACTCAATAACTGATGTTGCAAGTTCAAAATCGGATTTTACAAATGAATCTATACTGTCGGTCACCATTTTAACTATTTCACGCGCCATTTGAACGATGCTGTCTTTAGACCTTCCGACAAATGGGCTTGATTCATTGATGATTTCAGCTATATCGGCAGCCTGATCTCCGATTCTTTCCATATCGGTTATCATTTTGAGTGCGGAAGTTACAGTTCTAAAATCCTTTGCCACCGGTTGTTGCTGCAACATGATTAAGAAACAGAGAGACTCAATTTCTCTCTCCATATCGTCAATTTTTTTCTCAAGCTCGTCTGAATCTTCTATCAACGATAAATCGTCTTCAATTAAAGCTTTAGCTGCCCTTGCAATGGCGGTTTCACAATAAGTACCCATCTTTATCAATGAATTATTCAACTGCTCAAGTTGATGATTAAATTTAATTCTCATTATCCGAATCTCCCTGAAATATAATCTTCGGTTCTTTTGTCTTTAGGCATGGAAAAAACTGTTTCCGTACTGTCGAATTCCACTAGATCACCCAACAAGAAAAACGCAGTATAATCGGAAATTCTGGCGGCCTGCTGCATATTGTGAGTTACAATGATAATAGTATAACTATCCCTTAATTCCAATGCAAGGTCCTCTATTCTCGAGGTTGAAATGGGATCAAGTGCAGACGTCGGTTCGTCCATGAGTATTACTTCGGGATCTACTGCCAGAGCACGTGCGATACAAAGTCTTTGTTGTTGGCCTCCTGAAAGACCGAGAGCATCTTTTTTCAGTCTATCCTTTACTTCATCCCATAAAGCCGCTTTTTTTAATGATGTCTCGACAATTATGTCGAGTTTGGATTTTGAGCGTATTCCGTGTGTTCGCGGTCCATAAGCAATATTATCATATATGGAGGTCGGAAAAGGATTAGGTTTCTGAAAAACCATACCCACACGCTTTCTCAAGGTATTGACATCGAGATCGCTATAGATATCAACCCCGTCCAACAATATATTGCCTGTAATTTTACAATCATCTACAAGATCGTTCATCCTATTGAGAGTCTTCAAAAATGTAGACTTTCCACAACCCGACGGACCGATTAATGATGTGATTTTGTTTTCTTCGATATCAATATCAATATTCTTTAAGGCTTGAAATGCTCCATAATAGAGATCCAGAGATGCAATTTCAAATTTGTTCATTCTATTTAACCTTTCGATCTTTTGTGGCGTATTTTGAAAGCCAGTTTATGAAAAGAACAAGAACTATAAGTACAACAGCTGTAGCAGATGCCTCATTCATGTGAAGTGCTTCACTTGAAAGAGCAAACATATGCAATGCAAGCGTCCTTCCCGATCCCAAAAGATTTTTCGGGACATTTGCTACAATACCGGATGTGTAAATCAGAGCTGCAGTTTCTCCCACAATTCTTCCTATGGCAAGTATTATTCCGGAAATAATGCCCGGCTTTGCAGCCGGCAAAACAACTTTAAAAATAGTTCTCAGCTTACCGGCTCCTAAAGCAAAACTGCCTTCCCTATACGGAACGGGAACTGCCTTTAATGCTTCTTCAGCGGTTCTCATAATTAACGGAAGAATCAATATAGATAATGTAAAAATTCCCGCCAATAGTGAATATCCCCAGCCAAAAAACTCAACAAACATGAGCATCCCGAATAGCCCGAATACAATTGAAGGAATCCCGGATAATGTCTCGGCTGTGGTTCTCGCGATAGTGGCGAGCTTACCCTTGTTGTTGGAATATTCAACTAAATAAATTGCGGCGCCGACTCCTAATGGAACAGCTATAAGCAGTGTGAAAAAGACAACAATCAATGTATTAATTAATGCGGGAACAAGCGAGACGTTTTCGGATGTGTATTCCCGTGCAAACAGGGAGGGCTTTAGATGTGGAATACCATTGATTAATATATAACCAATAATAAACAACAAGGCAATGACAGTTATTGAAGCAGCGATAAACACCGACAACCTCATGAGTATAGAGCCAATCCTGATTTTGCTTTTTCCTTTAGATTGAGTAGATTTATCTGTTTTCATTTTATCTTCGAACCTTTCTTAAGTACTGAGAAAGAAAGATTTATTAACAATATAAACACGAAAAGCACTACAGCCGTTGCAAGAAGAGCTTCTCTGTGCAGATCGGTTGCATAACCCATTTCCAAAACTATATTGGTTGTCAAAGTTGACAAGCCTTTCAAAATTCCCTTGGGCATGCGTTGCTGATTTCCGACCACCATTAAAACAGCGGTAGTCTCGCCTATAGCCCTTCCGATACCGAGAACGATACCGGCCAAAATCCCGGATTTTGCGGCGGGGACCACCGTCTTAAAGACGCTCTGTTCATGTGTGGCTCCCAATGCAAGGGCGCCTTCATAATAAGTTTCAGGGACAGCTCTTATTGCGGCTTCCGAAACTGTGGTGATGGTAGGAATAATCATAATTCCTAGCAATAAAGATCCTGCAAGCATGGTTTGTCCCGATGCGAGATCAAATGTATTCATTACCGCGGGGACTATTACAACCAAGCCGAAGAACCCGTACACAATAGAGGGGATACCAGCTAACAACTCTACTGCAGGTTTTAAAATTTTGTAAAGCTTTGGCGGGCAGAATTTTGCAAAGAAGATTGCAGAGAGCAACCCCACAGGGACACCTATAACCAAAGCACCTGCCGTAACGTATAAGCTTCCAAGAATCATCGGGAAAATCCCATAGACTCCTTCATTAGGACGCCAACGGGTTCCGGCAATGAAATTAAAAACCCCTATTTTAGACATTCCGGGAAAGCCCCTGTAGAACAGGAAAAATGATATTAGTATTACTGCTGCTATGGAAATAGCAGCAGTAATACTGAAGATTATTCTCATAAAATTTTCTTTATACTTGTTCATTGAGGATATCTCCAAAAGTTTTTTATTAGGAAACGAATTTCTCCCAACTTGTTTCTTCACCTATGTAAATCAACTTGACATCTTCTTTTGTAAGTGATTTTACAGGGTTGTCATTGTGCACTATGACGGCAATTCCGTCTATTGCGATTACTGTCGGAACCAAACCTTCCGCAAGCTCGCTTTCTTTTACTTCTCTCGAAGCCATGCCAATGTCGCTTGTTCCTTTAATTGCGTCAGACATTCCGGTTGTCGAGTCGCTTTGCTGAACCTCGATTTCCACATTGGAATTGAGCTTTTCATAAGCTTCCTTCAGTTTTTCCATTACGGGAGTAACTGAAGATGAACCGGAAACAGTGACTTTTCCTGTCAAATTGGCGGGAGTGTATGCTCCGGTAGACTTGATGGCAACATAGCCGGCAGATGTGACGATAGCCTGTCCGTCATCGGAGAGGATAAAGTCTATGAAGTCCTGGGCAACATCGGATATGGTTTCTTTGGTAGCAATATTGAACGGACGTGAAACTTTATAGGTTCCTGCAACAACATTCTCTGCAGTTGCATCAACACCATCGATTTGCAATGCTTTAACAGTGTCGTTTAGTGAACCCAATGAGACATAACCTATGGAATAAAGGTTTCCTGCAACAGTTGTCATCGCAACCGATGTGCTGTTGGAAATAATTGCTTCCTCAGTTGTTCTGTCAATCTTTTTTCCGGACTCGTCCTTTTCTTCAACACCAAAGATTTCGATAAATGCTCCTCTTGTACCTGAACCGTCTTCTCTCGATACAACAGCTATATCTTTTTTTGCATCAAATTCAGACTTTTCAGCATCTTCGGTTTTTTCGGGAGCTGTCGGTGCGGGTGCGGGTTTGTCTTCTGTCTTGGTTTCGGTTTCTTTGCTGCCACAAGAAATCAACATAGTCGATAACATAACAACTACTATTGTAACAGCGATAATTTTGAATAATTTTTTCACTTTTTTCTCCTTTAATAATTATTTTGTTTGCCATTTTGTGATAATCATAGTTTTCTCTTGTTAACAATCAAATAGCGACTATGTTAATTCCATGTAAACTGAAAAACTTCAAATTGTAAACTTTCAAATACAAATAACCCTGTACTTATCCTTAATTCTGTTAAGTTACTTAACATTTCCGAACACACTGAAAAGAAATTTATCTCAGAAAGAATTATAATCAACGATGATATGACCGATTAGGAGAGTGCGAAAGACCAATTTTGTAAAAAGATGGGTTAAGTAAGGTAAAATAATTTCATGACAAAAATAGTAAAGGAGTTATAGAGTTTTAAAATATTAATAAAATCTAAAAATACTGAGTGATATATTTGCAAACAATGCGGGAGTTAAGAAAATATCTGTTTTGAAGAAGCAATTTAAATAGCTTAAAATACGCGTTACAAATTTGTTAAATGCATCGGATATTATGGGAATCCGAAAAAGAGTTAAATAATGCGATCGGATTGCGTGGTCCAGGTGTGATTTCTTTAAAACTCCGTAAAGACCTATTCTTCCAATTATTTTTAACTATCGGATAACGTATTGTTAACATTTAGGTAATAAACTTTTGATTAGGAGTTATAAAATTATTCGTTTCAAACATGTAATAATGTTGGAATATTTATCAGTCAATAGCTATAATATATTATTGAATAACTTAACTATGAGGTAATATATGTATTTGGAAATATGCGGGATTGGAAAATCATTCGGAGATAAAGAAGTATTAAAAAATATTTCATTTAAAATCCGTTCAGGCAGGGCAATGGGATTTCTTGGAAGAAACGGGTCCGGCAAAACGACTACATTGAGATGTATAATGAATATTTTTAAACCCAAATATGGAGAAATCCTGCTTGACGGCTCGGCTTTTAATCCTAAGAAGAACAGAGTCGGATACCTTCCCGAAGAAAGGGGACTGTACTACAAAGAAAAGATTTTGGATCAGCTGATTTATTTCGGACAACTCAGAGGCTACTCGAGAAATGAGAGCAGAGATTCATCAAAGTTTTGGATAGAAAGATTCGGCTTGGGTGAATATTCGGATAAGAAGTTGGAAACGCTGTCTAAAGGAAATCAACAAAAAGTACAGATTGCTCAGGCGTTTATAAATGATCCGGACATAATTATACTTGACGAGCCGTTTAGCGGGCTTGATCCGGTAAATGCAGAAGTATTTAAAGATGTTATAAAAGAATCTGTAAAAGAAGGAAAACTTGTTCTTTTTTCATCACATCAAATGGGCTATGTAGAGGAATTTTGCGACGATATAACACTGATTGATGACGGAAGTATAATATTGTCGGATGATCTCATGAAGGTAAAAGAAAACAAAAGTAAAGGGAAATACCGTATTGATGCAGATAACATTGATAGGGAAAGATTTAAAAGAATTATTGAGAATAAGTTCCCGGCTTCAATCACAAATGAGGACAAGATTTCACTCATAATTGACATGGAAGGAAAAAGCTCAAATGAGCTGTTATCTACGTTAATAGACGAGAAGATTAGTATAAAGGTGTTTTCAACATATATGCCGAGTTTAAATGATATTTTTATAGAAGAGGTAGGCGGAAATGCGTAACGCTAAAATTGTTTTCGGATTTGAACTGAGAAGCATACTGAATAAAAAGTCTTTTACAATCGTTACCGTAGTAATTTCGGTAATAATAATTGTCGCAACTTTTATACCTAAACTGTCTTCACTTTTTTCAAACGATTCTAAAACCCAATATGCGGGAACAGCGGAAGAGTTGGAAAAAAGCGAGTTTGAAAACACGGGGTATCTTATTGAGTCGGGTGATTATTCCGACTTCAGGTTAATAGATAATTTTACTCAGGAGTTTTATGACTATGCCGAGCTGGAAAAAGAAATATTAAACGGAAAATTGAACTTTGGTGTGGTATTTAAAGGTATAAATAGTTTCGAAGTTATTTCAAACGGTATTGATATGTCAAAGGTATCGGCGTTTATTGAGTCGGAATTATTGGATTATAACCGAACCGGTTTTTTTAAAAAACACGACATCAATATGGAACTTAAAGACGAGGTCTATGGTATAGAAATTAATTCAACACAAACGGATTTAAAAAGAAACTCTTCCGGCAACTTTATTTTTGCAATTCTATACGCTGCACTGATGTATACATTGATAATTCTTTACGGATCGACTGTTTCGTCTTCCGTAGCAAGAGAAAAAGACAATAGAACGATGGAAATATTAATTGCAAATACAAGTTCGGATTCACTTATTATCGGAAAAACTCTTGCTGCAGGTCTGGCGGGGATTATACAGACAGTAATATTTATTCTGTCATTTGTTATCGGTCTGATTATTAACTACACAGAACTAAGTGAAAAATTAGGAACATTGTCTTTGGACATAGGGACAGCATCAATCGCGGTAACCGCATTTTATGCGGTATCGGGTTATTTATTATACCTGTTTATTTTTGCAGCTCTTGGCGCGCTCGTATCTAAAATAGAAGATGTTAACTATGCAATTACGCCTGCAATGATTTTTATTATCCTCTCATATTCTATGGCGCAAATCGGATTATTCTCACCGGAAAATGTAATATTCAAGATAAGCTCTTATTTTCCGTTTACCTCCATGCTCACAATGCCTGTCAGATATCTGATGGTAAAGGTAGGAGTTTTGGAATTGATGTTCAGTGCGGTTATTATGGTGTTGAGCATCGTATTTGTGTCATTTTTAGCTATTAAAATTTATAGATTGGGGAGCCTGAACTATGGAAATAGAATGAAGTTTTTTGAGGCAATAAGAATGGTGAAAAAGGGTGAAGTCGACTGATTTAGCTTTAAGGTGGATAAATGCTATACTTTACAGGATAAAGAATAAAGCAAAATTAAGGGTATAGTATTGTGAATATTGTTGCTGAATTTGTAAAAATGCTTGATAAATCTGAATATACGGTATTCTTTGGAGGAGCAGGAGTCTCAACCGAGAGCGGATTGCCCGATTTCAGAAGTCAAAGCGGTATATATAAAAACGTATTAAATGCTGAAATGCTGTTGACTCCGCAATATCTGACCCGAAAACCGGAGGAATTCTATAAATTTTACAGAGAGTATTTCATGGTAAAGGGTATTAGACCGAACAATTGCCATATTGCTCTTTCCGAATTGGAAAAAAGAAGTACTATAAAAGCCGTAATAACTCAGAATGTAGATGGGCTTCATCAATCTGCCGGATCAAAAAATGTAATAGAGCTTCACGGAACGGGAAACAGCTTTTACTGTATAAACTGTGGAAAAAAGTACTCTTTTGAAGCTGTGGATGAAATGGATTTAGTTCCGAAATGCAGCTGCGGAGGAATGATAAGACCCGATGTCGTACTATTTACTGAAGGACTCGATAGTATAGCCATAGATAAGGCGGCAAGTGAAATAGCAAAATCAGATTTGCTGGTAGTAGGGGGAACATCTTTGACTGTTTATCCCGCTGCCGGATTTATTGATTGCAGGAATGAGAGCAGCAAACTTGTGGTTATAAACAAAAGTGAAACTCCCAGCGACTATATGGCGGATTTATTGATTAGAGAACCGATTGCACAGTTTTTTAGCGAAGTTTTGGACTACATCGAAAACAAAGATAATTCAGAATGATAAAAATCATTCTGAATTATTCTGTTTGACATTAATTATCTACAGTGATAAAATTAATTTCTGGTGTTGCGAGTGTGCTGGAACTGGCAGACAGGCACGTTTGAGGGGCGTGTGTCTTATGGCGTACGAGTTCAAGTCTCGTCACTCGCACCAAACTATAAATAGCGGAAAACCCCACGGAAGCCGTATATAACGGGCGTCGTGGGGTTTTTGCTATAAGTGAAAAACAGTGAAAAATAGTGAAAAACATTACATTTTGTAACGGGATTTCAACGGGTGACCGTGTGAATCAACGGGGATTTTACGGTGAATAACCTATGAATATTTATTTACAATGTCGAATACAAGTTTAAAGTCTTTTTTCATCTCATTAATTGTTTGATTTGCCTTCTCAAGTTCTGTAGGATGCACTATCTCCGGCAGCTCCGCTTTGTAGAAATCAACTCCATTGACCTGAGCGCACCACACGTTATCCGCTATGCGATACCATAAATAACCATTGCTTTGTTCGTGTGTCATATCGCGCTGCTCATAAACGTTATATATTCCTCTTTGGAGCATTCCAATTTTGTTATCTCCTAAATATGGATTACTCCGAATATTCAGATTATCAATATTAACTTTTATCTGGTCTCTCATTCTGTCTGCTGCTTCGGGTTTTATAGTCACTTCTTCACCTCGTTTGATTCTTTCCGGAATTAATGTTTTATCACTGATATATTGATTAGGCATAGCCCTTAAATATGGGATAGGGTCAACTTTGTTTCCGTTCTTCCGTATCTCAAAATGTAAGTGTACTGCACAACGAATGCACCAACCACTATTTCCCATTTGGCCAAGCTTCTGTCCTTCAACAACTCTCTGTCCTCGCTTGACGGCAACACTACCTCTCTTTAAGTGAGCGTACATAGCGGTAATACCGTTTCCGTGGTCAATATACACATAGTTTCCGTATGACTTATAATCTGGCCAAGTACAGTTATAACCTTCGGTTGTTGCAACAACAACACCACCGGCTATTGCGATAATGTCATGATACGGGCCGCCATGACTACTATTCCAACCTAAATCTGCGCCAAGGTGTCCCGGTTTAAATATTTGTGTAATAGTGATGTAGTTATTCGGATATCTCATGCTCCACCTCGTCGGTGTTTTCGTGAGTGTATTTTTCCTCTTTCGGCTTATCGGTAAACATAGTCTTTACCATTGCTTCTATCGCCGTTCTGTCGGCTTTATATCCCTTGCTTTCGAGATATTTAACAGCATAATCGAGTTTCTCTTTGCCGTGTCCTATTCCGTAAATCTGTTCGGCTGCGTTTACCGCTATTTCGGCATACATCAGCATTTTGTTGTACTTTTCCTCGCCGAGTTTCGTTTTTAGCAGAGGAATGACAAAAGCCGTTATAAGCGTTGCTAAAAGCACGATTATTGCATTAATTATCGGTGTTAAATCAATCATCAGTGACCTATCCTTTCAATCAAATGACCGTCAATCTTTTTAGATGCTTCTTTTAATTCGTCGGCGCCGTCCCCCGATATAAGGTGGTCCAAAATCGCCTTTTGCGAGATTAAAAACACCTTTATAGTCTCTTCAACCTCTTCCATTCGTTTATCGTTTTTTATTTTGTAGTCCTCCAAACTTATACCGTTGTTTGTTACTTTATTTTCTACCGCACGGAGCCTTTTAAAGGGTCCGAAGAATAAGTTTTTAATGCCCATCACCGCTCCCGTTATTATCGATATTCCCCCTGCGATTGCAAGGATTGTCATTAATGTCGTTTCCAACGCTTCGTAGCTTTTCACTTTTATGCCACCTCTAATCCGTTTCCTTTAGGTTTAAGGTTTCTTAAAACCGTTCCGTCGGTTAATGTGATTGTGTACATAACTGCCCCCTTTATCGGTTTATCCTATCGTCGCCCCAGTCGATTTAACAATAACAGAGCCCTGACTTGCCCAAGTCGTTTGTGTAAACGAAGTTGAAAGTATCTGGATTATTCCTCCGTTATATGCCCTGAAAGGCTGAGAAATAGGAGCATTTCCGCTGTCCCCTTGCACCACTACTCGCCCGCCAAAGCTTGCAAAATAAGCGTGTCCAAATCCGGATACTCTATACCCATTCACAACGTGCAGCACCGCAAAGTTATCTGCTCCGTATGGGGAAACTTCGTTGACTGGAGAAGTCGACGCCCCGCAATTTACTACCTTTGTAATACCCGAGTTATTACTTGCGGTGAAAACTTGCGTGCCGCTTACTGCTGCATAATCTGAATAGCAATAACTTATTTCAACAGGGCAATGATTATTTTCGACAAGCACTCTGCCTGTCATATGATAAATTTGACTACTCGTTTTCGGAGCTATGTTTAATTTCGCCCCTGTAAATCCGCTGATATTAATCCCGCCTGCCGTGTCGCCGTCAACATAAATCGTTGCATCATGAGATAGGTGCTTTGGCAGTACGCTAATCGCTTTTTGAATAGTCGCATAGGGATTTTGTTCCGTGCCGTCTCCGGTAGTGTCACTCCCTGTTGACGATACATATAACGACATAGAGGCCGGGTTTGTTGTTACTTTGATATCATTTAATGTTTTTATCGCTAACGGAGTCGCCGCAACTCCGTCATTCTCACCGCTTGTGCCGTCTATTGCGTTTGAAGCCTTTAAATGTCCGTAATTTGTGGCGTCACCAATTCCATAATCGTTAGTGGTACTTGCATGATTTTTCTGTGCTTTGCCAGCCAACTCAGAAAAAATATCTTTACGCTCATCAGAAGGGTCATAAATAGTCCGGAGCATGAAAGTGGTACCGTCTTGGACATCCTGAATTGCCTCTTCCAGGACCGTTTGAATTTGCGCAATGATTGCGGAAGCTTGGGTTTGGAGTTGTGCAGTAGGGATGCCTGTTACTCCATCTCGCATGAGACCGCAAAAGCTTTCATTTAATCGCTGGTCGGTAATGTCGGAAGCAAGGATTGACGTTGCGCCGGCTCGAACCATTATTGTCGCTACATAGATTTCATCATAATCCAGGTCGCGAACCGGAGCTGCGATAATAGGAGGTTGGGGAGTATAGGATCCTTTTTTAATAACCAATTGCCCCACATTCAGGTTTTTATCAAGCCGGACGCAAACAGCATCTATCCTTGCCAATTCTCCGTCTGCAGTGTCAACAGTTAGTACCTGAGCATTTTTTTCAAAAGCACTCACACCCCAAAAATCACCAGCTTTGAGCCAGGCAAGTCCGGGAGAAACTGTAACTGTCATGTCCCCGTTTGCTGTGACGGAGTAGTGTGTATCTGCAGAAAAAACGCCTCGTGTTCTTGTTCCACACCAGGCGCCTAATGCTTCTGCTAAATATTGGGTATTGTCTAACGGAAAAAGAATCATGCTGCACCTCCGGTAAATTCAGTCCATCCTGTTACTCCTGGCTCCCAAACATTTGCGTCAATATTACTGATCCAATTTTTACCTTTATGACTTACTTTAGACCCTTTGGAGTAGGCGTCATGTGCTCCAAGAGGCTGGATCCAGGCCGGCCATTCTTTAGCGTTCTCAGAGTTCCAAATCTCTGCTACTCTATCCTTGGCCGAGTAGTCCAGAGACGAAGGGACTGGTTGTGTTTGGATTTTGCAGTTGGTGCATTGTGCAAAAACAGCAGGGACTAATCCCTGCTTGTTTTCTATAAAAACTGTTTCAGATCCGCAATGTGGACAATTATTAAGTTTTGCCATTTATCCTTCCTCCAGTTCGAATTCACTTAATAAAGCTATTGTTTTATTTCCTTCTCTTTCATAAATCATTGTTACCGAAGATATTCTTGCTGTTGCCAGGATTCCATATTCAGGCAGTTTAACCGGGATGCGATCGCCTAATCCGTAATCAATGCCGTACTTTATATTGCTTTGAAGTATGTCACATGTAATCGAGAATGTTTTCAGATGTTCAGCGAGTTTTTCCATACCTCTGGCTTCAAGTATTGCGTGGTACTCTTCGTCCGTATACAAATGAGTTTCATATGTATAAATAGGGTTCCCATTTTCATCATAGCTACCTGTTGGGGTAGCTACCTGATATTCCTTTTGCAAATCACGAGCATCAACATACAGTTCTTTTCTGTTATCCCCGGAAACACTCCCTAAGGATATGATTCTTACAGTTCTATTTGCACCCTCTCCGGCGCCGGCAACGACTGCAGCATTTTTATAATCAGTTGAGCCTGTCTCGATTGACACGTTTTCAATATTTCCGACATCTGTTCCGAAATATCCGATGTAGTTTTCCGATAGTTCACTGGTACGATTAATGCCTTTATAGACCTTGAGGGTTTCCGCACCTGTTTCGGGGTCAAAAATGATTTTAAAACCCAGCCCTGATACTTCAGCAATTTTTGTAATTGCGTTTAATACCGTGTCCCATGATATTTCCATATTTGCCAAATCAGTGTATCCTTCGACACTGCCTATCGATATCGGAAGACTACGCTGATTTTTTGAGTAAATAGAATAAATGGCTGCTTCTGCATTAGTAATGTTTTCAGTTGCCATAACAACACGATCGTCAAGCATTTCACTGGTCATATTTGCTCGCGCTGTTATTATCGTTTCCGCTTCGGTTTGGGAGATAGATATATGGATGATTTTAGCGACAGTGCCGGTATATGCGTTATAAACTCGGTTTCCATCAACTAACATCGCAATGTTTTCAGGGGTTGCCTGGGCGTCAATTTTGACTTCGCCAGGTCTTTGATAATCTTCCAGCCACTGCACGCTTTCATCATGCTGGAGAATCCCTATTCTTTCTCTATCTTTGTTGTATATGAAGAAGTTAGACACCGGATATCACCCCTTCCGGAGCTTCGATTCTGGCGCCCAAACCTTCTCGGTTAATTGAGTCAATTCTCATGAGATTATTACCGGGCATTAACGTCATGGAGAGATCACTGTCAATTGAAAGGAATTTAAAACCATTAGTTATCACCCCGGAAGGACTGATGCAAGTAACACCTTTTTTTCCATAAATAGTTGAAACAACAATCCGTTCGCCAGCAATCATTGATTTGCGAATTAAGATTCTTTTCCCAGTATCTACATGATAAAGTTCCGGGTTTTCAAGCGCTGCACGTGCCGTAAAGCTAACCCTGAATTCAACCGGCACATTTCCCTTATTTTCTATTGTTGAAAAATAGTTTTCACTGTATTTTGATATCCACCAACTTCCTCCTGAAAAAAATGGAAACTCAAATAACGCATTCAAGCCGGCTATTTGAGCAGCGATAGAAGCAGTAGTTCTCCAGTACGGATACTCAGCATATAAACGCATTTGGAAATATTGAACACCGACACCGGGTGTGATTTCCGGGGTGAGTTCAGGCACTACGTCTAAAAACCACGACTCTCCGTTTTGTTCTATCGTTAAAGTAGATGGTGTTTGCGGAGCCATAATAGAGATTATTTTTTCTCTTCCTAACGAGACCGGGTCAAAGATTGCTCCATCTAAAGTGAAAGACCTGGGCCTTACGCTTTGACTGGTAATATTTGACCCGATTTGTCCGCTGCTCCTTGAAGCGGCAATGTCAATTCCTACGCTGCTAATTCCATCAACATCAGTAATCCATAAAGGAGAATCTTTTTTAAAAATTAATTTGCCTATAGCATTTTCATAAATAAATACTGTACTTTCATTCATGTTTTCTCCTACCTTATTTCTCTTTATGGCAGTCGGTAACGTTGACGTCTGAGCATATCTTGTCCTTCTCTCGTTATTTCAGAAGGGGATAATGGTTTCGGCGTTGTTATGTGTTGGACAAGGGTTGTTGAATAATTGATACCGCCTTCTCCAGCAATAGCCGGCTGTGGCAATATATTGAAACCACTAAACGATGTTGCCGGAGATAATGAACTTAACCGGTTCAGATTACTCCGCAGAAAACCGGGTGAAGAAGACAGGCGTTCTGCTAATCCGTCAGAAATATCTTCAGCCTTTTTAAACAAAAGACCGCTTTTCCCTTGCATCGCTTCAAATATTCCCATCATTACGTTTGAAAAGATTCTAAACAACACACGGGAAGGGGAGCGGACCTCTAAAGCATCAGCCATAGTCCGTGCTATCCTATTTGCGATATACCTGGCCTTGGAATACAATGACTCCGATTTATTGTCCATCGCTCTGCCAATACCATCCATCATGCTTGATGACACAATGTATGCACCTTCAACCATTAAGTTTAATCTGTTTAAAATCCCGGATGATATCTGATTCGCAATCACTATTGTTTGAGTTTTAGTTCTATCTAAAGCAGCAGTGATACCATTTCCTAGAGATGTAACGGATGCCCTTATTGCACCTATGCGTGTTATTATTGCACTGTTTATACCGGTCATCATTTGTGAAACGATACTCTGTGATTCCGTTGACATCTTCTTAAGAGCCTTCTCAATTGATGTGCTCATAGAAGTTGCAGAGGAACTAATACCTTCAGATATTCCTGCAGCTATACCTTGTCCTATATCACTGAAATCAACACCTTCCGCTGCGGTTTTAGCTCCTTCGATTGTTTCAGTAATTGCAGTATCAAGTGCAGTGTTTTCTGTAACCTTCTGGGCAGAAGAATCTATTGCTTCAGAAGGTGCGCCAATAAAATTAGGATCGTTCCAATCCTCAACCGCTAAACCTGTAACCTCATCAAGCTTTACACCGAATACATCACGATACTCGTCAAGCATTTCAGCACTTCCCAGGATTTCCTTCATTGCGCTGGTTGCTTCCGGTCCTAACTTTGCAAACTCTTCGGCAGCGGTAGGTCCAAGTTGGCGGGTTATCTCCTCCATTGTCGCTTCCCACTCAGCGTACCGTTCTTTATTATTTTTTAAGATCTCAAGCATCTCTTCTGCTGATTGCTCATATTCTCCGGGAATCTCTTTGAACGAATTTATGACTCCCTGTGTACGATCTTTTACAGCATTCTCAAAATCTTCCCAAGCCTTTTCCTGCTTTTCTACCCATTCATCGAGATTTATATTCTCGAGTTTCATTGCCGTCATAATGTCGTTGACTGAAACATTCCACTGTGCTGCTACAGTTTCAATATTTTCTCCGTTTTCGGTTATTGCTCTGTTCATGAGTTCGTAATCGGAGACTACAGACTCAGCCATTTCAGTGTTTGAGTTTTCAATATTGTCATTGACAAGCTTTATTCTTAAACCTATATCTTCTAGATTCGATGCATGTTCTTTTTCTGATTTATCCAGTTCCTCAAGTAATCTTTGTTTTTCTCCGACTTTTAGATTCTCAGATTCGATTATTTCCTGTCTTTTTGCTTCGATAAACGCTAACTGTTCCTGTGTTTTAATCTGCTCTTTAGTTAGCTCATTTGCTCGTTCTGCCCATGCATTTGCTTTGGCGATTTCAGTCTTTGCCTTTAAAAGGTCTTCCAACTGGTCAATACTTATTGCCTGTCCGCTATTTAGATTCCTAATGGTTTTTGCTTCTTCGTCATAGGAAACATTAAGTCCGTCAACCGCTGAATTAAGCTTATCGACAGTTACAGCCATCTGTTTGCTTTTTTCTTCAGTGTCGTCCGTGCTGCTTTGCAAGGATTTTAATTCTTCGATTAATTCCCCGGTAACTTTTGCATTTGCATCTATTTCTCCGGTTAAAGTTTTGTAAGATGTTTCACTTTCTCCGACAGATGTAGAAAGTTCCTTTTGAGCTTCGGTTAATGCATTGACTTCTTCTCGTTGATGCCTAAATTCGCTGCTTGCTTTACTAAGCCAGGAGACAAGTGCAATTATTCCCACAATTAATGCAGCAATCCCGGCAATCATTACTCCTATGGGGTTTGCTAGCATTGCCGCATTTAAACCCCATTGGGCGGCAGTAGCACCACCCAGCAAAGGTATTGAAGCCCCGGTTAAAGCGTTATGAACAATTATCGCTGCATTAGCAGGTAACAGAAGGAGCATCTTTGCGTTTTGTGCTAAATTGTATGCTTTTAACGCAGCAGTGGTGCCGGCAGTAGCTATTCCTTCTGCCTTTAATAGAGCGACATAACCTGCCTTTATTAAGACCAACCCTTCGTAGAAATTTATTACAAAGGTATATGCTTTGTATGCAAGAAATCCGGCAGCGATAACTCCCATAACTGGTAAAAGTTTTTTATTAACATCTATAAGCACAGATAAAGCTTTAGCAAGCGCTTCAATTACTGGAGTGGCTTTTGCAGCTAATTTTGTAAGAGCGTTTTTTATGGCAGTTCCTGTGCTGTTGATAATGTTTTCTATACTTTTGAACCGAGTTTTTGACAGACCTCTGTCTATCGCGTTTATTACTTCGGTTACTCCTGCTGCAACGCGGGTGTGCATATTAGTAAAAGCAGTTGCGATTCCTCCGCTGGACGTCATTGCCATTTCAGCGAATCCGCCTACACCTCTGTTGAGATCGATTATTTTTTTATTAAATTGTTCGAATGTGATGGTCCCGCTTAAAAGTGCTGAATATAAGTCGCGCTGTGCCGACTTTCCGGCAAACCCAAAAGCTTCAGCAGTCTTTTGAAGGGCATATCCCATAGTTTCCTGGAGAGTTCTCCAGCTCATCATGTCAACCTTCCCACTGGAAAGCATCTGGGTATACTGGACCAGTCCCCTGGAGGCATCGGCAGCTCCGGATCCGCTTGCAAGAAAAGCATTGTTTAAGGCGATAGTAGTGTCAACAGAAGTATCAAGATCTCCGGTTAAAACGGTAAGACGTTGTGCGGTAGCGACTACGTCATCAAGAGCAGTGGGTAATCCCTGAACACTGTCTGATAACCTTTGAGTTGCTTCACTTGATTGATTTGCATTAAATCCCATCTGCTCAAGAACTTTTGGAAATTTATTAAGCGTGTCATATCTTGAAACGGCTCTATCAACGGAATTTACTATCATTCCGAAGCCTTTTTCGATAATCTTAAAAACACCTAAACCTTTAACAATATCGCCAAGCTTATTAGCTCCTTCTTGAAAACCTCTACCGTCTACGGAAGTATCAAAAGCTATTGACCCATCATATGCCATCTAATCTGTTGCCTCCTTTCTGTTTTTTTGCATGAAAAAACCACCATTAAATCGGTGGCTTCTCTTGTTTTAACTCTTGTCGCACTGCTGCCTCTGCTTCAGCAAATCTTCTGGCCACTCTATCTTTTGTTTGTTGGTTTAATTCTTCGAGAGTCAGTTTTTTGCTATTTGGTTCAACTAATTCGAATTGTTTTCTCATTTTCAAGACGTATGAACGTTCTTGCTTATCCATTTTGGAAACATCGGCAGTGCGCCAATATATAATTCGCTGAATTAATGTTGTCTCGGGTAATCCTTCAAACAATGCCATGAATTCCCACCAATGAAGAAAATCAATCGTAGTTAAGCTGATGTTATAAGTGGCATAGAAGGCTGCATATATATAATTAGCATCCTGGTTAAAATCAAACGCTTTCTTCTGATTGGGAGCGTTTTTGTTTTGCAAATCTGCCTCTTCAGTACTTAGATCCTTACCTCGAGAATAAAACCATTCCAATCCCTTTATTGCTTTTGGAATATCTTGAGGAATCTCCGGATACAATTGATATAAAGATGCTATTGTCTTTTCAATATCGTTAATATCCGGATCGTTTAATATCAAATCAACCTGAATCATATTTCGAAAGTCGGCAGATATCGGTATTCCTTCGTATTCTTCGGGTAATCCGTCTAAAAGGAGAATATTCATTACTTCTTACGCCTTGTCGCTCTATTAGGCTTATATTTTTCCAACCTTACACCAAACTCTTTTCCCTGTTCTTCCATAGCTGCACCCAGTGCTTCATTTATTTCAGCAATCTTGTTTAAACTTGGATTATTTCCAAGTAGCTGTTCAGCTATTCCTTCACCGAATACCTCGTCTAGGAAGTTTCCATAAATCCTAAGTTCGGCATTTAACATTTCAATATAAGCATCAAAAAAAGTAGGATCATCAGGAGGTACTGTAGGAAGCTCAATTAATTCTCCTTCTTTTTCCATACGTTCTCCGGCTTGTTTGTATCTTAAGATATCCGAAGGGGAGGTTATGTCAAAGTTAAGTTCAATGTCATTTACAATCATTCGTTACTCCTATAAGTGTGCGGACGTCTGCAACTAAATGCAAACGCCCGCTTTTTGCTTTATCTTTTTGATATAACCGGTTTTTTAAACGAAGTCTTGTTGCTTAGCAGAAAGGCTATACGTTTTGCAGTTGGCTTATAACCATCACGCGGATAAAGGTTTTTCCCGGCCCAATAGATATTTGCACCTTCCGGGGCATCCTTATCTTCCGGATCGGTGAAACTGATAACTACTTCGTATTTTTCCTGTATGTCCGTATCCTTAATAGTACGTGACTCTTCTTTCCTTCGTGTCATTTCACTAATCCTCTATTACCCACCAGCCGGAGGATCCGGTGTAGGAGGAGTATAAGTATATTCTTCAGGTTTGACTGTAGATGAAAGAGTTACGCTGAATCCTGCATTATCACCCGCTGCACCGGATAAGTCGTCAGCTACAGCAATGGACACCTTTCCTTTTTCGCCCTTCCCTGTAAGCATATTGAAATACACATAAGATTTTATTACTTCCTGGCCTGTTCCATACTTAATTGCATGTGCAAGGATTGCATCCTGGAATGAATCACCTGTATATCTATCACCGGTTATGTTGAAACTGCGAGATGTTCCTGTCTTTATTGAGACACTTCCCGTTCTAAGATACTGACTATCTTGAGTCTGAGCCGAAAGCGATCCGGATTGTTCGGTTATGCCCACCTGCGCCACGATATAGTCGTCATAATCGCTAGGGCTGGATAGTGTTCCGGTGAAATCAATGGCCAAGACCATATCATCTGCTGTTGAAAACCCTTCAAAAGATGCGCTGGGCGTTTTACCCTGCATAAGTTCTGATAGTTTCATGTTTCCTTAATCTCCTTTTCTGTAATACTCCAGTTCGCACTGGATTTGATATTTTCCGGCATTTACATCCGGTTGAAATAAATATCCGGGGCCTATTGCTCGAATGCTTCTGGGACTCATACCTTCCGGTAAGATTGGAAAGTTTCGTGTCCTTGTTTGCAACCTTAACCACCTGGCTAAGTTTTCAAAGAACCCCGAATTTAGTATGTTTTGTGCGTCATCAGGACCGTAGTCATTTACGCTACTAATCACAAAGGGGTATTTACATCTTGCTCCGCCATCATGATATGTATACACAGTTTCGTCTGTAGGTTCAGTGGCAATAGCAAATTCAACTCCTGCCTGTCCCGTGTTTTCAGGAAGATAATCAACATTTAATCTGTTTTCCGTCATGAGAGGACAGTTTTCAAAATAGTCGAACAATGCCGAGATTATTGTTGTATTCATCGTCCACCTCGTGCAATTCTTTGCGCTCCTTGTAAGATCCTATACCGCTCTACTGCTTTACCACGTTCGAACCAATATGCACCTCTGTTTTTGTCATATGGTCTTGTTCTGCTGGTTCCGTAGTATTGTTTTCTCGAATACGGCGCAATATACCTCACTACACCGCTACCGACTACAGTTCCAAGGACTCCTGATTTCTGCAACATTCCTGTTTGGAAAGGAACACGGGCCGAACAAAATCTAAGCACTTCGCTATCAACAAACATCTGTGCTTTTGTAAAATAACCCGTCATTTTTTTGCCAAAGCCGGGATTCCATTTTAATGTGGCTTTAGTTTTTCCATTTCTGAATTTTGTTACAAATACTGTTCCCCGTGGTGTAGTAATAGTCAGTTTCGGATTGGCCATCTATTTTCCCTCCAATCGCAAGTGGGGGAGTAGGCGAGACAAGTTGTCAACATGAACTACCGTAATGATGAAGGATTCTGAATATTGCTTTGTAATTTCGCTGATACCGCTTTCAACATCTTCCCCTTCTCCTAGCACTACAACATCACCGTTTTGAGCGGTCCATTTGGATGAAGGGGAGTTAAGAACGGAATATTCATCTTGCCTTACAAACCCTTCAGGCATTGAACTCAGAGGGATTCGAACGCTGTAACCGTCATTTGATGTTAAACCTTCACCGGTAGTCACTTCCTGACAACCTGTCCAGCTAACTCCGTGTATTACCGTCTTATGCCAAAACGTTTTTTTAGTACCGGAATCAAATCGTTTGTTGTAAATTGTGATGGTTTGATTAAATCCCAGCATTATATCCACCTGCACATAAGATTTTCAGGATACTGAAGATAGCGTTTACATATGTACCTACGCTCCTGCATTTCAGCTTTTTTATTTGTGCTTTCGTTGCCGAAAGAAACCGAGTAGCCGTCATTAGTTATACCGGTTGCACCTTTAGGAATCATGTTGTTAGATTCCCTGTAAGCAGCGATGATATCCACCAACGCACATTCGCACATTTTTACATTTTCAAGCATCTCAGTACCTGCTCTTAGCGCAGCTCCGTTGGTCTGAAATATTATTTCTGCATATGCTTCGTTTACAACAGAGTTGTAGACGGATTCCGATAGCTTCCCGCCTTTCTCAACATAGAATGCATAATCTGCGAAGGTGGGCATCACTCTCACTCCTTTGCTTTGGTATTCTTATTAGGTGCCTTTGGTTGCTTCTCTTCTTTTGATTCCTCTTCGGCAACAATTTTATCGACAACGTTAACGGCATCAAACCCTTTGGATTTATATTCAGGCAATCGCCTTTCATCGATATTTCGGAAGATTCCGTCTTTCTGAATTAACATATAGATACCTCCGAATTAAGTAACATTCTTATGCAGATACACACCTTTAGCTTTGTTGTCATACACAAAAGCATCGTGGTACTGTCTATACTGGAATTTCCAAGCATCCTTATCCTGGTTAGTGTCCGGGTCGAAGATTTTGGGTAAGCTGAACTTTACTACCTGTAGAACGGCAGGCTGGTAGATTATCATAAAGTTGATATTTGCAGCGGAGTAGTATGTGACAATAATCTTTGCTGAACTTGCCGGAGCAGCCGTGAAGGCAACTTTTCCAGTGGCAGCAGTGTAAGTATATTCCGTTGTAGCCGTGCCACCTACTGTAACGCTTACGATAGAAGCTGCGAGCGGCTTTGCTGTTACAACAAATTCCGTAGTACTGCCATCCCCGGTAAATTCCTGAGAAGCTTTTGTACGTTCAAAACCCCAATTAGAGCTACCGTCATTTAGAGTAATAGATGTGAAGAAACGTGATTTAGGAACCCAGTCAATGGGCATGTCGTTATAGCCTGCTAACGTAGTGTTTACAGTATTGTCACTGCCCCACTGACGGGAAAGTGCTTGATTGAGTTTAGGTTTGAGGTCACTGTTAATATACAGTCTGCGTCCAGCTGACGGAACCTCGTTCTCATCCAGTTTGCGTATAGCCTCGTCAATAGCGGGAATGACCGTGTCTTTAGATAACTCTGCTGCAGAAGTAGTGTTTATCCCGGACTTACCGGCGTACTTTGCAAAACGGTATGCATCCAACTCCGGAACGACATGCAAACGCATAAATTCGCCCATTACTGAGCCAAAAGTAAGACCAAGAGTTTCCTCGTCATCCATCCGGTCAACAGAGATTTCCTTTCCTCTCTCTTCACTCAGCGTCATGGTTTCCCATGCTGCAGTGACATCACCTTTAGGATATCCGGTCGCACGGCTATAGTCGCCGAGTCCGGTGGTGCTGACCTTGAGCACCTTTATTTCATTTGCTCCGGAAAAATCCGGGCGTGTAGCTGCGTCCATGCCGTTTGTCACAGACTCAGCCTTATATAGTCCGTCAATTATAGGTACAAATTTCTTTGCCAATTCAATTGAGTTTGCCATTATTATTTTTCCTTTCCTGTTTCAAGACCGGCTGCCTTCATGGCTGCTGCAGTAAAAGCATCGCCGCCTGTATTATTTGTTTCAGTATGTGTACCGCCCGTTGATACAGATGCGGGCGTTTCCTTTGATTCCATAGCTTCAAATAGATATGGATCTGATTCTTGTAAAGTTTTAACAGCGTTAGAAATATCCTCTTTCTGATTTTTGCTTGCCTTTAAAGTATCGACATCAAGTAATGCGATAATTGCTTTCTGATTTTTGCCTTTTAAATCGGAGATTCCCGAATTCAAAAGTGCTTGAAAATCTCTGTCAGCCAGTTGCGCTTGAAAATCAGCTTCTTTAGCAGAGATATCACTTTTCAACGTTTCAATTTCTTTTTTGAGAGCTTCCGGGTCAACCCCTTCGAATGTTTCAAGCTTTTTACCAACTTCTTCGAGTTGAGTCTTTAGACTGTCACGCTCTCCGGTTAAATCAGTCAATTGTTGCTTATGTTTTTCAACATCCTTCCCATGCTCTGCCATTACCTTGTCGATAACTTCTTTTTCAAGACCTAACGCTTCTAAAAACTTACGTTCCATTATTCCTTTCCTTTCTCCGTTACGCTTCTTATCGGGGTCGCTCCCCGTACGGTTGCGACTTTTACGCCACGCCCGGCGAATTTTTGTATCAAAAAAGACGCTCTAAAGCGTCTCCATTGAACTGTATAAATTGTTTACAGATTAAGCTCCAGCAAAAAAGGATTGCGTATGCAATCCTTTCTCAAAATTTTATATTCTAATAATTATGCCACTTGCAACTGACACAGATTTCACGCCAATTAGGCTTTGCCTTGTATTCGTCCGGCATGCGGTCCGACTTTAACAAACCCCGTGCTACATCTGAAGTTTCGATGCAATCAATATCGGAGATCATGCGGTCTACTAGCGGACACTTTACCTGTTCAGGGGAATTATCTGCCATTTTTCTTTAACACCTCCATAATGGCCTTGGTCTTATCGTCAAACTCTGCGCTACTGAACGCTGTTCGAATCTTATTTTCTAATATATTTACATATGCCACACCTTGATGACCAAAATAGTTTTCATAGCTTCCATTCCAACGAGTTATAGATATAGCCGCATTTTCGATATAACTCTTAGCTTCCGATTCTGTCACTCCGTGGAGTCGCTCGACATTGATATGCGTATCGTCAAATGTTAGCGATGAAACATCTATGGTCCTTTTCGGGCAATGAATCTGACCTTTTACTCCTATAGCCCTTAACTGCCTTATAATTATATCATCTTTTGATGCGGCCTCCAAGTTCTGTTTTTCGGCTCTTTCCCTGAAATAATCCCTTCTAAGGCCGGTTTGGCTTATGAAATCTCTTTGTCTTGCCTGCCATTCACGAACTTTGCCGCTGGCGAAACTGCTATCAAGTCCAGCTGCCTCGTATGCGCCTTTTTCCCGCTTCCATCTTCTTATCTGACGTTCTATATATCTTTGCTTTTGTGTAGCATCGTATAAGCTAATTTCCTCACCGTTATATTTAACCGTCCTGTTATTGTATTCTCTTAACTTTTCATTACTATATGCCGGATGAGATAAACCTTCAAAAAACGGAAACCAATCATGTCGGCAGTTTGCTCCCTTAAAACCCGTAACCAACCCATAACCTATATCCTGCAATGAAAGATATCCGGGCTGTCCGGATCTGCTTACAATCCTGCCTTGCCATATTGCATGTTCCGGTCTTGCCCCGTGATGAGCTGTTAACTCCATGAGATCACAACCCATTTCATCAGCTCTAGCTTCTTGAAGTTGCCCACAGGTTTGGTTCACGCCAGTTAAGATGGCTCTCCTTGTCGCTACATCAAGATAATCAACCCATCCGGAAGGATAAGTTATAGCTTCGATTCCATTTAACGCAAGGCTTCTTATTGCTTGCTTGACGGCCATCTGGTAGTCCATCACCCCGGTAGTAATCTGAACATGAGCTAAATCTAATGCTCTTTCAAATTGTCTTGTAGAGGTATATGCGGTTGTCTGGGTGAGATTATAGAATTCTCCTTTAGTTCTCTCAACACCTGATGCAATTATCTGCTGGAGAAAAGGATTTTCAGCAAGTGGAACAGGGGAATAACCGGCAGCTTTGTATATAGCATCATCACTCTTGATAGTCCTGGTTGCAGCTTCATCAAATATATTAACTATCTCTTGTTCCGTCATGTTTAATGCACGGCTGAGTTCGGTAATTATATATTCTTGAGCTGTTCCTATTTCCTGAAGCCTTATCATTTGCCAATTAGTAGCACTTGTTACAGTATTATCTAATTTTGCAATACGGCGTGCCATATCATTTATGATACTTTGTTCTGCGAGAGACAGTAGATCTGTAAGATTCTTTGGAATATCATCAAGCTGCCGAAATGTCAGCATTTATATCCCATCCTCTCCGGGAGGAAAATTAAAACTGCCGAAGGCCTGTTGTATAGAGACTATCTTTGATTTGGCCGTGGCTTCATCTTCGCCATACCACTTCATACGATATTCCCAGACCGCCATTACTCTATCTCTGACATCCTGGATATCTTGATTGCGCTTTTCCTCCTCACTGACAATATAACCGTCCGCAAATTCAACAGTGATATCTGCTTCGGGATTTATTTCTTGTCCCAGGATATTTTTACCGGTCCAAAGGATTGCTTTAACAATATCTCTGATTGCTCTCTCAACAATTATCCCGTGCTTTGCAGCATTTTGCTTTAACTCCTGTTTCTCACCAATATATTGTGTAGCTGTAATCTGGGCAGACCTTCTATTCTCGCTAAAGACATAATAACGAGTACCAAGTCCGCACTTAAACGACAAATAATCAAGCTGAGCCTGTACGCCGTCCTGGTTATCTTTTACTCTTAAATCAGGGTTGAATTCGTGCACCAGTTTCTGATCATCAACATACTCGTCACCTATGGAAACAAACAACTGCTGCATCATGTCATCCGGCGTAATATAGATTGGTTTACCGTCAGAATCGGTACCTGCAGCTTTAGTCAATTCACGGTTATAGAAGACTTTCTTCCCGCCTAACTTAAAGTCTCTGCAGAAGTTATTGAACGCTAAATCGACACCTTTTAAATTATCAATTGCATGGGCGTAAATAGAACATCCCAATCCAAGATTATTGTCAAACGTATTTACAACGTTTGGAGATATTATTGAGAAAAAGGGTAGGGGGGATCCGGTATTGAACTTAGAAGCTATTCCGTCCGGAAGTTCTTCTGACTTTAGCTTACCGGTTTCCTGGCTGTAATACCTATTTTCGATTACATAAACATCGTTCTCAAGAGTGTGAATTTCAAGGTATACATACTTTTTACCGCGTACTGTGGTTTCAGATACAAATGCAGCTTCCGTGATGCGTCCATATCGCCTGGTTATTGGGATAATGCAAAAAGCCGGCAGATACTCCATTCTTATTTGTGCCCGAGGAGACTTTTTGATTGCGCCGTTTTTAGAAACTTCTAAATTGTCAATCTTCATTACAAATGCACCAGTTCCGCTGTAAAAGGACTTTTCAACAAGCGCATTTGCTTCTTCCCAAAAATCAATATTACCGAACACTCCTCCATAACCTGTTTCACCCTGTAGATACTCTGATGTAACGACATCATTAATGATTATCTCTGTCTTTTCATTTAGAAGGATTGAAGCCCAATCTTCACAAATTTTCTTAGCCATTCGCATTGAATAAAGTTCACGTGTTTTATATGTTCCTCGTTCCTGGAGTTCCCTAAAGGTATGGAACGATTGAACATTACCGCGCCACCATTGACGCCATTCGTCAATTTGGGTGTAATATTCCGAAGAAATATTTGTCTTGAACTCTTTATTTAAAATTTCGATTACTGATTTAATACTCATCTTTTACCTTTACCTTATGTCCGGACAAAGTCTTGAAATAAAAGGTTCCCAAGAATATTCAAATGCGTCCAATATATCTATGTCTGTTGAAAAGTTATCAAGCCTTTCATCAGGTCTTTTGCTGTCCCAAACAGCACTTGCAAGACCACCCTGCACAAGTATGCAATCTTTTCCAATAAATAATCTGTTAGTGTTCAAAAGGGTATTAGCTGCAACAATACGGTCTTTTATCCTTTTCTTTTTACTGTCTCGGACCTCGATTCTCATTCCTGAGGATCGTATCGACCCTCTTATGCTGTTTATAAGATATTGAGCCTCGTTATCTGCCCAGATATATTTGATGAATAACCACGGATATTCTTTTTTTATTCTATTAATAAAATTTAATAGTTCTTTGCATACACGTTCTGCGTCAATCTCTCCTTTGGGAGCTTTGATTTTATAATCAGACACAACAGTAACCCTGTTAAAAGCTGTATGTATGGCAGTAGCAACGAAAGCTGTTAATGATTTACTGCCTCCAAAGTCTATGCCTATTGAAAGGAACATAACATCATTCAGATTTTCTTTATCAAGCTTTTTGATGTACTGGTCTTTGTTATCTGCGAATTGTCTGTATATCAAACCTTCCGCTGCAACCCGTTCGCCCAATATATCTCTTCGGTACCAAACTGAATCTTTTGTGTATTGCGATATGATTTCTTCAACACGTCCAGGAGAGATACTAAGATTATCTGCCATTACAAATTGCTGGTATAAATATTTATCCGGCATTGTTTCTTTGTAATAGTCTATGTACCACCTGTAGATTGTATGCTCCGGATGACAGGGGTTTAGATCCCATAAAGTAAACGGCCACAATGCAGCCGTTTGTCTTCCGCTTGCTACTTTTATAAAACTGGTACGACTATCTTCACTGTCGTAATGTTCGTTTATCTCTGTCGCTATCCAAAGCCCATAGCTATTTCCAAGTATCCTTTTATAACTATCAGCCTTTCCTCCACCTGCAAAGATGACTATTTTGTTCCCGGTTTGAGTACGAATAAATAATGCATCGTTATCTTTATATTTTCCCCACCGACAACGACCTCTAAAAAGATGCTCAAGCCCGAATCCGTTACAGTCTCCGATGTTCAATTTTGCGTTTGGTATCGTTGAGCCGCTAGCCAAGTGAATGCGATCCGGGCTTTGCTCCAGATACATAGCAGCGATGATGCAGTGATCTATAGTCTTACCGCTTCGGATAGCTCCTTCAGCTACACATATACGATTATTTAGCGCTGCCTTTATGTACCTCTTATGCTTTTTACTAAATGGCTGCCATTTAATTTTCGACGTCAGTATCATCATCACTCAGTAACTCCGCAAGTGGAGTTAAGTCCTCAATCTCCATTGCCGACAACATATCACGACTGTCGAACATACCTAATGCCCTTCCTATTGTTTCCAATGCTCGAATTTTGTCATGCAACTTTACTTCAATGCCACTGGTTGTCTGCTTAATGCTGGCTAACGCTGCCACTTTATCTTCCGGTAAATCATCTGTATCGATGATTCGAACAATTTGAAAATTGTTTTCAGCTTTTGTTTCTACGCGTACAAAGTCCGGCAAGCGCGCAAACCCTACAGCCGCCAGTTCCCGCATAACACTATCGCGAGTTATATCCAATTTCTTTGCCGTCTTTTGCGCCAACTCTTGTATTGCTTCTTGTATATATGGTTTTGATAAATTTTCAGAACCTATGGAGCGAGCTGTTTTTTTGCTGTATCCGGCACGGATGGCGGCCTCTTTGGCATTAAAGTCTACAAAGTATTCCAGGACAAAACGATTCTGTTTTGCCGTCAACCTTTTTGCCAACCTTCACCACCCCTATATTTTTATTTATAAACACAAAAGCCGGGGAAAACTCCACGGCTTTACTTCATCCGGCAGCTATCGCCACCTATCACTATATTCAGTATATCAGTCTGTCAATAATGTTCAATAGTAAAAGTCCCAGAAAAATCCCAAGATTTATATTTTTGGTTGAAACAACTACCAAAACAGAAGAGAAGCTAACCTTTTTAATGCTGCATCACTGCGTCTATAAGCTTCTGAACGGCTAATGTAATACCGGCGTGTTACCTTGTCTTCCCAGCGTTCTCCGTTTCGTTCAATGAA
>JAAYNJ010000003.1 GCA_012520915.1 Oscillospiraceae bacterium
CTGAATTATTTGGATATGCCGTGGAAACCGTTGGTGTAAGTATTTCGGCGTCCACGTCCTTTCGGCATTATCTCTATATTAATCTCTGCATAATCCTGCAGAGTAAGGACCGATTTTTTAATACGAAAAAATGAGAGTCGCAAAAATAACCTTTTTAAAAAGGATGCTCCGCGCTTGAATTTCAACCTCTTCTATTCACCTTTTTTATCGTTTAAGTAATTATATTGACAAAAAAATTAAAAATCAACATAATTCAACATTTGACACAAAAATTGTTTTTTATGCACAAAATCACCGATGCTTTTAGTTAATAGTGACAGTATGGAATTTAAAAACGATGGACAAATTACATATCTTTTACAAATTATTATTGTATTATAATCATATTCCGGCTGTTGACTGTTTCCCTTAAATCTGCCCATATATCCGACAGTTAAGGCAATAAACCTCTTAAAACAACGCTTAAAAAATCTTTTTATTCTGATTAGGAGAGCATTTTCTATTTCATCATTATATTGCAAAAAATTTTTTAAACTAAACATTTTCACATAATTTCACAAAAAGCCTACAATCACGCTGTTTGCATAATCATAGGCTGTTGGTCGGGGCGACAGGACTTGAACCTGCGGCCTCATGCTCCCAAAGCACGCGCGCTACCAAACTGCGCCACGCCCCGTTTTGTGTCCAAACACGGATGAAATTTTATCACAGTGTCGATTGTATATCAAGTTTTCCGACACCGTTTTGTTGTTTGAAGAAGGTGTCTGTGATAGTATTTAACTGATTGGTTGTTTACTTCATCAGCCTTTTAAGGACAATATAATATGTATTTATAAGGGAGCGGTTTATGTCTATAAAAATTACTTGGCACGGTCACGCCTGTTTTACGCTGGAAAAGGACGGATTCACCGTTGCAATAGATCCCTATAACCACGCGATGGTCAGATATCCCGTTCTTAAACTTACCGCAAATGAGGTTTACGCCTCGCACAACCACGATGACCACAATTATTTTGAAGCGGTGGAGCTTGTTACTGCAAAATCTGGGAAATCGCCCTTTACAGTCCGCAAGGTCGAAAATTATCACGACCATGAAGAGGGGGCAAAAAGAGGCAAAAATATAATACATATTTTCGAATCTGACGGCATATCAATTGCCCATATGGGAGATACGGGAAACCTTTTAAACGAGAGTCAGCTGGAGGAGTTCGGGAGCTGTGATGTCATTCTGCTGCCGGTGGGAGGGTTTTATACCGTAGATGCCGCCGAAGCCATGCAGATTGCAAAAAAAGTCTCCGCGAAACTCATTATCCCCATGCACTACAGAACTGAAAAATACGGGTTGGAGAAGGTAGATTCGGTAGACGGATTTTTAGAGCTCGCCGACAGACCGGTTGAAATCTATAATACGGACACCTTTATATTGGAAGGAGAAGTACCAAGACTTGTCGCTGTATTGGAATTTTCGGAGTAAAATATGAAAAACCGTGAAAAAAAACTTCTGATAGTTGTAGACTATCAAAACGACTTCGTGACGGGTTCCCTCGGTTATTCCGGTGCGGAAATTCTGGATGATGTGATTTCGGAAAAGATAACACGCCTCAGGAACGAAGGTTATGACATAGCGTTCACCTATGACACGCACGATTCGAACTACCTGAATACAAACGAAGGAAAAAATCTGCCCGTAGAACACTGTATCAAAGGCACTTTCGGTCATGAACTTTACGGAAAGACGGGTTTGGCAAAGGAAGAAGGAGACCGGGTTTTCTACAAAGAAACATTCGGCTCAAAAGAGCTGTTCCATTGGCTTTCGGAGAATGAATATGACGTTATAGAGCTGTGCGGGCTTGTCGTGAGCATATGCGTTATTTCAAATGCCGTAATCGCAAAAACGGCTCTTCCCGAAGCGGAGATTTTTGTTGATGCCAAAGCCACAGGTTCAAACGATAAACTAATGACCGAAAAAGCTCTCGATGTTCTGCAGGAACTTCAGGTAACGGTGCTCAACAGGGAATCGAACATCTGACTTTAAAACAATTACAAAATATTTACAATTGCAAATTATTGAAACACTCTTTTTTGTTTTCCACACATATATAACGGAACCCGTTGAGAGTAACAAATAATTTTGATTGAAGAGGTAAAAGAATGAAAAAGACAACTGCCATATTGATGATAATCGTTATTTTAGCCGTCCTGCTGTCTTCATGCGGTGCGAAATCGGCGGATTATGCCGTGAAAGAAGAGTACGGCGATTATCCTGCCTCTACCTCCGCCGAGCAGAAATCCTCCTTTTATCCCACAGACGAGGTTGCCGGTTACGACTCCGCCGAATCCGAAGGCGTCGGTTTGTTGCCTACTGAAAGCATAGGATTAAAACCCGGAGGCGGTTTAAAAATCATATACACTTCCAGTTTGTATATGCAGACCGAAAAGTTTAAGGAAAGCTATGACGCATTGGTTGATTTGATTAACAAGAACGAAGGTTATATACAGTATTCCGATATTTCAGGGGGGTATACATCCGATTCGGGATATTATTATGAGTATTACGCCTACTTCACCGTCAGAATCCCTGCCGATAAGTATTCTTCATTTTTAACCCATTCGGAATCAATAGCCACAATCACAAACAAAAGCGAAAATTCGGAAGACATTACATCGGTATATATCGACACCGAAGCAAGGCTTAATTCCCTGAAAGTCCAGGAGGAGAGGCTCTTGGATCTCCTGAAGACCGCCGATATCATGGCGGATATAATCGAAATCGAAAGCAAACTTTCGGACGTTAGGTACCAGATAGAGAGCTATCAATCGCAGAAAAACACATATGACAATCTTCTCGGCTACTCTACCGTCAACATAGAACTTCGCGAGGTAAAGCAGATAGTATCTCCCAAAAACACATTCGGCGAGAGGGTAACAACGGCGATAAAAGAATCTTTCGAGTTGGTAATGGACTTTTTCCGCGGTTTTGTAATTTTCCTAATTTATGCCTTGCCCTTCATTGTGATAATTCTTATAGTTTTCTTTATTGTCAGGGCAATAGTAAAAAGAGCGAAAAAGAAAAGAAAGGAAAGACAGATAAACAACCCCGTTAATCAGCAGATGCCGCCACCGCCATATATGCCGAATCCCTATCTGAACGACAGAACGGATAATAACAATCCCAAATAAATATATAAACTTCAAAACAACGCCGATGTTACCACATCGGCGTTGTTTATTTTCTTCTTTTTTAATATATCAGGCTCTGTCCTGCTCCAACATGTCTTTGACCTTCATAAGTCTGACGAGATTTCCCCTTTCATTTTCATCGAGTTTCATTTTTATATATCTTATACTCGTTTCCATCTCGGGAATCATCACATACTCAAGGGCATTTACCCTTCTTCTCGTCTTTTCTATTTCATCGGCGAGCATATCGCAGGACTTTTCTATTTCTGCAAGTTCTATGAGTTTTGTAAGAAGGGAGGACAGGTCGATAACCGCACCGTCGAGCTCGCTTGAAGAAAAGGCAAACGAGTAGGGCAACTCCACTTCTTGATCGGTTTGCACCTGTTCAATCGTGGGCACATAGACGCTCATTATATTTTTTGTTCCGACCAGAACCTCCGAATTCTTTACGGGATAATAAAGCGCTTCATTTATTGATGCATCTCCCATGAATGCCCTTGCATTCGAAAATCTCTCCATAGCGGCCGCAAGAGCTCCTTCACATTCCACCCTGAGCTGCATATTTTTTCTCACAAGCAGCACGAAGCGTCTGACCATCTCATCGGTTTTATCCTTGAGCAGCTTATGACCGCGAACGGCCATTTTCAGCCGGCGCTTCAGCCTTGACAGCTCCATTCTCGTAGGGTTTACATTGATTGCCACTTATATCCTCCTAATATCCCGTCTTCAGAGATCAAAAAATTAAACAAAAAGGTATCTTTTTTAATCTGATTTTTCTTTGAGATATTTATCAATAAACTCCTGCCTGACCCTCTTAAGTTCATTTTCCGGGAATATGGAAAGGAGTTCCCAGCCCAAATCGAGTGTTTCTTCTATGGATCTGTTTGTTTCGTACCCTTGAGAGACGTAAAGTTCCTCGAACCTGTCGGAAAACTCCGCATATACCTTATCTGTCTCCGAAAGCGCAGCATCTCCCAGAATGACCGCCAGTTCTTTGGCTTCTTTTCCTCTGGCATAGGCTGCAAATAACTGGTTCATGGTATCCGAATGGTCTTCTCTTGTCCTCCCTGCGCCTATTCCTTTATCTTTTAGACGGCTCAACGACGGCAGAACGTTTATCGGCGGCGTCAATCCCTTTCTGTTCAGTTCCCTCGAAAGAATTATCTGGCCTTCGGTTATGTATCCCGTGAGGTCGGGAATGGGATGGGTGATATCGTCTTCAGGCATGGAAAGAATGGGAATTTGGGTAATGGAGCCTTTATTTCCCTTGATTTTTCCGGCTCTTTCATACATTGAGGCAAGGTCGGTGTAGAGGTAGCCGGGATATCCCCTTCTTCCGGGAATCTCCCTCCTGGCCGCGGACACCTCCCTCAAAGCTTCGGCGTAGTTTGTGATGTCCGTCATGATGACGAGAACCTGCATACCGAGCTCATATGCCAGATATTCGGCACATGTTATGCCCATTCTCGGAGTTGAGATTCTCTCTACCGCGGGATCGTCGGCAAGATTAATGAAGAGTACCGCTCTGTCAATCGCACCTGTTCTTTTAAAGTCGGAAATAAAGAAATCCGCCTCTTCGAATGTTATGCCTATGGCGACAAATACGACGGCAAACGTCTCATCATCACCGAGAACCTTTGACTGTCTCGCTATCTGCGTGGCAACCTGGGCGTGCGGAAGACCCGATCCCGAGAATATCGGGAGTTTCTGTCCTCTGACCAAAGTGTTGAGTCCGTCAATTGCGGAAATGCCGGTTTGGATGAACTCTGCGGGAAAGTCGCGGGCGGCGGGATTTATCGGGGTTCCGTTTATGTCCATCTTCTTTTCGGGAATAATCTCAGGTCCCCCGTCAATCGGATTGCCCATTCCGTCAAATATTCTCCCGAGCATATCCCTGCTCACGGAAAGTTGAGCGCCGTGTCCTCTGAACCTGGCTTTTGCCGTGGAAATTTTGAGTCCGTGCGAACTCTCAAAAAGCTGGACCAGTGCTTTGTCTTTATTGATTTCAAGCACCTTGCCCAGTCTGATTTCTCCGTCCGCCTGTTCGATTTCGACGAGCTCGTCATACTTTACATCCGAAACTCCTTCTACAAGCATCAGAGGGCCTACAACTTCACGAATTGTTTTGTATTCTCTACGCATAAGCTTCTTCCCCCTCATTTCTCATAGATATAAATTCCTCGTCCATTTCTTCCATAATGCGGTTATAGGAAGCGTCAAACTCATCTTCGGGAACAAATTTCATTCTTGCAATCGGCTCCCTTATGCTCATTTCCGAAATCCTGCTGAATGCCACATCCGCATCCAAGGCGGCTTTCGCCTTCTCGTACCACGTAATAATGGTTTTCAGCATCTTGGCCTGTTTGTTCGACGAATTATATGTATCGACTTCGTTGTATGCATTCTGTTGCAGGAAATCCTCCCTCAAGCTCCTGGCGCATTCCAGAAGCAGCCGTTCGTTTCTGCCCAGCGCGTCTATGCCTACAAGTCTAACTATCTCTTCAAGCTCCGATTCTTCCTGAAGTATGCTCATTGTGGTTCTCACCAGCCTTGACCAATCGGAGTCAACATTTTGATCGAACCACTTAAATAGCGTGTCTTTGTATAGCGAATAACTTTGGAGCCAGTCTATCGCGGGGAAGTGTCTCGCATGCGCGAGTGAGTATGACAGTCCCCAGAAAACCTTTACAATTCTGAGTGTTGCCTGTGAAACGGGTTCGGAGGTATCTCCTCCGGGAGGAGACACCGCTCCTATGGCGGAAATCGCTCCCATTCTGTCTCCATTGCTGCTGAGGCATTTTACATATCCCGCGCGTTCATAGAACTCCGATATCCTCGAAGACAGATAGGCGGGATAGCCTTCCTCTCCCGGCATCTCTTCGAGCCTTCCGGACATTTCCCTCAAAGCCTCAGCCCATCTGGAAGTGGAGTCCGCCAAAACGGTCACCTTGTAACCCATGTCTCTGAAATATTCCGCAATGGTAATTCCGGTATATATGGAAGCCTCACGGGCGGCGACCGGCATATCGGAGGTATTTGCAATGAGTACCGTTCTGTTCATCAGAGAAGTGCCGGTGCGCGGATCTTTCAGCTCGGGAAACTCCATCAGCACATCGGTCATCTCATTTCCGCGTTCCCCGCATCCGATGTATACGACGATATCCGCATCAGCCCATTTTGCAAGCTGTTGTTGAACTACCGTTTTCCCGGATCCGAAGGGTCCGGGTATGGCGCCTACTCCACCCTTGGCAATGGGGAACAACGCGTCGATCGACCTTTGTCCGGTCAGCATAGGTTCGTCCGGTGCGAACTTTTCAATATACGGCCTTCCCTTCCTAACCGGCCATTTTTGTATCATATTGAGTTCTTTTTTTGAACCGTCGGGAAGTATTATTCTCGCTATGGGCTGCTCCACTGTCGCTTCGCCGCTGTGCAGCCACTCGAGAACACCTTCCTCGCCGATGGGAACCATAATTTTATGTATCACGGCGGGTGTTTCCTCAACCGTACCGATGATATCTCCTCCCGACAAAAGGTCTCCTATTTTTGCGGTGGGATTAAAGTTCCAGACCTTCTTTCTGTCCAGGCTCGGAACCTCAACACCTCTGGAGATTCTGTCCCCCTCTATTTCATATATGCTGCTGAGAGGCCTTTGAATTCCGTCAAAAATCATCCCCATTATTCCCGGACCCAATTCGACGGAAAGGGGTTCTCCCGTCGTGAACACCGGCTCACCCGGTCCGATTCCGGAAGTATCTTCATATACCTGGACAGATGCTACATCCCCTCTCAGTTCGATTATCTCACCGACAAGGTGCTTGTCGCTGACCCTGACAACATCGTACATCTGGCTCTCGCCCATACCGGAAGCGGTTATCAACGGTCCTGCCACCTTAACTATTGTCCCGGTTGAAATTTTTTCATTGGTTAATTTTTCTGCCATTCCACTACCTCGTTATAGCCGCATATCGCCTTTTAATTCATCTTCAGTAAATCGATATCATTCAAACCGCATATCGGATGGTTGGTTTTCTATAATAAAATGTCCGCTCCCACCGCTTTTTCGACATTTTTTCGTATTGATTCCACCCCGTAACCCCTGCTTCCGTCCTTATTCGGTATGGGAATAATACAGGGGAAGGGTTCCGTCAGATACCTTCTGATTGTTTCCGGAACCATCTGAGCACACTGTTCCGTGATGTATATCACCGCTGTGCCTTCTCTTGCCAGTCTGTTTATTGCTCTGTCGACCTGTCCGGGCTCATCGGCAAAAACCGTTTCCACGCCGAGCGCCCGCCACAGCATGACGGAATCTTTGTCGCCTATCACAGCCATTTTTTTATAAGACAATCCGATTCCTCCCACTCCTTAAGTACTAAAACAACTCTAAAATCTCAACGCAAAACCGCCTAAGAATTCTTTTTTGAAAAAATTGTCCTCAACTCTCTCGCCTCATTGATTTTTCTTATTATATATGAAGCAATAGGTCCGATTCCGAACACATCATATTCATCATTGAGCGCCGTATCGTTCAATATTTCGGCGAAAGCATTCTGTAAAAATTCTATGGAAACCTCGGATGAATCATATTGTAAAATTGCCCTTTTTATTCTCTCTTCATTCGGTCCGAGGGGTATTTTCCCGACCAGATCGACAATATCAAACTCATAATTGTCCATAATATCGGAAGAGGAAATGAATCCCCCGTCTATCATCATCTCTTCGGCTCTTGCCTTGTCCCATCGAAGCGTTTTTGATCTGAGCACGCTCAAGATGTTTAAAAAATCGACTTTATTCGAAAAATAATTTTTTAAATAGCTGTCCCTTAATTTCTTAATCGTGTCGAAAATGTATGAAAAAACGAACCTGTCCACAACCTGACTCACGGCCATAGGATTTGCGGTTTCTTCAAGAAGCTCAATTTCCTTCGCCATTTTCTCAACATACGGCGAAAAGGCCTCGCCGAAAGCTTCGTAGTCTTTATTTTCAAGCGACAAAATCAGGGTTTCCCTGTCAAAAACTCCGGCGACAAGCTCATCAGGAGTCAGGGTGTTGCCCAACAATTCCGATTTGAAGTAGAGCTTGAAATTTATTGCATCCAAATCGATAAAGAACAAATCCGTCATTTTCCTGTTCGGTGTAAGGTCGTATATCTCCTGTTGCAGTTTCTCCATTTCAGCGGAAATAAGCGCCCCCAAATTCGACTTGTCGGCTGCACCCTGTCCGTAACCGCAATCGACGAGCGACTTTATTGCCCGGTCTCTCGGCAGCTCTGAAATGCTGTCAAGTTCATTTTTCTTCAGCAGGGAACGTTCAAGACCGGTAATTCTTCCGTTTGCGTAGTAAAAACTGTGGTTAGGCAATTTTACACCCCGCTTTCAAAGAGAATTTTCGCAACAACTTCTTCTCCCGACTCCCTGATTAAATCTATTGCAGCCTCAACAGAACACTCAACATCCGTTGTTTCTCCCACTAAAATGCATCCGGAGTTAATCCTGTCGGTTTTTCCCGCATATACGACCGTCGCCGATTTTCCGCATTCTTTTATCGACTTGTTTATTCTTTCAATTGACGCTTTGGTTTTCAGCAGTTTATCGTCTCCGTCCGATGAGAAGAGCTTCTTTTCTCCGATATCCGAACCTTTTACGATGAGCTGTTTTAATATCTCGAAATACTCCGAATCGGTCAGGGAAAATATGTAATCCAGAGCATCCGAGAAGACTTTATCGACAAGTCTTCTCCTGACTGCAAGGGTGTTTTTTCTGCCCTCCAATGAAGCGTTAAGCATCCTTCTGTCGAGAAGCTCCTTCGATTGGGCGTCAAAGTCGTCTCTTAACTTTCCGACCTGCTCGCCCGTCTTCTTTTCCCCGTCCTCCATAAGCTGTGCGGCGCGCAGCCTGGATTCTTCAACTATTCTTTCGGCATCCGCAACGGCATCGGAAATTATTCTGTCGGTTATTTTATTCACATCCATTTAAAACACCTACCGTGTTGCATATATCTTCCTGAAACCTCGCGCTATATGCTTATAATCAACAGGATAGAGGTGAGAAGAGCAAGGATGGCATATGTCTCAACCATCGCGGTAAGCGTGATTCCCCTTGCGGAAGACTCCGGCTGCTTTGCGGTCATATAGATTGCGGCCGAAGCGACTTTTGCCTGATACACCGCAGAAACAAATCCGCCGATTGTGGCGGGCATACAGGCAACAAAATACCACCAGCCCTGCGATATGGTCAGTTCTTCTCCTCCACCGCCCAAAATTCCGGAAAACACAAGCACGAGAACGGAAGTTATAAATCCGTATATTCCCTGGGTGCCGGGCAGTGCCTGAAGAATAACAATCTTGCCGAAAAGCTCAGGTTGCTCGGACAAAACGCCTGCAGCCGCTTTTCCGGCGATATGCACTCCGTATGCCGATCCTATTCCGGCAAGCAGTGTCGCTAAAAATGCTCCGATAAAAACCAAAATAGTTCCCGATAAAAACATGTTAATTCCTCCTAAAAACCAAAGATGATGTAATTTATTTAAATGGTATTACCATTATTAATAATAATTTTATTGTTCCGCTTCCTTCTTCTCTTCAACGGCGACATATTTTGTGTCTGGAGACAGAGGCTTAAACGCATAGCCTCCGCCTTCGTAGAATTTACCGAAAAACTCGAGATACTGCAGCCTCGAGTCGTGCACATAGGCGGAGAGCAGGTTGAGAACAAGGTTAAACACATGTCCTATAATATAAATCAGAATTCCGGATATCAGCCCGATTATCCATCCGAATACCCCGCTGTTTGCATTCGGCATAACCATGCCGGCCAGTATATTCATTACCATGGCAACTATTCCGCCGGAAAGCATAAGCGCAAGGATTCTTGCGTAGGACAGAATATCCCCTCCGAGTCCGGCAAGCACATTGTACAGCACCAAAAACCCGCCGGTAAACTTGCCTATTCCTTTTTTAGTCCGTCCCCCGGTCAGTATAATGACGGCAACAGAAATTATCGACAGGATTTTTCCCACGGATTTCAGCTTTTCAGAAAACAACATGAGAAGACCGGTAACTAAAACTATGCTGGTCAACTGATCGAGTATCGCATCCCACGGCCGTCCTTCCTTGAAATCAATGTACATTTTCATCGCTATTCCGCTGAATATATGCAGCACGCCGATTCCGAGACAGATTCCCAACGTCGTCATTATATCGTCAAGCGGCGAGAGAATTACCGCGGGGAAAAGAGATTCCCCGAAATAGCTCCCGAACATGATTCCCCAAAACACCGTTGAAAAACCCGAATAAAATATTATGTTGACAAGCTTTCCGTTGTTCTTTGTCAGGAGTTTAAATCCCCCCACCAAAACTATCATCATCAAACCGTATCCGGCATCCCCCATCATCATGCCGAAAATAATCCAGTACCATATACCCATTACGGTATTGGGATCGACGACATCCCTCGGGTCGGGGCGCGAAAACATGTCCGTTATTGCCTCAAATTGAGAGATGATTTTATTGTTTTCCGTCAATGTCGGCGGTTTTTCGTCATCATTCGGATCTCTCGACTCGACATAAGCCAAATCCGTTACTTTTTTTACCGCTTTTTCAAGCTCGTCCACTTTGTCGGCACGGGTCCAGCCTTCTACATAGAAAACATTATCCGTTTCGGCAAAACTCACTTCGTTGAGTTTTACTCTCGTCGATTCTCGGTCATGAAGAAGCTGCAGCTCTTCAATTTTCTTGGACAACGTCTCGGCTTCAGCCTTGAGTTCGTCCGTTTCCTTACTTATTTCTTCCGCTTCAAGAGTCAATTCTCTATGTCTTTCGGCCGCCGTAAACGGTTCTTTCGGCAGGTGAACTTCGGTAAATCCAAGCTGTTGAGCGGCTTCAAAGACAGCGTTGCTTTCGCTGCAATGCGCGACTATCATGACCGCAACTCCCGGTTTTCCCGAAGAGTAAACACCGACAACCCCGCCGGCCTGTTCGATTTCCGGTATTTTGGACATGTGTCTTTCAGGGATATATCCGGTTTTTACTTTACTCAGTTTTGTGTCTTCTATCTCATCAAAAGATACATTCATGTCGAGCCAGGGGGTCAGCGCATCCGCTTTTTCATTTATCGAAATCAGATTCTGCTCGTTGATTTGCAGCTTTTCCCTTATCCAAAGCAACCTGTCTACCGTTTCATTATCAGCCGTCGATTGGGCCATGAGAAAATCGTAATCAACCTTATCTTTTTCAGCTGCAATCGGCGATTTTTTTATCTGAGCAAATCCGCCGGCAAATTTGAGGGCTTCCCCTACCCTCGCCCTGTCGGCTTCACTGTGTTTCAGGTTATCATCCCTTTTTGCTCCCTCGGTTTCATCGATTATCATCATCAAACCGGTTTTCTGAAGCTGCCTCAAAAGAGGTTTTCTCTCTCTCTTCATCGCATAGAGAGTTATTTTTTTCATAGGAACAATCATCTGATATCCCTCAACTGCTCAACTACATATTTCACCGCAGATTCAACATTGCACATAGCCTTATCTGCCATGGCTTCATCTTTTTTTGAGCTTTCGGCAAGAAATTCCGCCGCTTTATTCTCAGCATCCTTTGCGGATTCAACAAGTTTACGCTCTACCTTCTCCCTTTCAAGAGCTATCTCTTTTTTCATATTCTCCGACGACAGACGTCCCGCTTCTCTCTCTATTTCCCTCGCCTGCTGCAAAGCCTCTTTCTTGATGTCTGCCGCTTCATTTTCCGCCGATTTAATCTTTTCAAGTATATTCATAACAAACTCCAGGATATTTATTAAAACAATATCATTAAATTGAGAAGCAAACTGCTGTTTTCAAAATGGCAACACTAATCTATGATACCCAACTTTTTCTTATTTGTCATCTATAAAATATTTATGTAAAACTGCCTATCAACATGTTATCATTGTTTTATTAAATCAGTCAGGGGGAATATCGGATGGATATCAGTACAGGTATTAAAAAACTCAATGACAGCGAACAGCTTATGAGTGTTTTCAGCCATGCAATGAGTGTAATGCATTATGACGGCGCCACTGCGGCGCCTGAAATGAGTTATATCGACAGGTCAAAATCCTTAGGTCTTCTTTCCACTTACAGCTATGACATTCTGTTAAACAAGGAAAATAAAGAAAATGTTAGGTTTTTGATGGACAACAGGGATTTGCTCTCCTCTTCCGACAAGAAGAGGGTTGAGCTGTTGCAGGAAAAAATTGATAAAATCGAGGGAATCCCTTTAGAGGAGTACGCTGAATACAGGGCTTTGATATCCGAATCGGAAGCGGTTTGGAAAGATTCCAAGGCAAAAAACGACTTTAAGTCCTTTATGCCGTATATTGATAAAATCATCGATGTCAAGAAAAAATTCGCCGCATATTTCGACCCGGATAAACACCCCTATGATTTCTATTTAAACGAGTACGAAAGGGGTTCCGACAGGGACTTTTTTGATAATTTCTTTGAAACGATAAAGGCACGGCTGGTGCCGCTCATTTCCGAAATTTCGGATTGTCCGGCACCGGACATTTCGTTTTTGCAGGGAAATTTCCCAATCTACAAACAGCGCCGTTTGTCCGAGGTGTTGATGGAATTTCTCAACATCGACTCCTCCCGCTGTGTATTGGGAGAAACGGAACATCCCTTTACCGCTCATCTCAGCCGCAACGACTGCAGAGTAACCACGCACTACTATGAAGACGACTTCACCTCCTCATTCTACAGCGTAATCCACGAGTGCGGACACGCTCTTTATGATATGGGAATTAAAGAGGAGTATTACAACACGGTATTGGGAACCGGCACCTCAATGGGGATACACGAAAGTCAATCCAGATTTTATGAAAATATAGTGGGCCGTTCCCTCCCGTTTTGCGAGTACATTCTTCCGCATCTTGCGAACCTGTTTCCGCAATTCGAAAAAATCACACCGAAAGAATTCTATAAAGCGGTAAATGTCGCAGAGCCTTCGCTTATAAGAATCCGGGCGGATGAACTGACATACTCAATGCACATTTTGATCCGATATGAACTTGAAAAAATGTTGTTCGAAAATGAAATTTCCGCAGTTGACCTCCCCGAACTTTGGAATAATAAATATCGGGAATATCTCGGCATCGACGTTCCGAATGACAGTGTAGGCGTGTTGCAGGATACACACTGGGGCGGAGGGATGTTCGGATATTTTCCGAGCTATTCTCTCGGTTCCGCTTACAGCGCGCAAATCTTTCATTATTTGAATAAAGACCTGGACTTTTCCGCCCTTGTTTCTTCAGGCGACATCAAACCGGTATATGAGTGGTTAAGAGACAGAATTTATATCTTCGGCAGTGAAAAAGATCCGGATGAGATAATCCGGATATGCTGTAATGAGGAATTCAATCCGAATTATTATATTGATTATCTTGAAAACAAATTCAGAGCTCTTTACAACATCTGACAAATGCCATATTTTAAAAAACGCAATGAAAAAGGAGGGCAATTTGCCCTCCTTTTGTTCGTTTTTGTCAGCTAAAATACGACGATGATATACCAGTTTCCGTCAATACATACCAGGTCAAAGTCCATAAAGAGGGCTTCGCTATCCCCTGCACTGCCGATTTCCGCCGTAACCGTTACGTCAATATATTCTTCCACCTCGGACACATCGAATCCCAAATCCTGTATGTAGTCGTATCCGTCACTGTCCGTATAGTGGTAAACATCTTCTATCGTGTAGTTCAGCACCGCGGAGCCGTAGTAATCGGCCCAACTGTCTATGATAGTCTGGTCCGTCGAGATATCGTAACCGCTCTCAAGCAGAAAATCCACTAAATCGGGTTGCACCAAGTCTGCAAGTCTCTCCCCCGCCCCTTCTTCAAACATCATAAAGTAGGCATCGATAAGATCCTCGTAGCTGTAATAGGCGCTTCCGAACGCATCGGTATATATTTGTCCGTCATTTACCTGGAAAAGATACCACTTCTCCCCTATCCGATAAACATCAAAGGCAAAAACCTGTGTGGTGGTCCCGCCTGCTGAGTCGGCTATTTCCGCTTCGGCGGATACGGACGCATACTCTTCCACATCATCACTCATGATTCCTATAAAAGACAGTCCCAGATAGTCAAAGGGATCGGTGTATTCATTATATGATCTGATGAGATAGAGATTTACCGTTTCACCGTAGTAGAAGGTCATCGCATCCCTGTTGTATGCAAGATCGGCTTCTTTAATTCCAAGCTTCCCGAGTGTTTTTACGGCTTCGGGCTGCATAAGGTTTTTGAATTTCGCAGCGTCTCCCTCTTCGAGGATGTTAAAATACTCATCTATGAGTTCCTCATAGGTTGAAAACCCTTTCTGACCCCCCAACAACTTGGGCAACAGGAAGATACCGGCGGCAATCAACGCCAGGCCCAGAACCACGGAAACGATTATTATCGCTATCTTACCGCCTTTTTTCTTTTTCTTTTGAGGCGTCGGATATTGAGCTGCCTGTACAGGCATTTCAGCACTCGGGGCCTGTTGTCCCGCAGCGCCTGTATAGCTCTGTGCCGGAGGCTGTGGGGCCGGAGGCTGTTGTGCAGCCTGAGGAGTATAGCTCTGCTGGGGAGCAGGCGGAGTATAACTCTGTTCGGGAGCAGGAGGAGTATAGCTCGGCTGGGGAGCGGGGGGCGCGTAACTCGGTTCAGGAGCAGGCGGAGTATAGCTCTGCTCGGGAGCGGGAGGTGCATAGCTCTGTTCGGGAGCCGGAGGCGCATAGCTCGGTTCGGGAGCCGGAGGCGCATAGCTCTGCTCGGGAGCGGGAGGTGTATAGCTCTGCTCGGGAGCGGGGGGCGCATAGCTCTGCTCGGGAGCGGGAGGTGTATAGCTCTGCTTGGGAGCGGGGGGCGCATAGCTCTGCTCGGGAGCCGGAGGCGCAAAGCTCAGCTCGGGAGCCGGAGATGCATCAACCGGTGCTGCAGGAGGTTCGGATTTCATTACAGTCTGTTGCGTTTCGCTTGTTTTCTCGTATATCGCATATTGCTCAGCTTGTGCGGGCTGAGGCGTCTCCTGTGTTTTGGGTAGTTGTGGAGTTCCGCAATTTGTGCAAAATCTGGAGCCTTCTTTTACTTCGAATCCGCAATTTGAACAATTCATTATTACCCCTTTCTCGCCGTTGCTTTATACATAAACTCGATTTTTAAATTCAGTTTTTAACAGCAAAGTGTTGTGGATTGATAATTCATTATAGAATATTCCGCCTGATTTTGCATCAACAATATTCCAACCCTCATATCCGGTTTTTTGATTAAGCAACAAAAAAAGAGGCGCAAAAGAATTTTGCGCCTCTTTCAACACTTAAAACCGTATTGCTTATGTGCTTATTGTGTTTTCTGCACCGGACTTTTTGTTTTTATAAAATAAAGAATAGCCGCTATTGCCGAAATCGCAACAGATGCATCTGCCAGCAGTGAAATCATCGACATCATATCGCCTGACGAGAAATAAACATAGGCTGTCGGCAATGATAATCCCGTCACCCATAAATAGGAGAGAAGTCCCAATGAAACAAGGGATGGCAGCTCTTTTTTCAGGTATCCGATTGAGACGGTCTTGGCAAAAGCGGTGTAAAAAAGAGCCAGAAAACAAAGCCCGAGTATTAAAATCACCGTATTTATGTCGTTCGGGTTTACCGGTTTTTTTAAAAACAGCACGGATACTCTTAAATAGAGCCACAGTGCGACTACGACGGAGTAATATCCTCCGCCCGCAAAGGGACCTTCACCGCGGAAAAGCCAGCTGCTGACAAGGAAAAACCAGAGGGCCGTCAATATGGTAAATACGAGTGACAAAATATCCAGAATCGATACAAATTTTATAAAACCGCAGGTCGAAGTCAGGCATTCGTTCGCATAACCGATTTTTCGCATGTCGTATATTTTCAAAGCGAAAGAAACAGCTGTCAGTATTCCCGAAACGAAGTAGGACATAGAGGCAAAGAGACCGGAGCCTGTAATAAAACCCGATCTTGTTTCCTCGTCTTCCGATTTTCCGAGTTTTTTCTTTGAAATAAAATATATAACCCAGCAAATCAGAGGAATCGTTGTCAGCCCCGCTATTCTGACAACCGAAACTCTTCCGGCTGCAAAACCGGTTGCAAAATCTATATTGAGGATTAAGTCCAGAGTCCTCAATATTGCTATCGGCAGCACAAGATAAAGTATTGTTTTGAAATAACCTTTTCTCACAGTTTCCTTTCGCCAATGGGTATATATTTTCTGTCGACACCGAGATATTTGTAAGCCGGCCTTATCAGTCTGTTTCCGAACATCTTCTCTTCGACCCTGTGTGCACACCACCCGGGAAGTCTTGAAATGGCAAAGAGCGGGGTATAAAGTTCTTCCGGAATTCCCATCGTTCTATATACCAGCCCGGTATACAGGTCGATATTCGCACAGATGTCCTTTCCGCCCTTCTTTAATTCAAATACTTTGGGCGCAAGTCTCTCCACCGCATACAGTAATTTAAAGTCGTCGCCAAATCCCTTCTCTTCGGCTATTTCCGAAAGATTTTTTCTCAATATTACCGCTCTCGGGTCACTCTTAGTATATATTGCGTGTCCCATTCCGTAAATCAGTCCGGTTTTATCCCCCTCCTGTTTGTTCATCAGTCGACACAGGTATTCGAATACCTCATCGTCATCAGAGGGATCTTTAATTTTTTCTTTCATGTAGTCAAGCATTTCGATGACTTTGATATTGGCGCCGCCGTGCAGGGGGCCTTTAAGAGAGCCTATGGCGGCGGAAATCGCTGAATAAGTGTCGGAACCCGTCGAGGTTACTACACGGGTTGTAAACGCGGAGTTGTTTCCCCCTCCGTGGTCCGCCTGAAGCACCATGCACAAATCGAGAAGGCGGGCCTCCGCTTCGGTAAACTGTTTATTGCTTCTGTTGGTTCTGAGTATGTTTTGAGCTGTTGAAAGCTCGCTTTTGGGCAGGTGGAAATACATGCTCTTCTTATCGTAGATATGTCTTTTCACCTGATATGCGGTTACCATTATTGTAGGCAAAACGGCAATGAGCGAGATTGACTGGTACAAAACATTCTCCAAAGATTTTTCCTCTGCAAGCTCGTCGTAACCGTAAAGTGAAAGAACCGCGGCGGCCATCTTGTTCATTATATTGGGTGACGGGGATTTCATAATCATATCTTCGGAAAACCCGCTTGGAAGCTGCCTCAATTCCGCAATGACCTTGTTGAAAAGTTTCAGCTGTCCATAGGTCGGGAGCGATCCGAAAAGCAACAGCCAGGTAATTTCCTCAAAGATATACCTGTCCTCGGTTTTCGAATTTTCAATGATATCCTCGACATCTATTCCGCGGTAGATGAGCTTGCCCTCCATGGGAACCTTTCTGTCGGTGATTGATTCATCATAGCCGAGAACGTTGCATATGCTGGTGAGACCGGCGCGCACACCCATGCCGACCTTGTCTCTCAAACCGCGCATTACCTCATATCTGCCATAGTCCTCTTCGGAAATATAATTGTATTTTTTAAACTCATCACAAAGATAGGTGATATTCTCTCTTTGTTCCGCACTCATCGATCTGTCCAAGTTTTTACCTCCAATCCGGTATCCTGTCGGATGTCGAATATTCAGTGAAAAGACAAAACCGAACATGCGGTTTTGTCTTATTCAATATCGAGAGTATTCTACTTATTAATTATTGTTTCGTCAACACGATTATGAAAATATAGTTTTTTGTAATTTCATTCATGTAAAATATATTATATAATTTGTCTGTTATTATTAACTTTTGCCGTTGAAATCAACATCATTATGTAATATCGGAGTTAAAATATGTCAAAAAATCTGAAGTTCAGGGTTGCGAGAATTTCTGCGGATTTAACGCAAACACAGCTGGCCGAGTTGGCGGAAACCAGCCGTCAAACGATAAATTCCATTGAGCTCGGCACGGCAAATCCCTCCCTCAACACCTGTATTGCGTTATGCCGCATTCTCGGGAAAACGCTTGACGATTTATTTTGGAACGAGGAGTAAAGGTATTAAGCTTCGTCGACTTTTTTTAAACTATATCCGCCATGCACGTCAAAATATACTTTTTCAGGCGGGGTTTCCAAATCCCACGGATTTTTTAAGTATGAGCGAAACAGGTTTAAGGCCAGACCCATCTCGCCTCCCACAGACACTCTTTCGTCAACAACAATACCGACGGGATATACCCTCTTGGCTTTAAGGGTTCCGTCCCTGGTCATATGGGGCCTGTATGTGCTCTTGCCTACGCCTAAAAAATAGCTCGTCGTTCCGAAGTTGTAGATGTGATGGTGTACATATTCCATATTTATCGAAGCCATATTGGTTATGAACATGCTTGTATGAAACGGAGACAGGTCCAGTATTTTTTTCGGTACTAACCCGAGCCTGTCCATCAACTTTGCCAACCCGACGACGACAGCTGCGAAACCGGGGATGGCGAGCAGGAAATTCACGAACTTATCAAGGTTGTTTTTGTCTTCAACTTCCTTGTTGTCATCGATGACCTTCTGTACTCTTTTGGCAACATCATATATGGTATCGGAAGGGTCAAATTTTATTTTTACGGTAGTTTCCGCAACGCCCTTCTTTCCGCGCTGTTTCAATATTGCAAAGGACACGGCAAGCTCGTTTCGTGCATAGAGCTTTTTCCCCACGACAAACCGATTAATATGAGGCATTTGAGAAATCGTCCTCACAAATGCGGCGATAATCACCGACATATGCGTTACCGAAAAGCCCTCATTCCTTTTTTCCCTTATGTATTTTCTCAGGATATCGCCGTCAATAAACTGTGTCGACATCACCTGAGCATCACTTCTCTTTGTCATTATATAGGGCGTCAATCTCGTTATAGGATCGATTGCGCTACCTACCGATCTCCCATCGGGTCTTCTGCCAAACATACCTTCCCCCTGTTGATTTTTGATTATCAATCTTTCGTATTATAATCCGGTCCTGTTTTAAACAGTCCGTTTGTTCACAGTACGTATCCCTCAAATATTACCGATTCTCCCTTTTTTATCAGGTTTTTGTGTACTTCCGCATCGGTAACGGTCCAATTAAATACAGTTGCGCCGAGAAGCCGGTTGACAGCCAGCGAAAAGCCTTTTTCATTCCATTTATAAGCGATGAAGTCGGGTCTGGATATGAAGTTGGTGAGGAGATTGCCCAGTAAAAACGCTATTGTCCTTGTTGTTTCGCCGGAATAGCTCGAGGCGCTCATGGCAAGTTGTCCCCTCACGGTTTTCGGGGAATTCTTTCTGAACCAGCCGACTATGTTTGGGTCAAAACTCTCTATGCAATAATCTCCGGAATATTCATTTAAAATCTTTTCCGTTAAACCGCAAAGCTTTTCTCTTGACTCGGCGGAAGTTGTCGTCTTAAGTTCAACAATAATCGGATAGCGGGTATCCGCCGCCTTGAGCACATCGCTTAACAGCGGGATTTTCTTGTCCGTTTTGAAAATCTTCAGCTCTTTAAGCTCTTCATACATCATCTCGTCTATTCTTTTGTCAATTCCGCAGGCTCTGACCAAATCGTCGTCGTGAAATACCACGACCTCGTTGTCCTTTGTCAATCTGACATCAAGCTCGAACCCGTAGCCGTGTTCATTGGCCTTTAAAAAAGATTCTATTGAATTTTCCGGTATGAGGTCGTCATGGAGACCCCTGTGGGCATAACTTCTGTTTGCAAATCTCCCCCCGGCGGCTTTATTGGTTATCCGGGGAAAAACGAGAAAGAGATAAACAAGAAAAATAATCGCAAATATAAATATAAACCACATTATTTCATTCCCCAGTCCCGCCGAGACATTTTTCTAAGCTTGTCAACCTTAAGAAGCAGAGCTATGGTTTTCCCGTCTTCAATTTCGCCGTTCACCGCCATTTTCACAGCGTCATTTATATTTATTTTTTCACAGGCGAGAAGTTCTCCTTCATCGAGAGACTGCTCTCCTACAGATGCAATTTCTGCATAATATAAGTATATAACTTCACTGCTGTAACCGGGTGTCGGCAGAAATTTTCCCACAAAATGAATATCCGAACATATAACACCCGTTTCTTCTTTCAATTCTCTCAGGGCCGCAGCCTCGGGTTGTTCTCCTATGCCGAGTTTTCCCGCAGGAAGTTCAAGAAGCTCCTTGCCTGCGGCATATCTGTATTGCTTTACAAAAAATATATTGTCCTCGTCATCCACCGCCGCCATACAGACGCCGCCGGAGTGTTCGACCACTTCTCTCACCGAACCTCTTCCGTCCGACAATACCACTTCATCCACATGCACATCAAAGACTTTTCCCGAAAACACTTTTGTGCCGGCAATTTTTTGTTCATAAAATGACATATAATTATCTCCTACAGCGAAAATTTATTATACCATCATATAAGCAGAAGTGACAAAATACTCCTTTTCAGCCTGTTGCCACGGTTAAATATTTTGCAAAAATTGAGGTTTTACATGAAAACTGTAATATTTAACGGTTCTCCGAGAAAAAGCGGAGATACCGCTACCCTGATTAATGAATTCCGCAGTGAACTTAAAGGAAAGATAACCGTATTTTCCGCATATGCCGGTGGAATAAGTCCCTGTACAGACTGCAGATACTGTCATGAGCACAGCGGCTGTTCGATTGCGGACGGCATGGACGGTGTTTATAACTCGATATCCGATTGCGACAATCTGGTGATCGCTTCACCGTTGCATTTTTCGGAGTTGAGCGGTCCGCTTTTATCGTTGTTCGGGAGATTTCAAACATATTATGCAGCAAAATACATAAGAAAAAAACCCGAAAAAATAAAGAGGAAAAACGGTGTTCTCATTCTTGCCGGCGGCGGAAGCGGGGGCAGCGAATCCGCTGTGCGGACGGCGGAGACGGTTTTTCAGATGCTCAACACCGAGTGCGTTTCAGTAGTTACAAGTCTTAAAACCGATGTCCTGCCGGCCTCTTTGGATGAAGCTGCCCTTTCGGATGCCCGAAACGCGGGAAAACTCCTGTCCTCATTGAGCAGGTCGTAAGATCCCTGTCAGCTTTGAGATTTAAAGAGCCTCTTTATCTTTCTAATAAAGGATTTGACATCGAAAACCACATTCCTGTAGATCGGTATCGCCTTTTGATACAGCAGGTACCAAAACGGCTTTAAAACATAATCGAACTCTCCTATAAACTCTACCGGCCTGCCTCCAAACTGCTTTTTAAACTCGTGAATGCCTTTAAGATTTTCATTGTCGGGATCGAATGAGGTTCCGAACTGATCCATCCAGATATCCCCCGCCCTCTTTCTGTCGAGAATTTTTTCGAGGTAGACACGGTTGTTTATGAAACTCTCCTTCATATCGGATAAGCTGCCTGCGTGCACCGCCCAGCTTCGATGTCCCCAATGCACGACCAGATGGGCGGAAACCACGACCTCTTTCCCGTATTTTTCAACCTGACTTGCAAAATAGGGGATTTCCCTTTTTATTCTGTTTATCGAGAGCTCCGCTTCTCTGAGGTGGTGCTCTTTTTTATATGAAGTTTTTTTCTTCTCTATGCTTTCCAAATCACTCTCGAGCTTTTTCACAATTTCCCCGGGAAAGAGTTTTCCCACATACAGAGTGACCATCCCGGCATCGCCCAGTATTTTGTAAAAGTTTTCATAGTAACTGTCGGGATAGGCGTAATAGTCTTCCCTTTCGCTGGTATGTCTTATAAGTCCGCAGAACTTTTTAATGTCATCCTGCCGCCCCTTATATATTTCAGAAGGATAGTTCGAGCCTTTCCTGGCATTTTTAAGAATTGTTTTTGATATTCTCCCAAGAATCTCATCCTCTTCACCGCTCAAATCTATTCTAAAACTGTTTCTCGGCTGTGTCCTGTCGAACCCTCTGTTAAAGCCTCTGTGTTTGAACCCCAAACGCATAAGGCTTTCGAAAACTTCCGTATTATCAAAACCGCCTATTACCCTCTCTCCGTCGGCATCTATTTCATACCTTTCTATATCCGGATCTATTCTGAAAAACATCGCGCCTTTTGTTTTACAGTATTCGGAAGTATACTCGGTAATCTTTTTCAGAAGTTCCCGGTCAAAAAAATCAACAACATACCCCCTCGGGGCATAGAAATACCCGGGAAAAAACCGGGGTTTTCTCTCCAGAAGAAGCACGGCGGCACAAAGGTTTTCGCCCTTTTTCAAGCCGATTCGATGCGCCTTGAGCCCTCTCTGCTGCTCGTTGAATTCACCCCATGTGCTGCTCTGCATAAAGTGGGATTTCAGCGGATGGTTTTTTACAAAATCATCAAATTCATCTTTATCGATGTTTTCTACATAAACTGTTTTTTCAGACAATATGGCATACCGTCCCGTTTGTTTTAAAGGGGTTTGTTTTTAATAAGATTCCCCGACCTCGGATAAGTCTCCGGCGTATCTTTTATTTTTCTGATCTTGATTATACATCTCCCGGACCCGTCGCCGAGCATATATTCCTTACATCCTGCAAGTTTTCCCCCAAGAATGTTTATCGCCGACATCGATCTTTCGAGTTCTTCCCCATAAGAAGGTCCCTTCATTGCCAGCATGTACCCTCCCGCGGACAACAGCGGGATACAGTATTCGGCGAGTTTCGGAAGATCCGCAACCGCCCTTGAGATGACGGTATCAAATCTTTCGCGGTAATCCCTTCTGCCGATATCTTCGGCCCTGGCCGTCAGAAACGATGCTTTCAGTCCCAATTCAGAGAAAATTTTTTCAACGGCGCGGAGCTTTTTGCCGGTGGAATCGAGAAGCGTCAGTTCGCACTCGGGTTTGAGTACGGCTACCGCGACCCCGGGAAATCCTCCTCCCGTTCCTACATCAATGACTTTTCCGGCAACCTCTTCAAGCGAACAGAGAAATGCGCTGTCGGTTATGTGTTTTGTAACGAATTCACCACTGTCTCTAATCGATGTCAGGTTTAAAAAGCGGTTTACTTCAAGTATCTCTTCCCTGTATCTTTCAAATATATTCGCTTCTTCGGATGTTATGGATATACCCATTTCTTTAAGTTCGTCAATAATTCTGTCCGCACTCATTGCTTCTTGTCCCCATGCTTTCTGAGCCAAATCGTCAGGACGGCTATATCCGCAGGACTTACGCCGCTCACCCTGGAAGCCTGTCCGATTGACAAAGGCATCACCTTGGACAGCTTGTCTGCGGCTTCAATTCTGAGTCCGCGGATTTTTTTGTAGTCCATATCTTCTCTGAGTCGCATTTTTTCATATTTCTTTTGTTTTTCTACCTGTTTCCTTTGCCTTTTTATATACCCCTCATATTTTATTTCAATCTCCGCTTTTTTTGCCGTTTCTTCGTCCGTAAGGCCGCCGTCGGGATCAAACCGCTTTATCGCCTCATAGCTTACCCGCGGCCGCTTTAACAGATTTTCGATTGTTGTTGAATTATTGAGCCTGTCCTCTCCGATTGAACACAGCACCTCGTTGATTTCCTTTGACGCTTTGATATTGGTAACCTTCATTCTTGCCAATTCGTTTTCGAGTTTCCTGCTGTTTCTCTGAAATCTTTCATATCTCTCATCGTCAACGGAACCTATTTCTCTTCCTATTTCACACATTCTTCTGTCCGCATTGTCCTGTCTTAAGACAAGCCGATATTCGCTTCTTGAAGTCATTATTCTGTAAGGATCGGTAACACCCTTTGTGACGAGGTCGTCAATCATCGTTCCCAGATAAGATCCGCTTCTCTCAAAAACAACCGCTTGTTTATTCTGAACTTTTCTGGCGGCATTTACCCCCGCGACGAATCCGAGGGCCGCCGCTTCCTCGTAGCCCGAAGTGCCGCAAAACTGCCCGGCGCCGAAAAGCCCTTCAATGACACGGCTTTCAAGGGAAGGCTTCAGGGTCGTGGGGTCGCAGCATTCATATTCTATTGCATAGGCGGGCCGCATCAGTTCGACCCTTTCGAGTCCCGGCACCGTCCTGTACATTTCATATTGGACATCAATCGGAAGGGAGGTGCTCATTCCCTGCAGATACATTTCCTCCGTTTCAAGACCGCAGGGCTCGACAAACAGCTGGTGTTTTTCCTTGTCCGGGAATCTCACGACCTTATCCTCTATCGACGGGCAGTATCTCGGGCCGACTCCCTCAATTATCCCGACATACAAAGGAGATCTGTCAAGGTTGTTCCTGATGATTTCGTGAGTTCTTTCATTTGTGGCCGTGATATAGCAGTCGACAAGATTTTTCGGGATGAAATCACTCATAAAACTGAAGGGAACCGGTTTTTTGTCTCCCGCCTGCACCTTCATCTTTGAAAAATCAATACTCCTCCTGTGAACCCTTGCGGGAGTTCCCGTTTTGAATCTCCTCATGGAGATTCCCCATTTTTTAAGGTCTTCGGCGAGTTTGTCGGAAGAAGAGACGGAGTCGGGGCCACTGCTGTATCCGGTCGGCCCTACAAATATCTTTCCTCCGAGATAGGTTCCGGTTGCTATAATCACACATTTTGCAGCAAAATACGCACCGAGTCTTGTATATACTCCGGTAACTTTATTGTTTTCTACGGAAATGCCGACAACTTCATCCTGGATTACATCGAGACCGCTCTGCTTTTCAAGTGCGTTTTTCATGTAGCTTGTGTATTTGCGTCTATCCGTCTGTACCCTTAAGGAATGAACCGCCGGGCCCTTTTTCAGATTGAGCGTTCTGCTTTGAATCGATGTCGCGTCTGCGGCTTTTCCGATTTCACCCCCCATGGCATCAATCTCAAACACAAGATGGGCCTTTGCAGTCCCTCCGATTGAGGGATTGCAGGGCAAATTTCCCACAGCGTCGAGGGACAGGGTAAAAACCGCGGTTGAAGCTTTGAGTTTTGCCGAAACGAGCGCCGCTTCAATTCCCGCATGTCCCGCCCCGACAACAATGACATCGTAACTGCCTATTTTAACGATATTTTCTCTCATCTATCTCCTTATTTTCCGACACAGAAGTCTTCGAAAACTCTGTCTATAACCGCTTCAGAGACATTTTCGCCGGAGAGTTCCATAACCGCCGACAGAGCTTCATCGAGAAGGGCATATACAACATCGAGGGTCAGCCCGCTCAACAAAGTTTTTTTACATTCGCAGATCACGTTAAGCACCTTTACCGCCGCGGATCTCTGCCTTTCGTTTGTTATTATAGGTGCATCGGACTCAAAATCATCAATTCCTATAACTTTTGAAACAGCCTTATCTATTGCCTGAAGCGAGCTTTTGTCCTTCGCCGTTATATAAATGGTTTCCTCGAAAAGTTCTTCGTACTCTTCAAAATCCATTTTCTGTTTCAGGTCGGTCTTATTGACTATTGCAATCGCCTTTTTATCTTTAAGTTTCTTTATTATCTCTATATCATCATCCGCGAGTTTTCTCGATGAATCAAATACAGCCAAAATAAGGGAGGAGCTTTTTATGCGGTCAATCGATCTGTTGACCCCTTCGCGTTCGACGAAATCGTCGGAATACCTGATTCCCGCCGTATCGGCAAGGATCAAAGTAGTCCCTCCGAGTGTCACGCTGTGTTCCAGAACATCTCTTGTCGTTCCGGCGACCGGTGTCACAATCGCCTTTTCATAACCCGATATGAGGTTCATCAACGTGCTTTTGCCTACATTCGGGCTTCCTATTATCGCTGTCGGAATTCCTCTCAATATATGCAGACCTACCTCATAGGAGCTTATCAGTTTCTTAAGACTTTTTTCTATGCCGTCTATTTTCTCAATTAATTCTTCCTCGTCGACCTCCTCGACGTCTTCTTCCGGAAAGTCTATCCATGCGGCAATGGATGCCTGGCAGGACAAAATCGTGTCCTTTATTGATTCTGTTTCTCTGTGAAGATTTCCTTTGGACTGGGAATATGCGGCTCTCTGTCCCGATTTTGAGGCGGCGGAAATTATTTCCGCTATTCCTTCCGCCTCGGTCAGGGATATTCTCCCGTTCAAAAAGGCTCTCTTTGTAAACTCGCCCGCCCAAGCCATCCTCGCCCCGATATCCAATATCCCTCTGAGCAGAGCCTCTACAACCACGGGGCCGCCGTGGCATTGAAATTCGACAACATCTTCCCCCGTATAGCTCTTGGGGGCTCTGAAAAGAAGGGCTATGCAGGTGTCCCTTACCGGACTTTCCGCTATTTCGACCTCGCCGAGGGAGACGCTGTATCCTTTCATTTCGGAAAGTTTGATGCCGCTTTTTGCCGAAAAGATTTTATCGGCTATTTCAATCGCTTCGTTGCCCGATATTCTAATCACACCAATCGCGCCTTTGCCCGACGGTGTAGCAATTGCAGCTATTGTATCATTGAGATTGTACACCTTTCACTCCCTCAACTAACCGGGTTTTTAACTATTATATGTAAAAATATGCACTATAATCAAAATATGAGGGAAAATATTTTCCCTCATCTGCCATTCTTTCATGACGTTAGGCAATTCAATGTAATATCAATATCCCCCGCTCGCATACACAAAACTATATGTCGATTTTGCTGTAGAGGTTTTTTTCCGTTTCAGGCTGTGTTATTTCTTCCTTTATCTGCGGCGGAGGATCGGTTTTTCGGTTCTGGCGTTTGCCGGCAGGTTTCCTGCCTCTTTTTCTATCGGGTCTTCCGCCCCCCTGTTTCTGACCGGGACGTTCGCCCTCTTTGAGTATAACGACCCTTCTCCTGGGGTCCTGACCGACAGACTCGGAATGTACTCCGGGTATTTCCTGAATCACGCTGTGAATAATACGCCTTTCGTACGGATTCATAGGTTCAAGCGTCTGACTCCTGTCGCTCTTTAAAACTCTCTTTGCAACCCTCTTGGCCAAGGCGTTCAGAGCCTTTTCCCTGTCTTTTCTGTAATTTGCAATATCTACCGATATCTTGCAATAATCTCCCCCGGACCTGTTGCCCGCAAGAAGACTCAAATACTGCAGCGCGTCCATTGTTTCGCCGCGCCTTCCGATAAGCATTGAGGCGTCCTCCCCCGCTATTGTAAATTTAAAGCCTCTGGGGATTTCTTCTATTCCGAAGACAACACTCTTTGCGCCCATCTTGTCGACAATAGTCCTTAGATATTCGTATGCCGTCTTCGCTGAAATCGGAAGCTCGCTCTCTTCAACGGTTTTTAAATCTTCCGTTTCCGATTCTTTTTCTATTGCTTCTGAACTGCCGTCTTTGACTTTGTCTTCGGTTGCGGCATCGGTTTTAGCTTTTTCGATTTTTTTCTCTTGCTTTACATTTTCGATTTTTTTAGTCTCCGCTTTCTTAGAGACCTGAATCGTGTCGGCGCTTTTTTTCACCTCTTTAACATTTTCGGATTGTTCGTTATCCGTTTGTTCTTCCGGCATCAATCCCATCTGTCCTATCAGTTCCTTTATCGACAGCGATTCCTCACTTACAAAAACCCTGACTTTCGCCGGTATGGTTCTAAACAGCTTTTTTTGTTCTATCTCCAATACTTCGACGCTTACTTCATCGCGAGAGCGAGAAAGAGCTTTACAGGCTTTGTTTACAGCTTCTTCAACTGTCTTTCCCGTTACAATAATCTCCTGCATTTGAGGGACAATCCTTTCATACATTAATCTGTCTTACAGCTATGACTTTATTCAGAAATAAACTTATATATAATTTAAAAATATATCATATAACTTTTGTGTATTGTAATTATAGCCTATTTTAGTGCTTTATAACAACCGGATTTTCCTCGTGTAAATTCAAAGAGGTCAGGCAGAAGCCGACCTCTTGTTTCCTCAAGTCCCGATTTTTCTATTAAGAATCATATTTTTCGGCGTCTATCTCCCTTGCCTTCTGGAGTCTGTACCTTGCAAGCTCGTCGGGAGACATTTCTTTCACTACTTCACTGCCGTCTTTATCAATTATCTTTACCTTTTTTGAGGCTTTTGCCTCCTGTCTCTTCGCCTTTATTCTTTCTTCAATTTCTTTCTTGATTTTTTCGGCGTTGACAAATCTTTTCAGAAGCAGCGACTGGAATACGGTTATAAGGTTGGAGAAGCCCCAGTATAGACTGAAAGCCGCGGGAAGGGTAAAGGACATAAAGCCGAACATCAGCGTCGAAAAACCCATCATTACATAACCCGATTTCCTTTGAGTTTTGTCTGCCGTTCCGCCGGTTGCTTTCATCGTCACATAAGAAGACAGCAATATTGTGGCTATTGAGAAAATCGGAATGACCAACGCCCAGGACAGCGCCAATTCGGGTTTTTCCCATAAGTTTACCTTGCCTATAGTCATATCGAGATTTTTGATGCTGTCGATATATCCGGTAAACTCCGCATTTGTGATATTCAGGGAGGATATGTCAATCGACGTAAATTCAGATGTTTTTGTCTTTACAAGTTCAATAATATTGGTTTCGATATATCTCGAATTTGCCGCAACCTTTTCTCCGATTTCCACGGCTTTGTCCGCCAAAATCTTCAGCACGTCTTTCGGGATTCTCAACATATAAGAGAGCGGTTTATAAATGACTTCAATAAGACCGAAGATTATGGGAAAGTTTATCAGCAACGGCAAACATCCCGCCATCGGACTGTAGCCGTATTCCCTTTGAAATTTTGCCAGCTCTTCCTGTTTCTTTTGAGGATCCTTGGCGTATTTGGTGTTGATTTCGTTTAACATCGGCTGGAATGCCGCCTGCGACGCCGATGACTTTTGTTGTTTCAGCGAAAGCGGAAACATCAGCGCTTTTGTTATTAAAGTAAACAAAAATATAGCAAACAGGTAGGAGACGGGCAGATTCATTACATCGTTTACAAGAATATAGCACCATCTCATTATATAGCCTAAGGGTATAGCTATTATTTCCCAAAGCTTTTGAAACATAAATCCTCCGTTTATATTCGACTTAAGTCCCGAATAAATGCCGTCGCGTCATAAACACGACGGCGATAAGCTTCAACTTTCCGCTCTTCTTTTCGGAACAGGATCGTATCCGTATCTTCTGTTCAGCGGATTGCACCGCAAAAATCTCCAAAGAGAAAGCAATAACCCGATAAATACACCTCGCGTATCTATCGCTTCATATGCGTACTCGGAACAGGTGGGTGTAAATCTGCAGTTGTTCCCCAATACCGGAGAGATGTTTTTTTTATAAAACCTTATTAAGGAAAGCAGTATCTTCTTAACCACCGATCTGTCCCCGATTGTTTCCGTTATCATTTTGATATTTGATGACCTGTGCCTGTTCCAGATGGCATTTGATGTCTTCCGCCATAATATTGCTTTTTATTCGGACCGCCGGCTGTCTTGCAACAAACACAATGTCGTATGAACCCTGTGTTGAAGGAAGATTGTCAAAAAAAGCCGCTTTGATGACTCTTCTTGCACGGTTTCTCTCCACCGCTCCGCCTATTTTTTTACTTGTTGTTATGCCGTACCTGATTCCACCGCCTTTTTTTTTCAACACATACGTCACCACATGAGGCGATACAAAGCTCTTTCCCCTGCGATATACATTCTTAAATTGAAAATTTTTATTTAGTGATGTTATCCCCAGCATAAACAAAAGCCATATCGAAAAATGCCGAGCTTAAGCGCTCAGCTTTGTTCTGCCTTTCGCGCGGCGGCGGGCTAAAATTCTTCTTCCGCCCCTTGTTCTCATGCGCTTCATAAAGCCGTGTTCTCTCGAACGGCTTCTTCTCTTAGGATTGTATGTCGGTTTGCCCAAGATCTATTCTCCCCTTTCACGGCAAATCTTTTCCCCGCATCAGGCTCTCCTGCCGTACACACTGCAGTTTAACAATTAACAGCAGAGATATTAAGCCTTTTAAACGCGGATAATAAGTATATAATACCCTTCTTAAGGTGTCAAGAAATTTGAGCAGTCTGCTTGGAAAATCATCTTCAAAACACTCTCTTCCAACCCTCGGTTTTGTTGAAAAATACCCATACAGATGGTATAATTTCATAAGTATTATTATATAAAGCAAATGTAAGTAAGTCGAACGGGAATTAATAGAGGAGCTCGGTTGCCGTTATGGAATCTTTTGAACAATGTTATTCCGCCGTAGATGCAATGCTGCGGGAAAAAGTGGTGGAAACCACATATAATCTTTTCATCAGCGGAATTAAGCCCGTCTCTTTTTCCGAAGGAATCGCCACGCTGTCCGTAAGTTCGGAGTTTCAGAGGGGTGTCGTGGAAGAGAGATATTCCGAAATGATAAAGGAAGGGTTTCATTCCGTTTTGGGTTTTTCCGTTGAATTAAAAATTATAAGCAGGGATCAGCAGCCGAAACCCGATACAACCCCTTTAGAGGAAACAAGCCGGTTTCTCTACGGAGATTACTCGTATACTTTTGACAACTTCATTGTCGGTTCAAATAACAGATTTGCACATGCGGCCGCACAAGCTGTTGCCGCGAATCCTTCGGGAGCCTACAATCCGCTGTTTATATACGGTGCATCGGGTTTAGGGAAAACACATCTTCTGATGGCGATAAAGAACGACATCGAACATTCCCGTCCGGAAATGAACACCGTGTATGTTGAGGGAGAGCGGTTTACCAATGAACTCATCATAGCGATCGGACAGGGAAACACCGCAAGTTTTCACGACAAATACAGAAGCGCGGATGTTTTGCTGGTAGACGATATTCAGTTTATAGGCGGAAAGGAATCTACGCAGGAGGAATTTTTCCACACATTTAACGAGTTGTACAAATCCGGAAAACAGATTGTCCTCGCGTCAGACAGACCGCCGAAAGAAATCAAGTCCCTTGAAGAAAGACTGAGAACAAGGTTTGAATGGGGCTTGTTGGCGGATATACAGCCGCCGGACATAGAAACCAGAATATCAATACTTCATCGAAAAGCGGATATGCTCGGTTTGGAATTGCCCGACGATGTTGCTCAATTCATTGCTGAAAAAATCAAGGATAATATCAGACAGCTCGAAGGAACCATTAAAAAACTCAACGCCTACAAATTAATAGACGGCGAAACGCCCAACCTTATAAATACTCAGGATGCGATAAAAGATATCCTGATGGAACACCGGCCGTTACCGGTAACTATTGAAAGAATCATTGACGAAGTATCCAGAACATTCGATGTTTCTTCCGAAGACATGAGGAGTACACGCAGGGATTCCAATATTACCAGTGCACGCCAGGTCGCCATGTATGTGATAAGAGAAGTGACCGGTATGACAATGGAAGACATCGGGGCGGAATTTTCCAACAGAAACCACTCAACCGTAACCCATTCCCTTAAAAAAGTCTCCAAACAGATGTCTATTGATTCCAGACTGAGAGAAACAATAGACGACATCATCAAAAACGCAAAAGGCTGATTTTTTAAACAAAGATTTAGACTATTAACAGAAGGTTTTGATATTTGTTGTTTTGCGGTTTGTTGTTATAAACATCTTCAACATTTTTTAGATAAGATATTGACGGTTTTTTTTAATTATTTCAGCCGTAAGCAAAGGCTTCGTCTGAGTTTTAGATAATTTCAACGGACCCTACTACTAACACTATTTTTAGTTAATAAATAAGCAAAAATAACCGCTGTTACTGCAGTTATATCCAACCAATCCCAGTAATCTGCATTTATTTGTTGATATATCTCAATCACTTTCCAAAAGGAGAACCCAATGAAAATTAAATGTAATCGTTCCGAACTTCTCACCGCTGTTTTCGGTGTTTCAAGAGCGGTTTCCGGCAAATCGGTAATACCCGCGATTGAAGGTATCCTTTTTAAAGCAACTCTGGACAGGGTAATATTGACTGGGTACGACCTTGAAATAGGAATAACTACAACTATTTCAGCCGAAGTTGAAAAAAACGGCGAGATTGTGATTAATGCAAAACTTCTGCACGATATTATAAGAAAACTGAATGATGACATTGTTACAATTTCAGTCGGTCAAAATAACGGCGTTTCTTTAACATGCGGAATTACAAAGTTTGATTTTATGGGTTTACCCGCTTCGGATTTCCCCGAGCTGCCTTCGCCCAATATCGACAATTCACTGTCAATAAACGGTAAAGATCTGAAAGAAATGATAGAAAGAACTCTTTTTGCCGTTGCGCAGGATAATCAAAAACCCGTACATACCGGAGTCAAGTTTTTTTTAGGAATTAACGATATCACCCTCGTTTCGGTAGACGGCTACAGACTTGCGACCTGTCATAAAAAAATTATAAATACGGACGAAAGAGAATTCGTAATACCGGCTAAGACACTTTCCGAGATTTCCCGTTTAATAGGGGAAAGTGAAGAAGATGTTTTTCTCAGTACGGCAAAAAGATATGCGGTCTTCTCACTAAAAGGATATACTGTGGTAACAAGACTCCTTGAAGGAGATTTTCTCGACTATAAAAAGGCCATACCTGAGGGATATAAAACAAAGGTGCTGATTAATGTCACCGAACTTTATGAATCGGTAGAGAGGACATCTCTTGTGATAACCGACAGATATAGGAGTCCCGTGAGACTGAGGTTTGAAAATTCCGTTGCACAAATCAGGTGTAACACCAATATAGGAAGTTCTTATGACGAAGTAAGAGCTGAAATTGAAGGAAGTCCCGTGGAAATAGGATTTAATAACAGATACGTATTGGATGCATTGAGAAATTGCAGGGAAGAAAATGTTTATCTGTTGATAGGCGAGTCCGTTTCTCCAATGAAGATAGTTCCCGAAGAAGGAGATGAATTTCTGTTTTTGGTTCTGCCCGTAAGAATAAAACCCGATTAATAATTATTGAAGGGATGTTGCGATTTGTATCTCATAAGTCATAAAGTAAATAAATTTCGCAACATTGAGATTTGTGATTTTTATCCCGAAAAAGGGGTTAATATTATTTTCGGAAGAAACGGGCAGGGAAAAACAAATCTTTTGGAAAGTATTTATCTGTTGTGCGGAGCCCGTTCTTTCAGAACAAAATGTGATGCAGATCTCATTAAATATGGAGAAACCGAAAGCTTACTGAGGTCTGCGTTTTTTTTGTCGGAAAGAGAACAGAAAATAGATATTTTTATATCTAAAAACGGACGCGAGGCTCAACTCAACAGGGGTTCAAAGATGAAAGCATCTTCTCTTACGGGAAAATTCTGTTGTGTTTTGTTTTCACCGGAACACCTGATGCTTATAAAGGGCGGTCCTGTTGAAAGAAGAAAGTTTTTGGATACCGCACTTTGTCAGATTTCTGCAAGATATCTCTCGGAACTGAAAAAATATCTCAGGGTACTGAAACAAAAAAACGCATTGCTTAAGGAATACTATAGGGTGCCCGACGGAGACCATATACTCGATGTATTGGATTTTCAGTTAATAGAATATTCATTAATCGTCACCAAAATAAGGAGAGAGTTTTGCGAAGTTTTAAAAAAACTTTCCAAGGAATATTACGGTCTTATTTCAGGTGAGAGAGAGGAACTTTCGGTATTTTTTAATTCTTCTATATGGAAAGATGATGTTGCCGAATGTTCGAGCGGAATGGATATCATGAGAAAAAACAGGGAATTGGATATAAAAAGGGGGTACTGCGGTTTCGGTCCTCATAGAGACGACCTTTCGGTTTTTCTCGACAATAAAGATGCGAGAATATTTGCTTCACAAGGTCAGCAACGTACGGCGGTTCTCTCTATGAAAATGTCGGAAGCGCAGATAATGGAAAAATACTTGAGAGAAAAACCGGTTCTTCTTTTGGATGACGTGTTGTCCGAGCTTGATTTAAGCAGGAGGGGTTATCTATTGGAATCCATAGAAGGTTTTCAATCGATAATTACCGTATGTGATACTGCGACCGTTTCCGATAATTCAAACTATTCGGTCTTTGAAATAGAAGAGGGTAATTTAATCCGAAACTGAAAAACATGAAAGGAAAATAAAGTGTATATACATGTTGGAGGAGATTATTCTCTGTTTTACAAGGATATTGTGGGAATATTTGATATAGATGTTTGTACCATAAGTCGCAGAACAAGGGAATTTTTGAAAAATGCTCAGAAAAAAGAAAATGTCATTACCGTTTCCGACGATATACCTAAATCTTTTATAGTGGCGGAATATGCAGGGCAGGATAAGACTTATATTACTCCGATTTCTCCCCCTACCCTCAGAAAGAGAAGCAGATTATAAGCAGATATTGGGTTACTGACATAGGAACGGACAGAATAATAAGAAATATATTTTGGAGATTATATGAATAACATAGAAAACAAAAAAAACAACGGACACGAAACAAATTATGATGCCGAAGATATTCAGGTATTGGAAGGCCTTGAGGCGGTGAGAAAAAGGCCCGGCATGTATGTGGGATCCACCGGGGCAAGAGGACTGCATCATATAGTTTTTGAAATAGTTGACAACTCAATAGACGAGGCTCTTGCCGGTTTTTGTGATCACATTGAAGTCGGCATAAAGGAAGGGGATATAATTTCTATAAAGGATAACGGAAGAGGTATCCCGGTCGGTGTGCAGTCTAAAGTGGGAATACCTGCGGTAACCGTCGTTTTTACGGTACTTCATGCCGGCGGAAAATTCGGTGGCGAGGGATATCATTTTTCCGGAGGACTTCACGGAGTGGGAGCATCGGTTGTAAATGCATTATCCGAATGGCTCACTGTTGAAGTTCATGTAGACGGCAAAATATATTTTCAAAAATTTAACAGAGGTGTCGAAGAAGGGGAACTGTCGGTAATAGGAAAAACCGAAAGAACGGGAACAATTGTGGAATTCAAACCCGATTCGGAAATATTTGAAGAGACAAGATTCGATTTTGAAATACTTGAAAAAAGACTGAGAGAACAGGCCTTTCTAAACGCGGGACTAAAAATTACACTGACAGATCTCAGAGGAGACGAAGCAGTCTCGGAGATAATGCATTATGAGGGCGGAATAAAGAGTTTTGTCGAATATATACATGAAAGACGAGGCCTGTCGGTTGTCCACCCCGACATTATCACCTTTAACACCGGCGGAGAAGATACCGAAGCCGAAGTGGCACTTCAGTACAATGAAAGTTACAATGAGCTTTTGTTGACATTTGCCAACAATATACATACAACCGACGGCGGAACTCATGAGCAAGGGTTTAAAAATGCATTGACAAGGGCGTTTAACGACTATGGAAGAAAGTCCGGCCTGATAAAAGAGTCGGAAAAAAATCTGACCGGCGACGATGTCAGAGAAGGGCTTACGGCTATCGTCAGCGTAAAGCTTCAAGACGCACAATTTGAAGGCCAGACAAAAGCGAGACTCGGCAATACTGAAATGAGAAGTATGGTCGAATCAATGACGTATAAAAGATTAACCGATTATTTTGAGGAAAACCCCGCGGTTGCCAGGGCAATATTTGAAAAGGCGATTAGCGCTGCCAGGGCAAGAGAAGCGGCAAGAAAGGCGAGAGACCTTACAAGAAGGAAATCCGCTCTCGAAAGCGCCTCGTTACCGGGAAAACTTGCAGACTGCACCATGAGGGGAATAGACGGCACGGAGCTTTATATTGTAGAGGGAGACTCTGCGGGAGGATCGGCAAAAACCGGCAGAGACCGAAGATATCAGGCGATACTTCCTCTTTGGGGAAAGATGATAAATGTCGAAAAAGCAAGACTTGACAGAGTTTACGGAAATGAAAAACTGATGCCGGTGGTTACAGCTCTCGGAACAGGCATAGGTGAAGATCTCGATCTTGAAAAACTCAGATACGGAAAGGTCATAATCATGGCCGATGCCGATGTCGACGGAAGTCATATAAGAACCCTTCTCTTGACATTTTTCTTCAGATTTATGAAACCTTTGCTTATGAAAGGCCACATATATTTGGCTCAGCCGCCGCTTTACAGGATGGTGAAGGGAAACAGCGTGAGATATGCCTATGATGAGGAAGAACGGGATAAGATAATTGAGGAGATGGGAAAAAACACCCGCATCAGCCGCTTTAAAGGACTCGGCGAAATGAATCCCGAACAACTCTGGGAAACCACCATGAACCCCGAAAATAGAACATTGATTCAAGTTTCGGTTGAAGATGCGGCAGCGGCCGACGAGATTTTTACCATACTGATGGGAGATAAAGTGCCTCCGCGGAGAGCTTTTATTGAAAAGAACGCCAAATATGTTCAGAATTTGGATGTTTAACAGATAAAATTATCTGCTGCCTAAACGGCCTTTGAAGGGAAAATATGAAAGAAACGGAAAATATGGAATATAAAGAGAATATGGAAAATATAAATTCAGGAATTGCCCCGAGAGGCAAAGTTGTTGTTCGTGACATCGAAAAGGAGATGAAAAAGAGTTTTCTCGACTACTCGATGTCGGTTATAGTCTCAAGAGCTCTTCCCGACGTAAGGGACGGGCTGAAACCCGTACACAGAAGAATTCTGTATACGATGGGTGAAAAAGACTTATATCACGATAAACCTTTCCGAAAATCCGCCGATACGGTCGGTTCGGTGCTCGGCAGTTACCACCCGCACGGCGACTCATCGGTATATGACGCCATGGTAAGACTGGCTCAGGATTTTTCCATGAGATATCCTTTGGTTGAAGGACAGGGCAACTTCGGTTCGATAGACGGAGACCCCCCCGCGGCATACAGGTATACCGAAGCCAGAATGAGCAGAATATCGGAATTTATGCTCAAAGACATTGAAAAAAACACCGTTGATTTTTCTCCCAACTACGACGACAGAACCGTTGAACCCAATGTTCTGCCGGCAAGATTTCCGAACCTGCTCGTCAACGGTTCAAGCGGAATAGCGGTCGGAATGGCGACAAATATTCCCCCGCACAATCTTTCCGAAGTGATAGAGGGGATATGCTTTCTCATAGACAATCCCGACTGTAATATCAATGAGCTTATGGAGTATGTAAAGGGACCGGATTTTCCCACCGGAGGAATAATAATGGGAAGATCCGGAATAAGAGCCGCATATGCAACGGGAAGGGGAAGGATTTCGCTGAGAGGAAAAGCTGAAATCGAGGAGATGAAGAACGGCAGATTTATGATTGCCATAACCGAAATCCCGTACATGGTCAGCAAAGCCAGACTCATAGAAAAAATAGCGGATCTTGTAAGAGAAAAAAGGGTGGACGGCATTTCCGACCTGAGAGATGAGAGCGACAAGGACGGAATGAGAATTGTCGTCGAACTGAAAAGAGACGCAAATGCCCAGATAGTACTCAATAATCTCTACAAATATACACAACTGCAGGATACGGTCGGCGTCATTATGCTTGCGCTGAAAGACGGAGAACCCAAGGTAATGACGTTAAAAGAAATGCTGGAAAACTATCTCGATTTTCGCTGCGAAGTGGTCACGCGAAAGACGAGCTTTGACCTTGAAAAGGCGAGGGAAAGGTCTCATATACTCGAGGGACTGAGACGGGCGGTCGATATTATTGACGAGATAATTGCGACTATACGGGCCAGCAAGGGAAGCGTTGCCGATGCAAAGGCGGCCATCATGGAGGAATTCGGATTTGACGACCCCCAGGCTACGGCAATCGTTCAGTTCAGACTGGGGCAGCTGGCAGGTCTTGAAATTCTTAAAATTGAAAACGAACTCGAAGAACTTTCAGAGAGGATAGCCGGTTTTGAGAGAATACTCGGCGACAGAACAGTCCTTCTCCAAAGCATTAAAGACGAACTCAACGAAATAAAGGAAAAATTCGGAGATGAAAGACGAACGGAAATAATGGCCGTTTCCGGTGAAGTGGACATCGAAGACCTTATCCCGGATGAAGATTGTGTGATAACGCTCACCCACTTCGGCTATATTAAGAGACAGACAGCCGATACATATAAGATACAGAGAAGGGGCGGCAGAGGAATAACCGGACTTACGAGAAGAGACGAAGACTTTGTCGAAGAACTCTTCATATGTTCTTCGCTCGATTTCCTGCTGTTTATGACAAGCAAGGGAAGAATTTACAAGCTCAAAAGTTATGAAATACCGGAAAGCTCGAGGGTGAGCAGAGGAATGAATATTGTTAATATTCTTCCGCTGCTGCCTGATGAAAAGATAACCGCAGTGATTCGCGTATCGGATTTTGATGAAGCCAAATTTATAGTGATGGTTACAAGAAACGGAATAATCAAAAGAAGCGAACTCGGACTGTTTCGGAATATCAGAAAAACGGGCGTCAAATGTATAACATTAGATGAAGATGACGACCTCGCCTGGGTCAGGCTGACCAACGGCTCCGAAGATCTTATAGTTGCAACGAAGGACGGAATGTCTATACGTTTTAACGAAGAAGATGCCCGTCCCCTGGGAAGAACCGCAAGAGGAGTGAAGGCGATAACTCTAAAAGAGGGAGACTCAGTTGTCGGAATGTCCACCTTAAGAGACGGAGCGAAACTGTTGACGGTGACCGAAGACGGCCAGGGAAGGCTTACCGAACTCGATGCCTACAGGACTCAAAACAGAGGCGGAAAGGGCGTAATAAACTACAGGTGTTCAGACGGTGCCCGGGTTGCCGGAGTAAAGTCTGTTGACAGTAATGACGATGTCATTTTGATAAGCGAAACCGGAATTATAATCAGAATGAGCGCATTCGATATAGCCACCCAATCGCGGTACGGCAGGGGCGTAAGAGTGATGAGACTTCTCGATGATGACAAAGTAGTCACGGTTGCGAGGGTGGTGCAATCGGAAGAAGATATCGATGAAATCGGTGAGGATGAAACCGATAATGAAGAAAACAACGAGGTTGACGAAGATTAATTTCAGTTTTATGAAATTTTTATAAATTCATTTAGTTGGGAGGGGATACATTGACAGCATTGCGCAGTAAGTTTAAGGACGTTATGACAGCGGTTGTGCCCATAATTGTAATCGTTTTGCTGCTCCATCTGACCATAGCGCCTCTTGGAGAGGGGCTGGTTCCGAAATTTTTTGTAGGAAGCGTCCTGGTGATTATCGGTCTGACAGTATTTCTTTTCGGTATTGATCAGAGTATCGATCCAATAGGCCACGGCATAGGCAATATGCTTGCCCAATCCGGCAAAGCTTCTCTCGTTTTAGTGACGGGTGTAGTTTTGGGTTTCTTTATATCATTTGCGGAACCCGATCTTCATATTTTGGCAAGACAGGTTTCGGATATAACCGAAGGTCAATTCGGGCATATGGTTATGGTCATTGTGGTATCCATAGGAATCGGTGTGATGATGACTTTGGCTATGTTCAGAATCCTAAAGAACTTTCCCTTAAAGTACACTTTTTTACTTGCTTACGGACTAATCTTTATCTTGTCGATGTTTTCCTCATCCGACTTTCTGGCGATAGCTTTCGACTCGTCGGGAGCGACAACAGGTGCGCTGACCACACCGTTCATGCTTGCATTGGCAGCCGGTGTTTCGGCGATGAAAAAGAATTCCAAAACCAGCGAAGCGGACAGCTTCGGACTTGTCGGCATTTCTTCTTCGGGTGCGATAATAGGAGTGCTCAGCGCGTCGATAATAATGGGGCTCGGAAAACTCACGGGAACGCCCCCGGCATCCGAGTTGGCGGAACAGGATTTGCTCGGGGTCTACGGCCATCTGTTTCCGACAATAGCACTTGAAACAATTATTTCACTTGCGCCGATTGTGGTTTCATATATCATTATTCAGATATTTTTCTTGAAACAGTCAAAAGGGGCCGTTTCCTCCATATTCAAAGGCTTGATAATGACATATGTCGGCCTCCTGCTGTTTCTCACAGGGGTAAACGGCGGATTTATGGAAGTCGGACGGGAGGTCGGAAAGATTCTCGCCTCCATGGACAGCAAGCTGCCTGTGTTGGCGGTTTCCTTCATTCTCGGATTGGTGACCGTGTTGGCGGAGCCTGCGGTAATAGTTCTGACGCACCAGGTGGAGGATATTACCGGAGGATATGTTAAGCGTCCCCTTGTACTAGTCTTTTTATTCGTTGCCGTAGGGCTTGCAATTTTTATGGCAACACTGCGCACACTGGTACCTGCGATACAGCTGTGGATGTATCTGCTGTTCGGATTCGGCTTTTCCGTATTGCTTGCCTTTTTCACTCCCGACCTGTTTGTCGGAATAGCATTTGATGCGGGAGGAGTGGCGTCGGGCCCGATGACGGCTACCTTCAGTCTTGCGTTCATCCAGGGAATAGCTATCAGCACGCCGACTGCGGATATCGTGACCGACGGTTTCGGAATGATTGCGATAGTTGCGATGATGCCGATAATCGCTTTGCAGACTTTGGGTCTGATTTATCGTTTAAAAACGAGAAAGGGTTAGAGGTGGTTATGAGTATGAGTTGTGATATTCAGGTGTTGACTGTTGTGCTTACTCCGGAACAGTGTCAAACTCTTTCCAAGTTGGCGCGCAAAGAACATATAGCCAGAACAATAATTATGGCAAAGGGAACCATATCAAACCAATTTTTGATGATGCTGGGAATAACCAGCGACAGGCGCGAGGTGGTCAGCATTATACTTCCAAAAACAGAAGCGCGGGAGTTTGTCGAACTGATCAATGAAAAGATGCAGCTGGACAAACCCGGAAAGGGAATAGCCTACCTGACGGATGTGCTCGCCTGTGTAGGAACGGAATATGCGGAAGAGAAGAGTTTTAACGAATCAGTAAATTTGGAGCCGGAGGAAAATATGTATAAAAAAATAACCGTCGTTGTGGATCGTGGGAAATCCGGAGAAGTTATGGATGCGGCGAGAGAGGCAGGGGCCAGAGGCGGAACAATATTCCACGGCAGAGGCTCGGCCGGAAAAGATGCAAAGAAAGTTTTCGGAATAGAAATTGAACCAGAAAAAGAGATTATTGTTATATTGACTCCCAATGATGTCACTCAAAATGTTTTTGATTCGATATCTGAAAAAATGAATCTGAAGGAACCGGGCAACGGAATAATGTATGTGGAACCGATTTCCGGAACTTTCGGACTTTTTGAAAATTCGAAGAAATAAATGAAGTTTTAAAACTTGTGAAAAGACCGGCATTGACAAATGCCGGTCTTTTATCTTTTATATTTTCCTTTAGACAGCAAGTAGAAGCCGTCAGTACAGGAACTCACTGATGCTCAGTTCATCGAAAAGGGAATTGCCCTTTATGGGATTATCCCTGATATCGAGGAATTCAAGACCTTTAATCGATTTCAAAACCTCTGCGTCTTTTACTCTGTTTCCGGCAAACGAAAGCCGTTTGAGATTGGGAAGTTTTTTCAATGGAGATATGTCGCTGATTTCGGAATAGTCCAACTTCAATTCTTTGAGACTGATGAGCGACTCTATTCCGGACAAATCGCGGATACCGGTTTCAGACATTGAAACTCTTTTTAATGACTTTAAGGAGAGGAGCGGGGAAATATTTGTCAAAGGCATGAAATTAATTTCCAATTCCTCAAGAAGCAGAAAGTTTGAAAGATCCGACAGCGAATAGATGCTTCCCCTCACTTCAGGCTGTTCAACACCGTCAATTATTATCTTTCTGTTATTTATGTTTTTCCTGTCACGCTTTGAGACCCCGTTTATTTCTATCTTTTTTATGTCCGATATGTCTCTGACGGTAACTATCCCTTCAGGTCTGTCGAGATAGTTCCGCACTATTCTTTCGAAAACCGGATCATTAAAACTCAGCGAGATATATTTCGAAATATCCTTATACTTTTCTTTTACCGAAGAATCCCCTGTGATTCTGTATCCGTCGGCGAGAATTGTTATGGCGGTACTGTATCGGAAGTCCTCAAAAAATATTTCCGAAGTTTTAATGTATCCGTCGGGACAATCGGGCAGGTCGGCGATTAATTTGAGACAAAGGTTTAATGCCGCTTCCCTGTCGTTGGATTTTAAATAAAGTTCCGATGCGTTTATATATCCGTAGGGAGAATCGGGAAACAATTCGACCATCTCCAAAAAGAGTTTAAGCGCTTCATCGCTCCTTCCTTCATCGATGAGAAAATCCCCGAGAAGCATATATCCTTCAAGATAGTCCGGAAAATAACGGTTTAGCAATTTAATCTGAATCTCCGCCTTTTCGCTGTTATTTGAATTCAGATAACAGTCGACGGACTTGAGATAAGCATCGATATTGTCGGGATGATATTCTATTACCTCAAGATATTTTTCAGCCGCTTTCTCGTAGTTTTCGGCGGTTTCGAGTTTTAAAGCCTCCTGCATAAGCCGGTCGGCGGAATTCTGACAACCTGAAAGGACTGAAAATAAAAAACAAAAAATCAATATATTTACGGTTAAAAACCTTTTTTTCAATTAATGACGCCTCCGGTAAAAGCAGAATGGAAAATTCAATAATTTAGACGCTTAACAGCTTGCGCCTTTCTTTATAATCGGGCAAAATCGATTCGACAATTCTGTAGAAACCTTTGCCGTGGTTCTTTTCGAGAATATGCGAAAGCTCATGGACAACCACATAGTCAATCGCTTCTTTGGGATAACGCATAAGATAAAGGGAAAAACAGAGTGCGTTTTTTTGATTACAACTGCCGAAACGCTTCCTTGCGGATGTTATTTTAACACCCGAAGGCATAACGTTCATTTTGCCTGCAAAGTATTCCACCCTTGCAGGAATATAAGCTTTTGCCTCGGCTCTTAATTTCTCCATGTCATCTTTATTGAGCAGAGGATATTTTTCAATGTGTTTTTTCATCCGTTCCAGTTTGGAAGCTATCCAAACCTTGTTTTTTTGAACAAACGATTCTATATAGCAAAAAGGGGTGTCAAGCGGAGCTGAAACCAGGACGCTGCAGTCATTTTTGATAGTAATGGCAAGCGTCTTTCTTTTTGAATACTTAATTTCGTATCCTAAATCCATTTAATTTTCCCAACCGGCATATGAAGAAATATACAGGCGCAATAAATATACAAACCGTATAATGCTTGAGCTAATAAACGAAAAGTATTAACCCAGCCTGCTCTTCCACTCTTCTTCTCTAAAACCCACCAGAACAAAATCATCCGAAATCAGAAGGGGTCTCTTCACCAACATCCCGTTTGTGGCGAGAAGACGGATCTTTTCATCATCACTCATATCCTTTAACTTTTCCTTCAGATTTAACTCTCTATAGGGTATTCCGCTTGTGTTAAACCATCTCTTTAACGGCAGAGCGCTCTTTTCAATCCAGCTCTTGAGTTCCTGATAATCGGGATTGTCTGTTTTAATATCTCTGTATTCAAAGTGAATGCCGATGTCATTAAGGAATTTTTCGGCCTTTTTACAGGTTGTACAACGAGGGTAACATATTAACAACATTTCGTTCTCCTTAATCTGAAAATAATTTGCCACCGCTACTTAAACATTATATACTTTTTGAGCGTCATAAGTAACATTTGAAAGCTGTCCTTTTAATTTTGAGGTATGGAATAGTTGCGAAAAGAAATATTTATATGTTTTGCCGATGCGGACAAGGAAACGGCGTTTGCTGTTGCAAGGGAGCTGGAAAAAAACGGATTCGGCAGTTATCTGCCTTTGGATATTGACCCATCGGACAAAAACGGGTTAAAAAACCGTATAGGTGAAAGCAGTGTGGCGGTGTTTATCTTTACCGATGAGGCGAATATGAGCGCAACCGCAGCAAAACAGCTTGAAATTGCTTTTAACTCCGGATTGGCGGTCGTCACTTTCAGATTGAGCAACAGTCTTCCGATAGGAAGGTTGGGGATATATATAAATGTCCCCCATGTTGTGGACGCAAGGGACGGGGATTTACAGGATAATATCAATAAACTTGTTGATGTAGTGCGTGAAGTGCGGGAACTCGTTAATGAGAATCGGGAAAGAGAGAAAAAGCGAATCGATTCGAGAAGAATCTTTTCGGGCAGATTTGCCGATAAAATAAACCTTCTGCCGGGTTATTCGGGAAAGGGGATTGTCGCTCTGTTCGCAACGGCGTATTATGTGCTGACCTCGCTTTTTCTTTTGATGGCCTACCACGACCTCTTCAGAAGCGAAAACCTTTTAGAGGATGCGGCGGTTGCGATATATCTGACGCTTGCCTTCTACCTCCCGGTTGCGATACTGGGGAATGCGTTCAAAGTAAGGGATAAAATTGCCTTCTTAAGGAAGAGAAATCCCGTCCCCACTGTAGTTTTTATTGCAATCATTGAGGCGGTGCTGTTCTTCTTCTTCAACTTCCTGCTTAAAATTTTATAATAGTGCGTTCCGAAAATGCCTTATACAAACACAAACACCGCCGAAAAGATACAATCTGTTTTTTCGAGGCGGTGCTTGTTTTATTATGGTTTGAAATTATTTAAGCCCGGGTTAAAAACTCAATATCCGTTGCCCATTGCCGAAAAAATTCCGGATATGACGCTTCCGAGCACAAGAGAGAATAAAATGGCAAGAACTATTCCTATGAGCGTCAGAATGAGGCTTGCCCTGGCATAATTTTTGAGGTTGATTTTGGTCGAACTGCCAAATGCCCAGACAAACAGCATAATCAGATTGACCAACGGCACTGCCATGAGAAGCATAACTCCGATAAACGCTCCGACGGATACGGGCGCATAAAGGCTGTTGGGAGCGGGGGGGACATCGACGGCTTGCTGAGGAGGAGAAGAAGGATAGGTGTACGGGGGGGCGCTTTGCTGATAGCTGTAGTTGGGACTGTTCTGCTGCGTATTTGCATACGGGTTGGGCGCTCCGCAGGACGGACAGAATTTTTCATTATTTGAAATGTTTGTGCCGCAAGAGCCGCAGGTGACATAATTCATAGATTTTCCTCCTAATATTTAAAAAGTACAACTCAAATTGACAGCCTTATTATAACATTGTGTGCGCTAAAAAACTATTGTATTTAACAGAGATATTTACATTTAACATAAGATTCGAACCGGCAACCCGCTCGACAGGCTTAAAACGGCGGGATAAAAAGAAGAAACAACGGAAAAAATGCGTACTGTTCATGTAATATATAAATAGGGCGACATACTTGTCGCCCTATTGTATTATTATTGTTTCTATCAGTCTCTCGGGTAATTGATTTGAGCCTGCGCGGCTGCGAGTCTTGCTATGGGAACTCTAAAGGGAGAACAGGATACATAATCCAACCCTATCATATGGCAGAACTCGACCGAAGAGGGATCTCCGCCGTGCTCGCCGCAGATTCCGAGCTTGAGATTGGGATTGCCTTCCCTTCCGAGCTCAACCGATGTTTTCATGATGCTTCCGACGCCTATGCGGTCAATTCGCGCAAAGGGATCGCTTTCATAGATGTTTTTGCTGTAGTAATCTCCGAGGAATTTGGAAGCGTCGTCTCTTGAAAAACCGAAGACCATCTGAGTCAGGTCGTTTGTGCCGAAGCTGAAGAAGTCGGCTTCTTTTGCTATTGTATCGGATGTGAGTGCCGCTCTGGGAATTTCAAGCATTGTTCCCACGGAGTAGCGCACATCGACTCCCGAGTCGGCAATAATTTTTTCCGCCGTGCTGACGACGACATCCTTTACATAAAGGAACTCTTTAACTTCGCCCACCAAAGGTATCATAATCTCGGGAACAACATCCATTCCGGTTCTCTTTATTACGCTTATTGCCGCCTGGATGATTGCCGTAGTCTGCATTTCCGCAATTTCCGGGAATGAAACGGAAAGACGGCAACCGCGGTGTCCGAGCATGGGGTTAAACTCGTGCAACGAACTTATTATTTCCTTGAGCTCGGATACGGGTATACCCAAATCTCCCGCTATTTGTGCAATGTCATCTTCGGCAGTGGGGAGGAACTCGTGCAACGGCGGGTCGAGGAACCTTATGGTAACAGGCAGCCCGTGCATTTCTTCATAAATGCCTTCAAAGTCCTGCTGCTGCAGGGGGAGAAGCTTGGCAAGAGCGTTTCTGCGCTGTTCTTCGGTTTTGCTGACAATCATTTCCCTCATCAGTCTGATTCTGTCGCTTTCAAAGAACATGTGCTCGGTTCTGCAAAGCCCTATGCCTTCAGCGCCGAATCTCCTTGCCTGAGCTGCGTCATGAGGTGTATCCGCATTTGCGCGGACTCCCAAAACTCTGAATTCGTCGGCCCAATCCATGAATCTTCCGAAATCGCCGGCGATTTCCGCTTCTATAGTCGGAATAGCTTCGAGGTAAACGTTTCCGGTAGAACCGTCAAGAGATATTTTCTCTCCGTAATTGACTCTTTTTCCGCCAAGCTCAAAATAGTTTTCCTCTTCGTTTATAATTACTTCGCCCAATCCCGACACGCAGCAGGTGCCCATGCCTCTTGCGACGACCGCCGCGTGAGAGGTCATGCCTCCGCGAACCGTCAGAATTCCTTCCGAAACATGCATTCCCTCTATGTCTTCAGGTGAAGTTTCAAGACGAACGAGTATTACCTTATTGCCTTTTTCGACTTCCTGTATAGCCTGATAGGCATTGAATACGACATTGCCGCAGGCAGCACCCGGTGATGCGGCAAGCCCCGTACCCGCAACCTTTGCCGCCTTAAGCGCGTTCGGATCAAACTGGGGGTGAAGCACGGCATCGAGTTGTTTAGGATCAACCATGAGAAGAGCTCTTTTCTTATCGATCATACCTTCGTCGACAAGATCACAGGCAATCTTCAGTGCGGCTGCGGCGGTTCTTTTTCCGTTCCTCGTCTGAAGCATGTACAATTTACCTTTTTCTATGGTAAATTCCATGTCCTGCATATCTTTGTAGTGACCTTCGAGACGTTTGGCTATGTCGGTGAATTCTTTGTATATTTCAGGCATAATTTCATGTAATTTGCTGATGTGATAGGGAGTATGTGTGCCGGCCACAACGTCCTCGCCCTGTGCGTTTATCAGAAACTCGCCGAACAATTCCTTTTCACCGGTTGCGGGGTCTCTGCTAAAGGCAACTCCCGTACCCGAATCGTTACCCATGTTTCCGAAAACCATCTGCTGAACGTTAACGGCGGTTCCCCATTCGCCGGGGATGTCGTTCATTCTGCGGTAGTATATGGCTCTTTCATTGTTCCAGCTTCTAAAGACCGACTCGACCGTTAAAATCAGCTGTGTCTCCGGATCTTGCGGGAAAGCCTCGCCCTTTTCCTTCTCGTAGAAGTCTTTAAACTTGCCTACCAGTTCTTTGAGGTCATCCGCACTGAGATCGGTATCCGATTCGACGCCTCTTTCTTCCTTCATCGCGTCGAGCATGCCTTCGAAATTATTCTTGGGAATTCCCATTACAACATCCGAGAACATCTGAATGAATCTGCGATAGCTGTCGTACGCAAAACGCTTGTTGTTTGTAAGGGTGGCAACTCCTTCGACAACGACATCGTTAATACCGAGATTCAGCACCGTATCCATCATGCCGGGCATTGAAGCCCTTGCGCCGGAACGCACCGATACGAGAAGCGGGTTTTCGGGATCTCCGAATTTCTTTCCGGTAATCTCTTCAAGATAGCCGAGATTTTTGTGAATTTCATCGATAATTTCATCCGAAATTTTTTCTCCGTCGCTGTAATAACGGGTACATGCCTCGGTAGTTACGATAAAGCCTTGAGGTACAGGCATCCCTAAAAGCGTCATCTCAGCCAGGTTTGCACCCTTGCCCCCGAGCAGCTCTCTCATGCTGCCGTTACCCTCGGAAAATAAATAGACGTATTTGTGACTCAAATCAGTTACCTCCGTATAATATAAAGGGTTTATTTATTATATTCATGGACTAATATTATAGCAAAACAGAGCAATATTTTCTACAAATCCGCATAAAATTTGAAATTTTGAGATAATAGAGACGGCAGCTATTGAAAAGGCCGGAAGAAAAAAGGATAATGATAGTTGGCCAATAAAAATAATTTATATATTTTCAACGTTAATCGTCCGCAGTTGCAGATGCTTTATAGAGGTGTTTATGTCAAAAAGAAGAACGAATTGTGTTGTCCTCGCTGCGGGGGACGGTAAAAGAATGTTCTCAAAATCTTCGAAGGTTTTGTGCGAAGTCAGTTATAAGCCGATGATACTTTGGGTATTGGATGCCGCAAAAAACTCCGGAATTGACGAAATATGCGCGGTCATCAGCAACGAAGACGTCGAGAGAACCGTCGGTTCCGGCATACATATAACCTACCAGAAACAACGATTAGGCACAGGCCATGCGGTAGGGTGCGCCAGGGAATTTTTGGAAGAGCACTCCGGGGAGGAGACGCTTATTCTCTACGGCGATGTTCCTTTTATAGATGTAGAAACGATATCGGAGTCGCTTAAGCTGCATCGCGATAACAATGCTTCGGCAACCGTAATCTCCGCAGTTATAAAAGATCCTACCGGATACGGCAGGATAGTTAGGAAGGGAGGAAATATTTCCGCTATAGTAGAGGAAATAGACGCCGATGATGCGACGGCGAGTATAAAGGAAATAAACTCCGGCGCCGGATGGTTTTCCACCGATGACCTTTTGCAATCGCTGGACAAGATAAGCAATGACAATGCCAAAGGCGAATATTATCTGACCGACGCCATTGGAATAATGATATCCGAAGGTAAAAAGGTTGCCGTTTACAAATCGAAGAGCTCCGACGTGACATTGGGCGCGAACACTCCGCTCGATTTGTTGAACCTGAACGATATAGCGCGCGAGAGGATTTTAAAAAAACACCTTTCCGGAGGCGTTCACTTTGTCAGCCGAAGCGGAATAAGCATAGGGCCGGATGTCAATATAATGCCGGGCGCAAAGATTCTCCCGGGTTCGATATTGTACGGAAAGACCAGCATAGGAAGCGGCAGCGTAATCGGTCCGAATTCCCTGGTTTTTGAATCGTCAATAGGAAAAAACACATCATTTAATTCCAGCCAGATAAGAAACTCCTCTATAGGAGACGAAGCCGAGATAGGGCCTTTTGTTCAGATAAGGCCGTGTAGTACAATATCGGATAAAGTCAAGCTCGGAAATTTCGTTGAAATCAAGAATTCAGATATCGGAGAAGGCACATCCGTTGCTCATCTCACCTACATAGGAGACAGCGATGTGGGAAGGTACTGTAATTTCGGTTGCGGGGTTGTTGTTGTAAACTACGATGGAGAAGAAAAAAAGAGAACAACAGTAAAAGACTTTGCTTTTGTGGGATGCAATACTAATCTTATATCCCCCGTAACTGTGGGCAAGGGCGCTTATACGGCAGCGGGATGTACCGTCATAAAAGACATTCCGGACGGAGCGCTTGCCATAGACAGGGGACAGCTGAATATTAAACCCGGCTGGGCCGCGAATAAGCTAAAAAAGTACATAGAGAAAAAATCGAAACTGCTTGAGATGAATAATGGTAAGTCCGAAGACAAATAGTCGTAAGTGAGAGGGGAAGTGGAGATATGAATGTTCGTGGCAAGGATATCAAGATCTTTGCAGCAAGTTCAAGTATAAATTTTGCTTCGGAAATGGCACATTACTTAGGACTTCCGCTTGGGAAGAGCGAGATATCCCGGTTCTCCGACGGGGAGACAAAAATCAGTTTGTTTGAGACGGTCAGAGGCAGTGATGTGTTTGTCGTTCAATCCACCTGTCACCCGGTAAACGACAACATCATGGAACTTTTATTGATGATAGATGCATTCAAAAGAGCATCGGCCGGCAGGATAACAGCCGTAATACCCTATTTCGGATATGCAAGGCAGGATAGAAAAGCCAAATCAAGAGACCCGATATCCGCAAAACTTGTTGCAGACTTGTTGACAACCGCAGGGGCGGACAGAATTCTTACAATGGATCTTCATGCGCCGCAGATACAGGGTTTCTTTAACATTCCCGTCGATGACCTCGTGGGAATGCCCGTACTCGTACCCTATTTTAAAAAGAAGTATGACGGAAGATTGGATAATACCGTTGTTGTTTCTCCCGACTTCGGCTCAATTAACCGCGCCAGAAGCTTTGCCACGAAACTGAATGTGTCAATGGCGATAATTGACAAGCGCAGACCCGAAGCGAATGTCAGCGAGGTAATGAACCTCATTGGTGAGGTCAAAGACAAAGATGTGGTCATTTATGACGACATGATAGATACTGCGGGATCCATCTGCAACGCCGTAGATGCCGTCATCGAAAGGGGAGCTAAAAGCGTTAGCGTGGGAATAACCCATGCCGTACTGTCCGGGCCGGCGTTGGAAAGGCTGTCTGAGAGTCCGGTTGAAGAGATAGCCATACTTGACACGATAGAACTCCCCGAAGAAAAAAGGATTGATAAGATAAATGTATTGTCGGTTTCTCATATATTTGCCGAAGCGGTATCCAGGATATTCTCCGACAAACCGATGACAACGCTTTACGAGGGGTTCGACGACGAGCTCGACTATTAAAATAACAATTCATAAAAAACGGCAGGCTTCACATTTGAAGCCTGCCGTTTTGCGTACAAATTATTTGCGCCACCTGTCGTTTGCCGCCTTTACCGCATCCATGGCTGTTCCCCTGAAACCGCCTTTTTCAAGAGCGTGAATACCGCGTATCGTCGAACCTCCCGGAGATGTAACCTGGTCTTTCAGAATACCGGGGTGAAGCCCCGACTCGAGAACCATCTTTCCCGCCCCCATAACGGCCGCCGCACACAATTTGTATGCCAAATCTCTCGGTATGCCGTCCTCTACCGATGCGTCAGCAAGCGCTTCTATAAATGTATAAGCGAATGCCGGAACGGCGGCGCTGGAAGTTCCGCAGAACATGAGAAGCTCGTCAGGTACGATTTCCACAAGACCTTGGGTGCCGAATATTCTTTTTGCTGTTTCGAGCTCTTCCTCTGTAAACGAAGTTGTCTTCGCAAAATTGGTCATGCCGGCGCCGACCATGAACGGAGTGTTTGGCTGTACCACCAGCAGGCGCATGGATTCAGCGGTGAATTCACTGATATCTTCAAATGACCAACCGCTTACGAAAGACAGCAAAGCCTTATCGGCGAGATCCCCTCCGACTTCAATCAGAACATCTTTACAGTAATTCGGCTTTACAGCCAGGAAAATCATATCGCAGACCTTTACGACTTCCCGGTTTGACGCAAGAGGGTTTATACTTGTTTTATCGACCACCTTGTCCAAAGTGGATGCAAGCACATCGTGGGCATAGATGTTTTTTTCGCAAATTATCTTCTTGTCGAGCATGCCGAAAAGAATCGCCTGCGCCATATTTCCCATACCGATAAAACCGATTTTATAATTGTCCATAATAATCCTCCGAAGACAAAAGCCTGTACTTTATTGACTAAAACAATATAAAGAATGTATTTAAGCGGAAAACACCAAACGAATTGTTTTTAATTACAAGCGAACCTTAATCAATATGTCCGGTATAGAGTGTACTTTATTATTTAATAGAGATTTCGTCAAGATTATAAAGGCCCACCATATATTACAATACGTATTTTAGCAAAAACATAATACAAACCGTTTTAACACTGAAGACTCTAAGAACGGCTGCTTGGAGGAACGACAATCCGATTAATCGGCCGATTAGATCCGAAAAGCCGATATTCATCAACATATTGCTGACAAACATCACATTAAACAATCTCAAAAGACATCCTGAAAAATGTACCGCAAATCACTTTGTCAAAAAGCGTTTTTAAGGAGAGTTAAATTAAAGGGGTGTAAACCGAAAGCCTTTACAATCCGTTCTGCGCAAAAAAATCCTACAGTTGCATTTTTCTGCAACTGTAGGATTTGGTGACCCGTACGAGACTCGAACTCGTGTTACCGCCGTGAAAGGGCGGTGTCTTAACCGCTTGACTAACGGGCCCAACAGATTTTTAAATCCGTTGGTAGCGGTAACTGGACTTGAACCAGTGACCTTCCGGGTATGAACCGACTGCTCTAGCCAACTGAGCTATACCGCCATAGACCACAATCGACGCTGCAACGCGTTAACGAAAGTGGGGAAGACAATTATAACCAAAAGAGTTTGACGTGTCAATTATTTGAAAAAGATTGATTGAGATTCATTTTATAGCGGTATAAAACGCGACTGCAAATAAACTTATAGTAATATATGGCCCGCATTATACAAAAAGTAATCCGGGCGTCTATTTGCTTCAATCTACTTTTGGAAGATATTTTTCCAAATAATATCTGTACCTGCCCTTTGAGTATTCGCCGTACTGTATGGCTTCTGCGGGACAGCGGTTTATGCAGGCCATGCACTGGTAGCATTTTTCCTTGACCCATACCGGATAACCGTCGGCAATAAGAATGGCGTCTGCGGGGCATAGTGCTTCACATATTCCGCAGGAAATGCACAGATCTTTTTCAACATAAAAAGGTTTGGTGTAACAGTGATCATCTTTAAATACCGACGGCATGGAAGCTGTCAGCTCTTCCGGATTTTCGCCTGCCTTAAATGGATCAAAGACCCCTTCTTCCCTTGCTTTTAGTCTGACTATTATTTCGTCAACCCGGGCCGGCGCCGCCTTGAGCTTTGCCAAGGTGGTCTCCTCGGTATCATAGATGACTTCGCTAATCGGGTAGTTGTCCGGCATTGAAACCCCGAAACCGCTCTTCAACTCAAACGCATTTTCACTGAAATGCTCGAGAGTGTTTCCCGTAACATTGCTGAAGGTGCATACGGCAAAGGTGAAAGCGTTGTTCGGTTTTAATTTTTTTGAAAACTCCAGGACGGCTTCGGGGGCGGCATACCAATAAACAGGAAAGACAATTCCCAAATAATCTTCCTCGCAAAAGGCAAAGCTTTCGGGGTCAACCTTCATCATGTCTGCGGCTTTATCGCCAAGCGCCTCCGCTATTCTCTTTGCAATCCACTCGGAATTGCCCGTGGCAGAAAAATAAAAAATCATTATAAATCTCCTGTTGACTTAGGGCGTTCAAATACTATCCCGTAATCTTTGTTATTCCTCCCATAAACGGAACCAGGACTTCCGGAACCGAAATGCTTCCGTCACTGTTTTGATACTGCTCGACAAGGGCGGGGAAAATTCTGCTCGTCGCAAGCCCCGAAGCGTTTAAGGTGTGGGCAAACCGTATTTGCCCCGATTTATCGCGGTATCTGATATTTCCTCTCCGTGCCTGATAATCACGGGCATTTGATGCGGAACTGACTTCCTTATAGATGCCGATACTCGGAATCCAAACTTCGATATCATAAGTTCTCGCCATTCCCGAAGAAACGTCTCCCGCGGCAAGCTTGCTCACCCTGTGGTGTAGACCGAGCTGTTTAACAAGCCTTTCGGCCTTTTCGACGAGTTCGTTAAAAGCGGCGTCGCTGTTTTCGGCCGTCGTGTACTGAACCATTTCGATTTTGTTAAACTGATGGCCCCTTATCATGCCTCTCTCTTCGCTTCGATAACTCCCGGCTTCTCTTCTGTAACACGGAGTGTATGCGATGTACTTTTTCGGCAACTCATCCTCTTCCATTATTTCTTCCCTGTGGACATTTACGAGAGCCGTTTCCGCGGTGGGAAGCAGGAAAAATTTTTCATCTCCGCTCGGATTCGCAATATGAAATACGTCATCGGAAAACTTAGGAAACTGGCCTGCCGTTGTACCGCATGCCCAGCCCAACATGTGCGGGGGAAGAAGGAACTCGTATCCGTCATTGAGATGTTCGGCGATAAAGAAGTTCAGGAGAGCCCATTCGAGCCTTGCTCCCATTCCCCGATAAAGCCAGGATCCGCTTCCGCCAAGCTTAACACCCCTTTTATAGTCGATCAGTCCGAGCTTTTCACAGATATCGACATGGTCCATTATCTCAAAGTCAAATTCCGGCTTTTCTCCGAAATATCTCAGAGCCTCGTTCGACTCTTTCCCCCCGGAAGCGAGATCATCGTCCGGAATATTGGGAAGACGAAGCATGCTGTCGGTCAGTTCCTCCTCGATTGCCGCAAGTTCGGCGGAGAGGGCGTTGGTCTTCTCGCCGAGGAGCCGCATTTCTTCAAAAATAGGGGCAGTGTCCGCGCCCTCCTTTTTTAACTTTGGAATGGATTTGCTGACGGTATTCCGGTTTGACTTCATTTCGTCTATTTGAGGAATCAGCGTTCGGCGCTCTTCATCCAGTTTGGATATTTTCATTATCTCTTCGGTAAAACCGTCTTTGAGCCTTTTGTTCAATTTTTCGGCAACAGCCAGGGGGTTCTCTCTGATTAGTCTGATATCGAGCATATAGTTCTCCTAATTATTTTTTGGACCCGAGTTTGTTGGCAAACTCAAACAACTGGTCTTTAGAGTTAAAGTCAATCGAAAGCGTACCCGAACCGTCGCTGTAAGAAACATTTACCTTTACACCCAACGCCTCGCGGAGAGACAGCTCCACCTCTATTGCGACGGGGTCTTTGGATTTAGCTTTTTTTGCTTTAGCCGGGATTTCTTCCGATTTTAATTTTTCCGTCTGCCGTACGGACAAGCCTTCTTTTACCACAATATCGGCAAGCCGGTTGATTTGATCCGGATTCTTTGAAAGCAGAGCCTTTGCGTGTCCGGATGATATTTTTCCCTGCCTTAAAAGATCCAGCGTATGGTCGGGGAGGGAAAGAAGCCTCAGCGAATTTGATATCGTAGAGCGGGACTTTCCGACCCTCAAAGCGGCCTCTTCCTGTGTTATTTGCGAAACCTCAATCAGGCGGCTATAGCCTACAGCTTCTTCGACGGGATTTAAATCTTCGCGTTGAAGGTTTTCGATGAGCGCCGCTTCCATGGCCTCTATATTGCCCATGTTTTTCACGAGCGCCGGCACAGCGGTAAGATTGGCCATATGTGCAGCCCTGAATCTTCTCTCTCCGGCAATTATCTTATAACCGCCGGTCGGCAGGGGTCTGACAAGTATGGGCTGCAATATCCCGTGCTCTCTTATAGACTCAGCCAACTGGTTCAGTGACTCGACATCAAAGTCCTCGCGGGGCTGGTCGATGTCGGGCTGAATTTCCGATATGGGAATTGTTTGAACTGCACTGCCGTCCTCGGTCGAATTCTCTACGAACAGCGCCTCAAGACCTCTACCAAGTCCCTTTTTTTTCGCCAATTCCGCTATTCACCAACCTCTCTGTTTTGTTCAATAATCTCTCTTGCAAGAGCTTCGTAAGCTTCGCTCCCTTTGGAGCTTTTATCATAGTATCTGACCGGCTGACCGTAACTCGGCGCCTCCGACAGCCTTACGTTTCTGGGTATTGCGGTGGAATAGACCTTCTGTCCGAAGTACCTTTTTACTTCCTCAACGACCTGAACGGTAAGATTGAGCCGGGAATCGTACATCGTGACGAGGACCCCCTCCAGCTCTATTCGAGGGTTGTACAGCTTTTTTACCTGTCTCACCGATGTCATCAACTGACTGAGACCTTCAAGCGCATAGTACTCGCATTGAATCGGTATCAGAATGGTGTCGCATGCACAGAGCCCGTTTAATGTGAGGAGGCCTAACGAAGGAGGACAGTCGATAAGGACGAAGTCATAATTATCTTTGCTTGAAATCACGGCATCTCTCAGACGGTTCTCTCTGTTTTCGACCGCAACCAGCTCAAGCTCTGCTCCCGCAAGGTCAATGTGAGACGGAATGAGGGAGATATTCTTAAATTTTGTCTGCTGCAACGTCTCGGCTAAAGTCGTCGCCCCCAACAGCAGTTCGTAGGAAGAATGCCTTACCGACCTTCTGTTTACCCCCAAACCGCTTGTTGCGTTGCCCTGGGGATCTATGTCGACTAGAAGAATGTTTTTGTCCAGCGCTCCCAACGATGCCGCAAGATTGACAGCGGTGGTGGTCTTGCCGACACCGCCTTTTTGATTTGCAATAGCTATAATTTTACCCAAGGGACACCTCTTAAATGTTCCACGTGGAACATATTCTGTTATTGAGTTCTATAATATACAATTAAAATGTCTTTGTAAATAAGAGCGGGGTTGTTGATATCGACCTGTAATATGATATAATAACCAATGCAAAAGCAGAAAATAACGTATAAACTCGAGAAAACAAAACGGAATTCCGCCCTGAGTTTAGCGCTTATCAGTCGCTTAACAAAACTCAAAATGTTCCACGTGGAACATTAAATTAAAAAAATTTTTGATTTAATGAATTTTGAGAAAGCGTTTTATGAGCGGACAGGCAGACTTTAAAACAAAATAATGTGTCATCCGGAGGAGTATCGAAGTGGTCATAACGAGAACGACTCGAAATCGTTTGACGGTTAACCCCGTCCGTGGGTTCGAATCCCACCTCCTCCGCCATAGAGAAAAAGCCTACGGTCATTGACCGTAGGCTTTTTCTCTTTTTTTGTTTTTAATGTGTCCGGCTTTGACTATTTGGCAAAATAGATTTCGATGGCGCTCGATACTATTGGAAGCATCCGAAGGTATCGAGAATTGTGTGAAAACCTTCGGCTAACCATTGAAAGCTTGTTGTTGCCGTTTTGGTTTGGTGAAATTAATTCGTTTGAATGCTTGCCGTTTTATAAGCGGTTTTTTGTGAGCAGGTCATAGTATTTTTGTGGAATTCTGGTATGCTGTTATATAAGCTAAGAACTGAATGTTGAGATTGACTTGACCAAAGTCGGATAGGAGAAAAGATGAATAGTTTGATTTCATTAGTAGGGAAAGTAGCCGTCATATCGGGCGGCGCTGCGGGCATCGGCCTCGGCACAGCGGAAGTCTTGGCTGAACACGGTGCAATTGTTGCTTTGCTGGATGTCAGCAAGAAAGGTGAAGAGGCGGCAGAAGCGCTTCGATCCAAGGGCTATCAAGCGGTTTTTTATCTGTGTGACGTGACAGACGCGAAGTCTTGCCGTGAAACGATTTCCGCAATTGCCGATAAATTTGGCCGTATTGACATCTTGTTTAATAACGCCGGAGTAACTGTGCGAAAAACAATTGTTGATTTGACGGAGGAAGAATGGGATTTTGTCATTGATGTCGGCTTGAAGGGAACATATCTCCTGTCGAAATATGCCATACCGATTATGGCAGCAGGCGGCGGCGGAAGCATCATCAACACCGGTTCCGGCTGGGGGCTTAAAGGCGGAGACCGGGCAGCCGCGTATTGTGCAGTTAAGGGCGGAATTGTGAATCTTAGCCGTGCAATGGCAATTGACCACGGGGCACAAAATATTCGGGTCAATTCGGTTTGTCCGGGTGATACGGAGACAGCCATGTTGCGCGAAGAACAACGTCAGTTAGGTGAAAATGATGAAATCTTTATGCGCAATGCCATCGGTTCACGTCCGTTGCAACGGATTGGAACACCAAGAGACATTGCACATACCGTTTTATATTTGGCAAGCGATTTGTCTACATGGGTAACCGGTACGGCTATTCCCGTTGACGGCGGCGGCATTGCCTGATGATGGAGGAGAATATGAGCAAGAAAGGTATAGACAGCCACCCATATATTCCGAACTCCGTGCCCGAGATTCGCGAAGAGATGTTGGCGGAATTGGGTTTAAACAGTTTGGAAGATTTGCATGTCGAGATTCCGGAAGCATTGCGCTTTAAGGGTCGTCTTGACCTGCCGGAACCCTATGGTTCTGAAGCGGAACTTAGTCGAGAGGTTCGAAAGCTGTTGAAAAAGAATCAGCCTGCAGGGCAAGCCGTCAGCTTCCTCGGTGGCGGTTGTTGGCAGCACTATGTGCCGGCGGTCTGTGATGAAATTATGAATCGCGCTGAATTCCTTTCGGGTTATGCCGGTGAACCGTACAACGATCATGGTCGTTTCCAAACACTTTTTGAATATGAATCAATGGTTGCCGAGCTGGTCGATATGGATGTGGTTAATGTTCCGACCTTCGATTGGGGTCAGGCGGCAGCCACTTCGGTGAGGATGGCTTCAAGGATTACGGGACGCGACATTGCGCTCGTTGCCGGAACAATGGGCAGGGAGCGCTTCAAAATCATGACGAATTATTGTGATCCCGATGTCCGCTTAGTCGAAGTTGCCTATGACGACAAGCGCGGGATAATGGATTTGACTGATTTGGAAGCGAAATTATCCGCAGATGTGGCAGCGGTCTATTTTGAGAATCCCTCATATCTGGGTTTTCTTGAGACGCAAGGTGAAAAAATTGCGCAATTAGCTCATGATGTAGGCGCGCTACTGGTTGTAGGTGTTGATCCGTCAAGTCTTGGTGTATTGTCACCGCCGAGTGCATATGGTGCTGATATTGTTTGCGGCGATTTACAGCCGCTTGGGCAACATGCATATTATGGTGGAAGTCAATCCGGTTTCATTGCCACACGCGATGAGCCGAAATTCGTCTTAGAATTTCCTTCTCGATTGTTCGGACTGGTTCCAACACGGGTCGAAGGAGAGTACGGTTTTGGCGATGTTGCCTACAATCGAACCTCTTTCGGCAATTTGCGCGAAAAAGGTAAAGAGTATGTCGGTACACAGACGTCCTTGATCGCAATTGTTGCCGGAGTCTATCTTGCTTTGATGGGTCCGGAAGGAATGCGCGAAATTGGTGAGACAATCGTCCAACAGACAACGTATCTGCGTGAAAAGTTAAGCGCTATTCCGGGTGTCAATCCAAATCGTTTTGACCACCCCGTCTTTAAAGAATTTGTCGTTGATTTTTCGGCGACGGGCTTAACCGTTGCAGAGATTAATCAGGCACTACTCGAAAAAGGCATTTTTGGAGGTCACGACCTGTCAACAGATTTCCTGCAATTAGGACAATCCGCTCTGTATTGTGTGACGGAGATACATCGGAAGGCTGATTTGGATTATCTTGTCAGCAGTTTGACAAAAGTTATTGCTGAATTGAGGGGGGAATAGCCAATGAAACGAATTAAACGAGACGGATTGGTCCGGCAATTTCATCAGGCCAGCTGGAATGAACCGATTATTTTTGAATTGAGTCAACCTGGTGAGCGGGGAGTTCGAGTATCCGCTGCCGAGGCTGAGGTTCAGGCTGCCGTCGGTGAAGTGAATAAGCTGATACCGCAACATATGCAGCGAAAACACCTGAATCTGCCCGAGATTAATCAGAAACGTGTGCTGACGCACTATTTGCGTTTGTCTCAAGAAACTTTGGGCGGAGACCTCAATCCCGAGATTGGTCAGGGTACCTGTACCGTAAAATACAATCCGACAATTAACGACAAGTTGGCGGGAGTTCCGGAATTGGCCGGCATGCATCCGCTACAGAACCCGGAAACCGCTCAGGGTATTTTGGAAATTATTTACCGGACAGACCTGATGATGCGGGCAATATCGGGTCTTGATGCGTTCAGCTTTCAGCCGGGAGGCGGTTCGCAGGCGACAATGACAATGGCTTCTATTGTACGAATGTTTCATCGTTTGCGCGGAGAAGAGGAGCAACGGGATGAGGTCATCACGACCCTGTTTTCACATCCATCCGATGCCGCGGCACCGGCATTGAAGGGGTATCGCATCATTCATATTCCACCGAATGAATGCGGATTGCCGGATTACGAGGCTTTCCGTGCGGCTGTCGGTCCAAAGACCGCCGCTTTCGTGGTGGCCAATCCGGAGGATACCGGTTTGTATAACCCGCGTGTAGCAGAATTCACAAAATTGGTTCATGATGCCGGTGGTTTGAATTGTTATGATCAGGCGAATGCCAACGGCCTGTTCGGTGTTGCGCGTGCACGAGAAGCCGGTTTCGATATGTGTTATTTCAATCTGCATAAGTCATTCGGCGCACCTCACGGCTGTGGCGGTCCCGGATGCGGCGCAATCGGTGTTACTGCTGCATTACGTGATTACCTGCCGGTGCCTTTGGTTGTCAAAAGCGAGTCAGGCGACTATGTATTGGACGAGGATTTGGCACACACTATCGGCAAGGTCAGATCGTTTCACGGCACACCGCAGGTTGTCTTAAAATCCTATGCGTGGATAATGAGTCTTGGCGCGGACGGTCTTTACGAAGTTGCAAAGGTTGCGGCGCTGAATAATGCGTATTTGCAGCATCAACTGCTTAAAGACCCGGATATCGACTTGCCTTTTAATTCGTCCTTACAACGCATTGAGCAAGTTCGTTATTCCGTCAGCAAGTTGACGGAAAAAACCGGTTTTTCCTCCGGCGATATTTCGAATCGTATGATGGACTTCGGTCTTCACATCTGGTCGAGTCACCATCCTTATTATGTACCGGATCCGTTGACGCTTGAACCCACTGAATCACCGTCGCGTGCGGATTTAGATGAGTATGCGGCAACACTCCGCCACGTTATCCGTGAGTGCTATGAAAACCCGGAGCTTATTCGGACAGCACCGCACCGGAGCACAATTCATCAAGTGGATGAATCGAACCTTGACGATCCCGATTCATGGTGTCCGACTTGGCGTGTCTATCTAAGGAAGGTTGACGACAAAAAATGAGAAAATTGGGTCTGATTATTAATCCGATCGCCGGTATGGGAGGACAAGTCGGACTCAAAGGCACGGATGGCACTGAGATACTGAAACAGGCAATATCCCTTGGGGCGATTCCGTCGGCGACACAAAAGGCAGAGCGCTGCCTTCGTCTATTGGTACTGGAATCGGATATTTGCTGGTTGACTGCCGAAGGTGCAATGGGAGAAGACCTTTTGCGAACATTCGGCCAGTCGCCGCATATTCTTTACCCGATCGATCGGAAAGAAACAACAGCTGCCGACACACAACGAACAGCAGAGTTGATGAAAGATGCCGGTGTGGAACTCATACTATTCGCCGGAGGTGACGGTACTGCCAGAAATATTGTGGCGGTTGTGGGTACGGATGTACCTGTTATCGGCATTCCTGCCGGGGTAAAGATTTGTTCGCCTGTATTCGGAAAAACACCGGAAGCGACCGGGCAGTTGTTGAATCGCTGGTTGAAACGGACAGAGCCTCAAACGATTTTGCGTGAAGTCTTGGATTTAGATGAGGCTCTCGTCAGACAGGATCGAATTGAAACGGATTTGTTCGGTTATCTGCGAGTTCCGGCAGAACCGGACTATGTGCAAAACCGCAAGGCGCCTACACCGCTGAGTGAGCGCGACAGTCAGATGGCGATTGCGCTCGATATTTTGGACGAATTGCCGAAAGACTACCTTTGCATTGTCGGTCCGGGAAGCACAACTTCCGCATTGCTTCAGATGTTGGGATTGCCGATGACCTTGATGGGTGTCGATGTGATTAAAAACGGAGAATTGATTGCCAAGGATTGTGCGGAAGCGGATTTGCTTCGTTTGTTGGAAACCAACCCTGCTTGGCTTGTGCTTACACCGACCGGCGGTCAAGGATATTTGTTGGGACGCGGCAATCAACAAATCAGTGCGAAGGTCTTGAAACGGTTGACAGTTGCAGACTTGAAAATAGTAGCGACTCAAGAGAAATTGATTTCTCTGGAATCTCGTCCCTTGCTGATTGATACGGGAGATGCGGATGTAGATAATTATTATTCCGGATATTATCGGGCAAAGACCGGATATCACAACGAAATGATGGTAAAAGTGAAAGGACCGCTCAACCGTTAACGGCAACCTGATGACTAAAATGGCTGCATTACTGAGGCAAAAGTTGAAGTATCCGAGGTATCCAGATGATGTCGATCATCCACAAATTAGTTATAAAAATTTCAGGCAAATTTAAATAAATCCCTTTAACATCCCTGGTAAAGGTAAATAAGTAAGGAGTTAAAGCGGCGTTATAATAAATGAAGTTATCCGCAAGGATATGTGGGTTCGAATCCCACCTCCTCCGCCAGATAGAAAGACCTGCGGTCAATGACTGCAGGCTTTTCTTTGAAATAAGCCCGGAACCGATTAACGCCTATCAGACGAAGCTGATTTAGAACATAAATCCGGATGCCCGTAGATACGTCGCTGAAAAACATCTTTTGCCAAGCCGTTGGTTGATAAACGGAAACGGCTGAAGTTTTAATCTGTATTGCTGTTTCTATCTTTAAAATAGCATGAAATATCAACTTGAAGAGAAGGCCATATTTTTAAACCCCATTATCTGAAAAAGACAATTTATAAGTTCCGGGGATTGAGTGTCAGTACCAGTACCAATCTCATTCTCACTATCAGTTTCATTATCATTATCAGGTTTTTTTGCTTTTTAAAATAACCATTTGCTTTTATGTCGCCTTTTGTCGCGGCTTTAACTGTCTTTAAATACGGGATAATATCGAGAGTAAAGGCGGTTTTCGTAAAATTTGCTTTTCAGGATTTTGTAAATAGAATTAATTTTTCGTCAAACGAATTATTATATTGTTAAACATAGTTTGAAACGGTCATTAAAAGAGAGCTCGGGATGTTAGCCTGAAGCAGCAAACCCGTAAGAAACCGTTAGATTCTTGACTCCGGCTGCTCTTTTTTAAGCTCCTTAAAAATGTAACGGGCTCTGCCAACCTTGAGGGAATGGAATTTATCTTCACTAAGAATGCAATGAATAATTTTCCGGCGCCAAACTATTATTCCTGATTGCATAGAGGCGACACTTCTACTTTAAAAGGAAGCCGGTCAAGAATATCGCGCTTTATGTCTATCCCCGGATTTACTTCTATTAACTCCAAACCGCTCTCAATCAAACGAAACACACAGCGCTCGGTTACATACAATATCCTCTGCCCGTTCTTTATGGCTTGTTGAGCGGAAAAACTGATGCTGTGGATTTCATTCTTAAATTTCGGAATGCTTCCTTCGCTGTTAATGCAAACAATCCCGTCCTTTTCTACTGTCTCCAACCCCTTTGTATTAAAGGACAGGCAGAACACCACTGTCTTTGAAGCGGATGCGATGTTGGCGAACCCGCCTATTCCCGTGAATGTATCCGGCCCTCTATGAGAGTTGACGTTGCCGAATCGGTCAACCTCCAATGCGCCCAAAAAGCATATATCCAGACCTCCGCCGTCATAGAAGTCGAACTGCATGGACATATCATAGATGGAATCTGCGCCGATTATTGCGCCGAAAGCATGACCTGACGCCGGAAGTCCTCCGATACCGCCCGATTCTACGGTGAGGGTGATATCTTTAATAATTCCGGATTTGGATGCGTATTTTCCCACCATCTCCGGTATTCCTATACCTATATTGACTATGTCTCCGCACTTAAGCTCCCGGACTGCACGCCGACCGATGATATCCGCGGTGCTGTCTTTGCGGTTTATTAATTTTGCGTCCCCCGCATGAACCCTCTTAAACCAATATTGCATGTGGTTAACCGGCACATGGATATCGCCGGACAGTGTTTGCGTTGCCTTGTTTTCAGCATTCGGCTCACACACCACAATCGCGTCCACCAATGCGCCGGGGACGATTACATTCCACGGGCGGCCGAATTCATGGCTGACACGATCCACCTGGACGATTACTTTCCCGTTGTTTGCCTTGGTAGCCTGCGCTACCGATAGAGCGTCCACCGTCACACATTCGTTTTCAAACGAGATGTTTCCGTTCGGATCGACGGTTGTGCCTTTAATAATAGCAATGTCAAATTTCGGCAGCCTATAGTAGAGATATTCCTCGTCATCAATTGTTACCAAGCGGACCATGTCGTCGTCCTTGGAGATATCGTTTATCCCCGGACCTTCCACGCGCGGGTCGACAAATATGCCCGGACCCACTTTGGAGAGATAACCCGGCAGTCCGCCGGCCTGGGCTCTTATTGCCTGGGAGATTGCTCCCATAGGAAGATTATAGGCCTCAAATTTGTTCTGTAACGCCAGTTGTTTGGTACTGACCATGCTGCCATAGTGACCGAAGATTACTTTTCTGACTGCACCTGCGCGGATATACGGTTCACCCAATTGATTCTCGTCCCAATTGCCGTATCCGGACTGAGAGATTATCGTGAGGTTTTTTGGAGAACAGGTTTCCTTGAAGCGTTCATATATCTGCTTATGTATCTCCTCGGCGTTGGAAAGAGCAAGAAACGCATTGACGCAGATACAGTCGCCGTCCTTAATCATCTCAACCGCTTGTTTTGCATCCATTATCCGGAACATGTGTACGCACCTCCCGATAGTTTCACAGCTATAATGCTTTTTCCCTATATTAACGGGTTTTAATTATTATTCAATCTTTTTTATCTAAAAGGACACGGTTTTGCTTTTTTTCACGAAATATCTTGGCAGGCATGCTGACCGACATATCAGGTTAAGACAAGTGTTACTTTTTATATAAACAAAGAAATCTGCTTTTGCCCGAATTCCGTTTTTTTAACCGGTCTAAACTTTAAGCGTTTCAGGTGTGTTTTTATTTTTGCTATTATATGCTTTCGGAATAATTGCCTTCATCTTTTTCACGCATTTGACGGTTTTCAATCTGCAAAAACAGGAGAAATTTATATTCAACGGTTGAAATATTTGATATAATTAAAAATAGATTGGTTTTATGTTTAGTATGCAGAAATACAACGCTTCCTCGGTTAGGATTTTGAAGACGGAAACAGGATAAGAAACCCGTCTTATCCGCCGAAATTTGAAGGAAGACAATCTGTCGAAAACAATTGAAAAACAAAACAAATCTTCCGAAGCTATACCTCCCGATGTTTTTCATCAATTTGCATTACGTAGGGGAAAAATGAAAAAGAAAGTTCCTTTCATCACATGGCTTCGCAAACAATTTAAGACAAAACCCTTACAAAGCTATCTCATCACATCCGTGATCGGAATTGCGCTTGTTGTAGGGGTTTTGTTTGCTTTCGGGGTCATCGATGTGCTGAAACAAATGGGTTTTTCGTATCTGCCGAAAAGGGAATATATACTCGGCGCAAAAGAGGACGAAAGACCCGAGACCCTTTATGAGCTGCTGCACTGCGAAAGTCCGGATATTGAGGACTTTTTTCACAACCCGCAAATCGCCGAGGAGCTGCTGGCAGCAGAGAACCTGGTCGACATTGTCGACTCGCGATACGCTTTAAACAACCTGCGCGAACTGGAAAATCAGCTCGGGGAACGTGCGAAAGAAGAAGGCCTTCCGATGGGAGACCTGACGCACCTCTCCTCCGCGGCTCCGGATGAAAAAACCGCGGAAAAGCCGACAGATCCGAATGATCCGACAGCTGCGACGAAACCTTTCATGCCGGACCCGGCGCCCGTTGAGGAAAGAGATCCCCTTGAGAAGACGGATCGCGCACGGGTGCTTGATGAAATCGCCGAAGGAATCGACATCAGCAAGCCGGCGGAACCGACTTATGCGAGGGGTTCGTACAATGCGCAACAGCAGCTGATTCTCAGGCTCAGCGACAAGGTGGATGATCTGCTGAGTGAACCCGAATACGGGGAATGGGTTGGTCTTGAGCCGACAATCAACATGAAAGGGGTCTGGCAGAATCCGGGCGAATCGCTGCTGCATATGATACCTGAGGCGAATTGGGTACCACAGGCGGGTTACCGCATCTACAGACAAATAGGAGATCAAAAAGTACTTATTGTCGAACAGGCGGCGGCAACCGAAAGAATGTTGTCCGGCGACATAAATCACGAACACGCCGAAGAAATCAGCGAGGTCTATAAACAGGCGGAATACAGCGAAGAAGACCGCGCCGCACTCGGCATGGATGAATCGGAATTTTCCGATCAGGTCTACCGCACGAGGGAAACTGCGGAACCCATGCCTCACCTTTCGGGAGAAACGGACTTCAAGGAGATGAGGGATAGGCAGATCACCATACCGGACGGATTTGAACAAAAACTGCCCGAGACGGACCGCGTGCTTAATTCCCCGATTTACCTCATGAACCTGCCGGAAAACGGACGCTATGAAGCAGGTGCAATCCGGTCTCGACAGTGGGAAGCTTTTTCCATCAAACAGACCTCGCTTCCCTATGGCGTCAACGAACTGAAAAACGGATCGGATGACAACCCCGCTTATAAAAGCGCGGCGGAAATTCTGGATGCGAGGCAGCAGATTTCAACAATGGCGTTTGTCGACGACGAGTTTGCGGAAGAGGCAGGCTTTTTGATTAAAGACGACCTCTCGGGACTCGGCCTTGCCGACGGCGAAATGATAACCTATAGAATCGAGGCGCCCGACGGACAGTTTGCCGAAGTATATCTGTGTTGGGGCGAAGAGGTAAATCTGACAAAGCCGGAAGGATTTATGGGCTATGGACTGGACGGCATCGTCTCGCTGCGTTGGAGAAAACCTTCCTCCGAGGCGGAAAACAGTATAACAAGCGGATATTTTATCGAGCGCAAGCTTGAGGGAGAAAAGGACTTCAAGCTGATTACCGAAAAGCCGGTGGTTATCACCGAGGGCCTCGATGAAACGGGTGTGTTCTTTGAAACGCCTGTCATGTTTCAGGACAGACTTGAAAACGGCACACGCGCACAGTATCGAATCTATTCGATTGACATTTTCGGTAGAAGAAGTGAATCCTGTGATCCCATCGACATTCATGTACAAAAAGTTACGCCTCCCGATGCCCCCACAACGGCATCAGTGATGCTTTCCGACGACGCAGATACGCTGACGGGAAATGATGTGCTTACGGAAGCGCTGAAAGAGGCGATTCAAAAGAACGGCGGCAAGCAGGGTATCGTAATCCCGATATTTAACGAATCGCCCGATACCGTGCGTTTTACATTATACCGTGCGGAGGCTGTCGGAGCCGGAGCGTACAGCGCACCGGTTCCTCTCGCGAACTTCACGTATAACAACCCGAAGGCGGGACAGAATCCGAAGGAAGGAACGCTGCCGGGCACCATGTCGGAGGAGATGAAAGCTTTCTATGGCTTGGAGGATCCTCCTCCCGCCGAAGAGAAAGAGCAGTCTCCAAAAAAGGATGAAAAGGACTCCAATTACGGTTCTAAAAGGCTGTTTCGCGCGCTGCACATCATTTTGAATAACAACCTGCCCACAGCCCCCGATATGGTGTACTTTGACGCCCGGGTAAAAGAGGGTGTGACTTATAAATATTGGGTTTCCGCCTGGGATTCCTGGGACAACGAAAGCCCCTGGTCTCAGTCCGCAGCCGTCGGAGTTCCGACCGATGCGGAACCCGGCATTCCGAAGGCGTTGACCATCTCCATGATGACGCGCGAACTGCCGGATTATTCTGTCCTGTCTCCCGGATTGGTTCAGGACAACAACGTATCCTACGATATGGCGGAAGAAAAAGACAGCGATCCTCAAAGACTCAGTGCGGAGAATACAACGCTGGTGGAAAAGGCGGATCGTTCGGGTGCGAACATAGGAAAATTTCTTACATCCCGGGGAGCGCCTTTGGTTCTTTCACCGTACTTTAACAACCTTCCCGAACAGAAGTACATACATATCTTCATCGGAGTGCAGGGGAAGGATGTGCTTCCCGACGGCTCGGCAAGGCTCAAATGGCCCGCCTACAGCGGTGATGACCTTGCGGGCTATGCCGTTTACCAATCCAAAATAGAGACTCCGCTTCTTGAGGATGTCAATACTCTGGACCGCGAAGAGTTGATGTCTCTCGGTCAATGGACAAAACTGAATGAAAAACCGCTTGTGCAAAATCAGTTCCTTGTTCAGGGACTTAATCCTGCGGAAGGCGGTGTAAACCTGTTTCTCATCTGTTTGGAACCGGAGACTGATGAACCGGCAGAGAACCCTGAATTGCCGGAAAATTCCGATACTGAAGAAACGGAAGGAGAAAAAAGCGGTTTCCCGTCTCTGCTTTCTCCATGGAAATCCGGCAATATTTCGCTTGAGACTTTGATGCCGTATGTAGACGGCGTGCCTATAAATGAGAACCCCGAGGGCGGATTTGTCCTGATTGAGTGGGATCAGCCGTCGGACCTTCAGGTCAAGTACTACCGCATTTACCGAAGTGAAGTGCCTTCCTTTAAAAAACCTGTCGATGTGTCCGGGTTGGAATGGACTATGGTAAAAGACCTCAATTTCGAAACAAAGTACGCCGATCCCGTCGAGCAGAGCCATGCCCATTATTACTACTACAAGGTGACGGCGGTTTCCCCTTGGGGGGTGGAGTCGAGTGTCGGAACCATCCAAAATTTCAGGGTGCCGTCCACAAAGCCGCCGCAGACACCCAATATGCTTCTCCCTCTTTCCAGAAAAGACGGCGTAGAGATTAATTTCTCGGCCGTGCCGTACTGCTGCCGTTATGAAGTATACCGTGCCGAAATTCCCAAAATAAAAGAGCATCAGCTTAAGATGATTGACCCGCAGATTTTAGGGTATGTCTTCGGCACGCCGACGGAGAACGACGAATTTCTCTCCGATATGTTGCAAAAAAGCACTGATTCGGCGGCTAAATTGAACTTGCGGCCTTTGATAAACTCGCTCGGCGGCCTCAAGACGATGAAATTTTCGGATCCGCTTTCCGCTATCGAGGAGGTTCCGGGACCTGACTTTGCTCTGATTCAAGATACATATTCAAAGATTATCCACAAATTCGGGCCTCTCGCAGTTTCCGACTATAGCGAGCTCAGCGTTCCCATGATGGAGCTCGTGAGGTGGGAAAAGATAGCGGAAATCCCCGTCGACGAAGATACGCAGGAAACGACAGATTCCGGCACCGGTCTGATGAAGCCGCTATCCGTTATCGATTATGACGCTCGTTACGGTACGCATTACCTTTATACGGTGCAGGCCTGGAATGATGACGAGTTGGGTTCGACGAGGCCGGAACCTGTCAAGGCGACACCGCGGAGAAATCGGCCCTTTGACCCGATTACAGGCTTGAATTTTACTATCAGCAGCGGTGAATTCGCATCCATAGACCTGACATGGAATGAACCGCGCATGGAGGGTCTTACCAAGAAACAGTGTCTGGAGGATACGGTCGGATACATCGTATACTATTCGACGGAGAAGGACGGCACCTATGTGCAGGCAAGCCCCCTGTTGTTTTATCCGTACTGGAGAGACGCAAAGGCCGACCGGGCAGCCACCAATTGGTACAAAGTGCGAGTGCTCGATACAGGCGGCTATTTGAGTGATTTTTCCGAACCGATTCTTGCCCGTGAAGATGTGACGATTGAACTTCCTAAGACTCAGATTCCCGAGCAGGAAGTAATGGAAGCGCCGATGCTCGCAATGGACCCGCTCGAGTATTCGACTATCGAGGGAAGATCTCTTAATATTCCCTTCGATTTGACCGGAACGGAACCGATTGAATTGACAGTTACGGTTCAGCTCGGAATTGAACAGATAGAGAGCGGTATCACGATTTCAGAAGACCCGAGAGAAATCCTCATACCCGATACATTGCCGATAGGGGAATATGAGGTAAAACTCACGGCCGAAAACGAAGCAGGTACGGCAGAGCTCATATTGGGTTTATGTCAATACAAGCGAAGGCGACGGTGCCCCGCCCAGCCTCTTCCTGAGGGGAAGCGAGTTTATATTCCCCTTTGGAGACGGCGGAGAAATCTCTTATGGAGTATCCGGAGACGAGCCCATGATTTATACAATGAGGCTGGAGGATGCTTCGGGAGTAAGCGCTACCCATATGCTTGAAAATGATATCTACGCTAAAAAACTCTTCGTTTCTCCCGATATTAACCCGGGAACCTATACCGGATATCTTATTGCCAGGAATGCTTTCGGGTCGGATACGCAGTATTTTTCAATAACAATCGGACAACCGTCGTTTTCCTTAGACCAATACGATACAGGAAATCTGGTCTATTTTTCGGAAGAGCCGGATTCCGCCAATAGCTTTTTGCCGTCAAAAGAGAATTTAACCCCCGGCATTCAGCATCTATCCGTGCCGTCAGCGGGGCGGACCGGTTATGAGACTCACAGCCAAACGGGCGATATAAAAAATATCGGCACATTGCCGGAAGTCTACAGCAATGAGGAGGGATATTTTTCCGGATATGAACTTCGGAATATACAGCTGAACACGCCGAAGAATATGATAACCCATTATGTAGGATACGTGGGCAGTGCGGAACTGTTGTTCGGAGATGACGGAAACGGTCAGATTCTCCCGGTTCGCATTACCAATGCGGAATTCACGGAAGAAAACGGAATGACCATATTCTCCGGCGGCATTCTCTATGTCAATAAACCCTATAAGTTTGAAGATATCGGAGTCACAATCAGCTCTTTGAACATCCCCTTCGGGGAACAGGGTAAGGCAAGCGGTTTTGTGCAAAACAGAGATCCCGGCAAAAATCTCATAGGAAATCTCGCGGGATTTGCCTTTACCGATGCTCCTTTCAACACCCGTTTTTCCCTTGCGGTAACTCCTCCGGAAGGAAAAGAATCGGCGCTCCCGCCGGTGCGGATTGACAGACTGACTCTGGAAAAAACCGACTGGGTTGAGATTTTCCTCAACCGCAACGGAGAATCTGAGAATCTGCTGTATATAAGCGGAAAAGCGACATTGAAGGCGCCGCTTGAAACGCTGAACAATGAAGGCATCAAAATGAAGACGGCTCTCCTGTTTGTTGACGCGCAGGGAAGACTCAACGGCGCCCTGGAGACGGAGCCCACGCCTGATGGCGGACAGTTCCTTCAGCTTTTGGTTCCGGGCGGAGCGGGTCTTCGGGTGGATGCCCGCATTGTCTATGAAAAGGGTGAACCCACGGATGCCGGATACATAAAGGGTAAAATAATACTGCCTTTTGAAAAAGCCGACTATATCGGACCCGGAGTTGCCGGCAGCTATGCTCCCAAACATCCGATTGTCAACAACATGGACTATTTGATGGACCCCGAATATGACGAGGAAAAGCACGGTCACCTCTCGGGTTACGAATTGTTGCTCGAATTCGGACAAACCGTGCAAAAAAACGGTCTGTTGATCGTCCCGAATGATCCCGAACTGCAGAAAGAGTGCGCATTTGCAGAGTTTTCCGTAAATAATTGGAAGGGAGAAGGCTTCCTGGTGGATTCCGCCGATCTCACGCCCGTTCGTGTCGCCGAACGCAGTCTGAAAATAAAGGATCAGAGGGCGCAGGGCATAATTGTCACTCCGACGTCAATTACCATAGACCTCGACAGGGATGCCTCCTTCCCCGTGAAAGAGGGCACCAAAACCCCGCAGGAAACGGAAAAACCTTTCTGGGTCGGGATGGTTTTCAAAGGAGGGGATCTCAAACTGCCGACCGCCTTCGTGCAGACGACCAAGAATGAACCGATCACCTTCGGACTCGCGGAAGGCGAAATGATCTACGACCTCAACGGATTTAACTATCAGAATTACCTGTACAACAAAAAAGGCGTACCGGCGGTCTTCGGTGACAGACTGGGAGGATTCAAAGATGTAACGGTTTATGACTGTCTGCTCGACATGTACGCCAATAAAGTCAACCTTGAGATTAACGCCGAGGTTGCGCTGGAGCTGTTCAACAACAACCGGGTCAAGGTCAAACTCTATACCAACAAGGAGGACAACGGGAACGCCAAAGCAGGGCAGTTTATCTGTTCCGTTGCCCCCACCGAGATTAAGGACTTTGTCGGATTGGGCACAAACCTTAAAATAGACGGCGGATTCCTCGAACCCGAAGGCATGCGATTCAACGGCACAGTTGAGCTTAAAACACCGGAGATTCAATTCGACGATCCGCTGACGTTTTCCACAATGATTGTTCCCGCAAATAAGACGGACACCTATTCCGGGAAAAACAAAGACAAACTGCACGCCTGGGCAACGCTGGATAAAGCGGCGACCGTACACATGCAGGGCTTCTCTATGGATGTCCGCGAAATAAATTTCGAATATCTCTCCGGCACGGTCAAGAAAGACACGCCTACGCGGTTCTCCCTCTGGGGTTCGGTCCTGCTTTCCGAGACTTTCGCGCTCGGCACGGAAACAACCGACTGTATCTCCATCGATACCCTGAAGAGTTCCAAACTCGAAGAGCCGGTTGTCATATACGATAAATCCTTCTCGGTGCTTGACACGAGTTTTGACGACTGCATAGATGTCAAGGGGGTGCTGGTTCCCAAACTGCTTGATAATGCGCCGGGCAAAACCGGCACCAAGAACACCTCCTCCGCTTTGAATCAGTCCGGATTAAAAATCACACGGCTTGGGGCTGATGCCGATGAGGATATAAAGGAGACAATCGAAGAAGCGGAGAAGAAGACCAAGCAAATTCAGAAGGGATTGATAGAATTCGAGACGGAAAATCTTGAACTCGGATTTCTGGGCAGTCTTGGTAAACTGCCTATCGACACCATCACCCGTTTCGGCTACGACGTAGACAACGAGCGCTGCTATTTCGCAATAGGCATGCTGAAAAAGGAAGGCAAGAAGGAGCTGGATATAGGCGTCGGTTCGATGGATAAGTTCTCGGGTCTGGTATCCGGAAACATGGTCGTCGAGCGCGATGAAGACAAACATCTCATCTTCCCGTCAAAGAAGAATGAGATGAAGAAGTTGATCACAAATATGGAGGTTGACCGCTCAGAGGAAGGGAATTTCTCGGCGGCAATACGCGGCACGCTCAACATCAAAAAAATCGCACAGGTGCGTGACCTCTACTTCGGTTTTGAAAACGGTCCGATAGTCGAGGCGTCCGGAGGACTGTATCTGCCGCTGGATATCAATGTGATTCTCGACCCGTCAAGCGACGGATTCAGACATGTCGGAGACGTAACCATCCTCTACAGTCACCCCGAAAGGTATTTCTCCTTTAACATGACGCTCAACGAAATCGATATAATCGCCATCAAACTAAGCGGTTCACTGGGCTTTGAATTCAGCCCCAAGCTGTTCGGAGTAAGTATAGGTTATCCCGAGACACTCGCCGGAAACGTCAGCATCTATCGCGTCGGACTCGGACTCGCTTTCCGCCTGTCCGACGACGGCGCCAATATCATTAAAGCAAAGGTTGAGTTCGGATTTGAACGAAGTATAGAAGTCGCCATAGTCTATCTGAAAGGCTACATCTATGCGGGAGCGGACGGAGGATACTATGCCGACCATGAAGAATACGGAGAAAGATTCTATCTCACCCTCTATCTGAAAGGAGGGCTCGAGGGCGGAATCAAGGTGGGCGGCAAACGCTTCAATATCATCAGCTTCTACCTTGACGCAAGGGGATCGCTGGAATCGGTATCAAAGCCGAAGAAAGAATGGAGACTCTCCTGTTCCGCCGAAGTTTCATACAGCCTAAACCTCTTCCTCTTCTCGGTCAGCGGTTCTGTCACCGCAAAATTTGACACTACATTCTGACAAACCGTGTATTTCTGTCGAGAGCAACTGGCGTAACCTGCAACAAATGATTTTTAAAAATTATGGACAGCTAAAATAAAGGGCAGATATCCATATCCGCCCTTTGACTTTTTGTACATGTCAAAAGAACAGAGCAGTTGATACGAAATGAGGATTTTGCGACCGAGCTTTTGATTTTTTTAGAAGAGTCAACCCGGTTAATTAATTGACGAAGCAGATAAAAAACCTGTATAATGTTGGCAAGCCAACTTTATACAGGGGATGATATTTCTTAAGCAATCTTTTGTCTTAACGCTTGTCGATTTAATAAATATATTGATTTAAGTGTCGGAGGATGGAAAGGATGGATATCATTGATCTGCCGCAGACAATATCCCTGCTGCATCGAAAAACCAACATGGGATTAAATGCGCGGCTCAAGGAAATAGGGCTTTCATACGCTCAGGCGAGGCTGCTCAAACACCTCAGCGAGAACAGCAATATGATTCAGACCGACCTGTGTAATACGCTCGGACTTGATAAAAGCACGGTAGCAAAGTTGTTGGGACGTATGGAAGACAGCGGACTAATCACTAAGAGCATCAACCCGGAAGACATTCGTTCCCACCTGGTTTCTCTTACACCGAAAGCTGTTGAACTTTTGCCTAAAATAGAAAAGGTTCTTTTAGGTTGGAACGAAGATGTCACCTCAAGTATGGAGGAGGTTGACAGAGAGATTTTTTATGAACTGATAGACAAAGTCGCCCGGCAGGCGGAGACGCTTTCGGAAAACAGCCTACATGCAACAGAGCAAAGCATTATTTAACCTGATAAAAAACTGATATTACAAAAATTATAAACGGCATTAAAGCGAAAAGGATATCGAAGAACAACTGTCTGCAGAAGGTGGAACGGAGGGCGGCGGGAGAAGGACAATAAAAGAATTATCTTTCAGAAAAGAAACGGAGGACAGATATGCATATGAATACTAATCGTGCCGGAAGATGGGAGAGAATCGGCAAATCTGTTTACCGAAAGATAGATCTTTTTATGGAGGCAAGAAAATCGAGGATTTCCTGCCGCAGGCAACTTGCCGATTTTAAAGGGGGTTATCGGGGCAGCAGAAAGCTTTTTCGTTCTCAGGTACTGCCCTTTTGGAGACGATATGGAATAAAACCGAAAAAAATGTGGTACGACCTCTATTGTTTTAAGGACGGAGAGTATGACCCGCGTTATATTCCCGAGGAACTCTACTGGAAAAGAATTTATCCCGCAATGAACCGGCCGGGTTTTCGTCAGGCGTATACCGATAAATGTTTTTATAACCGCCTTTTCCCCCATCTTAAACAACCCCGCGCAATCCTCAGAAACAGCAACCACTGTTTTTATGACGATTCCGACAGGATTATCGGTTTTAACGAGGCAAAGTCCATCCTGGAGTCTGAAAAACGCTTTGTGATAAAACCGGCAATACACAGCGGAGAGGGTGTCGATATCCGTTTCTATGACAGAGATAAAAATCAGGGGATAGACATTAAAAGTCTGATGCAGGCTTACGGTTCAGATTACATTGTCCAGGAGGTAGCGTCACAGCATGAAGTGCTGGCGTCCATTCACCCCGATTCACTCAATACCATTCGGGCAATTTCCTTTTTGTTTCGGGGCGAGGTTCACATCTCCTCCGCTATCCTGCGCATGGGGGTGGCGGGCTCGCGCCTCGACAATGTGTCTCAGGGCGGAATTGCCTGCCCGATTAAACCCGACGGGCAGCTTGAGAAAAAGGCGGTAAATTCAGACGCCCAATGGTTCACACATCATCCCGGAGGAACGGCTTTTAGCGAGATAACGATTCCTTCGTACGAAAGGGTGCTGGAGGCGATTCGCAAAACCCACAAAACCATACCTCATTTCCGCATTATAGGTTGGGATTTTTCAATTGATGAGGCCGGAGATCCGCTGTTTATCGAATATAACGGCGCTCCGGGGATGAATCAGGTGAGCTGTGGTCCGCTTTTCGGTGATCTCACCGAATCGGTGCTCAATACGATTTTTTTAAAAGAACCGATATTTACCGACTGATTATACAACATCTATTTAAAAAGAAAGGAAGGGAGCATGAAGATATCCGTTTTAGGTGCAGGAAACTGCGGTACGACCGTTTCGGCGGAATTGAGTTTATGGGGTCACGATGTGACTTTAATAAAAACATCCCATGCAATGCATGATGAAGATTTCAACTATCTTGTCGAGAACGACGGAACGGTTAAGATTATTGAAAAAGGGGAAACGACAACAGCCCGAATCAAAAATGTAACGAGGGATCTGTCAAAAATCAGCGAAAGCGAGCTGATTGTTATATATATCCAGACCAACTACCATGAAGATTTGATAAAACGCATAAAGCCCTATCTTCGTGACGGGCAGATGTTGCTGTTAAATCCCGGCTATCTCTCCACCGCCTATGTTATAAAGTACTGTTCCGATATTGATTTAACCGTTTGTGAAGCGCAAAGCTCCTTTGTGGACTGCAGAATTATCGAACCGGGAACGGTGAGGATAGGTTTTCGCAATGTGCGCAATCCGCTCGGCATCTACCCCGCAAGCAATATGGAAAAAGGCAAAAAGATTTTGGATCAAATCGACTATCCTTTCGTATATCTTCCTTCAGTTTTGGAGGCGGCGCTTCACAACCCCAATCTGATTGTCCACACCGTCGGAGCAATTATGAGCATTCCCCGCATTGAAAAGACAAAGGGTGACTATTGCATGTACCACGAAGTTTTTACCCCAAGCGTTTGGCGCATTCTCGAAGCGCTTGACAGCGAGAAGATGGATGTAATGGAGAAGCTTGGCTGTGAACGTCTTTCCTATGTGGAAGCCTGCAAATTCCGCAACACGCTGGATGATAAACGGGATGCGAAGGAAGTATTCTTCTGGTATGCCGGAATGCCTACCCGCGCGATAGGGCCGACCGTCGTAGATTCGAGATATATTTCGGAGGACGTCCCCCAGGGACTCGTTCTTCTTGAAACTCTGGGACTGAAGTTTAACGTCGAAACCCCCATCTGCACCGCATTGATCAACATAGCCTCCGCCGCATTGGGGCGCGATCTGAGGATTGAAGGCAGAACTCTCGAGCGTTTAGGGGAAGAAGCTTTGGAGAGAATTAAACGGGATAAGGAAGGAAATTGAAATACATAAGGAAAATACGATGCTCTTGACCGAAGCAGAACTAAGCCGCTGATACAATTTTGTATCAGCGGCTGTTGTTTCTTCTTATGTAAACGAAGGGAAATTTGTTCTGTTCACTCTCTGCTTTTTACATCATCGACATCCATCTGTCGAAGAGGAAGCTCTTTACGCGTTGCTGTTTATCAGGTATGAGCATGGCGGCGAAAATAGGTGGGCATTCGGACGGAGAGGTGGAGCCGTAGGTGGAGAGGGAAAGAAAGACCGAATTCCATTCGTCCTTGCTGAGCATGTATTCCCTGTTGAATCTCAGCTTGTCGTTTAATGTCCTGAATTCGTTTTGAACCTCGTTAATAGAGGAACGAATCATGGATTTCATCTGGAGCGCTGTCAAGATTATTTCAAAATCGTTATCGGGTATGCATGCCATCGGGAAGGAGAGACCTGTTGCACGCTGTCTGAACTTCGCAGGTTCAACTTTTCCGCATCGGACACATCTTTCCGACCAGCTGTTTTTCAGAAAAACCCATTCGTGATTACAGGCGGCGTTTGCTTGATGAGCTGCTTGTCCGGTCTGCTGAAAGCTTGCGGGCTGAACGTTTTGGAAGCTGCCCGGCGCCTGATGCTGTGGAGGAGCAGGGGGAAGACTATATGGCGAAGCCGGTAGGGGTTGCACTCCGTATGCGGGAGAATATGCGGGCTGACGTGTGGACGGAAGCTCGACGGGAGGCAGTGTGAGGGATCTGGCGAGAAACAGGAAGGCGAGATCCCAAAGCAAAGATACCAAAAAGTTGAGAGTCACAAGGAGAATATACGCTCCGTCTGCCGTATAGCTTGTCAGATTGAGAATATAAATGTATATATTGTTGGCGAAAAACAGTCCGGCAGGCAGGTATGTCAGGACTGACAGCAAAGTCTTGTCTTGCGAGAGTTTGAATATGGTTATAACCATGAGAGCACATACCGATATCCAGGCTGCCAGGTTAAGCAGGTTGGAAATACCGGGTTTGGGAAACAGCCACTTGAAAGAGAGCAGCATTTTTATTCCCGCAGGAATGAGGAGACCGAAGTTCTTTTTTCCGATAAAGAGGAGAACTGCGAGCGCCAATGTTGAAAGCAGTGACAACCACCAGAAAATGTTTCTGCCCGCAAGAACCCCTGCAAAAGCGGCATGCGCCAGATCTTCAAAAGCGAACCAAAGCAGCAGAACTCCTGCAGCGATGTACCCGGGTCCGAGCTCCGGGGGAGATTTTTGCCTGATGTTCAGATATGCAGTGGGAACGGAAGGTTTGCAGAGCTTTACAATCAGAATGATGGGACCGGCAAGCGGCAAAAACATCCAGAAGATATTTGCCCAACTCAATCCCGCATCGCGCAGACGACGCACGACAATGGCAATGGAGGGCAGTATATTTATAAGCTGAAATGCGAACAGGTAGGAGACGGCGGTCTGGTCGCCGACGAACGTCAACAAGAGCGACTGAATAAATGACAAAATGAAGGTAACAATGAAGTTCGCCAGTACAAACCACCAGTAGCCCGAGACGCTCGTTCTCCCCGAAAAATCAGCGTACCCCCTCCAATAATCCTTATAAGCTTTAATCATGGGGTTCCTCCTTTATATTTTTGGTTTCGAATTTCATATTTAATTTTAATTATAGACCGATTAATTTTGCATTTGTCTGCCCGGAGCATACAAAATTAAATTATTGAGCCTTTTTTATTTTACACCTATGCAGAAGTAAAGATATATGTTTTTATAGAGTTTTCTTACTTGCGCTGTTTGCTTTTTTCAACAATATAGCTGATTAGGGATACCCAAAAACCTGCCAGATAAGCGCCCATTAGAAGATAGGCAATTTGTGAAGCGCTGCTCATCTCTATCGCAGCCATGTGTAGCCCGAAGAGCCCGAACTCGGTGACGATATAAAGCAGATTGACTAAAAGCCCGCCGCAAAACAAGCTGATAAATACTAAAGTATGACGGTTTTGATAGGCGTATGCGATTAAGAAAAACGCAATCAATCCTACCAGGCAAGGCGCGAATATATTGAAGAGTTTATAAGATAGAGGACGGAAGTTTATACTAGCTATCATACGCAATCTGATCTGCGCTTCCTGGTAGATATAAAAGACGCATGCCGGGATAATTGCAAGCAGGACGTTTTTAATTTTTGAATATTTCATAAAATAATTCTCCTTTCGGTTGGAAAACTGTCTTTTGCATTATTATAATACTCCGCACTCTTTCATTTGTCTGCTCGGAGCATACAAAATCAAGCAAAGAAAAACCGCCTGCAGGTTTTGCAGGCGGTTTTGGTTTTGTTTAGTCTAGGATATGAAAGCGGTTTCTTCGATTTAAGCGAAGGGGATATTCCGTTTTTAAATACAGGTAAATAATAGAATCTTGTTGCGGCTTAAAATAAAGACATCGGGAGAGCGCAAAGAGAGGAAAAGATATCTACTCGGGCATTTTTGTTTTGCCGTTTGGTGATTTGGTATTTAAATTTATTTTGCAGAAAAGAGCAAGGCAAAAAAGGATGATGGCGACATAGACGACCGGATAAAAAACATCAACTACAAAAGGAGCATAGGGAAGAGAACGAAAAGGAAGCACACCGAGACGCATGGCGGTAAACCACACCGCATATAAAAGGGCTGTCGAACCGGTCTTTAAACCGAATCTTTTGGAGAGCGTAGGAATTAAAAAGAGCCCCAAAGCCGCAATTATAAGTTCAAAGAGTTGGGTGGGATAAACGCGAATTTGGTCGAAGCCGAAACTGAAAGGCAATTTATCAATAATGAGCTTTTCCGCCTTCCGCAGGGGAAAAACAACACCCAATATGCTTTTTGTGGACTTGCCGGAACAGCAACCGTTTAAATAACATCCTGTGCGGGAAAGAATGAAGGCTATACCGCAGGGCAGAATCAACCTGTCCGCCGCCTCCAATGATTTTATTCCGAATGCCTTTGACACAAAAGGAAGCGTCAGACCCGAGAGAATGAGCCCTCCATATAGTGAAAAGCCTTTGAAGCCGAGGGAAGTCAGGGCAAAATTGTCACCGTATTGGGCGGGGTTTATAAAATAATTGAGAAGACGCGAACCGACAACAAAAATTATCAGCAAAACGCAACTCAAAGCCACCCCTTTAAGAACCGGCTTTTTTGCCCGCATAAATGAAAGCGGCGTGAGCAAGATTACGGAAAGTATTGCAAGAACGGCAAAGAGGTCGTAGGAAAATATGGTATATGCCGATCCGAATAGTGAGAATGAGAGTTCGGGATACATCGGGACAATCCTTTACTGCAGAGGCTTGCTGCCTGTGAAACCGAAATCAAAATAAAAGTCATCTTCCGAAACGCCTTGAGCTGTCCACCTCAGTGTTCCTGCAACGGATACATGGGTTTCGTCATCGTTATATGAAGCTGTAAGTTCGCCTACCACTAAAGAATTTTCTACATGGCGGGAATTAAAAGTCATAATGCCGTTTGCGGGATTATAGGTAAATGAGAGATCGTCTCCTTCGTCATCAGAGAGCAGCATTATACCTTCCGTTTCGCTCTGCGCATAAATAGCGAAGGGGCATGCTTCCGACTCTCCTATACTTTCTTTTAAAGAATTGAGAATCTCCAGGTCGCAACCTGTCCCGGAATCATCACCGCTTGCCAAATCCGCCAAGAACTGTTCCGATGTATAAACGTCTTTCAGTTGCAGAACACCGTCATCGTAAACGCCCTCAAGTTCCGCCAATGTCGGCGCCTTAACCGCTTCGAGCGTGAGAGTTGAACAGGTATTGCTGTCAAGTCTCGTAACTACGATATATATGGATTCTTCGGTAAATTTAAGTTGCCAGGAAGCACTGCCGCCTTCCTCCACCTGCTGAACGGTATCTCCATTGAGTATATATTGACCGAAAACCTCAATCTTCACGTCGACGGCTCCCGACAAGGTGCTCGGAATCTGAGCGGTTATTGTATATTCCGAACCTTCTCCCTCTGCAACAAGATCCACAGAACTGTAACGGAGAGCCTGCTCCATGCTGAGGGGAGGCTGATTATTCTCTTCGCGAATCATATTTATTACTTTCAGCACGGCTTTGTCCACCCGAAGCACACCGGCACCCATCCCGTCAGGAATAGGGGTAAGATTATCATCTGAATCTTCTTCGCCCGGTTTCTTATTGTGAACGCCTTTGGCCGAAGTTTCCTTGAGCAATTCTTTTAACTCTTCCGCGCTGAGATTGGGTTTTAGCGATTTTAATAAAGCTATGGCGGCAGTAACCTGCGGGGCGGTATAACTTGTCCCGCTGCTCATAACGGGTTTTTTGTCATCTCCGTAACCCAGAACTACACTCACACCCAATGACGAAAGAGTGACTTCCCCATCGTCCGTCCCGAAGTTTGAAAATTGGGCTCTTGTTCCGTCGTTATTCAGAGCGCCGACGGTAATGAGATTGGGCGAATTTATGCCGCCCGGAAAATAGTTTTTACCGTTAAGCGCGCCTTTTTCTTTGTTCTCGTCCGCTTCGTTTCCCGCTGCAGCGACAAACACCACATCCGGATGCTTTTCGTTCATATGTTCAAAGAATTTTTTATAGGCCTCGCATTCCTCTTCGTTAGAATCTTGCGGCTTTTCCGGCCCAAAGGAACAGTTTATAACATCGGCGCCCGACTCAACCTGCTCTTTTAGACGCACTAATGTCGACAAGGTGTAAGTTCTGCCGTCTTTACCCCTAACTTGTGTAATGTCGACTTCGTCTTCATCCGGCAAATCTATGGGTAATTCAACCGGAAAATCTTCAGGCAATTCGATAGAAAATCCGTCGGAAAAATCAAACGGCGAATCATCCTGAGTATCACCCGGTGTGCTTCCGGGGAAACCGCCCGGCAATTCTACAGGAAAACCTTTCTGACGGCCTTGCTGACTGCCGTCCGGCTCACCATCCGGCTCACCGTCAGGTTTATCCTCGGTATCATCATCCGGTTTACGGGCGGCGGGGCTTTTGCCGGTGAAAATATTTTTTACATTGATTTCAAGTTTTTCTCCCAAAACACTGGCTATACCTGTCACTCCGCCGTTTTCGCTGTTCGCACCTATGATATGCGCGACCATTGTACCGTGCGTAAGCCCGCCGGTTCTGAGCGTACCGTCCTCGTTTGTTCGGGGATATTCCGTGGTATCTCCGGTCAGCTTGACCTTCGACCTTTCACCGAACTCGTCCGAGCCGGTATAGAATGCAGTGTCCAAAACACCGACCGTTACTTTGTTTAAATCTCCGCTCAGGCTTTTTATGATTTTCCAGGCGTTTTCCATGCCTATTTGATTGTAGGCGCGTGCAGCTGCAGGATTAGAAAAAACCGGGTCGTCCAGAGGAGTACAGGGGGTGCCCTCCACAACATCTACGGTGTAGACAGCTTTATTCGGGAAGACGGACTCCACTCCCTCAAACTTTTCAATTTCGCCCATGGCTGAAATCAGCTCTTCTTCGGTATTCGTATCAACCTCTATTTGGTAAAGACCGATTACCTCCAATCCACCAACAACTCTTCCCTTGATACTGAGAAGTGTTTTTGTTCTCGTGTCCTTGTCGACATCTTCGCCGAACATCACAATAATCTGATTTACCGGAATGACGCCGAAGTTTTTTGAACGTATAACGTCATCCGGATCGGGTTCCTTGCAGGCTGAAATTGAATAATCTTCTTTTTTCGGCTTAGGTTTTCCCCCTTCACCGTCCGGTTTCAGAAGTTTAGCGAGATCACAGCCTGCGAGACTGAGAAGTATAACAATCGTCAATAAAATCGATAAAATTCGTTTCATGAAATGCCTCCATTCAACCAATCTCATCTGTTCAATTACAAAACAGAATTATTCAAAAGAAAATGCAGTCAACAAATCTATCATGTCATATAAGATTTATATTTTCAAATATGACTGCAATAAATACAAACGGATTTTATGAGGAAAAATTTAAAAAAGACGTTGAATAATTGAACTTTTTGTGTCCGATACTCAAAAATTTGAGACAGTTGTATAAAGTAAAGTTAAAAATCATCGTTAGTATATCTATATCGTAGAAATTGTTACTTATATCAGATTTAATAAATACACTAAGTTTAATGAGGTTAATATAATACGAAGAGTATAATCATTTTGTCGCTTGATATACTTTTAAGTTAGATTATTAATAAAACAGACATATAGGGACGATTTCCCTATATGTCTGTTTTATCATAGTTGGAAGGAGGATGGATTTTTAGAAACAGAACCTCTATAAATCTTTGTTTTTAATTGCCGGACTTTCCCTTGACTTTTTCATTTATGGCCTTTACCTTGCGTTTCCAAACAAGGTATTGAATAAACCAGACGATGAGGTAGATGGCAATGAAGATGCCGAAATAGGAGATGAATCCGGTCAGGGAATGTTCCATCCAGTTTGCGAAGTAGGCTATGGGCAGAGTTATAAGCGAGATAATAACGAAATAAATCCCGCTCTGTTTTGCGATACTCCAGTTCTCGATTTCCCAGATGACGGAAGAGGCTGCAAAGCCGGCGCCCATTACAGCGCAAAGTATGGTTTGGAGAATAACCGCATTTATTTCATTTCCCATTCTCTCAATGAGTTCGGGCGGGGCGGGCGAATAATGACCTTTTGCAAATATTGCAGAAATAATAATTGTTACCAGATATCCTATGGCTATTCCGCTCGGAATACCGAAAAGCGCTCTGTTGATGATTTGTTTTTTCATTTTTATACCTCATATTCCCAATACTTGTTTGATTTTTGAGACATATCGTCTCGAAACATATGTGACGGTGCCGTTTGAAAGGGTTACGCAAATGGTGCCGACAAAACTCAGGTCGAAACTCTTTACCTTTTTGAGATTGATTATCTCGGAATTTGATATTCGTACAAAACTTCGTTTTGAAAGACGCTCCTCGATTTCGTAAAGCCGCATGCGGAGCAGGTATTCGTCATTTACGGTTTTCGCATAGACTTTTCCCGAAGAAGCATAAACATTGATGATTTCTTCCGGGTTCAGTATTTCAACCATGTCTTCGAGAAATCCGGCTATAACCTGCGGAGTACCTTCGGAGAGCTGTTTTACAAGTTCGTTTATCTCTTCCGTGACTTTGTCGGTCATCACGATAATTCTCGGCTCTTTGCAGTTGCTGTCGATTTTGATTTCTATCTGCATCAAGTCACCTCCTCGCTGTGACAAAAGTATATGATGTTTGGGAACAGCTTTCTACAGAAAACACACAATCGGTATAAAATCAAATACAGACGGTATAAAATCCCGTGTCTATTATGAGGTGTAGAGTTTTTGTGCCCGTAGAACAATAAGTATCATACGGTTATAGAAAGACCGGACATAAGTTTGTCCGGCTTTTTTAATTAAATCAGGTAAAATAAAACGGGTCAGACGGGTTTGGATGTGTAGGAGGAATACAATTCTTTTGCGAGTGATTCTGCGTGCTGCATAAGTTCGTCATCAAAGATAGGCCGGGGGCCCACCTGCTGGAAGTTGTAATATGCGGAGATATTTGCCATTATTCCCGTCATCACCGGATTGTTCCCTTCGGTCCAGGCAAGGCATGCGGCTGCTGTTGCGGCGTTTCCGCAACCCGTAACATCAACAACTTCGACACCGTCTTCCAAAGGCGTGGAGGGGATAAACCAGGCCTTTCCTTCGGATATGCTGTAGAGTCCTCTTTCTCCGGCTCTCAAGAGCACAAGCTCCGGTCCGAGATTTTTGAGAAATTCTATAAGATCCTCCTCGTTTTCGGTACCGAAAATTCTGCTGCCTTCGACTATATTAAACGATGCCATGTCTATCATTTTACAGAGATTGATAGTTGCCTCACGGTCTTCGGGAAAAGTGTGTCTGCCATTCGGTTCCCACATAATTTTAAACCCGTATTTTTTCCTGTAGTCGAACAAACCGTTCCATATCTCTTCGGGCGGAGGACCGCTTGTCAGATAAAATCCCTTTGTATTTTCGAGTTTGCCTATAAAATCTTCAGGTTTGGGGCGCCAAAAATCCGAATCGTCCCAACTGCCTTCAAAAAATCTGCCGACATCGTAATTTCCGTCATCGAGATATTTGAGAATGCTGTAGGGGGTAACTTCCGAGACAAAATTTAATCCCGAAGGATTGATTTTATTATTTTCAAACCAGGGGTTATAAAGGGAGAAAAAATCCTTTCCAACCCTTGCGGAGAAAAGAATACTTTCGCTCCAGGGTCTCATACCGCAGTAACCGTACATGGGGATGCCCCCAAGCTGAGGCTTTGTGGTACTGCCGTCGGGCATCTCCAAGACATCCAGCATATTTAAACCTGTAGCGACATATTCCAAAGCGGGATTCCTCCTTACGACATCATAAAAGTGGTTAAAATTAAATTATTTATATATACTGTTTAACATAACACAATTGTATTTACATATCCTGTTTTATTCAAGCCGGCGCTGTACTTTACGGCATATAAATAAAGTGTTTTTTAAGTTGAGCGAAAACTTGAGGGTTAAGATGAACAAGGCGGACTATAACAATTCTATGCGGCTCGAGAGCTATGATCTTGCAACATTTGCGCGCAAGCTCTACGAGCTTAATATTGATGAGATAGATTCCATCACACCGAAGGATTTTCTCACGGCTGAAAGGGTTATCGCAACCGGTTGCGGCGACAGCTTCTGTGCGGCATGGGCTGCTCAAACGGCATTTGAAAAATTGGTGGGGATACCGGCATTCAGCGCTCCGGCAATCGATGTATCGAGACAGTTTGACGGTCGGGATTTCGATAACACCCTGTTTTTCGGAATATCGAGCAGGGGTCGTACATCGAGGGTCATCGAAGCGGCGATGAGGGTAAAGGCGCTCGGAGCAAAAAGCAGGACAATAGCCATTGTCAATTTCAAGGTTAAGGATTCGCAGTTGGAACGGGAGACGGACAAGTCTCTTCATATCAGAATGCCGGTATTTGAGTGCGGTGAATATACCGAACATGCACCCTGTCAGAGAAGTTATTTTTCAACCATGTTTACACTGATGATGATAGCGATAAGGATGGGGAATATAAGAGGGAGATATAATGAAAGCCGTACCGAAAGAATCAGAGAGGAAGTTATAAAATATGCCGAAAGGTTTGACAGGAAGTTTGTGGATTCGGTAGACGACCGTATGTGGGAAATATCAAAAATCTGGAACAACTACAGGCAGTGGGAGGTTGTTGCAAGCGGTATAGATTATCCCACAGGCTGGTTCGGAGCTGCGAAGGTCGTCGAGGCTTTCGGAGATATAGCTACCTATGAAAATATCGACAACTGGAACAGGGTAAACAGATACGCAAAGAACCCTGAGAAGATAGCGACAATCCTGTTTGCCAGCACAGATAACGGAAGAATCGAAGACGCGGTCGAAACGGTGGAGACAATGGTGAGAATCGGAAGACCTGTCATAGTAATAACCGATGCCAAGGAAGGTTTGTTTAATTCGTCCGCCGAGGTGTTCAGAATACCCACGACCGAACTCATATGGGCAAAGCCCCTGATGCAATATATGCCGCTCGGAAATCTCCTGGGTTATATAACAAAAATGAGAGGGGTCTCTTTTTACAGGTACGGTGGAGACAACAACTGGTATATTAAGGAACTTCAGGACAAATTGGGAGACGCAATTACCGAACAGCCGCTTGTATTGGTAAAATGAGGAATAGAAAAATGCTATATAGGGATTATTGTCATGTATTTCCAAAGGAAATTGAAAATTTAATCGACGAAATGTCAAAAAGAATCAAAGAGATCTGCAGTGAAAAAGATTTTAGAATGTTCGGCAGACCTTTTTTGGTGGGAAGCGGTACGGCATATGCCGCAGCTTTGGCATCAAAACAGGCTTTTTCCTCTCTGACCGGTTGGAGCGGAGAGCGGATAAGAGTCATGACCGCACAAGAATATGCGTATATAACCGATAACAAAGAACCCGAACATCTTCCGCATGTATTTATTCTTTTTTCCGACATGAAGGATAGAACGGCCATGGACGCTCTTCTTGCAGCGGAAAAATATAAAGCGGAAGTGACCGCAATAACGAATGAAAAGGGATGTTTAAAAGGTATTTCTGCCGATAAAATTCTGAAACTTCCCGAAACAGGCGGCGGAGAGGTGGGGGAATTTATTGGTTTCCAGACGGCACTGATGCTGTTAGCGCTCGAGATTGGCAGGTCTAACAGTTTTATAGCTGATGATGAGGTAAAAGCGGTAAAGAGCGATATGGCGGAGTATCTGATAAACTGCTGTGAAGCCGCCCTGAATCAAGAAGAAAAAATAGACAGTTTCGTAAAAGAAGCAAAAAATCGGATATACAGCTTCGAAATGATAGGAACTGGACCGGATATGGCGGTGGCGTGGATGGCCCGAAGCCTCGTTTATAAACACATCGGAACGGTCTGTACGGTGGAGGAATCGGAGGATTGGCTACATGTGAACTTCCTGCAGCTGGAACCCGAAAAGTACGCTTCGGTAATGTTTATTTCTGGAAACAACCCGTCGGCAGAGAGAAGTCTCAGAACGGCAAAATATGTTGAGGGAATAGGAAGAATGACTGCGGCAATATCCGACATTGATGAGAGCGAGTTTCCCGAAAGAACGACGGTGATAAAAATGCCTCCGGCAAAACAGCTGTGGATGCAGCCCTTGGGCACATTATTGCCTTTTGCGATGCTTGTGGAAAAAATGGCTGAAGCAGAATAGATGCTCGATGTTTGTTTTTGAAATAAATTATTTAATATGAGGTTTAAAGTGAACTACACTTACATAGTGGAATGTTCCGACGGCAGTTATTATACCGGGTGGACAAACAATCTTGAAAAGAGAATCGGCATTCACAACAGCGGCAAAGGCGGGAAATATACAAGGTCCAGAAATCCCGTCAGGTTAGTCTATTACGAGGAGTTTTCAACGAAAGAAGAGGCGCAGGCAAGAGAATACGAAATAAAAAAACTCACCCGAAAGAAAAAAGAAATGCTGATAAAAGAAGGAAAACAACCCCCTGCAGAACAAGTGTAACCATAACGGAGCAAATCCGGAATATGCCGGATGATTTGCGAATTAAATGTTTTAGCGAAAATGTATTTTAAATCGACTAAAACACGGGCAGAGGAATATAAAAAATAATTTTAATATAAAGAGAGGGATATCAGTATCAGTAACAATATCAATCTCATTATCATTTTCAGTATCATTATCAGGTTATTTTGCTTTTAAAAATAACCGTATGGTTTACTGATTAACCTTTAGCTTAATCTTGGAATGCATTAAATACCCAAAAACATATTGGAAAAAGCGGAGCATTTTTCGATGCCCCGCTTTTATTAAAAACAACTGAAATGAAAACAGGATTATTTCAAGAGTTCATCAACAACCTTAATTAATCGGCATCGGCTTTTTTTGTGATGCCGCCCGACCTATTTAAAAGCATGATTGTAATGATGATAAGGCCCATTATCATAAAAATACCCAGCATGCCGAACAGCATTACTTCAAGGGCTTCTTCTATCATAAAAATATCTCCTAAATCTAAATAGTTTAATATTTATTATTTTGCGATGAGGTTCAGTATGAGCCCGCCCGCTATTACCGATGCTATCTGTCCTCCGACATTTACCCCGGTGGCGTGCATCAGCAGGAAGTTTTGCTTATCCTCTTCAAGTCCCATTTTGTGGACAACGCGGCTGCTCATGGGAAATGCGGAAATGCCGCAGGCACCTATCATGGGATTTACCTTCTCCTTTGTAAACAGGTTTAAAACCTTCGCAAACAGAACACCGCCTATGGTGTCAAAAACGAATGCAAAGAGACCGAGTCCCATTATTATCAGTGTCTCGAGCGACAGGAAAGCGTCGGCCTGCATCTTTACCGCAACGGTGATTCCCAAAAAGATAGTGACAAGATTTGCGAGAACCTTCTGGGCGGTTTCACTGAGACTGTTTAATACTCCGCACTCTCGAATGAGGTTCCCGAACATCAGAAAACCTACCAGACCAACGCTTCTCGGAGCGACAATGCCCGCGATAACGGTGACAACGATGGGGAAGAGTATGCGGACGGATTTCTTAATCGGTTTCGTCTTTGAAGGCATGCGAATAAGGCGCTCTTTTTTTGTGGTAACGAGTCTGATACAGGGGGGCTGAATTATCGGAACAAGTGCCATATAACTGTATGCCGCAACGAGTATAGCTCCCATATACTTGGTATTGTAATAGTTTGCGACAAATATCGCAGTGGGGCCGTCTGCGGCGCCGATTATACCGATTGCGGCGGCATCCTGAAGTGAGAATGTGCCGGGGAAATAGTTGCCTATTACTGCCGCTAAAAGCAGGGTCATAAATATTCCGAACTGTGCCGCTGCACCGAACAACAGCAGCTTCGGATTAGAGAGCAGGGGACCGAAATCAATCATTGCTCCGATACCGATAAACAGAATAAGGGGGAAAAGCTCGTTTGCTATTCCGGCATCGAATAAAACGCTGAGCGGTCCTTCCTCCGTTATGCCGTCTATGACCTGAGTAACGGCACCGGAAAAGGGAATATTTACAAGTATTGCACCGAATCCCATAGGTAGAAGAAGCGAGGGCTCCATGTCTTTTTTTATCGCGAGATAAACCAGAACCCCACCGATTAACCACATTACCAGCATCTTTATTATGTCGGTCGAGCTCATATTTACAAGAGATCCGAAGAAAATATTAATAAATTTTTCGATTATCGTCATCTTTTACATCCTTGACTTTAAAGAATCAAAAGCGGGTTTAAAACCCGCTTTAATAATTAACCCAAGAGAGAGAACATGAGGAAGAGGGAAGACATTAACGAAGCAACCAGCGAAACAACGGTGATTTGAGTGTTGATGGAGGGACCGGCAGTATCTTTGAAGGGGTCACCGACAGTATCCCCGATAACCGCCGCTTTATGAGCTTCGCTTCCTTTTCCGCCGTTATTGCCGGCCTCGATATACTTCTTGCTGTTGTCCCAAAGTCCGCCGGCGTTTGACATAAATAGGGCAAGAAGAAGCCCCGAAACTATGTTGCCGGTCAAGAAACCGCCTATAGCTTTTACTCCTCCGATAAATCCGACGAAGATGGTCGCCAGAATTGCTGTCAATCCGGCCGGAATGAGTTCCTTAAGAGAACCGGTAGTCGCTATCTCGATACATTTGTCGTACTCCGGCACGACACCTTCTTTACCTTCTTTGAGGCCGGGGATTTCGTCAAACTGACGGTGGATTTCTTCAACCATGCGCTGGGCATTCCGGTCAACTCCCAAAATCAGCATGGCGCTGAAAACCGCGGGAATTGCGGCGCCCGCAAGCAGACCGAAAAATACGAGGGGATCCATTATGTCAAATCCCGAAATATATAACTTGCCTTTTTCAACCAATCCGAGAACTATGGCATGTGCGTTGACTTCGCTCAAAAAAGCACCCAAGAGTGCTATAACGGTTAGACCTGCCGCTCCTACCGCAAAACCTTTTGTTACAGCTTTTACGGTGTTGCCGGCAGAATCGAGGCGGTCGGTTATCTCCAAAACCTCGTCTCCGAGATTTCCCATTTCTGCAAGACCTCTGGCGTTATCAACGATGGGACCGTATGCGTCGTTTGAGATTATCATGCCGACGATTGAAAGCATACCTACCGCAGCCATGGAAATTCCGAACAGGGCATATCCTTCGCCCAAGGGTTCACAAATCTTATAGCTTAAAAGTGCGGAAAGACCGATTCCGACAAGTGCCGGAAAAGCGGAAAGATATCCGTAAGAAACTCCCGACAAAATCGTTAAAGCAGGTCCCTTCTCGCTCGCAGCGGCAGTCTTTTGAACAGGTTTTTTGGAATCGTCGGTAAAGTAGTCGGTGGCTATTCCTATCAACACGCCTACAGATAATCCGATTATTGTCGCGCCCCAAATGCGCCACTCGAAATCGAAAGCGGCAGTTGCAACAGCGGTCAGAATCGCATAGATTGCAGTGGTGACATAGGTTGAGGAGTTAAGCGCAAAGGTCGGATTGTCAGTCTTTCCCATTCGCGCAGTGGCAACGCCGATTATTGATGCAAGCAGACCTATGGCAGCATAGCAGAAAACCATTATTACGTTTATCGCTCCGTTTGTTGCCATATCCAGCGAAGAACCCATGACGAGTGCGGCGGCCATACTGGCGACATTGGAGTCAAACAGGTCGGCGCCCATTCCGGCGACGTCTCCGACATTGTCCCCGACGTTGTCCGCAATGACGGCAGGATTTCTCGGATCGTCTTCGGGAATGCCGAGCTCGACCTTCCCGGTCAAATCGGCGGCAATATCAGCGGTTTTGGTGAAAATACCGCCGCCCGCTTTTGCAAACAACGCGAGAGAAGAGGCGCCGAAGGAAAAACCGAGAAGGGTGGTGGTATCTCCCGTCAGCCAAAATACCAAGGCAACGCCTAAAAGGGAAGATCCGACAACCGCCATTCCCATGACCGCTCCGCCGCGAAAACCTGTCAGAAAGGAGGGCTTTATACCCTTTTGCGCCGCTTCGGCGGTCTTTGCGTTCGCAATAGTTGCAACCTGGATACCGATAACTCCCGCTACCGCCGAAAACACGGTGCCGGCTATATAGGAGACGGCCATCGTAATATTGACGATTATATCGCCTTTCCAGATTGGAGAGGGTAACAGCACAAGAATTAAAAGAGCCGTTATTCCGGAAAATTTTGCCAAATTCCTGTACTCTTGATTGAGAAAGGTAAATGCGCCTTTTCGGATGTAACCGCTCACTTCTTCTATACGCTTATTCTGAGAGGGTTGTTTTTTTACCCAGTTTAAAAGCCAAAAAGCAAAAACAAATGCGATAGCGGAAACCACTATCGACGCGGACAAAAAGTAATTAAGATTCACCAAATCACCCCTATTTCTTTAAAATGCCTATCGGTATAAAAATATATCTTCGACCGGCACAAAGAAAGTGTCGGTTTGTTTTTAACAACACGGGATTATACAAATTACACATTGAAAATTTATCAATTTAATGACTCTAAAAAAGAAACCTCCACTCTTAATATTTGCACAAAACTTCAAATAAATCAACAGTTTTGAGGAGAAAAATTATTTACCTGTCGAATAAGACTTTTTACTAAAGTATTTAAAAGCAAAAAAAACAGACTCTAAAATTTGATTATAAACCTAAATTTACAAATGTTTCTTATCAGGACGAAGCTATTATAATAAGCTTGAGAACTTATCGAGTTAATCTTTTCTGTACAATTCAGCGATATATAATTTCTTCCCAGCCCGCGCTGGTCAAGGCGATATCGTTTTTCATTTGCCGCAGGGCGCGGGAAAGAATGACCCGGATGTTTCCGTCGGTGGTGTCAAGGACATCTGCAATCTCCTCGGCGGAATAGTTTAAAAAGTATTTCAGCACCACGGCGCGGCGGCTGCGTTCGTTCAACTTTTCCAGCGAATCGGCGAGCACATCCCGCATCTGCTGTAAAGCTTCTGCGGCTTCTATGCTTTCCGCTATATTCTCAGAGCTGCGCAAGACTCCTTTGAGTTCGTCTATGTCTACACAAACCACCCGGGATTTCCGGTAATAGTTTTTCAGGCGACTGTTTGCAATCACATATAACCATGTTGCCACCGAGCTTTTTGTCCGGTCGTAACAAGGGTAATAACGGCAGGCCGCTTCAAATATCTCCCCGGTCAACTCCTGCGCATCATGTAGAGAGGAAATGCGTTTATGGACATACTGAAATATGACGGGATGATAAGTGCGGTAGAGTTCTGAAAAATCTGTCTGTTTTCCATCAGACATAGTGCCGGCTCCTGTATACGGATGTTGCATTTTAGAACAAGACGTGTATATAGGTTAAGAATCGGGATTTTAACATGTCTTGAAATATCGAGGGATATCGATGAACGAAAAAATGCTACCGAAAAATATAGAAAATATATTGGCTTTGGCAGCGGATATGATGTCCTTTGAGCAAGATGATCGGTTGGCACAGCTGGTTCGGATGGTTAAGAACCCGGACGGTAATGAAATGTATGATGAAGAGATGAATTCGGCGACCGGAGATTTCGGGAATCAACTTCCAAAGAGAAAAGAGAAACAGTGAAAAACACTCCGAACAACGGATAAAACCGTTATAATATCATTTTATCTAGTAAGACTATTTTTTAAGTGTGAGCATTTGTCACTACTTTTTATTTTTTTGCAGGGCTTTAGAACCTAATCAATTTGTCTCTTTTCGCGTTGCACAAGAAAACGCTCCGTATGTTGGCAAGTATCGGAGTGTTTTTGACATCTTCGGCTGAAATTATATTTTACTTGTTGCGGGAATTGAGGAGGATAAGTGGGTTCCGCTATATAAATAACCTTATTGAAATAATAAAAGATATAAAGTATCATTTGCCGGGGATTGATGATAAAAAGCTGAACAAAGCAGATCGGACAAAGAGTGTTAAAAATCGTAAAAGTTTGGTAGAATAAAAACGGACTGCAATATAAAGAACAGGAATTCATATAGGTATTTGAGGATTTTTTATGAGTTTAAGCTTTGATCTCTCCGATTTGTTTCGCATAACTACGAAAGAGGAAAAAAAGGAAAGGGAACGGGCTTTTTTTAAAAGGGTATTTCCGCTTGGGGAAGAGCAAAAAGAAAAGGTGATAAGTTTCCTCAAAGGCACCATAGTCAATAAAAAACAGGATGAAACGGTCTGCCTTTTTTCATATATTTCTCTCTACGATGCCTTGACAACGGAAGAGACCGGGAAGAGAAACAGAAAATTCAATATATGGAAAAAGAGCATTTTTATAAAGGAAGAAGACAAACTGACGGTTTATGCGCTTGTGCTGTTAAATCAGGAGTTGGAGACGCTTGAAGATTTCCCCGACGAAAAAGAGGTGGCGGTGCGGGCGGAAAAGTTAAGAGTTGAACTGTCGGGTTAATAAATATAGATTTTCTAAAAACCGATTAAAATAAAAGTAATAAAGACTATTTTGGAGGGAATATGAAAAAAATTATAGCAGTCGCCCTTATTGCGTTATTGGTTTTTTCGCTTGCAGCCTGCGGAAAGAAAGTCGATGAAAAGACAAAGGAACTGGTAGGAAAATGGGAATCAACCGAAGAATTTTTTGAGGAAGTTTATGAGTTTAAATCAAACGGCGAAGGAAGCAACGAAAATGCAATTTTTTCGTATGATTTCAAGTTTGAAGTAAAAGACGGGAAACTGAATATCTATCAAAAGATCTTCGGGATGTACAGCGACGAACCCATGACATATGATTATTCGATAGACGGCGATGTTTTGACATTGGTGGACGAGTACGATGTGACCTACGAATATGTGAAGATATCATAGTCGGCAAAAAACAAACCCGCAGTTCTGCAAAAAGAACTGCGGGTTTTAAATTTGCTTTTCTTTAGAAGCTTCCTCCGCTGTGAGAGGTGCCGCTTGAACCTCTATGTGACGACGAACCGCCTCCTCCTGAACTTGAGGAAGAATCGGATTTTGGAATTGCGGTACGGGTAACGGTGCTGTAGAGGAAAGTGTCGCTCTCTCTGGTGAGGACGAAACTGCCCTGAACTACATATTCACCCGCTTCGCTTCTGAGCCTTGCGGTCTTCATTGACCTCTTCATTCCTGAAACGATCAACAGGGATAGAATGAAAGCCGCGACAGCTATGATTCCCACGGTTTTCAATTTGTCCGTAAGCGTCCTGTAGGGATTGCCTTCGGTGTAGGGATCTCCTGTCTGTTCCTGTTTTAAGAATTCGTCGGAGAAGTTTAAAAAGGAATTAAAACCGTCAAAATATTCTCCGTCGTCAAAGTAGGGAGCAATCATCTTTCCGATGCGGGGAATGCCGTAATCGCTGCTGAATACCATTATGCCTCTGCCGGTTCCGGATATCCAGCGCCCTTCATCGCTGATCAGAACCAAAACTCCGCTGTTGTCGTCTCCCACGCCATAACCGCCGTAATCGAAAAAGTCATCGGCAAAATCCCGAGTGCTCTTTCCCTGAAGATCGTTCTCGGTTACAAATACGACATCAAAAGCGTACTTAGCGTGTATCTCACTAATCCGGCTTAACAGAAAGTCCTCTTCCTGATCGGTCAGAAGATCGGAGTTGTCAACAATCCTTGGAAGAGAGGGGTTATTCGGCTGGGCGGATGCAACGGTGATAAACGGTGTTAAAACGGTCGCTGCGAACAGGAGCATCGCAACAAATGCCAATCTGAGTTGTTTTTTCATAGCTTGCTCCTCCTCACATAAACAAAAGGTATATCAGGGATGCGACGGCTGTAAAGACCGAAGTAAGTCCGAAGGTCCAGGCCCAGAATCTCCCGACGGAAACAGGAAGCTCCCCGACAAATCTACCCGTCTGACCGTTCATGGAAAACGAATAAATTTTGTCTTTGTATTTTGTGTTCAGCATCCAGACCGGAAGCAGTGCGTAGTGTATTTTGCCGTCGTGAAGGGAGATGTTTGAATTTTCGGTTACAACAGTGTTGTATCCTTTTACGGTAGATCTGAAGATGTCTTCAACACTCGTTTTGATTCTTGCATTGGCTCTGGGTTTTGACTGTTCCGCATCGATGTCGTATTTTTCAGCAATATACCCTGAGAGATAGGGTGTTTTGAAATCGGATATTTGCGAGTAGTCGAAGGGCTCGATTGCCTCCATATATTCATCATCCATTTTTTCAGACCCGTCCACGGGCACCATTTCAAAGGACATCCCGCCGTCTCTAAGAACAAGGTAGTATGATGTTCTTGTATATCTGTATTCGGAATCGCTCCAAACCTGAGTGCGGGTCGCTTTGAATCTTATGGATGCGTCAACATCACAATCAAACAGCCAAAACGGTACATATATGCCGGTCAGACTTTCAATCCGATTTTCGTCTTTAAAAGATTTCGGCAGAAGAGGCTTGAATCTTAAGTGTTTTATCAATGCCGACTTGGCTGCGTTTTTATCAAGTTTAAAAGGGATGATGTAATCGGGTTTATACATTCCCTGTAACTGAGACATCAGGATGGCGGGATTTCCGCAGTAGACGCAACTGGTTGCAACGGTGTTGGGGTTTCCCACAATCTCTCCGCCGCAGGAGGGACACCGGAACTCGGATATGCCATCAAGTTCCCCTTCTTCCCAATCGCCGGTACCGCTTTCTCTTGTATAGTCCTGCCAACCGTATGAATCGGCTTTTTCGTTTTCTAAAGACTGGTTGAACTGAACCAGTGCATCTATCTCAAAACTCGTGTCACAGTAAGGACAGGTCAGATTTTGAGATGTGCTGTCAAAAATTATTCCGCCCGAGCAGTTCGGACATTTGTATTCGAGTGCTTCCATGTGGTTACTCCTTTGCAAAAGAAACAAGCCTTGCCGTATGGTTACGGCAAGGCTTTCAACCTCTTTTATGCTGATTTCTTGAGCTGAAGAGCTCCAACTATGTAGAGAACCGGAAGTACTGCACCGAGGGCCAAGCCCAATACGCTGAACTCACCACCGAGTGCTACCGTCATGACGTTACCTGCTACTGCAAGAAGGATAACGATGATGCCCAAGGTAAAGCATTTTTTACCGTTTGCAGGAATGTTCTTGTTTTTGGCACCCATAATCCCCGCTACGAGCTGCAGAATCGAACCGAGCAAAGAGAGGATAGCTGCAAATACGAGACCGGCTGCGCTTCCACCGACAAGAGCGGCGACCGCGCCTGCGCCCACGACTGCAAGAAGTCCAAAGATTATTCCGATAGAACCGAAAACAATCATGATTATTCCGGTAACCTTTAAAAGCTTACCATTTCCGCCAACTGTACCTGTTTCCATTAATTTACCTCCAAGATGTTTTCCAAATTTATTGGATATTTACTATACACGAAGACTTTAAATAAAGTCAACGGGCAGTATTGAACAAATATACTATATTCTGTCGTTTTCGTCAAAAGGGTCTCCGCACTCCGGACAGAATTTCGGAACGGCCTTGCCTTCCTCAGGTTTCCAACCGCATTTGTCACAGGCAAAGGAGCCGGTTGACTTTGGTTTTCCGCATCCGGCACAGAACTTACCCGTATTTTCTTTGTAACCGCAGTTGGTACAAATCCAGGAGTTTGTCGGAGCCGGCTGAGGTTTACCGCATTCTGAACAGAACTTGCCCGTATTGCCGGCGTTTCCGCAGGAACATGTCCACCCGGCTGCTGCGGGAGCGGCGCCCGCCGGAGGTTGAGCCTGCTGTTGCTGGCCCATTGCAAAGAGGTTCTGAGCGTTCATTCCGCCGACCTGCTGGGCCATCCCCATTCCCATAAATCCCATTAGAGAACCGCCTTCGTTTGTCGCTGCGCCTCTCATGGCATCCGCCTGTGCTCCTACAAGCGTCGCTGCCGCCATTGTGGGATCTCTCATGATTGCACTCTTCTGGAGTTGCTTAATCATGTCTTCGTCTTCCTTGGAGGCGGTTACCGAGTTAACTCCGAAAGAAGCAACCGTTATGCCTCTGAGTTCGCGCCACTTGTTGGACAAAACCTCGTTCAGCGCATCCGCGAGTTCAAGGGCATGACCGGGCAGGGCGCTGTATCTTATGCCGAGCTCGGAAATTTTTGCAAATGCCGGTTGCAGGGCGGTGAGCAGCTCGGTTTTCAGCATGCTGTCGATATTCTCGCGAACATAGACATCTTCCACGTTCCCCGTGACGTTTGTGTAGAAAAGCAGGGGGTCGACGATTTTATAAGAATATTCTCCGTTGCAGCGAATAGCGATATCTATATCAAGGTTTATGTTTTTATCGACGACCCTGAAGGGAACCGGATTTACCGTTCCGTATTTATTGCCGACAATTTCTTTGGTGTTAAAGTAGTAGATTCTCTGATCTTTCGCGGTATCGCCGCCGAATGTAAAACGCTTGCCGATTGTTGCAAATGTCTTTTTGATATTCTCACCGAGACTCCCGTAAAAAATACTCGGTTCGGTAGAGACGTCATATACGTATTCGCCGGTTTCGGCACAAAGATCGACAACTTTACCCTGTTCGACTATTATCATGCACTGCCCTTCGTTTACTGCAATGATGGAGCCGTTGCTGATAATATTGTCTTCGCCTTTTACATTCGACGAACGCCTCGACGACGTCCTTTTTTGTCCTTTTGCCACCAGAACATCGGGGGTCAGTGATTCACAGTAAAAATACTCGCGCCAAGCATCGGCAAGTACTCCGCCTAATGCACCGACACCAGCTCTTAATAAACCCATATTAATTCCTCCTGAAGAATCTTAATTTTATTGTACAAATGAATATTAAATCTATTACAATTATTTCCAGGGATCTTCTGCGTGGGGTTTTCTTATGTCGGCCAACACCGCCGCAAACTCCCAAAGGTACCAGTTCTCACCCTTTTTTCTGAGTTTTACGGGTCTTGCGCTGTCCGCTCCTTTTGTCTTGATGTAAAGAGTTGTAAAACCGTCTTCAACATAGCTGTACGGTCCGTCTATCAGCGAGACGGTGTACGGCACGGAAGGAGTGTAGTTGTTTTCGGGGGTTGCTCCGATAAAATATGCTTCCCCTATATAACCGGATTTTTCCATCATCCGATCACGAATAAAACTCCTGTCGATACCGGAGAGTTTCTGCGGACCCTTAAGAATGTCAATCATGGAATAACACTCTTCTCTGTCATGCTTATAGGCACAGATTGCGACAATAAACAATGCCGCAGTAGAGAAGGGCGAGAACAAATCAAACTCCGGCATGGAACTGAATTCATCCGCCGTTTTCGGCAGAGTCGAAAAAGAAATATTAATATCGATACCTCCCTATTATTAAAAATATTAAACTGTCGATAAAGGCTAATACCTTTTACTAATTTTGATTATAGTATAAAATGTTTGTCAACACCACCCTATATCGTCCTGTTTTTTGTTAACAAATGCCGGGGTGAATCAAACAAATCCAAAATTAAGCGGAGTGCGAGGAGTTTTAAATGAAATACGTGGCAGTCGGTCCGACCATTACGAACAGAATAATATTTGAAGACGGCAGAATTATCTCGGACATCATGGGGGGAGATGTGTTCTACCTTTCCGGAATACGTCTGGGTACAAAGGACTGTATTTATGTTTCGTATGTCGGCGGAGACTTTGAGGATTTCTACGGTGAGTGGTTTGACGCCAACGGTCTCTCCAGAGAGGGGCTGATTTTTAAACTCAACAAGACTAATTACAATGAACTGGTCTATCTGGGTCAAGGCAGGTATAAGGAACATTCGATTTATACCCCGGATTACGATCCTCTGGGAATAGGATTTTCCGCAATTCCCACCGAATGCTTAGCCAAGTATATAAAAGATGATACAAAGGGGCTTTGCATCGGAACGAGGATGACGAAATCGTATCATGACGATATGGTGGAACTTAAGGAGAAGTTCCCGAATCTTATAGTGATGTGGGAGTATTATCCGTATTTCGACGATAACGGGGTTATGCAGAAGGCTGAAGAATTTTTTAAATTCAAAGATGCTTTTGATATCCTTTCGATAAACCACCATGAATGCAGAGAACTCTTCGAAATCGACGACGAAGCGGAAATAATAGAAGAATTGAAAAAGGTCGGCAAACCGGTCTATTTCCGTGTGGGCAAGAGGGGGGCTTACTTTATCGATAAAGGAGAACACCACTTCGCACCTTCGATACACCTCAAGCCCGCGGAAGAAGAGGTCGACCCGACGGGATGCGGAAATACTTCTACTGCTGCCGCAATGTGGGCATATTGCGAAGGATATGATGCACTCAGCACCTGTATTTGGGGAAATCTCGCTGCGGCACATAATGTGCTTCAGTACGGACCGTATCCTCACTTTACAGAAGAGACGAAACTCAAAGCTATTAAAAAAATGGGCGAGATTGCTGAAAATCTCAAAGGTTAAAAACCCGGATGTTTAAAGATATCCAGATTATGCAGACCCGGAGTTAAGCTGCCGTTTTCCATCAGATGAACCGCCTCGACTATTTTGTCGTTATAGGGGGTTGGGGTGGAGTTCTTCCTGCCGTAACGGCAGACTATGCCGTTTATCTGGTCTATATCGGTTTTCCTGCCTTTTTCCAGATCGATTAACATACCTGATTTTATGTTGGAATCCTTTTTTGTCGCCAATTTTAAGATGGGTCTTGAAATCAGATTTTTGAGCGGAAAAGCGGTGAATATGAATTTTGAAATGTCAAATCCCCGAACCTTGGCGAGAACTATTCCTTCCTTTTTTGAGACATCGACACACTCCTTCATTATCTGAATAGCCATGTCTGCAAGGTCGTTGTTTTTGGATATTTCACCAACCGATACATTAAAAACCACTGAAATTCCGCTGAAGGCGGAATTTAAAAGCAGCTTTGACCAGCGTGCGCCTGCAAAGTTGTTTTCAATTGTAACCGGGCAGACCGTTTGCAGAACACCGCCTATTTTCTTAAGCTTGTCCGCGGATTCATCCGTTATGCTTCCAAGCGTGAAGGACATGGCATCAGGGTCGGTGTTGAGGGTGACATTTCCCGGGGAAATCATTGTCGCGCCCCAAACGGCAGTACACCCGACAACCCGGGATTTTCCAAGTACATTTATCAGCAGCGGTTCCGGAAAGCCGTTTTGGAGGGTGCAGACGGTTCCGTCCGGACTTAAATAGCCGGAAAGAAAATCGGCGGTTCTCTCGTTGTCCTGTTGACGGGTCATTAAAAAAAACAAATCATATTCCCCGCGCATCTCGTCCGGAGTGAGTGCGGTGACCGGAATATTAAGATTATCGCAACCCGATATTGTCGCACCGTATTTGTTGAGTGCGTTCACATGTTCAATGTTTCTGTTTATAAGGTCAACCCTGTAACCCGATTTTTCAAGATATGCACCGAGCACGGTTCCCATTGCTCCTGCGCCGTAGATGGCTGTTCGCATATTCGCCCCCTGTTTTTAGATTGCTTTAATTATTATAGCAAAGAAAATGCCTGAAACTGAATTGAATAGCAGTTTTTTGCGGTGTTTTTGTTTTGTTGATAGGTGTTTTTTGCTGTGTTAAAATCAATAAAAAGCAATTTGGTGATTATATGTTTTCATATCCGTTCGACAGCAGTTCGATAATGTTGAAAAAGAGATCGCTCAAAAGAGAACTCCTCAAAAAAGAGGGGCTTATTGAAAAGCGAATAGCGATACTTTCCGGCACTACAATCGGAGAGGTTAAAAACATACTTGAGCTGTTTCTCCTCGACAGCGGAATAAAACCCGAGTTTTTTGAAGGTGAATACGGGAGATATTACGAAGACCTCGTCTTTGAAAATACCGAACTTCGGGAATTTGAACCAGACATAATCTATATACATACGGGTATTCACAATATATCGAACTTTCCCGTGGCGGGAAGCGACGAACAAACGGCAAAAGGACTCTTTCTTGCGGAGTGGAATAGATTTGAAGAAGCAATATCCTCTGCCGTTGCGTACGGATGTCCGGTAGTTGCAAACAATTTCGAATACCCCGCGGTAAGAGTTCTCGGGAACAGGGAAAATTACGATGTTTCCGGAAAGGTGCGTTTTATAAACGAATTAAACTTAAAACTTGCAGACTTTGCCCGATTAAACGAAGGGCTGTTTATAAACGACATAAACTATCTGTCCGCATTATACGGGCTGGAAAAGTGGAGCGATCCCACCTATTACAACTCATATAAATACGGCCTTAATCCGGATGCCATTCCGTTGCTTTGCCATTCGGTATCAAGCATCATAAAGTCGATATTCGGCAGGAATAAAAAAGTTCTCCTTCTCGATTTGGATAACACCCTTTGGGGAGGTGTAATAGGTGATGACGGAGTTGACGGAATAGAGCTGGGAATAGAAAATCCGTCCGGAATAGCCTACAGCGACCTTCAGCGGTATGCCAAGGAGCTGAAGGGAATCGGTGTTTTGCTCGGAGTTGTGAGTAAAAACGAAGAAGGGACCGCAAAATCCGGTTTTGACCATCCTTCCGCAATCCTGTCTGCAGACGATTTTTCGGTTTTTATTGCAAACTGGGAGGACAAGGCGTCAAATATTAAAAGAGCGGCTGAAATTCTAAATCTCGGCAGTGATTCTTTTGTGTTTGCTGATGACAATCCCGCCGAAAGAGAGCTGGTGGAACACTCCGGTCTCGGGGTGGCGGTTGCAAAATATACAGTTCCTGAAAGATTTGCCGAAAATATTTCGAGATCCGGATATTTTGAGGCGACTTCGATGTCTGAAGAAGATCTTATCAGGGCGGAAATGTACAGCCAAAATGCCATGAGGGAATCGGAAAAAAGCAGATTTTCAGATTACGGCGAATATCTGTCATCTCTTGAAATGAAGGCAGGTGTGGGAACCTTTGCCGAAAGGAAACAAAAGAGAATAACCCAGCTGATAAACAAGACCAACCAGTTCAATCCCACGACGAGAAGGTATACCGAAGACGAAATATCCGAAATCGAAGTTGACGAGAATTACATAAAAATTTCAGCAAGACTTGAAGACAAATTCGGGGATAACGGCATTGTCTGTGCCTTGATAGCAAAATGCCGAGACAAAACAGCAACTATAGAACTGTTTGTAATGAGCTGCAGGGTGTTCAAAAGAGATTTGGAGAAAGCGGTGTTTGACAAACTTGTTGAAACCGCCGTCTCAAAGGGGATTGAAGCTATTGAGGCCTCGTATATAAGGACTCCGAAAAACGGATTTGTTGAGACTCTGTACCCCGATCTCGGTTTTCTGTTATTTGACGAGTCGGGTGAAGAAAAGAAATACAGGTATGAAATCGAAAAGGATTATCTGAAGAAAAATAAACATATTGAGGTAATGGATGAATAGAGAAAAAATATTCCTGACGGTAAATGAAATATTCAGGGAGATATTTGACGATCCGGAACTTTCGGTTACGGATAAAACCGATGCAAACGATATAGAGGATTGGGATTCACTGGAACAAATCAACCTTCTGGTGGCGATGGAGAAAAAATTTCTGATCAAGTTCTCGGTTGACGATGTGGAAAATCTGCAAAATGTCGGAGAAACCGTGGATTTGATAATCAGAAAAATTGAGGAAAAGGGCGATGAACAGCTATAGTTATGAAGAACTATCCGTTGGAACCACCGAAACTTTTGAAGTTGAGGTGACCGATGAAATGCTCCGCGCTTTTTGCGAAATGAGCGGGGATGTGAATCCTCTGCACACCGATGCGGATTTTGCAAAATCAAGAGGCTTCGATTCAAAGGTGGTGTACGGAATGCTTACATCATCATTTTACTCTACTCTCGTGGGTGTATATCTTCCGGGTGAAAGGTGCATCCTTCAGGAAATCTCCATAAAATTCAGAAAGCCTGTTTATGTCGGAGATGTTATCAGAGTTACCGGCAGGGTAATCGAAAAAACCGACTTTGTGAAGCGTGTGGTTATCAAGGCGTTTGCGGAAAATCAGACGGGAGTAAAGGTGAACACGGCGACAATAAGCGTAGGACTGTAAAGGGGGCGGAATGGCGAAAGGATATACATTGATTGTTGGGGCGGACAGCGATATCGGCTGCGGCCTTATGAGAGAAATTGATGAAAAGATAATTGCTCACTACTACGGGTTTGAAGATAAAATAAAGGCATTAAAGTCGGAAGGGAAAGAAATAGTCGATGTATGGGGCGACCTGTCCGATGTTGAGGGGATAAAAAGGTTTATAGAAAAAATCGGGGAGCTGCCTTACGATATCGACAAAATTGTCCACCTGCCCTCGTCGCAGGCGGCGGCAAAGAGAATGTCAAAGTTCGACGGGGAAGCTTTTTTGAGAGATGTAAACATACAGGCGACAAGTGCCGGCATGATTTTTGCCAATCTCCTGCCTAAAATGGCAAAAAGAAAATTCGGAAGAGTTGCGGCTGTGCTGACTTCCTACTGCATAGGCGTTCCGCCGAAGTTTATTGCAAATTATGTGGCCTCAAAATATGCGCTTTTAGGACTGCTCAAATCCGCTGCGGTCGAGTTTGCGGGAAAGGGGATAACCGTAAATGCGGTTGCTCCTTCGATGACCGAGACGAAGTTTTTAGATAATCTTCCGCAATTTGAAATCGAGGCCAATGCAAAGGCAAATCCGATGGGGAGAAATGCTGCAATAGAGGATGTGGTATTTTCTCTGAAGTGGCTGATTTCCGATGAGTGCGAATTCATGACGGGAGCGGTAATCCCGGTTACGGGCGGAAGCAATTTTTATTAATCTTTAAAGACAAGGGTTAAAGGATAAATGGCAATAATTTACAGGAGATTGGACGATGCCGAACTGCCCTCTTTCAGGAAGTTCTGCGAGGACAGCTGGGGTTCAAAACATCCCCTCATAGATGACGACATGACTTTTGAGTACTATTATCGCGACAGAACCGACGGCGGACTCAACTTTATTGTATCCGTCGATGAGGACAGCGGCGATATTCAAGGGGTATGCGGATTTATCAAGACGAACTCGGGTAAGGAACCCGATGTGTTCATATCATATATAGTTTCAAAAAAAGGGGCCCCTTTCGGAACCGCTATGAGACTTATTGAAAAAATTGAGGAATTCACCGGGTGCAGGACTATAAACTGCAACAACATCCGAAAAAACACCACCGCAATTTACGAGTTCCTCGGTTATACGGTTGCGGATATGAATCATTGGTATATGCTTAACCCCGAGATGGCAGAATTTAAACTCTGTCGGATAAAAAATCGGCCGAAGATCGAAAGTTGCGGTTGCGGGGTTGATTTCTCGGAGATATTTGATTTTTGTCCGGGCGACTTCCCGAATATGTTAGACAACCGGGAGAATTACCCATACAAAGATGCGGAATACATAAAGTGGAGATATTTTGATTACCCCTGGAATCGATACCGCATATTCAGGATTGATTACAATTTTAAAACCGCATTGGCAATTTTCAGAATATTCGAGTTTTCGGAAGCGAAAGCGATATCCGTAGCTGATTTTATCGGTGATAGGGAGCTGATTAAATATCTCGGAGAAGTTGCAAAAAGCATTATGAAGGAGATGTCTGCCGAGTTTTGCTCATTTTATGAATACGGCGTCGAAAGCGGCCTTGTGATTTCTGCCGGATTTACAACAAATGAAAAGACAGGCGAAAACATTATACCCCTGTACCTTAACCCGCCCCTTATGAAAAATATCGAAATGACGGTGTTTATGAGTAGCCCGGAGGGATTTTGCATGTTTCGTGCCGACGGCGATCAGGATAGACCGAATATAGAGGTGTAGAGTTTGGACGATGGTTCGAAGGAATAAAAATAAGAGGAGGAAAAAGCATGAAGCGCATATGGATCTATATTTTACTTACGGCTACTGTGCTTTTAGTCGGATGCTCTACTAAACCTGAGGGAAATGAGAGTTTAAAAGACTATCAACCGCCTACGGTTGATGAAGAGGTTGAGATACCTGTCGCGGATGATACGCCGTACAAAATAGAGGATGGACCGAGGTTTGATGTTTCGCAAGGAGAAACGGATAATCTTGTGAGATTTGTTTCTCCGTTCAATACATACCCGCAAGAATTTGAGGATGCCGCCGAGTTGAGCGACGAGACATTGATATTCACGGCTGCAACGGCGCTGGACAGTGAATTTATAGTTGATGACCTTTCCGAAAGTTCGACGCTTTCGCTTGATATGCTGAACTTGAAGATCAGAGAGCTTTTCGGACCGAACGCCGCATTATCCGCAGACTATTTGCAAAAGGATTATTCCCCATATGTCATAGATAAAGAGTCGGGACAGATTGTCAGAGAGAGCTACGGGACAATAGGGGGGTTCTACCTGCCGTACGCAGTAATTGCAAAGGAAGATGTATGCACGCTATATCTTATTGATTTAATGGACCCCTTGTTCTTTTCCGATGAGGAGAATCAGAGAAGGCTATATGAAGGTGAAAAAATAGAACTTGATGAGATTGAGGAAATTTCATCAGAACTTAAATACAATATCTATACTCTTAAAAAAGATGATAACGGCAGGATGTTTTTAGCCGCATTTAAATACGAAAACTTTAAAAACATAGATCATCTTGTATATTGACGGAGAAGGCAATGAGTTATTTCGGAACGGAAAGGGTCGATCTCCATGGAAAAAATGTCTATCAGTCTAAAGTGATTCTCGATTCGCTTCTGCGAAAAGCAAGGGCGGGACTCTACAGGATTGTCGTCATTCATGGATACAATTACGGAACCGAGCTGAGGGATATGGTGAGAACAAGATATGCAAATCATCCCAAGGTGATAAGGATAGAAAAAGGCTCAAACGAAGGAGAAACAATACTGGTATTGAGAGAGCGGTACAGAACACTGTAAATTTAAAGGGGGGAGACAAAAAGGTCTCCCCCTGATTTTTTAAAACCCGAAAATGTAAAGAGTAAACGGTTTGGGCGGAACATTACAGGTAATACTGTTTTGTTATCGAATTTGTCAGACGTCCAAAGGTTTCTGCGTTTTTGAAGAGCTTTTTTTTCGAAGAAAAACCAGATAGGAAACCAAGGCCAGTAGGGATATTAATAGACCGACAATACTTTCCTTCGGGTAGTAGGTAAGGGTCACATTGTGACTGCCTTCGGAAAGTTCCGCCGCCATCAGAGAATCGAGCACTTCAAAAAGGGATGTCTTCTTGCCGTCTATTTTTAAGGAATAGTTATCGTCGTAAGGAAGAGTGAAGAGCAGAAGACAGTCTGTATTTACATCAATATCGCCGCTGACTTTCATGCCTTTCAAAGAGGTGATTTTAAGCGAACCCTCGGCGAGATTTGACAGCAGGGAATCGGTCCCGGTTTTTTCCTCATCAAATTTAAGGGATTCTTCAAGTAAAGATCGATTATGCTCAACGTTTTCTCCAAATTCGACATAGCTGATTTTCGAGGGAACCGCAAAAGCCACAGGTAGAGCTGTATTTAATCTGTACAGCGAGAGCATGCCTTCACGGTCATGCTGTTCCATATAGGGTATTTCGGTAAAACTGAGAACGTTTTTTACACCGAAAAAACTGTCTATAAACGATGAAGCGGGTATATATTTATATTTTTTGTATTCTCCCCAGTATCCCAGCTTTCTGTAGAGATCTTGAATCTTCGGATTATAGCATGAAGAAAATGCGGAGACACCGTTGTAACGAAGCGACACACCTTCATTAATTGACAGGAGTGATGTGTCGGCGGTTCTGAAATATCCGTCCTCCCCGCCCGTGTTTCTGTCCAAGAGCGCAAGCTTAAGATTTCTTTGATTAAGCCACAGCGAATACGGGGGAAAGGCGTGGGATGATTCTGTCGGTTTTTCATTGAGGTCTTTGAGGATTAAAAAACCGTTCAATGTGAGTTCGAAGAGTACAACAGCGGAGAGAATAAAAGCAAAAAAGCGAAGGCGTTTTATGTCGACCAGTCTTATGATAAGCAATATCACGGGGTATATGATCAGGGCGAAAATGGTTGATTTTACGGATGCCGGCGACAAATTGTTTTCCAATCTGTGCTTTGACAGTATCAGAAGAAGAGAAATAATGACGGGGATAAAAAAGACCCAATAAGGCAGGGATTTTATTTTGCCGAAACCGCGAATGGCGATGTATATAAGAAAAAAACTGAAACAGAAAGCGTACCTGTAAGCGAAAGAATTGGGATAAGCGAAGGCGTGCCAGACTATGTCGAGGCTCGGCAACAGGAAGGAGAGGAAGAAAAATAAAATAAAAAGTGCGGTCAGAACCTTTTCTTTTACGGATATCTCCCGTGAAAAAAAGAAAAACAGAACAAGGATAAAAATTAAAATACCGCAGAATATTGTCGGGGCGGCAAAGTTCCCGATACTGTCGTAATGACCTATAAAAAGTTTTGATATCATCTGTTTAGTGGAAAAATTGAAGGTCTGGTAGAGATTGTATTTTGTCGCACCGGCAGATGAAAAAATGTAGTTTTTAGCGGCGGGAATAAGGATTGTCGCGGACATTACAGCCGCGACAAGCGCATAACCTGCGAGCATGAGAACCTTTTTCAGAGTTTCCTTCAGCGAGTTGCCGGAAATCAGACACAGATAGATTGTAAACAGGGCGACAAATAAACCGGTCATGTAGGAAATGTAGAAATTGCTGATAAAGAGAGCCGACAGAAAAAACGGCATTTTATGGTCGGCACCGTGTTCTACGATTTTTTGTACGGATGTGATTATAATAGGAAGCCAAATCAGAGCATCCAGCCAAAATAAGTTGATAAAAAAGTAAAACACAAAGGACATAAGAGAATAACTGACTGAAAAAATGATATTTGTTATATCAGGCTTGTATCCCAGATTTGTCATCATGTAGGAAAAAGAAGATGAGGAAAGGGAAACCTTTAAAAATATAATGAGCAATAAAGCGGTCTGAAGAGACTCCTTTTTGAAAAGGAAGATTATGAGGGAAAAGGGGCTGGAGAGATAGTAGGTAAAGGTTCCCATAAAATCTCCGCCCAAACCCAGTCCTTTTGAATAAAATATATCACCGTGTCTAAGCGCCATAAAAAAATCAATGTACTGCTGGCGCATATCGGAAATCAGTATCGATTTCGGACCGAAAAATCCCAAACCTACAGCGCGAAACGCAATATAAAGGCATAAAAAAGTGACGGCAAAAGATGCCGCACAAAGAATAGTTGGTAGCGATATTTTCTTTTTCAGAACAATATCCTTCATTTCATCTAAACATTAAAATTTAAAAAGACGGAATTGTATTTGGCGGTTAATGCTCAAACAATATCTGTTTCACTCTCCCTTATGATGTAAAGGGGGCGGTTTTTTGTCTCAAGATACGTTTTTGCGAGATACTGGCCCAGAATACCGATGCAAAAAAGCTGAATACCTCCGATGAAGAGTATGATGCAGACGGTCGATGGCCACCCGGCTACGGGGTCTCCCCAGATAAGGGCTCTGATTACGACAACCAGTATCAAGAGAAACGACAAAACACAAAAGAGTATCCCGGTAAAAGAAGCTATTGATAGAGGCGCGGTCGAAAAAGCGACTATTCCCTCGAGAGAATAGGAAAAGAGTTTGAAAAAAGACCACTTGGTTTCACCGGCAACTCTCTCGATATTTTCATATTCGAGCCAATGGGTGTCAAAACCCACCCAACTGAAAATTCCTTTTGAAAATCTGTTATATTCGTTTATGGAAAGAATGGAATCGACCATTTTTCGAGTCATCATTCTGTAGTCTCTCGCACCGTCTACGATTTCCGTATCGGAGATTCTTTTCATAAGACGGTAGAACATTCTCGCGAAAAAGGATCGGATTTTAGGTTCACCCTTTCTCGTAACACGCCTGGTGGCGACACAATCAATATTTTTTGACTTGTCCGTCAGCCCTCTGTACATGTCCGCAAGCAGTGCCGGGGGATCCTGAAGATCCGCGTCCATGAGTGCCACATAGTCACCGGCAGCCTTTCTGAGTCCCGCTATAATGGCGGCTTCCTTGCCGAAGTTTCTTGAAAAGGATATATACCTGACCCTTCTGTCGGATTTTCGGTATTCTCTGAGCAAACCGAGGGTGTTGTCCTTTGAGCCGTCATCGACAAAAATCATCTCGAAGCCGACGCCGAATTCGTCCGCCATCTTCTGAAGAACTTTTGATATTTCAACATAAAACAGGGGCAGAGCTTTTTCTTCGTTGTAGCAGGGAACCACAATTGATATCAATTCCATATTACACTCCGATAAGAGGTTTTATACATCAAAATTATATCACATTACCGCCCGGTTGATAAAGCTGTGTTATAATCATAAAAAAATGAATGGCGAATGATGAGAGACAGAATATTAAAAAACGGATATCTGCTTTTTGCCTGCGGTTTTGCCTTGGGCATATTGTCTTTTTTGCTTATAAATACTGCCATACCCCTTGACGTGACTTTTGATGACTGGATTATGAGAGGGTATGTGGAGAGGGATATCATTCAACATTATACCGGTTGGCTTTTTTACAGAGACAGCTCAACGCTTTTTCCTTTGGGAATCGCCGAGAAAATGGCTTTTCCCCAAGGTGCATCGATTGCCTTTTCGGACTCCATTCCCCTTTTTGCGATTGTTTTCAAGACTTTTTCGAAACTCCTTCCGGAGACGTTTCAATATTTCGGTATCTACAACCTGATGTGCTACGGACTCAGCGGCGGAGTTGCAGCGCTTATATGCCGACTGTTTTCTGAAAATCTTTTTTCGATACTAGTTTTTTCGACAGTCATTTCAATAAATCCGGTTATGCTGGAGCGTTCATTTCGACACACCGCACTCGCATCTCAGTTTTTAATACTTTCGGCGCTTTATTTATATCTGATTTCAAAAAGGGGAGTTAAAAAAAGATACTTCTATCTCCTGCTGATGGTTCTATCGGTTATGATACATTTTTATTTCGTCCCGATGATATTCCTTATAATGTCTGCCGACATACTGGATGATGCGATAAAAAACAAAGGCTGGATAAAAAAACTCGGTTTTATACTTATGAATATTCTGATAGTGCCGGTTGTTGCCGCACTGATAGGATATTTCCACACTCCGACGGTCCACAGCGGTGCACTCGGATACGGCTATTTTACGATGAATCTGAACTCTTTATTTAATCCGGTAAGTGTTTCGAAGCTGAAGTGGTCTGCGGTTTTGCCGGCCTTCGGACAGGGGTTGGGATCGGCGGAGGGATTTAACTACCTCGGATTGGGTGTTTTAGCCGGGACTTTGCTGTTGGGTATTGTCATATTTTTCGGGAAAAGAAAAAAAGAACTCCTATCGATGCTGAAAAGACATAGGATTTTGGCTATCGTCTCCTTAATGTTAGCGATATTTGCCGTTTCCACTACCGTTGTCGCAAACAACACGGCATTTTTGCGGATAAATCTTCCGTACAATCTCCTGAAGCTCTTAAGTATATTCAGAAGCAGCGGGAGAATGTTTTGGCCTGTCTACTACCTTATCATGCTGACGGTGTTCGCATTGTCTAATAAGATATTCAATGTCAAAAAAACGGCTGTTTTTACAGCGGCTGTTTTTGTCATTCAGTTTGCCGATATGACGCCAATCTTTATCGAGAAAAATGCCGTTTTTACACATGGTAAAAGCGCATTGGCATCTCCGCTTGAGTCGGATTTCTGGGCGGATAACCGTAAAAACTTTGCCGAAGTTTTTACCATCAGCGAAAACGGAGTTTATCAGGGACTCTGTCTTGCGAACTATGCCGCAAAAAACAAAATGGTCACAAACGAACCTTTTCTGGCGAGAAATGATATTGCGTTTTACAGAACGAGCGGAGACAGGGAAATTGAGAGACTTTTAAATGGAGATATTGATGAGGAAAAACTGTATGTTTTCGGCGATGAAAACAAGTTTTTCGACACGGCAATAAAACTTGGCGACAGTGTATATAGCGGAGTCGTCGATGACGAATATATGATAATCGCGTCTAAAGAGACCGTAATTCCCGCAACCGATAATTTTATTGAGCTCGACGATATTCCGTTTAAGTTGTTGGATTTAAACGATCTGAACTGGACGGGCGGAGTTCTGAATGAAGACCGAAGCATAGTGACGTTTTACGACAATGCGCACACAGCGCGGTTTTTGGAGGGAGCTACGCATATTGTCGATGAGACGGGTAAGAATTACGAAATACTCAACCTTGACTACGGCGATGCGGGCTATGTTATGGTGAAACTGGATATCGAAGACGCCGGCTTGTTGACAGGTCAAAAACTTGAAACGATAAAATGACGTGTTTATCTCATATGCTGAAACGGTGAAAATTGAATTGTAACAGCTGTTGTGATAAAATCCAGTATGCAAAACTAACGAGATTTTATTTTGTCTTTAATGTTTGTTTGATTATAGGAGTGTAATTTATGCTTTTGTCGGAACTCTTAGGTGAGCGGTACAAGGAAAAACCTTCCGATGCTCAACTCATCAGCCACATATTTTTGCTAAGAGGCGGATATATTCGTCAGGTCAGCAACGGAATTTTTACGCTTCTTACCCCCGCAAGGAGGATTGCTTTAAAAATTGAGGCGATTTTGAGGGAAGAGATGGATTCCATAGGCGGCCAGGAGGTGCTGTTCCCGGTAGCTCTCCCTGCGGATCTTTGGAGAGAGTCCGGAAGATACGATTCGGTAGGCAGTGAATTGCTGAGATTTAAAGACAGAACCGGCAGAGATATGCTTCTCGGCATGACGCATGAGGAGGCGGCGGTTCATCTTGCCAGAAGCGAAATAAAAAGCTACACTCAGTATCCTTTTATGATTTATCAGATACAGACGAAGTTCAGAGATGAGCCGAGGTCGCGGGGAGGGCTTGTCAGAGTCCGTGAGTTTACCATGAAAGACGGCTACTCGTTTCACACCTCGCAGCAGGACCTTGAGAATTATTATGACATCGTCTTTAAAGCATATGAAAAAATCTATAAGAGAGCGGGACTGAGCGGGGTGATTTCGGTCAAGTCCGACACCGGAATGATGGGGGGAAACGTCGCGCACGAATTTATGTACCTATCCGACGGCGGTGAAGATTCTCTCGTAGTGTGTCCGGAATGCGGCTACAGCTCCAATATGGAAGTCGCGGTTTCGAAGGTTGAACACGATGAAAAGAAACCTGCAAAAGAACAGAAAACGGTTTACACGCCGGATCTGACAGATATAAAGTCATTGACGGACTTTTTTGGCATCGCCGAAAAGGACACGATAAAGGCGACGGTTTTTAAACGAACCGACAACGACAAGACCGTAATAGTCTTTATAAGAGGCGACAGAGAAGTAAATGAGTCGAAACTCGAAAAGATACTGAAAAGCGAAGTCCGTCCCCTGACATCCGAAGATGAGACCGATCTTGTCTTGGGGTTTGTAGGCATAACAGGCGATTTTGACGGAGATATAGAAGTTTACTATGATGAAACACTGGTTTCGGAAAATGATATGGTAACGGGCGGAAACAAAATTGACTACCATATTACCGGGATTAATATATCCGAACTCAAAATTGACAAGTTTTATGATATTTCAAAGGTGAATGACGGCGACGAATGTGTCGCATGCGGCTCGCATCTTCAGATAAAGAGGGGTATAGAGGTAGGAAATATATTCCAGCTCGGCAAGAAATATTCCGAATCTATGGATATGACCTACGTCGACAGAGACGGACAGCTTAAAATTCCCACCATGGGATGTTACGGCATCGGCGTCGGCAGACTGCTGGCCTGCATAATAGAAGAGCACCACGACGAAAACGGGCCGATATGGCCTATGTCCGTGGCGCCGTGGCAGATACACATAAATGTCCTGAACTCGGGTGATGAAGATGTCAGGGAAGTCGGAAGAAATCTCTACTCAAAGCTCGGTGAAAAGTTTGAAGTGGTAATGGACGACAGAGAGGTCGGAGCCGGATTTCAATTTGCCGATGCGGATTTGCTCGGTGTTCCCGTGAGGTTGGTTGTGAGCAGGAGAAACCTGAAAAACAATGTCGTCGAGGTTTCTACACGGGATAAAAAAGTAAAGCTTGAACTGCCGATAGATGAAGTTTTAGAAGGAGTTGAAGAACTCATTTCAAAACTCAAATAATTAAATAAACAGAAATAAAAAACGGTCCCTGAACGGGACCGTTTTTTATGTAAACAAGTTTATTTGCTTAAAGCATATTTTCTGCGATAACCCTCGTACATTTCCAAATAAGAATCTCCCATCTCGCCGCTCCTGACATCTCTGAGAAACTGGTGGGTGTCGAGTGTTCCGAAACTATTCATTTCAATAATGTTTGCCGCAATATTTGAACAGTGGTCGGAGGTTCTTTCGAGATCGTTCAACACATCCGAAAGAACAAATCCGAGTTCAATTGTGCAGGAACCGTCCTGCAATCTTTTTATATGCCTTTTCTTAATGGAGTCTTTCAATTTGTCAATAACCTGCTCCAACGGTTCGACGCTGGCTGCAGCTTTAATATCGTCGTTAATGAAGCAGTTTACGGAAGTTATGAGAACCTCCGTTACGGCGGAAGACATTATCGATATCTCGTCCTTCGCATACTCGGAGAAGGAGATTCTCTTATCGCTCATATCCTGAGCCGATTTCGACAGGTTAAGGGCATGGTCGCTTATTCTCTCGATATCGTTTATAGTATGCAGAAGCTTTGACACCTCCCGGCTGTCGGCATCGGAGAGGCTTTCCATACTCACTTTTATAAGATAGGAACCGAGCTTGTCCTCGTACATGTCGATTTTTTCTTCCATATCGGCTATCCACTCGGCATCTTTTTCGCTGTAGGAACCGTTAATCATCTCGAGAGCCTTAATCATTACATCCCTTGAGAGAATGGCCATCTCGCCGGTGAGCTTTCTGCAACGCTCTATTGCTATAGGAGGAGTGGTTAGGAGGCGCTCGTCGAGCATCTCAAACTGCACCTCCTCCTTTCCGTCGCGTACGATGAGACGGGCAATTCTTTCGAGCTGTTTCGAAAAGGGAAAGAGAACCATTGTCGCAAGGACGTTGAAGACAGTGTGGACTATAGCGATTCCGAGCGCATCGATCTTCAGGCTCATAAATGCGAATTTAACAAAAGCGTTCAGCGTAAAGAGAATTACGGTGAAGAGGACGGTGCCGATTATATTGAAGAAGAGGTGGGCAATCGCAACGCGTTTCGCATTTCTGTTGGCGCCTATTGAAGATAACATTGCGGTAATACATGTTCCGATGTTCTGACCGAAAATAATGGGAATAGCCGTCTCAAATGTAATACTTCCCGTCATTGAAACTGCCTGCAGTATGCCGACGGATGCGGAAGAACTCTGTATAATGGCGGTTACCACGGCTCCGGCTAAAATCCCGAAAAGGGGATTGTCAAACAGCGTAAGCAGTTTTACAAACTCGGGGGTATCCGCCAGACCCTTTACCGCACCGCTCATCAGGTCCATGCCGTACATGAGCACGGCGAACCCGATTAAAATCAGGGAAACGCCTTTTTTTCTCTTGAAAAAGAGCAGCATGACGATGCCGATAAATGCGAGAATAGGAGAAAAGGTGGAGGGTTTTAACAGAGATACCCAGAAATTGTTGCTTTCAATTCCCGCGAGACTGAGTATCCAGGCGGTAATGGTGGTGCCGATATTCGCCCCCATTATGACGTTGATAGCCTGACTCAATTTCATTATGCCGGAGTTTACAAAACCTACCAGCATTACGGTGGTGCTTGAAGAAGATTGAATGGTGGCAGTGACCAGGGCACCAACTATAACACCCTTAATCGGTTTGCTTGTAAGACTTTCTAAAATTGGTTTCAGCCGGGTCCCGGCCCTCTGTTCGAGTGCATCTCCCATGACATGCATCCCGTACAGAAAAAAGGCCAACCCCCCGAGAAGAGCAAAGACATTATAGATACTCATTACAGTTCTCCCGATTGATTGGTTAAATAAGAAAAATTAAAGAAGATTTAACACTTTGTTAATAAAGCAAGTAAATTATATCAACGTGATTTATCGGTGTCAATTTTAAAAATCATTCAAACTTTTTACTCCATGCCTAAAATAACTATCGAAACAGAGATAAAAACTATTGTTATATACTGAGATATTTTCAGTTTTTCTTTTAGAAAGAGCCGGGACAAAATTACCGATACCACGCTGTAACTGGCAACCAGCGGAGCCGTTACAACCGCATTTCCGGACATCGCCTTTACGTAAAAGAATTGACCGGCGGTTTCAAAAACGGCTGCCACCGCTCTTTCTCTTTGCTCGAATAATTTGAGTTTTTGCTTTTTGACGGCAATAAGATAGATAAGTGAAATCAACCCGACAAACAGAAAGGACAGTTCATAGGAAATGTTTGCCTGGAACTCATCCATCACTCCGCTTAAGACAATGCCGTCTGCGAAGGTGCCGACTCCGTCTATAATACAGTATAAAATAGGGAATATTATAGCTATTGCGCTATATTTGTACTTTTTGTCCTGTGAATTGAAGGGAACTTCGGATTTTCCTTTTTCAAGTGCGGACAGCGCGATTATTCCGAGAGAGATTGTTGTGATTGCAGCTATTTGGAGTGCGGTCAGCGGTTCGTCCATGAATATATAAAGGAGGAGAAAAGCAACGGCGCCCGATGAATTTCCGAGTGGGGAGGAGATTGAAAGCTCGATATATCTGAGACCGAAGTATCCTATGGTCATTGAACCGATGTAGAGCAGAGAAACGGGCAGATATTTTACGATGTTTATTGGCAGGTATGTAACCGGAGTTGTAACAATCTGATAGAAGGCATGAATGCCCATAACAATCCCGACATTGACTACAATCCACAGATGGCTGTAGTCGATTTCGACTTTGCTGCCGAGCTTATAAAATAAATCAGCCCCACCCCAGAGAAATACTGAGAGCAGAGCATAGAAAAACCACATCATAAAAATTTTAACTCCGTTCTACCGACAAGCCTTTGAACAATAATAGACAAACTCCGGATAAAAAACAATATTGTCGTTTTTATTTCATATTTAAAAAACAGGCCGCATTTTATTGTAATGTGATATAATACTCCGGCGATTAAACAGGGTCAACCTAATTGACATAATGAATTTTAAGAAACGGAATAGAGTCCCCGGAGGAACAATTGAAAAGAGAAGACTTGAGAAATATAGCCATAGTGGCGCATGTGGATCACGGAAAGACGACGTTGGTCGAAAAAATATTAAAGCAATGCAATGCCCTTGGGAGGACAACATCCGATAGCGGGCAAATCATGGACAGCAATGACCAGGAGCGTGAAAGGGGCATTACCATTTTTTCCAAGAATGCTTCCGCGTATTACGGGGATGTAAAGATTAACATTATTGACACCCCCGGTCATGCCGACTTCGGAGGAGAGGTCGAGAGAGTTCTAAAAATGGCCGACGGGGCGCTGCTTCTGGTAGATGCTGCCGAAGGTCCGATGCCTCAAACTCGTTCGGTTCTCTCAAAAGTCATTGAAATGGGACAGAGAGTCGTAGTTGTTATAAACAAGATAGACAGACCTGATGCCAGAGCTTTTGAGGTTCTGGATGAAGTTTTGGATTTGCTGATAGCGCTCGATGCGAATGATGATCAGCTTGACAGCCCCGTGGTATTCTGCTCATCGAAGAACGGAACGGCATCTATGAACCCGGACGGTCCCTTTGAGAGCCTGGACCCCCTGCTGGAATGCATTGTCAACTGGATAACCCCGCCCGAAGTTGACGGTGAAGGTGAACTGCAGATGCTGGTCAGTGCGATAGATTACAATGATTATGTGGGCAGAATAGGGATTGGCAAGGTGGAGAGAGGCACTGTCTCCAAAAATTCGGAAGTTGCCATAACCAATTATAATTCGAACAGCGAAACATACTTCGGTAAAATAGCAAATCTGTATGTTATAGAAGGGATTGAAAGAAAAACTGCAGACGAAGTATCCGCAGGAGACATTGTCTGCATCTCAGGTATTGAAAACATAAACATCGGAGATACCGTCTGTTCGCCCGATGATATCTCGCCTCTGGCTTTTTACAATATATCGGAGCCGACGGTCGAGATGACTTTTTCTGTAAATAACGGTCCGTTTGCGGGTAGGGATGGGAAATATCTCACATCCAGACACCTTGGGGAAAGACTTAAGAGAGAGCTTCAAAAAGATGTTTCACTCAAAGTAACCGGCACGGACACCACCGAGAGCTTCAGAGTTGCGGGAAGAGGGGAAATGCATTTGTCGGTGCTTATCGAAAAGATGAGAAGAGAAGGGTATGAGTTTCTCGTAGGTGCACCGAGAGTTTTGATAAAGGAAGTTGACGGAGAAAAATTTGAGCCGGTCGAATTTGTTTCGATAAACGTTCCCCCGGAGTATGCCGGCGCGGTTATTGAAAAACTCGGTTCGAGGAAAGGAGAAATGACCGGTATGGAACCCGCAGGCGACAGGATGAAAATTGAGTTTCTCGTGGCATCGAGAGGTCTTTTCGGGTATAGAGGAGAATTCTTATCGGATACAAGGGGAGAAGGGACTATGAGCACCGTGTTTCACAGTTACAGACCCTTTATGGGAGATATAATGAGGAGAAGCAACGGCGCTCTTGTCGCATTCGAGACCGGAGAGGCTGTTACCTATGGTTTACATGCAGCACAGCAAAGAGGAACTCTTTTTATATCACCCGGAACACCGGTTTATGAGGGCATGGTAGTGGGGGAAGCCTCAAGACCGGGAGACATCAATGTCAATGTATGCAAAAAGAAACATGTAACAAATATGAGAGCATCCGGTAGCGACGATGCGTTGAGACTGGTTCCGCCAAAGGCAATGAGCCTGGAAGAGTGTATTGAGTTTATCAGCGAAGATGAAATGATTGAGATTACCCCTGAAAGCTTAAGGATAAGAAAAACGATACTCGATAACAATATGAGAGCAAAGGCGAAAAAATAAAAACAGGAGGTCTTTTGACCTCCTGTTTTTGTTTTAGTTCGGGTTGCAGATTGTGATGAGGACATCTCCTTCTTTTATCACGGTGTCCGGGAATACGGTGAGAACAGTATGATCGTCTCTTATAATTGCAATCAGATTTATTGAGTCCTTCCTTCTCATATCCGTTTCTCTCACGGTTTTATCAATCCAATCTTCCCTCGGCTTCATCTCGACGACGAGAAACTTATCGGAATCGAGAAGCACTTCAAATATATTTGAACGCATGAGCTTTTGTGCGATTTTTGCTCCCATTTCGTTTTCGGGAAGAACTACGAGATCCGCTCCGACCGTTTCCAGTATCTTTTTCTGTCTCATACCGGTTGCTTTTGCCACCACATATTTTGCCCCGAGTTCTTTTGCTTTCAAAGTTGCAATCACAGTAGCCTCGAAGTCCTCTCCCATGGCGAGAATTACGGTTTCGAAGTTTCCGATGCCCATCTTTTCAAGTGTGGTTTCATCGGTGACATCGGCTTGAACCACATAGGTCGCATAGTCGGTTGCCAGATGGAGTTTTTCCGCCTCTTTATCACAAGCAAGCACTTCGACATCGTAATTTGAAAGAGTCTGGACGATGCTTAATCCGAAATGACCGAGACCAATGACCGCGAAACTTGACGGCTTTTCCATATTTTTCATAAACGGCTCCTTATCCTATTATCAATCCTTCGTCAGGATATCGAATTGTATCAAAATCAGACCGATACCTTGCGTTTAATGCGATTATCAAAGCCATCGGAGATATTCTGCCGATGTACATACATGAAGTGACTATAAGTTTTCCCGCATTGGAGAGATGCGGAGTTATGCCGGTAGTTACTCCGACCGTACCCATTGCGGATGAAATTTCGAAAAGAAGGTCAAGCAGGGTATGCTCAAAAGCGTTGTTTCTTTCAACTGCGTTGAGTAGGTATGTGGAAACAAGCATCACGATAAGAAAGGTATTTGCCACGGTAAGGCACCTCAACAGATACCCGTCCTTAACGCTTCTTCTAAAAACCTCGGTTTTATTTTTGCCCTTAAGCGTCGAAATCATTGAGACTATTATCAATGCGAAGGTTACCGTCTTTATTCCGCCTGCGGTACCCGAGGGAGAGCCGCCGATATACATCAAAACACAGGAGAGAAGTTTTGAAGTTTCATTCAATCCTCCCTGATCAATGGAAGCATAACCGCATGTTCTCAAGGTTACCGACTGGAAAAGCGATGAAAACCATTTTTGACCGATACCGTCGTTTCCTATAGTGAACGGGTTGTCGTACTCGAAAACAAAAAACAGCAATGTGCCTATAAGAATAAGAACCGAAGTTGTCGTCAATGTGAGTTTTGTATGAAGAGATAATCCGGACAACCGCTTTTTAATTGAGGTTTTTCCGCTGTATTTTTTTCTGTTAATCAACAGTTCGCTCCAGACCGGAAACCCCAACCCGCCCGAAACGATCAAAACCATTATCACCGTCAGAATAAAGATATTGGAAGAATAGGGAATCAGACTCTTGCTCCCGAGTATGTCAAAACCGGCATTGCAGAAAGACGAAACGGATTGAAAAATGCCTCTGTAGAGTGCGCCTCCGAACGGGATGCCCGTCAAATAAAAACCCGCTGTCAATAAGATGGCGCCTACCGTTTCAAAGACGAAGGTAATTATTATGACCGCATTTACAAGCTTGACCATGCCGCCGATATTTTCCTGATTAAAGGTAGCCTGAATAACCAACCTGTTTTTGAGCGAAATGCGCTTTCCCAAAACAACCATGCCGATGGTAAGGAGGGTCATAAGACCGAGCCCGCCAAACTGAATCAGCATCAGAATAACAACCTGTCCGAAAACAGACCAATGACTCGCAGTATCAACCACTACCAGTTCCGTTACACAATTGGCGGATGTGGCCGTAAACAGAGCATCGATAAACGGAGTAAACTCTTTGCTTTTGCTTGATATGGGCAGGGTCAACAAGAGAGCCCCTATTAAAATCATAAGGGCAAAACTCAGTATCACCGTTTTGGTCGGGTCAAGAGCAAAAGCTCTTTTTCTTTTTATCATATAATATTTAACATCCGTGTTGTTGCCGATTGAGCGATATGATACTCCTGAATTTATCGAAATACAAGCAGGAGAACAATTATTGCGATAATTAATTTAATTCGCTCGAATAATTTCCACAATTATATCGGAAACGAGATCCATATCCTCTAAAGTGATGTACTCAAACCTCCCGTGGAAATTACTGCCTCCGGTCGGAAGGTTGGGGCAGGGCAGACCGCTCAAACTCAAAAATGATCCGTCGGTGCCGCCCCTTATGGGCTCCGCGACGGGTTCTATGCCGAGCTTCTTCATTGCCGAAATCGCCCTTTCAACTACATGGAAATGCGGTTCTATTGCCTCTCTCATATTTTTATAGCTGTCCTTTAACTCCGCAGAGACAGTTCCTTCACCGTATTTGCTGTTGAGAAAATCACATATTTTCAGAGCAAGCGACTTTTTTTCTTCAAACAGCTGTTTGGAATGATCTCTGATTATATAAAACAAAGAAGCCTGCTCTTCACTGCCTGACATTTTAGAGAGATGATAAAAACCTTCATAACCTTCCGTAAATTGAGGTCTCATCTGAACGGGAAGCATTGAATCAAACTCCATGGCGATAAGAGAAGCGTTGACCATCTTGTCTTTTGCGGTTCCGGGGTGGATGTTGAATCCGGAAACGGAAACCTTCAATGAAGCGGCATTAAAACACTCATACTGGATGAGATTTACCGCACCGCCATCCACGGTGTAGGCAAAATCGGCTCCGAATGAGGGAATGTCAAAATTCACCACCCCCCGACCTATCTCCTCGTCGGGCGTAAAAGCCACCATCACCTTTCCGTGCGGAATATCATTTTCCAATACTTTTATTATCGCCTCAATGATCTCCGCAATACCTGCCTTGTCGTCGGCTCCCAACAAAGTTGAACCGTCTGCGGTTATAAGAGTTTTCCCCAGATGATTATTCAAGTCGGGAAAATCCTTGGGTGAAAGTATATCTCCGCCTTTCGGAAAGACAATATCGCTTCCATCGTAATTTTCGATTATTATGGGATTTACATTTCTGCCCGACATATCGGGTGAAGTATCCATATGGGCAATAAATCCTATAACCGGAAGATCTTCACAGCCTTTCGTTGCCGGCAATTCAGCCGTAACTATTCCGCCGCTTGATATCTTCACGTTTTGAAGCCCTGCTTCTTTAATGTCATCTGCGAGGACTGCGGCGAAGGCCATCTGTGTTTCCGTGGAGGGGGATTTTTCAGACAGGGGGTCGGATGTGGTTTCATATTTTGTGTATTTGATAAATCTTTCCAATAAATTCACAATAATTACCTCAAAAGAAAATATTTAATTTCAACAATATTTGCAAAACCGGTTTTAAACTGTATTTCATGCTATATTGAAAAAATAGTAATCGGTTATTGAATAAGCTGTTTGCATATGTGCAATTAATTATTATACAATACTTTTATGAAATATTTAGGGACAAAAGCTTTTCGGAGAATTTATTATGGTTGACAATTATGCGCTGCTGAGCGATTTCTATGAATTTACAATGTCCAACGGATACTATCTCAGTAATATGAAGGATAAAATATCGTATTTCGACATCTTCTTTCGAGAGATACCCGACAACGGAGGGTTTGCTATTTTTTGCGGACTTGAACAGGTCGTGAAATATATTAAAAACCTTAAGTTTACAAAAAGCGACTTGGAGTATCTGAGAAGCAAAAAGATATTTTCGGAAGACTATATAAAGTCGCTGGAAAACTTCAAGTTTACCGGTGATATCTGGGCGGTGCCGGAAGGCACGGTGATTTTTCCTAACGAACCCGTTATGACGATCAGAGCTAAAATCACCGAAGCTCAGATTATGGAAACATACCTTCTGACATGTCTCAATCATCAGTCGCTGATAGCGACTAAATCAAACAGAATAGTGCGTGCCGCCCAGGGCAGAGCCGTGCTTGAATTCGGTGCCAGGAGAGCACAGGGCGCTGAGGCGGCATATATGGGGGCCAGGGCTTCTTACATTGCGGGATGCAATGCCACATCGAACGCAATGGCGGATAAGCTTTTTAAAGTCCCGGCCGCAGGGACGATGGCTCATTCATGGATTCAGATATTTGACGATGAATACACCGCATTCAGAACATACTGTGAGATTTATCCGAAAAATCCTTCGCTTCTGGTAGACACATATAATGTATTAAAAAGCGGGGTGCCCAACGCCATAAAAGTATTCAAAGAGGTCGGAATATCCGACTGCAGCATCAGGATTGACTCTGGCGATATAGCGTATCTGTCCATAAGGGCAAGAAAGATGCTGGATGAGGCCGGGATGACGGACTGTAAAATTGTCGCATCTAACTCTTTGGACGAAAATATAATAAGGGATGTTATAGCTCAGGGAGGAAAAGTTGATATATTCGGCGTTGGCGAAAGGCTGATAACGGCAAAGAGCGACCCGGTATTCGGAGGGGTCTATAAACTCGTGGCTCTGGAGGACGGGGATGAAATCGTTCCGAAGATAAAGGTGAGTGAGAATGTCACCAAGATAACCAATCCTCACTTTAAAAAACTTTACAGACTGTACGACCGGGAAAGCCACAAGGCCTTGGCGGATCTCCTTTGTGTTTACGACGAGAGTCTCGACGACAGCGGTCCGATAGAAATTTTTGATCCGGAATTTACCTGGAAAAGAAAACTTATTGAAAACTTCTATGCTAGAGATATGCTGGTTCCGATATTTAAGCAGGGCAAACTGGTTTACAAACTTCCTTCCATAGAAGATATCAAAGTATACTGCAGAACGGAAGTGGAAAGTTTGTGGGACGAGACAAAAAGATTTGAAAATCCTCACAAATACTATGTCGACCTGTCTCAAAAGTTGTGGGATATAAGACATGAGTTGCTGAAGAATGCGGGGAGGCGATAAAAAAATTGAAGGTGGACGGTATGCTTAAATACGATGCTTTGATATTTGACTTTGACGGCACTGTAGCCGATACGGCACCGGGCGTAATAGAAAGTATCAGACACGCCCTATCCCAAGTCGGTGTGGAGGCGGATGAAACGGAAAACATGAAAAGATTTGTCGGGCCTCCGATAAGAAATACCTTTGAAAACAACTTCGGATTAAAGGGCGAAAAACTGGAAACGGCAATGTCCGAATTCAGAATATTCTATGATAATGAGGGGGCATTCCTGTCGAATCTTTTTGCGGGAATGGAAGAACTTTTTACAGGACTTAAATCATTGGGGATTGATATTGCGATTGCAAGCACAAAAAATGAGGCATCTCTTAATAAAATAATCGAATATTATGGGATAAAAGATGTATTCAAAGCAATCGTTGGTGTCGGCGACCCGATGAATGCAACGACAAAGACACAGAATATTTTAAAAGCGGTTCGCCTTATGGGCGCAAATCCCGAAAGAACCCTTATGGTGGGAGACAGATACTTTGATGCAGCAGGTGCCGAAGAA
>JAAYNJ010000004.1 GCA_012520915.1 Oscillospiraceae bacterium
CGACTTTATAGTTGTCATTGAAATTCAAAACGGATCAAAATCCAAGTACGAACTGGACAAGGAAACCGGACTGATTATACTGGACAGAATACTTTACACCTCGACACACTATCCGGCAAACTACGGTTTGATTCCCCGCACCTGGGCAAACGACCTCGACCCGCTTGATGTGCTTGTTATATGCAGCGAGCCCCTTGTTCCGCTTTCTTTGGTGAGGTGCTACCCCATAGGCGCGATAAGAATGATGGATGATGAAATGAACGATGAAAAAATCATAGCCATTCCCTTCAAAGACCCTTCATATAACAGCTATAAGGAACTTTCAGACCTTCCGCAACACATATTCAACGAAATGAGCCACTTCTTTACCGTATATAAAAACCTCGAAGGAAAAGAAACGGTTGTGAACGAAGTCTGCGATGCAAATGAGGCAAAGGAAATAATAAAGCGGGCCCTCGATTCCTACATAGACAAATTTTGCAGGTAGATAATTCGAAAGAGTTTTTAGGAACAAATTAAAGGCGTAAGACAATAAAAACGGCAGATAAAAATCTGCCGTTTTAAACTGTCTAAATAAATAAAAAATATTAAATCATCTCTTCCAATATATCCGCCACGCCGTCAAGCCAGCCGCCGTCAAAAAGTTCGATCATTCCCGCGTCGCTTGCGGCGGAAAGTTTCGGGTCTATGGGAATTCTCGCAAGCGCGTTGAGGGAATTTTCCTTTGCCACCTCTTCGAGACGGCTCTCTCCGAATACGCTGTGCTCCTTGCCGGTATCCGGACATTTGAAATAGGACATATTTTCAACTATTCCGAGTATCGGAACATTCATAAGCTTTGCCATATTGACGGCCTTTGCGACTATCATTGAAACAAGCTGTTGCGGTGAAGTAACGACAATAATACCGTCAACCTTAATGGTCTGAAATACCGTCAGGGGCACGTCGCCCGTTCCGGGAGGCATATCCACAAACATGAAGTCGACATCGCGCCAGACGACTTCCGTCCAGAATTGCTTTACCATGCTCGCTATTATCGGACCTCTCCAGACAACGGGGTCGGTTGTCTTGCCCAAGAGGAGATTAATCGACATTATCTCGATTCCGGTTTTTGTTTTGACCGGCAAAAGACCGAATTCGCCTGCGACGGCGTGACCTTTAAGGTTAAAAATATTCGGAATGGAAGGCCCCGTCATATCTGCGTCGAGTATCGCGGTATTAAATCCGCGCCTGTTCATCAGCACGGCCATAAGGGAAGTAACAAGGGATTTGCCGACTCCACCCTTTCCGCTGACTACTCCTATCACTTTTTTGATGTTGCTGAATTCGTGAGGGCTTTCATACATGTCCGGCGATTGATTTCGATCGTCGCATTTTTCCGCACAGTTTGCGCAGTCGTGATTGCAATTTTCGCTCATAGTTTATCTCCAATTTAAATTTATTAAGTACAATTTATATCCGCCGTCAGGCAAAAACCCAAAGGCTTAATTATTAACCGATAAAACAGCACAAATTATATTGTATATTTATAGCCTGCATTCTGCAAATATTTTATGAAATAAGAATACGGAATCCGTTTATCGAAGTATTTGTCTTATTGAGAATAAAGACATATAATTATCCGGCATGCTGAATTATAATGATAACCGATATTCGACAGAATAATCGGTCTTGAGAGGAAATAAAAAAGAGGTAAAAATTTGTTAAAACTCGGCAGATATTTGAAACCTTTTGTTGCGGGGATTTTATTGGCGATTGTCCTCCTGTTTGTCTTGGCGATGACGGAACTCAACCTCCCGAAGTATATGTCCGATATCGTCAATGTCGGAATACAGCAAAACGGCATCGAGAACGCCGCTCCCGAAGCGTTAAGCGAGGACGGACTGAACCTGATAAAGACCTTTATTTCTGAGGACGACTTGAATATTGTCGATAAAAACTATCATGTTGTTTCGGAATTCGACATTTCACAAAGCGGAAAGAGCTATAAAGAGCTTTATCCGAAAATGCCGGAGAAGATTTTTATAAAGTCAAAAACGGACGAGGAAACATCGGATAAACTCGAAGAGATTTTCGGGAATGCCGCGCAGACGATGATTACGGCGTTGCGCGACGTTTTAGAGCAGCATTCATCCGTGATAGAGGATTTTGGAGAAGAGGGGTTTGAGACGCAGGATATATCTGTTTTGTACTCCATGCAGCCGGTATTCGACTATATGCCGAAATCTGAAATTGAAAGATACAGGGAGACGGTTTCGAAAGAAGACCTCGGACTGTCCAAACAGTTCGGAATTGCCCTTTCCTCGGCATTTTACAGAGAAATCGGTGCGGATATACCGGCGATGCAGACGGACTATATCGTGAGAGCCGGTCTTAAGATGCTTTTGATTGCGCTTTTGGGCGGAATTGCGACGGTGCTGGTGAGCCTGCTCTCATCGAGAATTTCGTCGGGTTTTGCGAGGAATTTAAGAAAGGACGTTTTTGCGAAGATTGAAGAATTTTCCGACATTGAGTTCGACAGATTTTCAACGGCTTCATTGATTACAAGATGCACCAACGATGTTACCCAGATCCAACAGCTCATAATGCACGCCATACGGATAATATTCTACGCTCCCATAATCGGAACGGGCGGTGTAATCATGGCGATTAACAAATCCGTATCGATGAGCTGGATAATTGCAATTGCGGTTGTGGTGCTCGTGGGTCTGATGATACTGACCGTTTCGATAGCCCTGCCGAAATTTAAAATCCTCCAAAAGCTCGTTGACAGATTAAACCTCGTTTCGAGGGAAAATCTCAGCGGTATGATGGTGATAAGGGCATTTGTAACCGAAAAATACGAACACGAAAGATTTTCCGAATCCAATAGGGAGCTTACAAAAACTTCTCTTTTCATAAACAAAGTCATGGTTCTCGTAATGCCGATTATGATGTTTATCATGAATTTGGTATCCCTGATAATCATCTGGGTGGGCGCCAATCAGATAGCCCAATCGGCAATGAGAATAGGGGATATGATGGCGTTTACCCAATATGCGATGCAGATTATCATGTCGTTTTTGATGATATCGATGATATTTGTATTTCTGCCGAGGGCAAGCGTTTCCGCCGAGAGGATTTCCGAAGTTCTCGAAACAAAGGCGGTTATAATCGACCCGGAAAAACCGAAGAACTTTGATAATAAAATCAAAGGCATAATCGAATTCAAAAATGTCTGTTTCAGATATCAAGGAGCGGAAAGAGATGCTTTAAGCGACATATCCTTTACCGCAAATCCGGGAGAAACAACTGCGATAATCGGCGCGACGGGATCCGGAAAGTCGACAATCGCAAAGCTCATTCTGCGGTTTTATGATGTGAGCGAAGGCGAAGTTGCGGTTGACGGAATTGATGTAAGAGATGTATTGCAGAGGGATTTAAGGAACAAAATCGGCTACATACCGCAGAAAGCGTCGCTTCTTTCCGGTACCGTTGCCACAAACCTGAGATACGGAAGGCCCGATGCTTCAAATGAAGAGATTGAGCGTTCGGCGAAGATTGCACAGGCATATGATTTCATCTCGGAAAACGAAGAGGGTTTTGACTATGAAATAGCGCAGAACGGCTCAAACGTTTCCGGCGGACAGAGACAGAGGCTCGCGATAGCGCGCGCCATAGCTAAAAATCCGGAAATATATATCTTCGACGACAGTTTTTCCGCGCTGGACTTTACGACCGACTTAAAGTTGAGAAAGGCTATGTCGGAGAGTGTTGCGGATAGTACGGTTGTAGTCATAGCTCAAAGGATAAGCACGATTATGAACGCCGAAAAAATAATCGTGCTCGATGAAGGAAGGATAGTCGGAATGGGAAGACATAAAGAACTGCTTAAAACCTGTTCCCAATATGCCGAAATCGCATCATCCCAGCTGGCAGGGGAGGAAACCGCATGAGTGAAAGCAAGGTAAAGCAGAGCAGTCAAAGACCCGGAGGCTTCGGCGGCCGAAGAAGGATGATGAGACCGGGTGAAAAGGCGAAAGACTTTAAAGGCGCTATGAAAGACCTCGCAAGGTACATCGGGGTTTACAAATGGCCGATTTTTGCCGTATGGATAATGGCTCTTGCATCCACCGTTTTTGTAATAGCCGGACCCAAAATCCTCGGAAACGCGACCGATGAAATATTCTCCGGCATGATGAGAAAGCTTTCCGGTACGGGCGGAATAAACTTTGATAAACTCCTTACAACTCTGCTTTGGGTCGCGGGATTATATGGCGCAAGTTCCTTGTTTTCATACCTTCAGGGACTGATTATGTCGGTCGTTACCGCTAAGACCACCTACAGAATGAGAAACGACCTGGCTGAAAAAATCCACAAACTGCCTTTGAAGTATTACGACAAGACGACTCACGGAGACGTTCTAAGCAGAATAACAAACGACATCGACACGATAAGCCACACCATGAACCAGAGCATCACGCAGATAATAAGTTCTGTCACTTCAATAATCGGATTTACGGTGATGATGCTCACCATAAGCTGGCGGCTCACTCTGATAGCGCTCATAGTTATACCGCTTTCCGGTTTTGCGGTTGTGATAATCGTGAAAAAATCTCAGGGCTATTTTACAGCCCAACAGAAATATCTCGGCAGCGTGAACGGACATGTTGAGGAAATGTTTTCGAACCACGCCGTCGTAAAGGCGTTTAACGGCGAGGAGGAATCGGTAAAGACATTTTCCGAACAGAGCGATATGCTTTACGAATCCGCTTGGAAATCCTCCTTTTTATCGGGTCTTATTATGCCGATAACCTCCCTTATAGGAAACCTTGCCTATGTGGCGATATGCATTTTGGGAGGTTATTACGCCGCAAACGGCGAAATGACCGTCGGGGGAATACAGGCTTTTATTCAGTATGTCCGCTCCTTTAACCGCCCGATTACCCAGATAGTATCCATATCCAATGTGCTCCAGCAAACCGCCGCTGCCGCAGAAAGGGTCTTTGAGTTTTTGAATGAAACCGAAGAAGTGAAAGAGCCGCCCAATGCGTTGACGGTAAACAAAAACGGCTCTGACGGCGAAGGCGTAAAAATCGAAGGTCATGTAACTTTCAAGAACGTATCCTTCGGGTACGATGAGGACAAAATAATCATTAAAAACTTTAATGCCTCGATAAAACCCGGACAAAAGATAGCCATCGTCGGGCCTACCGGTGCGGGAAAGACCACGATTGTAAAAATACTGATGAGATTTTATGAGCTGAACTCGGGTTCCGTTAAAATCGACGGACATGATATTCGCGACTTTAAAAGAAGCGAACTCCGATCCGTATTCGGAATGGTGCTTCAGGACACCTGGCTCTTTAACGGCACCATTGCGGAAAATATCCGGTACGGCAGACTCGATGCCACAGATGATGAGGTCGAACAGGCGGCGAGGGCTGCACAGGTTGACCACTTTGTGCGCACACTCCCGAACGGATACGACATGATGATAAACGAAGAATCCGACAACATTTCACAGGGTCAGAAACAGCTCCTCACCATAGCCCGCGCCTTTTTGGCGGATCCGAAAATACTCATACTCGACGAGGCGACAAGCAGCGTCGATACGAGGACGGAAGTTTTGATACAAAAGGCCATGGATAACCTCATGAGGGGAAGGACGGGATTTGTCATAGCGCACCGGCTCTCAACCATAAAAAACGCCGATCTGATACTGGTAATAGACGACGGTGATATCGTTGAACAGGGAACCCACAGCGAACTGCTTGCGAAAGGTGGATTTTATTACGATATGTACAGCAGCCAGTTTAAGACGGTGGGTTAGGGGAATAGTTAAATAGTAAAAAGAGAAGCACAAAAGGTGCTTCTCTTTTTTTGTTTTGAGTAATAAGAACCGAAACTTTTCGATTGCCGTCAAATATTGAATTAACTTTTAACGTCTCTGCTTTCAAAATCGGATTTGATTTCTTTCTTCCAATTATCGGACAAACCCGAACCCTTTCTCAATTCGCTTATAGCCCCGCTCATTACATGAAAACTCAGCTTAACTCCCTTTTTATCGGCGTGAAAATCCTGGGCGCGGTCTGCCGATATACCGTAGTTCGCGGCCGTCTGTATTGCGTCGATATTGGCGCCGAGGAATATGAATTCCCAACCGAGTTCGCTCTTTTTCTTTTCCACCATCGATCTGATTTTTTCAACGGAGTATTTTCTGCTGGAATTTTCCTCGCCGTCGGTGATGATGATAAAAATAACCTTGTCCGCTTTGGAACTGTCGTCGGCCTTTTTCTGGTGTTTTGACACCCTCTTTATGGCTTTGCCCATTGCGTCCAAAAGCGCCGTACACCCCCCGACTCGATAGTCTTTATCGGTTAGCGGCTTTACTTCCTTTACATCAATGCGGTCGTGCAGAAGCTCAAATTCGTGGTCAAACAACAGGGTGGTGATGTTGCATTCTCCTTCGAGAGCTTTCTGTTCATTCAGCATGGAATTGTATCCGCCGATTGTGTCCTTTTCAAGTCCGCCCATGGATCCGCTTTTGTCGAGGATAAAAACAACCTCAGTAATGTCTTTTTTCATAATAAAATGCCTCCTTAAAACTTAAAGTGTTTCTTTACTGTCTTAAGGATAGCAACTTTATTTCCCAGAAAGGTCGCTTCAAAAGCGACATTTTCGAAGATTGGGGGAACCGCCGAATTAAATTATTTTACGCTCCCAATAAAGGCTGATCGTATTTAAACAAAACTTCGTTGATTTCAAATATATCGTATCGGCCGTTCACGATAAAATATTCGATTATCACATCAAATTTTACGGCGTGAGACAGCGCATAGCCCGCATGCTTTAAAAAGGCATCGGTTTCATCAAGATCAAGCTCCAGAGCGACTGCAAGCGCGATAGCGGTGCGTTTGCCGGGCGTATAACCCTCTATGCTCCTGATTTTGGAAAACAGCTTGCGGTCGATATTCGCCCGCTTGTAAACCTGCGTATCCGTCAGCTCCTTTGAATCGATAATGCGAAACAGCATGCTTGAAAACGACTCGTCGATATTATCGACTATATCGTCGATTGATTCTTTCGGAGCAGAAGCTTTAGCTTCTTCGGGAGAACCCATGGCAAGCTCTAAAAACTGAACATCGCTCTTTCGTCTTGCACCGCGGACGCTTTCCAAAAACCGGCTCTTCGCCTTTTCGTCGGACGCATAATGTTCGTTCAAATATCTGTCGATTTTTTTCTGAAGCTCCCTGCTTATTTCGAAAGACTTGCCGTCAAATATGACGAGAACGACATCCATATCGTGTTTCTCTAAAAAGCCCGTAATTGCGTTAGTAGCTGTTGCTAAAGCCTCGTCCTTCGGATAGCCGTAAATACCGCTTGATATGAGCGGAAAGGCGATGCTTTCGCAGTTGTTTTCAAGGGCGAGTTTGAGAGAGTTTTTATAAGAATTTTTGAGCAGATGCCGACACTTCTCCTTTTCGGAACTTCTGTATACCGGCCCGGCAGTGTGAATGATGTACTTTGCCGGCAGATTAAATCCGGGAGTAATGACTGCTTCGCCGGTCTTAATCGGCGCGAGCTGTTCACATGCTTTTCTTAACTCTTTTATCCCCGCGGCTTTGTATATCGCCCCGCTAACTCCGCCTCCCATGACGAGCTCGGTGTTGGCGGCATTTACTATGGCGTCGACCTTCATTTTCGTTATATCATTTTTTTCAATTCTAAAAGGCATAATAAAACCTGCTTTTGGGGAAAATAATGTTCTGATTAATAATACCACATTATATCTGAGTAATTAAAAAGAGACTTCGTTTTAAGGAAGCCTCTGCCGGTGAAAATGCAATCTGGATGAGTTATTCCCGTTCCGGATATAACAAACCGAGAATCTTCATTACCAGGGGATAGATGGAAGCCCTGTAGATAAAGTCAAGAACAAGGGTGATGATTAAATTTTTTAAAAAATCGGGTCGAAGAGCGTTCGAGAATCCCGAATTGACAATAGTGCAGTATATAATTTTTACGAAGGTGAGATAAACGGTAGTTACGGTCGTCGATACAAGCACGAATTTGACTTTGCCGTATTCCAAATTGAACTTTTTAGCCAGAAGCTCGCCGTATTTCGACGACGGGAAGATAAGGCTCGCAACAAAAGTCAAAAGAATGTAGGTCAATGCGGTTTTAAGCGAAGCGAAGAAATTAAAGGGCGGAGCGAAAATCGGGTCTATTGTAAATGTCATCAATATCCCCATAAATGTCGAAAAGAGGAGAGATCTCATCTCCGATTTAAACCTGCCGTTAAACAACATATCTTACTCTTTCTGCATATTAAAATGTGAACATCTATAAGAGTATAAATGTTAACGGCAAAACTGTAAAGCTAAAGGGTTTACAAAATTAAAGGCGAACTTCCTTGGTCGAAATATTTTCGGCAAAGGTATCGTCGTGCTCCACGAACAGCAGGGTGGGGGAATATTCGACTATAAGACGCTCTATCTGTATGCGGGAGAAAACGTCGATATAATTTAAAGGTTCGTCCCAGACATACAGATGGGCGGATTCGCTTAAACTCTTGGCCAAAAGCACCTTTTTCTTCTGACCGGCGCTGTAATCCTCAAGGTTTTTATAAAACTGATCTCGGCTGAAATCCAGCTTTCGGAGTATCGTTTTAAACAACGTTTCGTCCACGCCGTTCCGATATATAAAATCGTCGAGACTTCCCGAAAGATGCGAGGTGTCCTGCGGAATATAGGATATAACGAGCCTGCTGCCTGTTATGACCTTGCCGCCGTGTTTGATGTCCTGCCCTAAAATCAGCTTTAATATGCTCGTTTTACCGCTCCCGTTGCTGCCTGTTAAGGCCACCCTGTCCCCGACATCAACGGTGAAACCGACATTCTTAAAAACTTCATTTTCGCCGTAAAATACGGATAAATCCTTTACCTCCAAAAGTCGGGATTTAAAATAGGGCAGGGGTGAAATTTTAAGGTCGTCGTACTCCTCTATATTGTGAAGCAGTCCGCTCTTTTGAGACACCGCCTTTTGTTTTCTTTTTTCTATGCTCTTCGCGCGTTTCATGGCCTTGGCCGATTTTGCGCCGACATAACCCCTGTCCACCTTTAACCCCGAGTTCGAACTGCCGTATTTTGTTTTTTCCACCTTGTCCGACCAGCCGGCGCTTCTTTTGAAGGAATCCGACAGCCTTTTTATTTCTCCCTTAAGCTTTTTGTTCTCCGCGAGTTCGAAATTATCCCTCTGCTGTTTGTTCTCCCACCAGCTCGAGAAATTTCCGTTTTGCACTTCTATATTGGTTTTATTTATAGAAAGTATGTGATCGACGCAACCGTCAAGAAGCTTTCTGTCGTGCGAAACAAGGATGAATCCCTTTTTGCTGTTGAGATAATCTTTTAGTGTATCCCGCGCCGATAAATCGAGATGGTTGGTGGGTTCGTCTATGAGCAGGAAATTTCCGGAATTTAGAAAGAGGGAAGCCAGAAGAACCTTTGTCTGTTCACCGTTTGAAAGGGTATTAAACGGCCGGCAGAGAGCCTCTTCCTCGACCTCCAAAAGCAAAATTTCCCGGATAATTTTCCATTCCGGACAGCCGGCACATATGCTTTTCATGACATCAAGCGTGTCGAGACTTTTATCTTTGACCGGATAAGGGAAATATTCGAATTTCACTGAAGCGGAAATGCTTCCTGAATATTCGTACCTGCCCATTAGCAGATTTAAAAAGGTGGTTTTACCTCTGCCGTTCCTGCCGATAAACCCGAGCTTCCAATCGGTATCGATTTGAAAACCGACATCATCAAAAATGATATCGTAACTCCCGTCATACGAAAATGAGAGGTTTGATATATTTATAAGAGACATATAACTTCTCCTTTGAGCGAAATTAAAAGCCGTAAGAAAATTAAATTCTTACGGCTCAATACACCTAATTGCCCAAACTTTTGAGCTAATCAAGGCAGAAACGCATCATTTAACTTTCCCGCAATAACCTAGCGACCGAAAAACAATTCCTGTTTTCCGTCAACGCCGAAAATTATAATTTGCAGGAAAGATTAGAACATTCTCCCACCTCCGATGAAGAGAGTATAACATAATTTTTTAATCAGGTCATTAAAAACTTGACCCGAACTCGTTAAGGAAGCACCTTTCGTCAAATGACATTTTTTCGGGGCCCGAAACTTCACGGGAAGGTTCGCCGATGGGGAAGTAGCCTATTACATTAAGGTCTTCCGGCAGATTGAGAAGTTCCGCCATCTGTTCCGACTTTTCATTTTCAATCTGACCCTGTATCCAGGTGGTTGCAAATCCCAAATCAACAACCGCCAAAAGCAGGTTTTGCGCTGCGGCGCTGAAATCTTCGAGGTGTCTGCTCCGTTTGCCCGGTCTCTTTTCCATCACTTTATACGCTATTACTACTGCGGCAGTGGCGGTCTTTGCCCAGTCAAATCCGTAGATTTCCCCGAGCTTAAGGACTTTTTCATCGTCCAAAACGCCGATTATTCTCGGAGTCTGACGATTGCTCCCCGACGGCGCCAAAAAAGCCGCCTCCACGATATATTTAAGCTCATCTTTCGTAACTTTCCTGTCGGTAAAGTCAAAACGGTAACTTACCCTCTTTTTCAACACATCTCTCAGTTCCATTAAAACCTCCTATAAAGAATTTGTCTGCATTATGCGGATACCTGTGTTTTTATCTGATAAGAGTTAAACACTTTAACACTTGTCTAATAGACTAATAATACTACTGTCAACATTATTTAAATCGATAAAAGAAATATTAACATTGACACCATCGTCTGAAGAATAGCAAAGCTCTTCTTTGCCTATACTCGCATCTTCGGGATATGGATAGACTAAAAAGACATTTTCAGCTCCATACTTTTTACTATAAGCATACATTTGATACATATCAGCCTGAGAGATACCGTAGTATCTCATATTACCCGAAAGCAGTTTCCATTTTGTATCCATAACAACTTTTTGCTCTCCATATTCCAGAACAAGATCCGGTCTGAGGTAAAAAGTGGGAGCAGGTCTGTCAAAAAGACTAAATCTGCTGTCTTGCGTCCGTAGTTGAATGTCACTTCCGATATGCTTGCGCAATTTTGCCTCGACAAAACTCTCGAATATCTTTTCCATCGGAAAGAGAAGCGCTATTGCAACCTCACTGCCGGCGAAAGATGTGAAGCTGTTCCCGAGTAAAAAAACACGACACCATGATATTGTCTTACCATAATGGCTCATACTGCGGTCGTTGACACACTTCGAAAAATCCTCTTTATAATTTGAGGAAAAATTCACTCCTTCGAGAAAAGTTAGCAGTCGGATTGCATTTTGACGGTTGCGACCGTCTTTAATAAATTTTAATAGAAAAAAAAGAGTGGATTTAATCAGTCTGTTTTCTGGACGGTTTAAATTAAAATCATCGTATCTGACGAAGAAACGTTCTTTATGAACCAGATTATACTTTATATTTTGAGAAGCAAGCAGTTTTCCTTTATAAAACCGCTCGTTAGATTCCAGGGGGGTATATGTTGCCTTTAATCCCTGCTTTGTCAGAATTGTGACCTCGTCAAGGAACATTTTAATAAATATTTCAAAGATGCTTAATCGATCCGTATGGAGATTGGAGATATTGAACTCTTTAAATGTTACATCCTTTAATGCTCTTAACATCTCAATAAAAATCCGTCTTGTTTCCGAGAGGGATATAGCGCCTGCAATTTTCGGTAAAATTTCTATAACTGTGCCGTCGTTCATTGATATTATGCCCACATAATTTCGGGCTGTGATAATTTTGCCAATCCCTTTTCGTACTGAAAGCGAAAGAAATTCGACCGCTTCGGTTTCAGCACCGAAATTGTTGGCAAGTATAAAATTTTCTAGAGCATTGAAGGTTTTTCCAGGTAAACTTTGACATCCGTTTATATCAGTTTTACATGAAAAACGCCCATATTCGGTTATTGTATATAAGTTATTTGAGGTACTCATATGCCTCAACCTTTTTAAATGCCTCTGTGTTTATTTCATAATATTCAGGAGAAAAATCAAAGTCGCTACCCTTATTAGCAAATTGTTCCCGCGAATCACTCCTCTTTACTATGAATTGAGTACTTTCATCTTTTGCGTTGTCGCCCAAAACAAGTCGAATTTTTTCATAATCATCGTAGAAATATTCCTGCAGTTGAGGGATTATTTCGTATTGAAAGATATCCGCCAGATGTTCAATACTCGGATTATCTTTTAATTTTAAGAAATAAGAATGCCCTAAGGTATGATCGCGATCAAGTAAAATGGTGATTCGCTTGTTTAAAGTATCTAACATTTTAGCTATGTCTATACCATCTACAACGATATCCTCCAATATCGATGAATCCGGCAGCATTTCAATAAATTTAAAGCGACGGCGAAGCGCCACATCAATTATTGCAATAGAGCGGTCTGCGGTGTTCATTGTTCCTATTATATAAACATTATCAGGAACACCGAATATCTGCTTCGAGTACGGCAATGTAACTCTCAGTTCCTCTTTTGCGCCGATACGTTTTGTGCCCTCTATCAATGTTATTAATTCGCCGAATACTTTTGAAATATTTCCGCGGTTAATCTCGTCTATTATAAATACATGATTAAAGGGATTTTTTGATTTTGAAGAGAACAGCCCGGACTTTACTTTTTTTAACAGTTGTAACACATCGGATATGGTAATTGTCAATTCATGAACTACATCTTGAGACATGTCCTTTTCAGAATTGAGCTCGTATATGTCTTCATTAATACCAGTAACTAGCCAATTTACTTTGCGCAGTCTTTTGTATTCAGAATATTCGTTGTGCCACTCGGGGTCGCCTGTGATTACTCCGATTGCGTCTATCGTTCTACTCGAGTAACATGACATAACTATATCGCCAATCTGCATTTTGTAGTAAAAAGAGTTTAACGCCCTTCTTCCTCTAACACCCTTTTTTAGCTTCGGTATAGTTTCCCCATGTTCATCGTATCCTATGCGGATATGGCCATTTGCAAAGCACTCGGCACGTGTTTTGTTGTCTCCCGTTCCCTCAAGTGAGACCTTCCAGACTGTCGGATTTTTTTCAATTCCTAAATCAATATTTTTATCTTCTCCGACAGGAGTTCCTGCTCTGTCACAAAAAGCCTTAAAAATTCCGACATGAATCTCATACTCGATTTCACCGGAATATTCGGAATCGTCTTCTATTGAAATAACAGGTCTTATGCCTTCAACAAATTCTTCATATCCGTAAGATTGATGAAAGGTCGTAAAAGCTATTAATCCATCTTCTTTATATTTTTGATAACGGGAAAATACTTTCTCATAATTCTCGGTTTTTACTTCCTCAACTCGCTTATTTTCGATTATGGCAACGGCATACTGAATTGAACTATATGTCTTACCCGTCCCGGGACTGCCGAAAAGAATAAGGTTTTTTGGAAACTTGCTATTATCAGATAGGTCATGATTATCATTAACAGTTTCGGAATCTTCTGATATGTCGGAAAGAGAGGTTGTTTCCCTCGTATCTTTCTCTACCTTATTATTTTTCTCTTTGGCTTCTTGAGACAATTTCCATGCTTCAGAACTCAACTCTTTAAAATCTTTTATTGTACTCTCGTCGCTATTTATATAATCTTGCATCTTGTCTAAAATATCCAAATAATCTTCTGCTGGAATTTTTTTATTGTCTTCAATTTTCGGAAGAGTTTTAACTAAACTTTCAGGCAGTTCTCCGGAAGAATAGATGTACTTTTTGTTATTGCCATCCAACGCCAAGAAAGAGTCGGGTGAAATCCAAAACAGTCCGCTTGTGATTTTAACATTTCCATTATCATCCACTTTAATACTTAAATTAAAATAATTTGAGAACATTTTGCGATTCTGAGGTGATGAGTTAGAGGCATACGCAAGAGCAGACTCGAAAAGACCCCATAGGTTATCGATGTCAGTCTCTACACGTTTGTCCATAAAAGGGTAATAACGCGCTTTAAAAGGGAGTACTGTCGGTATACCATCAAATGAAGTGGGCAAGGGTGATTTAATATCAAATAGATCAGCCACTTCAGAAACAATCTTATTTTTATCAGACATGATCATTTTTGTTTTGTTGAATAGACCGAAGAAGGTAAATGGATCGATATCGAAAATTTTATTATCTTTTTCGAGTGAAGGAAGTCTTATATCGGTATTTTTAAAAATTTTTAAAACTTTATCAACCAGCCCCTGTCGATTATCTTTATACTCTAACAACTTGTTAGCCAACTCTTCATAAAAAGGTACCCAGTCATATACTTGTTCCATTATATACCCCTTGATAATATTTAAAATTTAGTCAACCGAGTGAGTGTTTAATTTTTTAAATTCAATACTCTAATCTTCAAATATAAAATTGATTAGATTTTCGCTAATCTTGCAAAAATTAGATAAGATTCATTTCTTTTACATAAAATATTTAAATCATCGACTTTAACAAATCTATTAAGACTTATGAATCTCTAGAGAATATTTCCATGCTTCAGAATCCAACTCTTTAAAATCTTTTATTGTACTCTTTTCACTCTTTAGATAATCTTGCATCTTATCTAAAATATCCAAATAATCTTCTGCTGGAATTTTTTTATTGTCTTCAATTTTCGGAAGAGTTTTAACTAAACTTTCAGGCAGTTCTCCGGAAGAATAGATGTACTTTTTGTTATTGTCATCCAACGCCAAGAAAGAGTCGGGTGAAATCCAAAACAGTCCGCTTGTGATTTTAGAATTTCCATTTTTATGCATTTTAACACTCAAATCAAAGTATTTCGAGAAAGCTTCCCGGTTCTGCTCTGATGGTTCGGATGCATATGAGAGGGCTGATTCGAACAGACCCCAAAGGTTATCAATATCGCTCTCTCCGCGTTCGCCTTCATAAAGATAGTAACGTGCATTTTGGTTAATTACTGTCGGTATACCGTCAAATGAAGTAGGTATGGGCGCATTAATAGCAAATAGATCAGCCACTTCAGAAACAATCTTATTTTTATTAGACATTGTCATACTGCTTTTGTTGAATAGACCGAAGACGGTAAATGGATCGATATCGAAAATTTTATTATCTTTTTCGAGTGCAGGAAGATCTATACCGGTATTTTCAAAAATCTTTAAAACTTTATCAACCAGCCCCTTTCGATTTTCTTTGTACTGTAATAACTTATTAGCCAACTCTTCATAAAAAGGTACCCAGTCATATTTAATAGCGCTTTTCATTTTTAAACCTCCAAAAAACTCTTAAATATCCCATAACCGCATCTTTTTTCGATACAGTTTAATTGTACCATACTAATTTTATTGCTCTATTGAAAAACTCTGATTTAATAACATTTAAACTTAAAACTATTAAAAAACCGAATTTGTTAACTTACCACAAACTCCCGTCGCCCTTGTTTCCGCCGAACTCGCATCCGTGAGCGTGACCTTTTCCGTAATACCAGCGACCGTATCGGTATCCGTAATGCGGGGGACATTTTGCGCAGTTGCCGTCGCACCGACCGCTGTGCTTTTTCGGACGTTTTTTATCTAATGCGCTTGCCGCACCGGCTGCGCCGAACAGAGCGCCGAAAAATCCGATTTTAATAGGTTCTTCGTCGTCTTCGTAATCTTCATCATCCTCGTAATCAAAGTAATCATCATCATCATCATCTTCTTCTTCTAACAATTCTTCCCATTCTTTCCAATCTTCCTCTTCCGCGATTAAATCTTCCGGCAACGAAAAGTTTCGTTTTGCGCAGATATCTTTAATCAATTCGTTATCAGCTATACCGTAAAGAATTTCCATATCTTCTTCGGTCAAAACATTTATGGAATTGTAAACCGCCGCTACAGCCAAATTCTTATCGTAATAGAATAGAAAATCGGATAAATCATAAGCCGAAAACTCGTATTTTGCTTCAACCGCTTTTTTTAACAGGTAATTCAAAGCATCCTTATTTTTCAGCATGCTCATTACATATAACAATTCATCTATAGGACCGAGAGAAGTCAATGAATAAACATTTTTCGCTCTTTTCCTTTCTCTCCAATCATCAAAAGAAGCGTAATATTCATCCCATGTATAGCTTCGCAAACTGCTCACCCCGCATTCCTGAAATGCCGTATACCGTATCTTTTACAATGAATAAAACAATAGAATAAAATAATAAAATAGGGGATAGTGTAAAAGCTAAACCCCTTTAAATAATATATCGGATTTTATCGAAATGCCTGAAATTTTGCAGTTGATAAAATATTTAATGCCCCATATAATCACTTTGTTTTTGGTCGGGCTTTGGGGGAATTAAGGTAATAAATAAAGACGTCATTACGAGAATCCCGCCGATAATCAAACTGAGTTTAACCTCTTCGGAAAGAATGATAACCGAAGCTATTACCGTCACAACAGGCTCCAAAACCGAGACAAGCGATGCTATCGAAGGCCCCGTTCTTTCCATTCCGACGAAAAACGTCCCGAAAGCAATAACGGTGGAAACAATCGCAATAAGACCGACTGCAATGTATCCGTGCACCTCGGTTGGCGGCTTAAAACCGGTGAATAAGTTCATTATTCCGTATACAACGGTAGAACCAAGCATTATAAAGGCGGAGGACTGAATTCCCTTGCCTTCTTCCACTACAGCCGAACTTATTAATATGTATAAAGAATATAAAAGTGCGGATAATAGCGCGAGGAAAACGCCTAAAAAGTTCGCCTTGAATTCGGCGCCGATAATTACAAATGCCCCTGCCAGAGCAAAGCAGAGGGCCAATACTTTTTTTACCGTTATTTTTTCATTGAAGATCGCCGCAGAACCGATCATCACGATTGCGGGATAGAGATAGAGGAGCAAAGATACCGTACCGGATGAAGCGTAGTTTAAAGCGCTGAAATAGGTGAATGACTGTCCGAAATATACGAGGGCACCGAGTAAAAACAATTTCCATATCCTGTCTTTCGTCGGCAGAGGCATTTTTCTAAAGAAAACTAAAGAGAACATAAATACCGTCGCGACTAAAAATCTGAGAAAAAGCAGAGTATAACTGCTTGTACCCGCCGAATATGCCATTTTTGCAAAAATGGGCAAGAAACCGAAAGAAGCTGCAGAGATGGAAACAAGAACAACACCGCCGACAAATTTTTTGTTTTTCATACAAACAACCTTCTACCGGATTTTAACGACAAACTTTAAATATATTTAAGTTTTAATTATATCAATAAAAAGGAGAAAAAACTCAATTTTTCTCCTAAATTTCAATATTAATGCAATTTCAAGCAATAATATAGTGATAATGCCGGTAATATATTATCTTATGTGGATTCCCTTACGATTAGTTCAGTATCCAAAATCATTTGTCTGGTTACGCAATTCGGCTTTTCGATTCGCTCTATCAACAACTCGCACGCGGTTTGCCCCATCTGATATTTCGGCTGATCTATAGTAGTTATTGTGGAGCTGGTGACCTGAGACAGAGAGATATTGTCAAATCCCGTGACGGCGATGTCGTCGGGAACAGAGAGCCCGTTGGCTGTACAATAACGGATTACGGCAGCGGCTTGAACATCCGATACGGTAACTACTGCTGTAGGCCGGTCTCCTTGGGACATTAGGTTGCGAATGGCCGAGAGGGCTATATCAAAATCAACGTCATAAGCCTGATATATCCAATGGGGTTTTATATTAAATCCGGCATTGGCTAAAGCAGTTATATATGCCTCTCTTCTGTGTCGAGAATATTTGTATTTATCTGGCCCGCCTATAAAAGCAATCTTCTCATGACCCAAGGAAAACAAATGATCCATGATTTTTGTTATTGCTGCCCTATCGTCTATTGTGACATAGGGGACAGTGTTTTGGTTTTCTGTATTTTCACAGCACTGAACAAAAGCCAAAGTCTGCCTCAATCGATCAAAAAGAGTTTTTGAAATCGCGTCCAATGTGATAATACCCGAACATGATATTCTTTCTAAAATATTTAGGAGGGCGGTTTCGGAAGAGGGTGTGTCTGTGCGATGGATATTTACAAGTGTGAAGTAACCGTATTTTGAGGCAACTCTTCGTATTCCGCGTATAATGTCATCATAAAACGGATTCGATACAGACGGCACATTGATTAAAATCAGTTTAGATTTCATATTGTTTTCTGGATTAGATTCTTCTGAATTAAAACGCATTGGATAATTCAGCTCGTCAATGGCGGACTGTATTTTTTTTGCTGTCTTATCGCGCACACTATCCGGATTGTTAATGTAGCGGGATACGGAGGCTATGGAAACCCCGGACAGTTCTGCTACTTGTGTAATGGTAGGCTTGGAAGACATAATCACCTCTTAAAACTAAATAAATAATATTCAAATATTTTAACGGAAAATAAATAACATAAGCAACTGGAAATCAAAAGGTATCTTAATGCTAAACTGTATAAAAAATGTAAAAATGTAAAAATAATGTAAAAGTTAGACATAATGTTGATAGCAAAAAAGTTTCTATGTTAAATGCTACAAATATTTAAAAAATTGTTGGTAAATATTGAAATTGCTGCTAATAAAATATATGATTATCTTAGAAATGTAAAGAGCTTTTTGAAAAAATGTAAAAAAACTGTAAATAATTTGATTGATTGCACAAATTATATTAAAAAAATTCTTGTAACTTTGTAACAAAGTAATAATTTCGCTTTGAAACCCTAAGCGTAAAGTATGAGTATTTATGTAATTATAAAACATTTAATTTAACGATAGAGGGAACAGCTTATGAAAATTGGAATTCAACTTTATTCGGTAAGGAACCGAATGGAGAATGACCCAATAGACACAATCAGAAAGGTTGCTGAGGCTGGGTATAAGCATCTTGAGGTTGCCAATCGTGATTCTTATAATGACTTCGGTGTAGGATTTGGGCTAACCGTTCAACAAACCAAAGATCTTTTAGCGGAGACCGGTGTTGAAATTTTGGGTGCTCATATTGTCCCGTTTGTAGAAGATACGCCATTAGATAAAATATTGGAATTCCATACCGAAATAGGAACGAAATATATAGTACAAGCTATCGATTTTTTTGCGGATAAAGATGAGTTGTTAAGGAAAACCGAACAGTATAACAGGATAGGTGAACAATGTTCCAAAGCAGGTATCCAGTATCTGTACCACAATCATCATCATGAATTTTTGTGCTTTGACGGCGTAACGATAATGGAACTGATAATGCAAAACACTGATTCTGATTTTGTTAAGCTGGAACTTGATACCTATTGGGCTTGCCGCGGCAAACAGGATCCGGTTGAAGTTATGAAAAAATATGGCGAGCGCGTCAGAATTATCCATCAAAAAGATTATACAAAGGGTTACGAAGATGAGATGGATTTGCTATCGCATTTGGAAAACTCGCCTACAGGTTTTGAAGATTTTATGTCTTATGACAGCAAAGGAAGTGCAAGTGTAAAAAAGGAATCATTTACGGAAATAGGAACAGGAATTCTGCCTATTCAAGATTATATTGATGCCGCTAATAAATACTGCAAATGTGAATACATTGTATTGGAGCAGGATTTTAGTGTCCACGATGAGATCGACAGCATTAAAATCAGTATGGGGAATTTTAAAAAGTACACAGGTGTAAAGTGGTAAAATGCCCCGCATTTATTCATCTTCAATTTTTGAGATGTTATTAATAATACATTTTTATATTTAATTATGGAGGGCGAAGCATATGAAAATCGGAATTCAACTTTATTCGGTAAGAAATAGAATGGCGGCAGATCCAATAGACACGATCAAAAAGGTTGCTGAGGCCGGATATAAGCATCTTGAGGTTGCAAACCACGATGCCTATAACGACTTTGGTGTTGGATTTGGAATTACCGCTCAACAAACCAAGGAGCTTTTAGCGGAGACAGGTGTAGAGGTTTTTGGGGCTCATATTTCCCCATTGGCCGATGATACTCCTTTCGATGAGATACTGGAGTTTCATAACGAAATTGGAACGAAATATATAACGCAAGCTATCGACTTTTTTGCGGACAAGGATGAACTGTTAAGGAAAACGGAACTGTATAATCGAATAGGTGAACGCTGCCACAAAGCAGGTATCCAGTATCTGTATCATAATCATTTTCACGAATTTCAGTGCTTTGACGGTGTCACGGTATTGGAACTGATAATGCAAAACACCGACCCGGATTATGTAAAAATAGAACTTGATACCTATTGGGCATGCCGCGGCAAACAAAATCCGGTCGAAGTTATGAAAAAATACGGCGAGCGCATCAGACTTATCCACCAAAAAGACTTTTCAAAGGGCTATGAAGATGAGATGGACCTGCTCTCCGGTTTGGAAAATTCACCTATAGGTATGGAAGAATTTGAGTCGGTTATAAAAAAAGAAACATTTACTGAAATCGGAACAGGCGTCTTACCCATCCAGGATTTTATTGATGCCGCAAATAAATATTGTAAGTGTGATTACATTGTGTTGGAACAGGACTACAGTACTCACGATGAGATCGACAGTATTAAAATCAGTATGGAAAGTTTCAAAAAGTTCACAGGTACCGAGTGGTAAGAAGCCGGTACTTTAAATTATTATTAAAATGGAGGGAATTATGAAAAAACTATTTGTATTTTTACTTGCTCTGTTGATGTTGGTATCGATAGTTGCCTGTAAAAAGGATGCCGAGCCTGTTGTTGACGACAGCGATAAGTCTGAGGTTGTCGAAACAGAGAAACCAGAAACGGAAGAAAAAGAGAAATATGTAATCGGATATACTCTTAATGCAATGGATGATTACAATGCGGAAATGGTTACCATCTATGAGGAAATAGCTGCCGAAAGGGGCTATGAGATGCATATTACTGTTGCTGAAGGTAGTATTGAAAAACAGATTGCGGATATCGAGTCCTTGATTGTGCTCAAACCGGATCTTATCGCTGGAAGAGCTATAGACACAGCCGGTTCGGCGCCTGGTTTCCAAGCGGCAATCGACGCAGGATTCCCGGTAATTTCTGACGGGTTTTATGTAGACTGCCCTGATGTCTGTCAACTAACTTCCAGCCAAATAGTTGCAGCAGAAAAAAAGGCGGAATACCTAATTGAGTTACTGGACGCAGATCCTGATTTGCATCTAAATATTTGCTACATTTATGGATATCGTGGAGCTTCTTCTTCTAATGAACGTTTTGACGGCTGGTTTAATAAACTCTCTGAAAAACATTCCGACAGATTTACACTTTTAGCCGATAAGGTCTGCAACTGGAGCGCGACCGAAGCCATGGCGGTTACCGAAGACTGGATACAGGCCTATCCCGAGATGAACTGCATAATAGTCGCTTCGGATGAGATGGCGCTTGGATGCTGTAACGTTCTTGAAGCGGCGGGTATTAAGGATGAGGTAATGGTTATAGGCATAGACGGCTCAATAGCTGCACAAGATTCTCTTAAAAAGGGGATTATGGATGCAACAGTTTATAGCTCTAAGAGACTCAGTGCCATTGCCTTTTTTGATGCATGCGATGCCATACTCAAGGAAGGTAAGGATTTGAGTGGTAAAGAAATTATGGTGGAAAATGCTTTCTTGATGGTTGCTGATAACGTGGATGAGCTGATCAAACAATACGGCTAAGTATCAAGCTCTATTCTAATCGGATTTCCGCTTTAATTAGCACAAAGCGGAAATCCGATTCTGAAAGATTATGAATGAGGAGAAATATGTCAAGTTCAAGCAAGTATATTTTGGAAATGATTGATATTGACAAGTCTTTTCCGGGCGTTAAGGCCCTTGAGCAAGTTCATTTTCATTTAGTTGAAGGTGAAGTTCACGCTTTAATCGGTGAAAACGGTGCCGGCAAGTCAACATTGATGAAAGTTCTTCAGGGTATTCATCAAGCGGATAGCGGCGAAATTATTTACAAAGGGGAATCGGTAAATTTTAAGAATACGCATGATGCCTTGAGCGCGGGGATTTCGATGATTCACCAGGAGTTGAGCTTGGTTCCTACAACCAGTATCGGCGAGAACATTTGGATAGGTCGCGGAAAGAGGTTTACAAAGAACGGTATCTTAAGTTTGAGACGCATGAAAGCTGAGGCGCAAAAGCTGCTTGACAGATTGGGCATAAAGCTGGATGCAAACAGGATTGTGAGTACTCTCAGCGTTGCGGAAATGCAGATGGTCGAGATAGCCCGTGCCGTCTCCTATGATTCAAGCATAATTATCATGGATGAGCCGACCAGCTCCCTTTCAGATTCCGAAACGGAATTATTGTACGAAATTATCAGAAAATTGTCTTCCGAGGGCACATCTATAATCTATATATCGCATAAACTCGAAGAGATATTCGAGATTTGCGATAATGTCACGGTTATGCGGGATGCAAAGTTTGTTGCCAAGCACGCTGTAAAAGATGTCACCACACAAATGCTGATTACTGAAATTGCCGGGCGGGAAATTAAAGATTTGTACCCTAAAACTCAATCTCAGATAGGCGATGTGGTATTGGAAGTCAGAAACCTCTCATCGGAAAAAAAGTTTCAAGATGTAAGTTTCAAAGTAAGAAAAGGTGAAATCTTAGGATTTTGCGGTTTGATTGGCGCGGGGCGTACCGAAATAATGCGTGCTGTTTTCGGTCTTGATAAATATGACAGCGGAGAGGTGCTTGTTGATGGTGAAGTAGCAAAAATAAACCATTCTTGGAACGCAATTGATTACGGAATTGCAATGGTGACGGAGGACAGGCGCAAATCGGGAATTATGTTTACGCTTCCGGTGCTGTACAATATTTCTCTTGCAAAACTTAAAGAGCTTTGTAATAAGTTATCTTTCATAAACAAAGCCAAGGAAGAGGAGGATGTGGCGCAGATTGTAAAGAAGTTGGATGTCCAAACCCCGACTTTGAGAACTCCTATCGGCTCCCTTTCCGGAGGAAACCAACAGAAATCCATACTTGCCAGATGGCTGCTGGCAGACCCTCGTATCTTAATTTTGGATGAACCGACAAGAGGAATAGATGTAGGTTCAAAAACCGAGATCTACCGGCTAATGAGCGAACTTGCCAGCTCAGGAATGGCGATAATCATGGTTAGCAGCGAGTTGCCGGAGATTTTAGGCATGTGTGATCGGATATTGGTTGCCCGAAACGGAAGAATAGTGGGAGAATTTGACAGAAACGAAGCAGATCAAGAAACGTTGTTGAACAAAGCGTTTGGCGGTTAATCTCTAAATGAAAGGCTCCTTGATATGAAAGAAAAATCAATAAGAGACAATCATAAGATTGCAAACTTTTTAATGGGGAATAAAGCCCCGATTATCCTGATTATTTTATGCATTGCTGCATCCTTGATAAGCCCCGTTTTCCTGACGTCGCGAAATCTTATCAATGTACTAAGACAGGTGGCTGTGAGCTCAGTCCTTGGCATTGGCTACACTCTGGTTATGACCTCGGGGAATTTGGATTTATCGGTAGGCTCTATGCTTGGAATGCTGGGAGTCATAATGGGACTTCTCTCTGTAAGAGGCTTACCGTTCGGTCTTGTTCTTGTCATCGGTATGGCATTCGGCGCGCTATGCGGTTTTTTAAACGGTTTTATCGGAATGAAGCTTAAGCTCCCGTTATTTATCGTTACGTTGGCTCAAGGCCAGGTATATAAAGGGGTGTGCTTCCTGTTAAGCAACAACTCTCCCGTAAACGGCCTGCAAGATCAGTTTAAATGGATTGGGCAAGGGTATGTCTTCCATATACCCGTTCCAATCTATATAACGCTTTTTTGTTGTCTGATTATGTCGGTATTGTTGGGAAATACAAGGTTTGGAAGACAGGTAATTGCTACCGGCGGGAATCGTGAGGCCGCCTTAGTCTCCGGAATCAATGTCAGTAGGCTTACGATTTTTGTATATATGATAGTGGGTATGTTTGTTTCGGTGGCCGCCATGATCATGAACGGACGTGCTTTCAGCGCTCAGCCAACTGCAGGAACAGGCATGGAGATGGATGCAATTGCTGCAGTCGTAATAGGCGGCACATCGATGTCCGGCGGCAATCCGAATGTTGTGGGGACAATTTTCGGCTGTGTAATAGTCGGAGTTATTTCCAACATATTAAACCTGACGGGAGTCGACTCCAACTGGCAACACGTAGTCAAGGGTTTGATGATACTCACCGCTGTTGCACTTGATACGATTTCCAGCAGGATGATTACCGCCCGAATGATAAAAAGATAAAGTTTGGAGAATCTCGAATACACTGAATTTGAGAAATTTTATAGATGAAAGACTTTTTGAAGAGTGTTAGAAAAGGGCTCCTGTCTACGTTCAACCATTATCGGGATATTGTGCTAATGGTAATACCCTGTATTATTGTGGCCTCGCTTGTCGGTGCTATTGTGGTTGTTTTAGGAACACTTCCAATCGCACACGGTGAGCCGCTGTCTGCAAATAATAAGGTGATTGAAAATATCTGCAGCTTCTTATCGATAATCAGGGATTGCGGCATCTTCTCTCTTCCCGTATTCATCACATGGGCTACAGTGAAACACTTTAAAGGAAACGAAGTTTTGGGCTTGCTTTTAGGAATAACATTGGTTCCTGCAAATATTATGAGCGGTTTGCAGCTGGCCAATATTGATGATGCAAGTCTGATAAAATACTGGGATTTCGGCATTTTTAAAGTTTTACAGTGCGGTTTTCAGGCGCAGATATTGGCTGCTATTTTGGCAGGTCTTGCTCTTCTGGGATTTGAGCGGCTCTTTAAACGCATTATCCCTAAAACTATAGAAGTTATCTTTGTGCCCATGCTGTCTATACTGCTTAGTTTTACTTCCACTTACCTTCTTATAGCACCGGTAGCAAGAGCTGTAGATAAGGCAATTCTAAAAATTTTTGTTTTCCTCGTTTTAACGCCGTCTCTACGCGTGGTTGGCTCAACTCTCCTTGGCGTTATACACGTTCCTTTGATGTTTTTAGGTCTTCATCTTGCTTTTTTGCCAATAAATATTACGCTTATTGCAAGCGGACTAAGAAATCCTTTTTGGCCTCTTACGGTATCAACTGTTCTTAGTTGTGGAGGAGCTGCTCTTGGAACTTTTTTTGCTGTCAGAGTAGGCAAATTGAAAGATTCGGCGCGAGAAAGTATTGTGACTACTTTAATCTTAGGTACCGTTGAGCCGGCTTTGTTCAATGTTTGTGCAAAACATAAGCCTGCTATGATTGCTGCTATAACCGCTTCAACTGTGGGAGGATGCATGTGCGGATTATTTGACCTTGCCGCTACCACCCAGGGCGTTAACGGAGTGCTGTCTTTCTTGAATATACCTTTCGAAGACTGGGGCTTTTATTTGATAACTCTTTCTACATGCATAATTTTAAGCTGCGTTTTTGCTTTCACTCTTACAAGAAAACAAAAAGCGGTAGAGAAATAATAATGTATATCTTTACCCGTAAACCAATTTAGCTTAATAGCGAAAGGAGTTAATTCTATATGGAAAAGAAATTAAAAGTTGGGCTTCAACTATACTCAGTGCGCAATTCTATGGAAAAGGATCCTCTGGGCACTATCGAAAAGTGTGTGGAAGCCGGGTATAAATATCTGCAGATAGCAAACGGCATTACAGATACTATGGACAAACATGATCTGGTCTGTGGATTTGGTGTACCGGCGGATGTTTTTCGCGATACCTGTGAGAGATTAGGTGTAAAACTACTGGCTTCTCATTTTATGATGACTAACTTTACGCCTGAAACAGCAAGGGATATCTGCAAAGCTCAAAAAGAGATAGGCGTAGACGGTTTGATTACTCCTATTCAATTTGCGAGCACGCCCGCTGAAGTTCAAATGGTTTGCGATGAATGCAATCGTTTAGGAGAAATATGTGCGGAAGAAGGAATGTCGTACTTCTATCACAACCATTCACACGAATTTCAATTAATTGACGGCAAAACTTTTTTTGACAGATTAATGGAGGGAACTGACCCGAATCTTGTAAAGCTGGAACTTGATACTTATTGGGCAACCCGGGGCGGTGTTGATCCGATACAGATTATGAAGGATTTGGGAGAACGATGCACGCTTCTTCATCAAAAAGATTATCCGAAGGGATATGAAGACGAGCTGGTGCAGTACCCATTATTGGAAGTAGGTAAAGCGGTGGATCTCGACTATTTTACTTCTCAGACCAATCCGGCGCATTTTGTTGAAATTGGTACCGGTATTTTGGACATTCAAAGTATTATCGATACAGCTGTAGAACTTGATTGCTATGATTATATTATTTTAGAGCAGGATTATACTGCGCTTGATGAAATTGAAAGTATTAAAGTCAGCATGGAAAGTTTCAAAAAATATAATAACGTAACATTTTCATAAAAGGAGATTTAAAATGAAAGAAATAAGAATAGCTATTATTGGAACAGGCATGATTTCGCACAGACATATGACAATATGGTCTAAAATCCCCGGAACGAAGATAGTTGCAGCGTGCGATATAGATGAAAAAAAGCTCAAGTTATGGGGGGAAATGTATGGTTTTGATGAGAAAGATCTGTACATAGACTTCCGCGAGATGCTGAAACGCGATGATATAGATGCTATTGATGTTTGTGTTCACAACAATTTGCATACACCCGTGTCGGTAGCTGTCATGAGGGCCGGCTTCCATTGTTACTGCGAAAAACCGATGGCCGCTAGCTATATTGACTCTAAAATTTTGTATGATGCTCAGAAAAAGTACGGAGTAAAACTTGCTGTTCAGATAAGCTCTATTTTCAATCTCCAGACCCGCTATGCGAAAAAATTGGTTGATGAGGGGAAACTCGGAAAACTATATCATGCACGCAGTGTGGGGCACAGACGTGAAGGAAGACCCGGTCTTGACATGCCGGACTTTTCGCGGGATTTCATAAGCAAAGAAGTTGGCGGACATGGTCCCTTAACCGATCTTGGAATTTACCATATAGCTCAGATGCTCTATATTATGGGTATGCCGGAATTGGAAACAATTTATGGAATGTCTTCTGCTGATTATTTTATTGACAGCCGCCTGCTCAAGGATGGTATGGAATATGGTGTTGAAGATCTCAGTGTTGGCTTAGCTAAACTGAAGAACGGAGTTTCCTTGGATATTTATGAAGATTGGGCAATGCATATCGACGATGTAGGTCCGAGCTTTATAGCAGGCAGCCATGGAGGCATCAAGCTTATAGATGTTGATACATGGGGCGGTGAGTTATCACTCCAAGAGGACGGTACAGTAGTAGGCGCGGATTCAGCTCCAACGCCAACACTGGAATTCTTTGGTTACGAAGATGGAGTGATGATTTCAAAAGTGATAGATTGTGGAGTAAATGGGGCGAAAGAGTCGTTAATGAATCCCGCTATATTCCCCTTCAATGATAACCAGGCGCACTGGACAGCGTATCTTCGTGGCGACTTAACTGACGAAACTCGCATTGATACACCTTTCATCGCACTGGAAACAGCGCTCTTATCTGATGGAATATTCTTATCTCAAAAGCTGAATCGAAGCGTAACAAGAGATGAGATTTGTTCGATGTCGGAGTCGATGGCTATTCGCAGTCAAAAAACACCTTGGGGCGTAATTGATTATGATTTTTAATGAAAGAGGGTAAATAATGGGTAAAAAACGCAGAATTGCAATTTTGGGCTGTGGCGGAATGGGAAGCGGTCACGCTCTGGCAATAGGTGGAAAAGGCGGTTACACTACTGACTTCCTTACTTATAATGCATATGGCACCGGTCAGATAGAAATCACAGAGCTGGACAAAAAACTTGAGCTTGCCGGCATATATGATATTGATGACGAGCGTATGGAATGGGTTAAGGAAATGGGGTGGCATTGCTATAAAGATTATGATGACATGTTGGCTGACCCTACAGTAGATATAGTCTTGATTTGTGTACCCAACGATATCCATCACGACCTAAGCATAAAAGCCATGCGTGCAGGAAAACATATTCTCTGCGAAAAACCGGTAATGATGACATCTGCAGAGTTGGAAAACGTTATAAAAGTTTCGAAGGAAACAGGAATGGTATTTTATCCCAGACATAACAGGCGTTGGGACATGGATTATTTAATGATTAAAAAAATCTACGACGAAGGTCTTATTGGAAATGTTTTCAATGTCGAAACCAGATATATGGGATCCAGAGGCATACCGGGGGATTGGAGAGCCAAAAAAGAATTTGGCGGCGGTATGATGCTCGACTGGGGAGTTCATTTGTTAGACAGAATATTAATGATGATTCCCGAAAAAATAAAATCGGTATACTGCCAATTAACCCACATTACAAACGATGAGTGTGATGACGGATTTAAGGTTTTACTAACGTTCGAAAGTGGCATTACAGCCCTCGTAGAAGTGGGAACATGTAATTTCCTTTCTCTCCCGTTTTGGTATATATGTGGAGACAAAGGGACAGCGTACATAAATGACTTTCGGTGCGAAGGCAGAATGATGCTTCTTAAAGAATGGTATGAAGAAGGCGTAAAGCCCGTATTAGCCGGTGAAGGTCTGACAAAAACAATGGCTCCAAGAGATGATAAGACAATTGAGGAAGTTCCTCTGCCTGAAGTTGTCGTCGATCGAAATGCCCTTTACGCTAACCTAGTGGACACAATCAACGGAGAAGCAGAGCAAATAGTCACTGCGGAAGAGGCTCTGCGGGTTTTAAGACTGATGGAGGCGTGTTTTGAGTCCGACCGTTTAAACAATACTGTTGCATTTGAATGATTTTAGCTGTAGCCGTCCTGAATTATTAGAGAATAGTACCTGGGTCATTATACTGAATGACCCAGAGTGCTTTTTGTAAAAATCAATAATTGTGTTCACTTTTTTGAATCATTAGCACGCCAACTGCCATAATGTCTTGATTTGCCTTTGGCGAAAACATGCTTATTCACATGAAAGTCAAAATTTAAAATAGCGAATAATTGAATTGAATGATTTATTAATGAGGTTAACTATGCCATTAGAAAAAATCGGGATTATAGAGACAAAAGAATCTATAGTTTATCTTCGTTATGAGGTAGTAAGGATAAATGAAAGACTGTATGCAGGTGCCGATGCATTTTCTTGGCCTTCCAATAGTCAAGATCTTCGCGCTTTAGAGTGCCTTGAGATACCCGGTGAATGGCAATGGGTTGAAAGATATATTGAAGCAGAACCGGATTACGGGGAAGATAAGAAAAATCTTAAAGGTAAATACAATGTTGTTAGGGGTGCAGAGGCGAAAAATAAGATGCTTCAAATCCTTTCTCGTCACGAAGTAGGGGTACTCAGCTTAATAGACAATGATAGACCTTATGCAATCCCGATTAATCATGTGTACAAAGATGGTAAGTTGTACCTGCACTCCGGTAAAAAGGGAAAGAAAATCCAGCTGGTTAAAAGAAATGTGGGTGCATGTTATACGATATTCGGCTTGGCAAATAGTGAGATTAAAAACGTTCGTTCGTGCCATTTGGACTATGAAAGCATACTTTTTAAAGGAAACGTATATGTTGAAAAAGGTGATGTAGAAAAGGAAAGGGCGTTAAAAGCAATTACTAAACAGTATGGAACACCATATCAACACGGGTTTTCAGACATGATAGAAATAATTGTGTTTGAAGTTGAAACTATGACCGCTCGGGATCAGAGGTTTAAGCCGGACAAAAATAGAAATCTATATTTCTATAATTTTTTATCTGATTAAGAAAAATAGTTTTCGTAAAACTCTAAGTATCTATTTTATATTCAACTAAATCCGGAAAAAGAAATTTTTATAGGCGTAAATGTTGTCAAAACAATATCCGTTTTTTTAGATGTGAAGGAGTTGAAAAGTGGAAGAAGAAAAAATTAAGGCAGGCGTACTATTTGATCCGGGCAATCCGAAACTTAAAGCACTTAAATTAAAGACGCATAATTTGAATGTAGACTATAACAACACTTATGAAAATGAAACTGAAAAACGCAATTTAATCTTATCGAAAATACTTGGATCGTATGGCGAAGGTCTCTTTATACAAGGACCGATTGCCTTTCACTACGGAATACATACTAAAATCGGAAAAAACTTTTTTGCCAATTTTAATTTGACTATTCAAGACGATGCAGAAGTAACAATTGGAGACAATTGTAATTTTGGTCCAAATGTCACGATAGTTACACCTCTTCATCCTATGGTTGCAAAGGAACGCCTGGAAATTCTGACTTCATATGGTGAGGTAAAGCGTCTCTGCTATGCAAAACCGGTAAAAATTGGAAATGATTGTTGGATTGGAGCATCTGTCACTATTTGTCCCGGTGTTACTATCGGAGATGGTTGTGTAATCGGTGCGGGAAGTGTCGTGGTGAAAAACATACCGCCAAATACTTTTGCTGCAGGTGTACCATGCAAAGTAATTCGTGAAATTACTCAGGCAGATAGTATTGCAAATTTCCCGGAAATACTTGCCGATAATAGCATTATTGAGGAGTAGTTGGTTGCCGAAAAAGTATCAAAAGGCGGATAGAATATGTTTGAGATAAATTATATTCCATAAAAAATTATACGAAGTTTGTGTCAATTTTACAGAAAATAAAAGGTGCTAATTTGACTGAGACAAGTTCGAAGAAGAATGCTTCAATGAATTCAAAAGTGAACTTACCGGAGCGAATTCCGAACGAGCCGTTTTTCTGCAGAGATAAAGGATTTTACGACACACTCTTTAAGATGATGATTGTACTTATTTTACAAAACATCATCACTTACAGTGTTAATGTTGCTGACAATGTTATGTTGGGTTCATATAGCCAGGATGCACTTGCTGGTGCTGCAGCGGTCAATCAGTTACAGTATATACTGCAACAAGTCATAGTAGCAGGCATTGGTGAGGGTCTGGTTGTACTTGCAAGTCAGTATTGGGGGCTAAAGAATACTGAAAAAGTTCAAAACATTTTTGGAGCAGCTTTGTGTATCGGTTTGGCTGTCGGTTTGATTCTAACAACTGTTGCGTTTTTATCTCCCATCTCGCTTATACGAATATTTACCAATGATGTTGTTGTCCAACATCAGGCGATTGAATATTTGTCATTGATGCGCTATACATACCTGATATTTATAGTTTCTAATTTATTATATGCGACACTCCGCAGCGTGCAGGTTGTAGGCATAGCATTCAAAATTTCCTGTGCTACGTTGTTCGTCAATGTCTTCATTAACTATATCCTGATTTACGGTAAATTCGGGGCACCAGAATTGGGAATAAAGGGAGCAGCGATTGGGACGCTCACAGCGCGAATAGTCGAATTAGCAATAATTCTGATTTATTGCAGAAAAAAAGGACTACCTGTAAAGTTCAGGATAAAAGAGATGCTGGGTTTCGATAAAAAACTATTAAGCGATTTTATCGATGTCAGCATTCCGTGTGTAGTGTCTGCGCTTCTATTTAGCTGTGCAGTCGCCGCTCAGACAGCAATTTTTGGGCACATATCTTCCAGTGCAATGGCAGCCTCCAGTGCAGCAGGCACTCTATTTCAATATTTCAAAATGGTGTCGATAAGTGTAGCATCTGCTACAAGCGTTTTAATAGGCAAAACAATCGGAAGCGGAGAACTGACAAAGCTTCGTTCCTATGTTAGAACTCTACAAGTATTATTTATTGCATTTGGTGTTTTAACGTTCGGGCTTTTGATGGCAATTAGAATTCCTGTGCTTAGTTTTTACAGTCTTTCACATGAAGCGAGAATATTTGCAATGCAGATGACAATCATTCAGGCATTTATTCTGATTGCCACCTCTTACCAAATGCCGTGTCAGGTTGGAATTATTCGCGGCGGCGGAGACACGAAATGGGTTATGATTAGCGATTTGATCTACAGTTGGGCGTTTACCGTTCCGTTTAGCTTGCTGGCTGCTTTTGTTTTTAAATGGTCCTTTGCAGCTGTTGTTATATGCTTGAACATAGACCAGGTAATAAAATGCGCCACCGTAGGATATAAAGTGAATAGTTATACATGGGTAAAGAAATTGGCAAAGTGATTATTGTTAACACTAAAACAAATAATTGATAAGAGTACGAAAAAACTTTAATAATAAGATTGGAGGTTGTTCAAATGAAAAAGCTGCCTGTTGGACTACAAATATACGGTCTTCGCGATTTGTTGGAGAATACTCCCGACAATTTTGAAGCTGTAATGAGAGAAGTCAAGGAGATGGGTTACGACGGTGTTGAACTGGCGGGACTCTATGATCTTAAAGCGGAGTATGTAAGAGATATCTTAACGGAAATCGGACTCATACCTATCAGCGCCCATGTACCGCTTGTAGATTTGATGGAAGACGCACAGGGAGTGGCGGACACCTATAAAATAATCGGTTGTAAATTTATCGTTGTTCCATACCTACCGGAAGAATATCGTCATAACACGCCCGGATACAATAAGGTTATTTCGGAAATGAAGAAGATCGGAGCGGTTATGTTTGATAACGGACTGAAGCTTCTCTATCACAACCACGATTTTGAATTTGTTACTTTACCTGACGGGAGATTCGGTTTTGACGATATTTATGAGCAGATACCTTCCGACTATCTGATGGTTGAGTTGGATACCTGCTGGACGAAAGTAGCAGGACAGAATCCGGCGGCATATATTGAAAAATATGGGACTCGTTGTGAGATAGTTCATTTAAAAGATTTTATACTCGAAGGTAAACCTAAAAATCTATATAAACTGATTGGAATAGAAACCGAGGAAGCCGAGAATGACACAGGTCTTTTTGAATTCCGTCCTGTCGGGTTCGGCCAAATGGTCTGGGATAAAATTCTTGATGCATCGCTAAAATATTCAAAGTGGGTTATTGTAGAACAAGATGAGCACTACGGGCTGGGGGCATTGAAAGCGGCGCGAATGAGTCGGGAATATTTAAAAATACTGGGTTGGTAAAAGACTCGGTAAACGGTATGTGCTTTTTGTTTAAAAATCGGGAAAAACGGAGAATGAGAAGCTTCTCTTTCTCCGAAACCTGAATTATTGGATAATAGACTGTCGTTTTGCAGATGTTTAGTTAATAAGGCATTCGTACATGAAATAAATATTTTGAATATGGGGAGGGAAATCAAATGAGCAAAATTAAGGGTGTCCATCATATTTGTTTGAAACCGGAAAAAGAACTGTATAAAAAAACAGTGGATTTCTATATGCAGGTACTGGGTTGTCCTGAAGTTCGCTCGTGGGGAGAGGGAGAAAATGCCGGGTGTATGCTCAGTTGCGGTGATAATACCGTCATGGAAATACTACACGGAGATTCCGGAGTAAAATACGGAAACGGTCCCATTGAACATATTGCTTTCTCAGTTGACGATATAGCGGAAATTGTGGAAGATGTGCGAAATGCAGGTTATCAGATTCTTATTGAGCCTAAAGAGGTTAATATCGGTGGAAATTATAAGGTTGAAATTGCCTTTTGTTTAGGACCGCTTGGGGAGACTATTGAGTTTTTTAAAGAGTTGTAGTAACACAAAGATCAGCTTCGTCACGATAATCTAAAATTAAACTGACAACACCTTTCAATCAAGATATTTTTTAGAAAAGACTGCATTGACGAAGTCAAACGATTTGGAGGAGGTTTAATGGGAAATAATCTAAGCAATTTTCTGCGTGTTAACGGAATGCATTATGACAGTATTGACCTTGATATTGAACGCAAAAAGCTTGTTAATGCAATGCGGGAGGGTTTATATGGACAGCCGTCTTCTTTGTTGATGATTCCTGCATTTATTACCGTCGACAACGAAATAGAAGAAGAGAAAGAAGTAATGGTGATTGATGCGGGAGGAACCAACTTTCGTGTTGCAACAGCAAAAAAACTTTCTGATGGCAATATTTTAATCGATAATTTTAAGAAATATCCAATGCCCGGTACTAACGGACAAATATCTATTGATGAATTTTTTGAAAAAGTTGTTGATTATATCGAGCCTATTCTCGAAAAAACCGATTCCATAAGCGCAGGTTTTTGTTTTTCATATCCTGTTGAGATTCTGCCAAGTGGGGACGGGCAGCTTATTTCATTCAGCAAAGAAGTTGATATCGTGGGTGTAAATAAACAATTAATTGGAGCCGGTATAAATCAAGTGCTTGAATCGCGTGGAAAAAGAAGACTTGATTTTGTAATACTAAACGATACAGTTGCTGCGATGCTTAGCGGTATGCTTGGCGCTAAAATAGAATATGCAAGCTATATAGGGTATATCCTTGGAACAGGGACCAATACCTGCTATCTGGAGGAATGCAAAAATATCATTAAGAATTCGGATGCTGTAGCGATGACCGGTCATATGGCAATTAACATGGAAAGCGGAATGTATGACGGATTCAAGCTCGGCAAATTCGATAAAGAGTTGGATGATGAGAGCCAAAACCCGGGTGATCATTTGATGGAAAAGATGATGGGTGGCGTCTACCAAGGTGTAGTAATATATAAAACAGTAAAATCTGCCGTTAATGAAGGATTCTTTTCAGCTGATTTTGCATCTGAATTTGCTAAATTGGATAGCTTCTCTATGATGCAAATAGACGATTTTTGTGCTAACCGAAAGGGAGATAATGACTTAGCAAGAATGTGTAGGAATAATGAATCCGACCGAGAAAATTTGTTTGAGATTATCAACATCAGTTTTGAACGCTCCAGCCGAATAGCTGTCATACTGTTTGCGGCGGTTATTGAACAAATAGGAGAAGAGACAACTCCTTCGCGACCGGTTTGCATTACGGCGGAGGGAACAAACTTTACGAAATCCGTACTATTTCGTCCGAAACTTGACCGTTATATCAAAGAGTATCTCAATGAAGAACTTGGATATTACTGTGAAATCGTCAGCTTTGACGATGCCACGCTAATAGGATCTGCTTGTGCTGCATTGCTTCGAAAAAACTGAGAGAGAAAAATTAAGAATGCATCTTGTTTTCTACTTATGAAAACTTGTTTGATAGAGAGCAGATGAACGTTGAACTGCAGATTATATATCGAACCCAAATGTATTAATATTGTTAGCTATACGGTTTGAGAACTGTTGAATAACGAGCTAAAATAGCGGGTAATACATCAAACCAAATTTAACATAAAGCCGGGAAACGGTTACTTTCCCGGCTTTATGTTTCGAAATTTATTAAAATGTGTTTTATGATAAAAAGATAATACCTATTTCGTTATGCAAGTGCGATTATAAGATATATTTTTTGTCATAGTCAAAACTTATATATTCCTAAGAAAATCGAGAATGGCGGAAGTTGAGGGCGGGCAGCCGCCGATATTTTTGCTTATGCCTGAGGTGCATTGTCCTACACCGATTCCTTCGCGCTTTACACCTTTAAAGCCCTGCCCGATAAAAACGGGATTGTCCTTAAAGCGATGTAATAAATCCTCGTCATCAAGTCTTGACAAAGCCCGTATTAAATTGGCATAGCACGCCGAACAGGCATCTTTTGCATTAGTAAACTGTGCAAGCCTTTGAACCTTTCGCGAGGGCGAGGGTTTTGCGATACTCTCGTCCCTGTTCAATACGACAATCTCCGCGTTATCGATATCCGAACTTCCGACCCCTATATCGTTTGCGATGTTTATATATTCGACTTCATGCGGCTTATAACCTATGCTATCCGCCATATACGAATCGATTAAAACCGGGTCGGTACCGCAGAAGATGCGGTTCATCTGAACCGGGTTTCCGCCTTCCTCAAAATCGAGGTCTCCGCACATTCCGTCAACCAGAATAAAATTCTGCTTTATTATCTTATTAAGATATGCTATCGGCTTGTGAAGACCGCGTGTATGAAATCTGCGCTTTTCCCTGTCGGAGATACAGCCCTTCATATTTTTCAGAGCACCCGTCACCAATGTCTGACAATGTCCCTTTAATACCGGTATATTGATAAGAAAGTCCAAAGATAGCACCTTATCGCTTGCTTCGATGTCCATACCGTTAAAATTTTTCACTGTATAGCTGTCCTGCTTTACATCAAAAAGCGGCACATTGTATTTTTCGGATATCTCCTCGTAACCGCATACTTTATAAGCTCTTTTTGTGCTGTCTCCGATCCACGAACTCTCCAAAATGACGATATCGTCATATCCCTGCTCTTTGAGGTATTCAATCAGCGCCGATACAATGACAGGGGAGGAGGTTGCCCCCGAATCTGCGGGCTTCGCGACCGCCAGGTTCGGCTTTATCCCGATAGAAGAACCCTTCGGAATGAGATTTCCCAATCCCGACTCCTTCAGAACATCCCGGGTCATTTTCCATATATCTTCACCATAGGTTATAACTATTCTGTTATCCATTTAACTCCTCAATATGTAACTAAAAAGCTTTTCATATAAGACTTAAACTTTAAGTATTAATACCAAGTATATCATAAACACACTTCGCCAATAGGTTGCATCGTGTTAAAATGAAGAAAATAATGATTTATTAAATAAAGGAACTTAATAATGAGACTTTTTATAGCCATAAACTTCAATACGAAAACACGCTCTCGTCTGCTCGGGCTGCGCGACGAATTGCGCGCCGTATCCGAAAAGGGACGTTTCAGCGCCCCCGAAAATCTTCATCTGACGCTTGTGTTTCTCGGGGAATGCGACGGGAAACAAACGACCGCAATAAAATCCGCAATGGATAAGGTCGAGTTCAGCCCGTTTGAAATCAACATCGGCAATATAGGCCGTTTTAAAAGAAACGGCGGAGACATTTGGTGGGCGGGTGTGAACGAAAGCAAGGAGTTGACAAAACTGCACCAAAAATTGACAAAAAAATTGACCGAATCCGGTTTCCGAACGGAAGAACGTAAATTCAGCCCGCATATTACGCTCGGAAGAGAGGTAATAACGAATATTTCTCCACGAAAAATCGAAGAGTTCGGACAGACGGTCGATAAAATCGAGCTCATGAAATCGGAACGAATTGCAGGTAAACTGACATACACGGCGATATACGAGAAAAACGCAGACAGAGATGTTAAAGAATGAAAGAATAGATTACAGCCGGGTGAAAAATCGCACCCGGCTGTTAAACCTTACTGACAGAAAATGAACCGTCTTATTACATCTTTACAAGTCTGTTGTCAATGAATTGCACCGCTAATCGTCCAGTATAAAAAGCTCTTCTACGGTCGAATTGAAAAGTCTTGCCAGCTTCATCGCCAGTTCCAAGGTAGGATTGTATTTATTATTCTCAATGGCATTTATTGTCTGTCTTGTGACATTGAGGGTATTGGCTACATCTTCCTGCCTTAAACCGAGCTTTTTTCTCAATTCTCTAATATTATTCTTCATCCTTGCCCAACTTCCACTTCAGATACATTTGAGCAATCCAATACACCAGCGATTGCGACGTCATCAGGATAAAAGGCAGCCATTGAAATGATTTTGTTGTAATAAAATCATAACAAATCCATACCAGTAAAAATAAACCGGAATAGAGCCAAGAAAGTCGTATTGCTTTAACGGTAATGCTCATTTCCATTTCGTCCATTTTGCGAAAACCTTTCATAATGAGATCCTCCTAAATGTAAAAAGTTCTTTACAATTTGATTATAATATGAAGTCTCAAAATGTCAATAGTTTTTTACATTTTATTTTAAATTATTTTTAAACAGGGGAGAGAGCTCATAAAAAAGGGGCTTCGAACCGAGAGACCCGGCTTTGCCCCTTTGATAAGTATTTGATATGAATTTTAAAGAAGCCGTATCGCTATGTGAAAATCATCACCGCAGAACAAGTTATGTTCCGATTAAATAAGCGCGGCAGGGGGCGCCTTCAAGACCGCCGAGATTTATCGGCGCCGCATTCAGAAGATACTTTCCTTCATAAACGTCTTTGAGGACAACCCCTTCTAAAAGGATAATTCCCGCCTCAAGCAGAATAACATGAACCTCCATGGGCGATTCTTTGGGACCTACACACTGGCTTTCGTTCCCGAGCAGTTTTACTGCTCCGGAAGAGGCAAAAACCCTCGCGGCTTCCGCTGTAACCGTCGCGTCTCCGGCAATCAGAATGCGCTCATCAGCTCCTAAAACTTCGGCTTTCTCCAATATTTTTTCGGCATCTTCCGCCGTAACGTCGCCCTCATGATGCGCCACATAGCATTCTCCCACAAAAACTTCCAGAGGTATTTCGTCTATGGTCTTACCGTCTTTGACAAAATGCGAAGGCGCATCGACGTGCGTGCCATTATGCGCACTCATGGAGAATAGGGAAAACCTGTGGTTGTCTCCCTTCTCAAAGCTCTTTACCGTATCGCTCTCCGGCACCGGATCGCCGGGATAGGTTATACAGGATAAAACGTCCTGGGATATGTCGATGATTTTTGTCGATAAATATCTCCTGAATACCGACCCCCATTCCAATCTTCTGTTCGAAATTTCTTCATAGTTTCTGAAATTTTCAGCTGCTTTGTCAACCAGCCTCAAAAATTTAGGTTTAACCCGCCCTTTCCAGGTTCCTCTTTTATTCTTGCCTTGGGGAAACAAATCATCATTCGTAAAATGCATCAGTCTGTTTACAGACACGTATGCTTCAAGAACAACCATCTCTCCATATTCGATAATATCGGAATAATTTTTAATAAAAATATTGTAATGATATGCTGAGGCGTCTTTATTGGATTTCGGCCGGTCCGGATTGTTGCCCCGAAGCTCATAACCTTTGTAACTTCCGTCGTCTTCTTTGCTTGTGATAACAAATATTCTATGCTCTCTTTCAGCCTTCTCGCACACGCCATTAAATTCAGGCAGATAAACGATGTCGCCGACTTCATATTCTCCCTGTTTATCTATTGCTTTCATCAGTTTATAAAGGAGCTCAAATCTTACTCTCTTCGGCACATCGTGTTGATAACAAAGCGCATTCGCCAGATCCCACTCGTTATACCAAATATCTGCGCCCCGTCTGTAGTCGTCCTGAAGTGTCATCATTTTACTGTAATCATATTGAGATTGAATTTCATATAATTCTTCCACCAGCATTTGAATTTTTTCCTTCAACACTCCACCTCCAAAACCCTGCATACGGTTATAATGTCCGAGCCTTAATTGCTGACATAAAACAGCCGCCTTTATGTGTACTGTCTTTCAGATAGAAAAACAAATAAATAACCTCGTCAATAGATTTAGAATAAATCTCCGTCTATCATTTCAAAAATTTCTTTCTGAGACTCAATTAAGTAATAGTATATTGATTAGCATATCCTCCGGAATCCCGGATTTTTTTCTTTGGTCATTTTTTCTTATCCCTCGGGATTCGAGTTATCTTTTTTGCCTTTTTCACGATAGATTAGAACAAACTTATCGCCTTCTTTGCCAAAGCGCTTTAGGCATTCCTGAACAAATAAAATTGTTGAAAAAATGTTATATCCATAAAATACAAATTGTTTGTTTTCATTATATATATAATCAATGTGTTCCCATGTTTTAGAATTATTATGCTCCTTGAATGCATCGATGCTGGGAAATATTCCACGAATGATGTTCGAATCAGACTTATACCGGCAAATAGGGAAATTCTCCTTTTCCTCTTTAGAGAGATTTTCAATCTCGCTTTCAAAAATTTGACAAGCCAACCTTGGCATAGTTCTAATTGAAATTTTATACTCACCTTTTCTTAATTTGCGGCGAAAAACTTCGCCTGCCTGGTTCATAAAATATGTATCCAACGGTGTGTAGTTATCCCCGAGAGCAAGATCCTGCATTGTAAAACGGACATCAGTAGAAACAATATCTTCAGATGTGATTACCAATTCATACTCTTCTTGTTTTGCTTCCAAACCGCCTTGCCCGGTCATAATGTTCGAAACTGTCATTATTTCAAATCCTTTCCACATTCTATAATAATAAATCCCGATCCAATGTGGTGGGCTTATATTATACCATCACTATCTTTTCGGGATTTAAACTTATTAAACTGCTTAAAATTTTTGCCGAACATCTTATCAATCGATGCCTTTTATTCTTAAAAAACCTTTATAAAATCTCTCTTCTGTCGGGAATTAATTTTTCAAAAATTCTTTTTCTCTTATCCTCATACATTGAAGCGTCGATATTTCTTAAGAAATCATCTATTGTCTCATTCTTCTTATCGAATATGCTGCAGCCGATTGAAAAATGAAGCTCGTAAGGTTTCATTTTCGTTTCATTAAACAATGTTGTTTCCGTTTTAATTCTGTCTATCATTTCAAAAATTTCCTTCTGAGAGCGAATTTGCATCAATACGATAAACTCATCGCCGCCGAGCCTGAACGATACCCCTTTATTTCCCACGGATTCGCGCAATATCTTTCCGGCTGAAGAAATTGCATCATCTCCAACAAGGTGTCCGAGGCTGTCATTCAAGTTTTTAAAACCGTCGATATCCAACAGGATTCCGGCAAGCGTGCGGTCGGTATCCACTTTTTTGCTTTGAATTAGCAGGTAGTTATTTAAATACTGTCTGTTAAACAGTCCCGACAGCATGTCCACATACGACGATTCATTTTGAACGTTGATGAATAGGGAAGTAAGCCCTATAGCCACGCCGAGCCACACAAGAGAGTATCCGTAAAAGAAGAACTGCAAAGCACTTGAGATAATAATGGGAACCATAAACAGAACAGCGGGGAGAAACAAATACTTATGTATCCTCTTGCGAAACGAATAGATTAAAACGACCCCGTATATAAGATAAAAATAGGTGACTGCATATGGAATGATAAACAAATTAGTCCTTTGATAAATGTTATAATCATTGACCGTAAAAAATACGGGTACTATCGGATTTATTATGCATCCGATGATAATCAGCACGGTAGGTATGGCCACAAAAGGGTAAATCCGCTTGATTCTTTCCATATCCGAAAACAATTTATAGTCCACAAATATTACCCAAAGATAAGCAAATACTACGGTGTTGATAAATAAAAACTCATTAAGAATTATCGACAAAATTCGATATCCGGGTAATGCTTTGCCGTCCAGAAAAAACACAATCGATTCGAAAAGGCATTGAATAATATTAAATAGAATCATCGCATAGAAAATTTTTTCTTCAAACATTCCGCTATGCAACGGTCTCTTTATACTCAATAAAACAATTAAAAGTAGCAGTATTGCTGCTCCGTTTGCAATAAATATCGCAGGAAGATTAATCATTTTTAATACGCCCTTTTTTGTCAACTTTTATAGATTGTTTAGTACCGGTTTAACAACTAAAGAGGGGACTCTATTAAATAAATATCTTGCAAAGAAAAAAATAACATTTATATTATTTAACAATAAATGCTTTTATAAATCAAGTTAACTTTTAATATTGCCGTTTAGACGAGTGTTCTCTTGGCCGGAAATGAAAATAATTAACTTTCCCGCCGGCTTAAAGAAATAATTTGCCTTTCGCCCGATATCAAATCTGTCTTCTGTCGCATATAAGTCTTTCGCGGATCTTTCTATTTTTATTTTCATACATAGAATCATCGATCTTCTTTAAAAAATCATCTATCGACCCATGCTTTTTATCGTATGTGCCATACCCTATTGAAAAATCCAAATTATAGGGTTTCTCATTTGTTTCATTGAACAATATTGTTTGTGTTTTTATATTGTCAATTATATCCGTGATGTTCTTATGAGATTTTATATGCATCAATATGATAAACTCATCACCGCCATACCTGCATAAAACCTCTTTATTACCCACAACCGAACGCAGTATCTTTCCGGCAGAAGCAATAGCGTCATCTCCCACGACATGTCCGAATCTGTCGTTTATGTTTTTGAAGCTGTCAATGTCCAGCATAATTCCTGCGGGTATGCCGGCAGAATATCTTTTAAAATCATACATCGACAATATGTTATTTAAGTACTGTCTGTTAAACAATCCCGACAACACGTCTATGTAAGTTGCCTCATTTTGGACGTTGATAAACAAAGAAATCATCCCTATGGCCGTTCCGAGCCACATGAAAGAATATCCGTAAAAGAAGAACTGCAACAGACTTCCGAGCACAATGGGGGTCATAAACATAATGGCAGGTAGAAACAAATTCTTTCCAACTTTATTGCGAAACGAATAGATTATAATAACCCCGTAAGCCACATAAAAATACGTGACAATATACGGAATAAAGAAGAGATTTGTCCTTTGATAAATATTGTTCGCATCAATGATAAAAAATACCGGCGTTGCCAGGTTAATTAAACAACCGATAATAATCAGCGCGGAGGGTATAGCCACAAAAGGGTATATCCGCCTGATTCTTTCCATATCCGTAAACAGCTTATAGTCCGAATATACTGCCCATAAAAAGGCGAATACACTGCTGTTTATAAATAAAACGGTGCTCAGCCCCATTGACAACGCACGATATCCGTATCCCGTTTTGCCGTCAAGAAGAAAGCCCGCTGTTTCAATAAAGCATTGGATAATATTCAGAACAATCATCGAATGGAATACCTTTAACTCAAACAATCCATGACGCATTGATCTTTTAAAACTGAATAAAATAACCAATGACAACAGGGACGCCATGCCGTTCGCAATATATATCGCCGGAAAATTAATCATATCCGATATGCCCTTTTTTTTTCGACTATTATAACCTGTTTTATACTGTTTTAACAACTACTGTTAATCGGCGATGATTGTTTGTCTAAATATTTTTCTGAATTTAGCCTATCCGATATGCCTCATTCGCTCCTCAACATAACGGATTGACTCATATAGCTCCTCATTCCAACTGCCGACTCCGACCTTGTTCATGGTTTGAAGCAGCCTTATCAGCTTTTCTTCCGAAAAATATTGCTTGTTATTTTTAAATCCTCTGAATGTAGAATAATTTACACCTGCTTTTTCACAGATTATGCGCATATTGTAGTATTTTGAACTCTGCCTTACCATATGATCTAACACATCAAAACGGCACCCCTCCCATGTTTCATGGTTAAAGTATTGTGCTATGACTACTCTGGGCCCGATTTCTTTAAAGTATTCAAAGTTTTTATCAAACCCGTCAATGTACATGGATATATCCCCGGGATCCAAATCAAGAGTTATTTCGCATATATCTAATAAATACCCATAATAAACTTTGTCAATTCTCGATTTGAAGTTTTCAAAAGCGGCATAAATATCCGCAGTATAAAAGCAGTCGTCACCACAGCATGATGTTCCGACAATCTCTCCGTTTTCATTCAGATTAACATCTGACAATTCAACTCCGTAAAGTATCATGTAATGCTCCTTCGAATATAACGCAAATTTGTATTAGTTTAATATCCTGATTGTAATACAAATTTGTATTATGTCAATAGTTTATTTAAAAAACAATTAAGAAAAATAAATACTTCATATTGTCGGATGAGTTTGCCTGAATCATTAATTTTTTTCAACCTCCTTTAACGAGTAGTGTACCGAATATGGGCGAGCCGTTTATGTTATAATCAAAAAGAATTTTCATAAAAATACATGCCGGGTAAACATCGCGAGGAATAAATTATGGGAAGCTTGGAACCTAAAAAGCTGGCGCTTATAAGGATATGGCAAATTCTCAAAGAACACAGCGACTATGACCATCCGCTTACACAGGAGGAAATCGGCGCCAGGTTGGAGACGGAATACGGTATTACTATGGAGCGAAAGGCTATCAGCCGAAATATTTTGCTTCTCAAAGAGGCGGGAGCTGATATTGAATCCGGCCGGAGCGGCAGCTACCTGAACTCCCGCGACTTCGAAGACTCGGAGCTTCGTATGATTATTGACGGGGTGCTCTGCAGCAAGCATATTACCGCGAAGCATTCAAAGGAACTAATCGACCGTATCTGCGCTTTATCAAACAAATATTTCCGCACCGGCGTCAAGCATATATGTTCAATTAAAGAGTGGGGCAAGACGGAAAATCAGGCACTCTTCCTCAATATCGATATTATCAGCACGGCCATCGAGAAAAACAGGCAGATTTACTACAACTACAACAAATACGGAATCGACAAAAAGCTTCACAGATCATCAAATCAATATGTGAGCCCGTATCTGATGATTCTCCACAACCAACGCTATTATCTCATGGCATACAGCGAATTCTGGGGCAATATGGTTTTTCACCGATTGGACCGCATTACAAATATGAAGATTACGGATAAAAAAGCCGTTCCGATAAGGGAAGTGCCGGGATACGAAGGGGGCATTAATTATAAGGAGCTTTCCTCCACAATGCCATATATGTATACCGATAAACAGGAGCAGATTCATTTTACTGCGGATATCGAAATAATAGATCAGATTATAGATTGGTTCGGTACCGATATCCGGATTATGAAAGGCGAGGATGACAAAAAGATTGAGGTCAGCCTGAAAGCCAGTCCGAACGCTATGGGGTACTGGGCCATGCAGTATATCAATCATGTCGAGATTACATCTCCGGAATCATTGAGAAAACGCATTAAAGAATCGTTGGAAAGAGGTTTGGAAAAATACCGGTAATATGCCGGCCAATAAAAAAGACTCGTAAAGCATTACGATAAAATCTTTATGTAATAGCGGTGCGCCTGACGGCGCACTTTTTTAATAAACAAAACTTAAACTGCATGATGCCTATGCACCGAAAACGGTACATCTTGAATGGTAGCATATAGTTGTGAAAATGAAAAAACACCGAGGTATGAGATGCAATTTTATAAGTTTGAAGGCTTTATTGTTGATGAAAACTGGTCTGAAGAAAATGACAGCCAACGCATAATGCGCGAGAAAACCAAAAGAATTGCAAGGAAAAGCAATGCGTTTAATGAAAAACTGCAAAAGAAAGCTTTTTTCTATGTAACCGACGCATCAGGGGATTTGGTTACAATAGGCATTATTTGCCGTGATTCCGCAGATCTTGATAGACGGCTTGCCGCATTTCTGAATACTATAGAGATAGAGCTGAAGGATACTTATCTTGAAGAGGTAACATTTAATTCCGCACGAAAAATGCTTATACTTGCGGATAGAAACGATTACATTGAGAACGATGATAATGTGCTCGAACAGTTTGATTTGGACAGACTGAGCTTAGGATTTCAAAGGAGTATCGAATACGATGAAAACATCATAAAAGAAGCTGATAAAAAATATATTTATAAAAAGGCTGAAAGCTTCATTGTTAAAGATACTTTTATGCCTGAACTCGACCGCATTTATGCCGGAAGTTCAAAAAAAAATGTAACCGGACATCCTGTACATTATATGCTGCAAACGGACGATGACGATATCCGCGAAGGCATCGGCAGACTTCTGTTGCAGGCTCTTTATGCCAATAACAGAATACGCAACAGACGTTACTCTTTAGTTGAATTCAGACCCGACGGAAACTTTGATATCAGGCCCGGATTTAAATTTTCCCCGAGCGCCTATGACTGCCTTTATAAAAGTAATACGGGCGGTGCAATAATCGTAAGATATCATGCAAACGACGATATCGAGGATGAATTTGCAAGCAGCGGCAGAGAAACGATTGAAATCATTTGCGAAGCTATGAAGAGATATCGTCATCAGGTGCTCACCGTGTTTTGCCTCCCGCGCGAATGTACAAAATCCAAGGAGATATTCTATGAGAATCTCGGAAATTCAAGCTTTGTTGAATTAAAGGAAGAATTCGTCTATGGAGAAGACGCAAAAGATTTTCTCAAAGTGTTGGCTAAAGATAAAGGCATGCGCGTCAATAAAAAACTTTTTGAAAAATTGGAAGAGGAAAAAGGCTATTTGGCTCCGGAGCTTCACAAAATGTTCGATGAATGGTACAACAACAAACTCAAAACCGGGATTTATCCGCAATACAAAGAAATCATAACTGCCAAAAGGGAAGTCATAAAGGCGGCGCCAAAAGGCTCCGCATATGATGAGCTTATGGAAATGGTCGGCCTTGAAAATGTAAAGGAACTTATAAATAATGCTCTTAATTACTATAAAGCTCAGAAACTTTTCGCCGACAAAGGCATGAAAGCCAATCGAACCGCTATGCATATGGTTTTTACCGGAAATCCCGGAACCGCCAAAACTACCGTTGCAAGACTTTTCGCACGGATTATGAAAGAAAACGGCTTGCTGTCAAAAAGAAATCTTGTTGAGGTCGGAAGGGCGGATATGGTCGGCAAATATGTAGGCTGGACGGCGCCGACAGTTAAAAAGAAGTTTAAGGAAGCGGAGGGCAGCGTTCTTTTTATCGATGAAGCTTACTCGCTTGTGGACGGCAGAGACGGATTATACGGAGATGAAGCAATCAATACAATCGTTCAGGAAATGGAAAACCGCAGAGACAGCATAGTGGTGATTTTTGCCGGTTATCCCGATAAAATGGAGGGGTTTCTGCAAAAGAATCCCGGACTTCGCTCAAGAATTGCGTTTCATATACCCTTTGCGGATTACGATGCTGAAGACCTCTGCGGTATTGCCGGTTTGATTGCAAAGAAAAAAGGATTGACCTTTACTAAAGAAGCCTGCGATAAATTATTTGATGTTTTCGAGATTGCAAAAAACGAAGATGATTTCGGAAACGGCAGGTATGTAAGAAATGTAATCGAAAAAGCAAAAATGGCTCAGGCAACGAGACTGCTGACTACTATGGATTATGATGATATAAGCGAAAAAGACTTGAGAACCATCTATGCCGAGGATATTGAGATGCCGACCGCACCTAAGCGAAGCAATAATCGTATCGGATTCGGGACTTAGAAAGACAGCGTAAAAACATACTCTCTGATTAATGCAATAATAAAAAACAGGTTTAGACACTGATTTTGCAGTCTAAACCTGTTTATGCTCGTGATAGGAATCACGCTATCTATACTATTCGAACCTTATCATCCGGGATAATTTATAAATTCTTCCCTTAAGCAACAGAAATGAAATTAGGTATTGAATTAATAATGAAAGAATTAAAAAATCATTTTCTTTCCTTTCTCTTTTCTTTCTTGAAACGATACATCCTCTCGTCGCTTTTATTTAGAAGCGCTTCAACATCGGCAATCTCGCCTTTTTCCTTGTGTACCGTTCCGTAGCTGAAGCTGCACTCATAACCGCGGGTATTGTCCTTTAATAAATCTTCCCGCGCAGAATCAATCAGCCCCAATGCAATCGACTCCTTGCATCCGCCAAGAAAAAGACCGAATTCGTCGCCTCCGAGCCTGAATAATATGTCCGTGGTGCGGAAACGGCTTTTTATTCTTTCTACGACGTGTTTTATATAATTATCGCCTTCTTCGTGCCCGTAGGTGTCATTGACATATTTCAACCTGTCTATATCTATGAATATAAAGGTGCATTCTTCTTCCGTACCAAAGAGGCTGTTAATATTTTCATCGAAAAAAGTTCTGCTTTTTGCACCCGTAAGCGGATCCGTATATGCCTTGCTGCTCAGGGATACATTTTTTCTGAATTCAATAGCCATTAATATCGACCTGTATATTGTGATGGAGGCTAAGATTGCAAGTATGACAATCAGCAGTATTTCAAGCTTTCTAAGCTTGTCGGACAAAGCCTGGGAGTAGTCCTCGGCAGCCGAAACGGTTTCATTGCATATATCGAAATATGCTTCGCTGTCGGCTATCAACGCATCATGAATTTCTTCGCTTCGCGAATCCCTGAGTTCATAAATAAGAAGCTTAATGTTATTCCATGCATCTTTTTGAACCTGCAGTTTTTCCTGATAGCTCGGAAGCAGTATAGGCTTTATGTGATACTGAGTTCCACCTTCTTTAAGCTCCTGAATTACCCCGTCAATATAGGAAATTCTCTCGTCCGCATTGATAAAGTTGCTTTCGAGCTTAACGATTCTCTGAGCACCGCCCCTGGCAATACCCGAATAATTGATTACGCGTGCGGTTCCGTTAATCTCATCAAAAAGCCACATCGAATAAGCAATTATTATAATCAGTATAAAAAGCAAAATCGCCTGTAGAATCTGAGCGAGATACTTGTTTTTACCCATGACAGCTTAACCCTTTTCAAAAAAGATTGTCAGATAGCATTATAGCCTATATATGATACGGTATAAAGTTTTGACGACAAAAAGGCCGTACCGAAATGCGTTGAGAAGCGTAAACAGCTATATTTGCTACTTCCACCATATTCCGTTTTTTTCCCGGCAAACTCAGATTTACTATTCTTTTCTCAGAATAACCGAGCGTTCCCGTTCTCCCTTGTCGGCTTTATAAACAATACGATAATCTTTCAGCAGTGTGTTAATGCCTGCCCAATCATACGGATGATACAACAATCCCGCCCGGCTTCCGCAAGTATATTTCATTGTTCCGTCTTTTAATAATACATGCGGTTCTTTCAGGTCATCCTCTTCGACCATATCAAAGGAAATCCAAATCAACCCGTTTTTTCTTGTTATTCTAAACAACTCGATTAATGCCTTTTTCGAATCCGACACCGTTAAATGATCCAATACGGCATGCGCAACCACTCCGTCAAATGATTCGTCCTCATAACCCGTATCTAAAATGCTTGCCGTCATAACCTTTTCGGCATCCATTCCGTATTTCTTTAATGCGTTAATTGTCATCTTCACGGCAGTCTCGGAAATATCAAAACTGTGCACGTTAAAACCGTTGGACGCCAAAGCCAGCGAATAAGCGCCGAAACCGCTTGCCGCATCGCAGATGTTTTTAATATTGTTTTCCTTGAATATATCTATCTCGGGGCTTTTCATTTCAAAATATCCGTCAAGATAATTAAACAGCTCCTCGGAATTTTCCTCATTCCAGCATTTTTCCCAATACTCGCCGTAATCATTATTCATTATAGATTCTCCGTATTAAACCTAAACAATATAAAGGTCGGATACATTTAAGTCCGAAGCATCTTCGGCGCAATTCTTATATCTTCAGGGGCAGCCGTGCACCTTTTCCATTTGGATTATTATATCGTAACTGCAGCGCATTCACCGACAGAGCAAATCGACATTATCATTGTGAAAACATATAAGTTGTGATAGAATAAAAAGCTGAGTTCAAGTTCGAAAAATTCAGAGTTGAACAGGGCTTTCTCTTAAATAATACTAAGACCGCCCCTCGGATACAAGGTATGTTTATGCTGATGAAAAGTCAGGGTAGAGAGGTGGTTATTTAAGTTGTGTAAACAAAAATCAAATAGATAACATGAGATATTGGCATAAATACGGTACAAGGATATTATTATGCAAAATCTATCCCTGCCGGCGGATATTTAAAGTTATTGGGAAATCGGTAAGGGTGGAAAAGGTTTAGTCAATATGAATAAAAATATAAAAGAAAACATTTTTGATAATCAAGGCAAACTCGGCAATGAGAATAAAATAGATATACCGAGCATAGTGTTTACCGCTATTTTAATAATAATGTGCATTGTAATACCGCTTACAATAAGATCGAATAAAGTTGAAGATAGTTGGTATCACGGTATAAATAAAGGCATAGTAGAAGAGGTTTATACCGCTTCGGAAGACAATACCGAGTCGGATATTCAGTATAAAAGGGATTTACCTATAGAGGTCGGAAGCGGAATAAGTTTTATTGTTGACAGAAAAAGGTCTGACGATATATCGGATATATCCGATTATTTAGCGATAAGTTACGCATTTTCCGATATAGAGGTAAAAACATCCGGCGGTGATACTTTATATAACAGTTATAACGAAAGACACTCCGCTTATAAAAATGAAAGCAGAATTCGCAAACATATGAGCATGTCCGGAATGGACAATATTGCCAGAAGAGAAAAATTTGAGATAATCAGAATTCCAAGCGAATATAAAGGCAGATATATAGAAATAACCTTAAATCCCATAAAAGATTCGGATGTGGGTATCGTTACAAATATATACAGTGTAAATAACCTGATGGAATTGATAACGGTGATATTTTTAAGAGAGGTACATCTTATAGTGCCGTCTGTCTTTATGATTTTCATCGGTTTTACGGGCGTATTGGTATATACCGCTTACAGGTTGTTTAAAAGGGAATATGTCAACATATTGTATTTAACTCATATAGCAGGGATTACGGGTTTGGTGTTATTGTGCCAAACGGATTTTATAAAATCGTTTTTACCATCTGAATTAAATACGATCCACTATGTATTGTATATATCAACGCAGTTAATAAACATACCGATAATTAAATACATCGTAACCAGGTTCGGGCTTACTTTAGATTATAAAAATAACGATACTGAAGATTATAAGCATAACAAATGGAATAAAGTTATATCCGTGTCCGGACGGCTTCTTATAGTACTGACCGTTTTAAACTCTATTATACAATTCATATTGTCAATTAACGGCTACATATCATATATCGATACTATTTACATTAGTGTATTTTTAACTGTATTGACGTCGCTGGTATTCGTATTAACCGGCTTTATGAATAGGGATAAATTGTATATATATGAGAAATATTTCTATGCTTCCATATTTGTTATGAATTCATTATCAATGATAAATGAGAATTTTCTTAAATTTCACATATTCAGTTATGTATTGTCTATAGAAATAGTTATGTTCATAGTATTCCTTATATCGGTTGCATTGAAATATTTTGATAATATTAAAAAAGAAAAAATACATTTCTCGTTATTGGACGAGGCGTTAAAGACGGACAACCTTACAAAATTGGGCAGCAGACATGCTTATGAACGCAGATTATTTGAGCTGAATAAAGCTAATAAAAAATGTGTAATAATGTTTGTTGACTTGAATAACTTAAAATTTATAAATGACAAATTGGGCCATGAATACGGCGACAGAGCGATTAAAGGCGTTGCCGAATACTTGAAAAATAAATTTCCGGACAGCGATATATTCAGAATAGGCGGAGACGAATATGTCATAATTTCTCAGGATTACAGCGATTATAATAAACTCTCCAAGCTGGAATCAAAAGAGGTTTTCGTGCAAGGGGTAACGGAGCATATTCCTGTTGTAATGTCATTCGGTGTAGCATTTTATGACCCGGCTAATCTCCAAAACGAGACGATAGAAGATTATGTAAAACGAGCCGATAAGGCAATGTATAGAAATAAACAAAAATATAAGGAAAAAAATCCTCAATGGAGTTACAGGGTTTTTGGTTAAAACCGATATGTGGCTTTTAAAAGATATGCCGGATAAGCAAAGAGCTTTTCCGGCATCTTTAAAAAAGTAATATAATCAAATTTTTCGTTATTAACTGGCGAAAACTATTTTGCCGAGAAAACGAGAACCCGTCAACATGTTACTCAAAACGGAACACGTCGACGGGGGGTCGTTTTTTTGCGCTATATCTAAAAACCTGATAAACCCCTCACGGCTTATCGGCGAACTAAAGCCCTCTTTTTCAAAAGTTAGCGGTTATTCGCTCTTCAGCCTCAATCGATCTTCCATATAAAAAGACTGTACGGAGAAAGCAAACTGCCGTCGTGCAGAGAAACGCTTTCTCCGGTCAGCAGATTCGTGGCATTACTTGTCTCGATTCCGTTAAATTGAGCGTGATATTCCCGGTTATCGGCGTTTACGGCAACCCATATGCGTTCCTCCTCGAACTCCCGCTGAAACACGAGCTGACGGTTTGTGAGCACAATACTCTTGTAATCACCGTACAGCAGAGCTTTATATCTTTTGCGGAGATCGGCAAGGGTAGCGATTAACGTTGTCAGGTCGTTCCATTCAGGAAGGTAAACTTCCGGTCGAAGCGCATCGTCGCTGTTCTTTTCTTTGACCCCTGAAATTCCCCATTCGCTTCCATAATATATACAAGGGATACCCGGCATGGTAAACAGTATGCCGTACAGCAGCGGCAGGTGATTCTGATCCTTCAAAATGCTGGCTACCCTGGTGACATCATGGTTATCCGCAAATGACAGCAGATGCTCGTTCTTGTAAATGGCGTATTCTTCTTTTCCAAACTGTCGGTTGAGAGAGTGTGAAATTTCAAAAAGGTTCATATCGTTAAAAGCGGAATAGAGACTTTTGTAACATTCATAATTCGTACAGCTGTGGAGCATCTCGGAGTTCACGATCCTCTTATAATCTCCGAATAGGACTTCACCCACTAGGAAAAAGTCCTGTTTGACTGAATCGCAAAATTGCCGGAGCTTGCGCAAAAAAGACTCATTTAAACAGTAGGCTACGTCAATCCGCAAGCCGTCAATTTGAAACTCATCCATCCAACCTTTTATGCAGGAAAAAAGGTATTCAGAAACCTTCGGGTTTTCCAAATTGAGCTTGACCAATTCAAAGTGACCCTCCCAGCCTTCGTACCACATACCGTCGTTATAGCAGGAATTGCCGTTAAAATTGATATGGAACCAGTCCCTGTATTCGGACTGTTCACGGTGCAGAAGAACGTCTTGAAACGCCCAAAAACCCCGGCCCACGTGATTAAACACGCCGTCCAGCACCACACGGATGCCGTTCTCTTTGAGCGCTCTGCAAACCTCGGCAAAATCTTCATTGTCGCCAAGTCGGCAGTCAATTTTTTTGTAGTCTCTTGTATCATAACCGTGACGGTCGGATTCAAACACGGGCGAAAAGTAAACCGCATCCGCGTTCAGCCGCTTTAGGTGCGGAATCCATTCCATGACCTTGCGTATTCTGGGTACGAGCACCCCGTCATTGTCTTTGGGAGCGCCGCAAAACCCCAAGGGATATATCTGATAAAACACGCTGTTCTTTGCCCACATATTGTATTCTTCCTTTTAAATCGTTATTTATATAAATATTTAATAAAAAAGGCCGTTCATGCCTTTTCTTTTTTTAAATAATATTATGAGAATATTCCGAGCATAAACCGATAAACGTTATTTGTTTATGTGTGCCTCTTATATAAGTCTTTAGCCGGGTATTTAGCAGCTGTCAAATCAAGCATCTTCTTCACCGGATTTATATTAATATTCCCGATGTATAACTTTAGACACCAGCGCCGCCGTTTCCACATGCTCCGTTCTCGGGAACATATCGACGGGGGTAACTTTTTTGATTTCATAACCCGAGTCGATTAATACCCTTAAATCCCTTGCAAGGGTGGCGGGGTTGCAGGACACCATCACTATCTTTTCGGGGTTAAGGCTCACCAGGTTGCTTAAAAGCGTTGCGGAACACCCCTTTCTCGGCGGGTCGGTAATTATGCAGTCGGGCAAAATGGCGAACTTTTTCAGCTTTTCCGAAAATTTCGTAGCATCGAGGTTGAAAAACTCCGCGTTGTAAATTTCGTTTACAGATGCGTTGTGGTGTGCGTCCTCAACGGCACTTTCGTTGTTCTCAACTCCGATTACCTTTCTAACCTTTTCGGCAAAAGACAGCCCTATGGAACCGACGCCGCAATAGAGGTCTAAAACAATATCGTCGATTTCGGGCTGTACGAGCTTTTCTATTTCTCCGTAAAGAATCTCCGCCGCTCCACGGTTGATTTGGAAAAAGCTGGTAGGGGAGAGTCTGAATTTTTTACCGCAAAGAGTGTCGTAAATATAACCCTTGTTGTACAGAGTTCTGTTATAAAAACCCATTATTCTGTTGGTGTTTTTGGAGTTTTCGTTTAAAACTATGCTCACGATTTCGGGATGTTCTTTAAGAATATTTTTGCAGAACTCAAGTTCGCCTTCAAAAGAATCGCAGTTCATAACGAGGCAAAGCATTATTTCGCCTTTGTCGTTTTCCCTTAAAACGATATGTCGGAGATCCCTTTGGTGGCTGTATTCATCATATGCTTTAACGGAATACGAGTTTAAGATTTCACAGACGTCCGACGCGATTTTGTTAAAGATAACGGGATTTAAATCGCATCCCCCGGTTATCGGAACGATTCTGTGGCTTCTCCTTGCATAAAAACCGAAATTCAGCCCGTTTTTGTCCTGATAAACGGGAAGCTGCACCTTGTTTCTGTATTTCGAAATGTCGGGAGAGGGGATGACCTCCTCAACCGGAAAATCGATATTCCCGATTTTATTAAGGGAATTAACTACGAAATTTTTTTTCAGCCTCAGCTCCTCTTTGTAATCGAGATGTCTGAGAGAACATCCGCCGCATTTTTGAAAGTGAATGCATCCCGAATCGATTCTGTGAGGGCTTTCTTTTAGGAGATTGACGATTATTCCGAAGGCATGTTTCTTTTTAACTTTTACGATTTTAGCGGTAATGACGTCTCCTACCGCCGTATAGGGTACGAAGACGACAAAATCCATATACCTTGAAACTCCGTTACCATCACTCGCAATATCCTCAATGGTAAGCGTAACTTCCTGGTTTTTAACAAGCATTTAAGTGTCCTATAATGAATTGATTATTCTTAAAACATACCGACCTTCTGTTTGAATAAAATCAAAGCAAATCCGGTATTCTTTATATAAGTTTATCATAAATGACCCTTTAAGTAAGGGGAGTTTTGTACAAAACTGTCATTAATAATTTACATAAAATGCATAATGTTCCGTTTTGAACCCTCTTTTCACAGGCTTAAATCGAGAGAAAATCTTGACAGGGTTTTACCGTCTGATATACTTTTCATATTATAAAAATGTTGGAGGAGATAATGGCGCTTTACAATAACATTCTCGATACGATTGGAAATACTCCTCTTGTAAAGATTAATAATATTTTCAAATCCGAAAAGATAGAAATTTATGCAAAAGTGGAGGGATTCAACCCTACGGGAAGTATTAAAGACAGGATAGCTTTAAAAATGGTGGAACAGGCGGAGGAAGACGGAAGCCTGACCCCCGGGAAAATAATCATGGAACCGACTTCGGGAAATACCGGAATCGGTCTTGCGATGATCGGCGCAATAAAGGGTTATAAAGTTCAGATTATAATGAGCGGCGCCGTTTCGGAAGAGAGACAGAAAATGATAAGGGCCTTCGGAGCCGAGGTCGTTTTAACCGATCCGACGAAGGGAACCGATGGAGCAATAACCGAAGCGAGAAAAAGAAAAAGAGAAAACCCCGATAAATACTTCATGCCCGACCAGTTTACAAATAAATACAACCAAATCGCGCACTATTCCACAACGGCGGAAGAAATCATAAGGGACACCGTCGGAACGGTGACGCACTATGTTTCCGCATTGGGAACTTCGGGGACTCTCATGGGAATCGGCACGAGGCTAAAGGAATTAAATCCCTCTATCCAGATTGTATCCGCACATCCCGTAAGGGGACACTATATCCAGGGGCTTAAAAATATGTCCGAAGCTATTGTCCCGAGCATCTATAATGAAGAACTCCTGGACAGAACAATTATGGTGGAGAGCGAAGACGCGTTCGAGATGGCGAGGAGAATAGTAAAGGAAGAGGGAATTTTTGTAGGAATGTCTTCCGGTGCGGCTCTGCTTGCTTCCGTGGAGCTTGCAAAAGAGCTTGAAAGCGGAGTTATAGTCTGTATTTTCCCGGACAGAGGGGAGAAGTACCTGAGCACGGATCTCTTTAAACTCGATTGACCTTGATATTTAATAAAATACAAAACGGCGGGATTTAACCCCGCCGTTATTATTATCCGTTAAGATTTAAACGATAAAATCTTCAACATTAAGTTCGCCGCGATACTCTTCGATGATGTCCTTAATTTCGGAAACGAGCTTCTCCCGCATGTCTTCGGCATTGTTCATCGATATCGAAACATAGGCCAAAGAAAGTTCGAGAAATTTGAGGTTGTCCTGTGAACCCGTTTCCGCAACGGAAACATTGTATCCCTTTCTCAACCTGTCGGTTATGCTCCTTTTAACCCTCCTCTTTTCTTTTAAGGAAAAGGAAAGGGGAAGATTTATTTTTATCTCCAAAATCAGCACGAATGAGTTTTTCATATAAATACCGTTGCCACGGGACATAAGTCCGTATTTTGTCAAACTTGAAATAACGGTAATGTATTTTGACGGTAATTTCAACTGACGAATACTTAAATTCATCCGGTTGCTAACTCAATGTCAGAAACAGAGCCGTCATTATTATCACGTCCTGCAGGAAATGAACAAGCCATGCCCAAAAGAATCCCTTGGTTTCGTGTATGCTTTTTGACATGAACCGGCCGAGAAATCCCGCCGCTATTACGCCCAGTATCCCTCCCGATACGCCTAAATAATGAACACCTCCGAAGAAAATAAATGTTTCCTCAATTTTTCCAATTAAAAAAGGGAGTCGAATATATTTCGACTCCTAGCGATATTGATTTTTTATTAATAGGCTTCTCCGAGCACCATTTTCATAATTTCGTCAAATCCGAGTTCCGCAACAACCATGTTGTTCTTGTACCAGCGAACGAAGTTCCCGTCTGTGTTGGCTGTTGAAAAGATATCGGGATTGGAGAGCACGCCGAACCGATAACAGAAAAATCTCGGTCTCATATCCAAAGTAACGGAATTTCCGGTGCAAAAGTCAACCTGTAAAATTCCGTCTTCCTGTGATTTTACCGACAAAATCGGACCAGCCCTCATTCCTACTCTCCTCAACGGCAGACTTTTCATTTCCTGTATTATTTTAGCTTGTGATTCAATTTTTTAAGTGTGAGCATTTGTCACTAATTTTAATTATTTTGTAATAAGAATGAAAATTTTTTAACATAAAACCGTCATATAAAAAACAACCCGATACATTTTTGTATCGGGTTGTTTACTTAAATTTTCCTAATTAGCTTCGGGAAGAGCAACTTCCGATTAATAAAAACCGTTAAATTCAGCTGTTTGTTTTTTGTCCCTTTAAAAGCTCTTCAAGTTCGAGTCTTTTATTCTTCTTGCTGCCGGAAATACCCATCTTGTCAAAAACACGTGAAAGATGGTTTCGAACGGTTCCTTCGGAAATATGAAGCTCCCTTGCAATTTCCGCGGAAGTCATTCTTTCTGCGGCCAGATTTGCGATTTCAACTTCTCTCTCCGAAAGTCCGTAGTCAATCCGTTCTTCAAAATACTCGTTTAATATCTTCTCTTTCCCGGCCTGAACGATATCCGAAAGCTTCAAAATTTTATCGATATATTCCGTGTATTCCTTGTCCTTTTTCAGCTTCATGAGCTGTTTTGATATATAGCCTATGTTTCCGGCAAAGGACATTAAAATATTATCCGGCATTGCCATACTCAATGCGGTTCTAAGTTCTTCCATCGCGTCATCCGCTCTGCCGATTTTTTCATTAGCAGCGGCAAGCTGAATATGCAATATTATAATGCAGTGAACATAGTTGAAAATACCGTAGAGGTTAAGACATTCTTCCTTCCTCGCGATAAGCTGTATATATTCGCCTTTTGCCAAAAGAAATTGATTATAAAAGGTATTGAGCATGGGCAGGGCGGGGAAGGTTACAAGAGTGTCGGAAAGCCTGCCCTCCGACAACCAGGTCGATGTGTTTTCGGGATGTTCCAATACCGATGAGATGAACATCTGACAGATGTCAACAACATTTAACAGGTCGTATTGATTTTCCCTGCGCAACATCTCTCTCAAGTTTTTCAAAATGTTTTCAATATTGTCATAGTTTCCGCGAAGCAGTTCCAACCGCATATTCAAAAATTCGATTGTCAGTATAATGCTTAACTGATTGTTCTTTTTTGCCGCAGACATTGCGGTTTTATTTAAAATATCGGCACTGACGAAATCTCCGCGCTCATAATTAAGCTCCGCGGCAAACACAAGTTCCGAACCGTTGCCGTGTCCGCTTGTAACGCGGTAATAATAGGGCATGCATTCCTTCATATCCTCATTTTCTTTGTCTGCAGAACCGACAGCCCTGTGGTACATCATAAAAACGGAAGGGGAGCCGAAGGTCCAGGAATCGCCAGAATCTACGCTGTATGTATCCCGGGTGAGGAGAGCGCAGGCTCTCCTGTGATACTCGCTCATTGCGGGAATGTCGTTAAAAGCGGTAAAACTCTCGGAAATCTCCGCATCGCCCAACAGATTATTTTTTTCCTCTTCAGAAAGGGTGTCGTTTATCTCGAGGGATTTAAGAAGAAGAGACTTAAGACGATATAATTCTTCAATATTATTAAAGGTAAACATCGTCAGCATGCATACCGCCAAAGCGCCGGGATGCCGCAACAATATTTCTTCCGCACAGTTTCCTATCCACGAGAAAAAGTCCTCGGCGTGTTCATAGTTTAAGCTTGAAGATCTGTCCTTTTCGATGCAGGCTAAAATCTTCTCATAATTCTCCGCCTCTGCATATGCATAATAGGCGTGGATATAATAATTATGTTCCATATACCAGTCGCCTAAGCGCGTATAGCTGTTTTTTTGATACTCCTCGGGTTTTTGAGAGAATAAATGTCGCACACACTTTCCGAGCATATGATGGTAGCGGTAGAGACCGCCCGTCTTCGAAATAAATGCGTTGTTTTTTGAAAGAGAATTGAGGAGTTCATCGCTGTCGCCGTCGAATCCGCTTTCCGCCCACAGGTAGGCGGCCTGTTCTTTGGTGAACTCGACGGTGATTCCTATCAGAATTAAGAATTCTCTTTCCTCTTCGCTCAAAGGCTCCAGTAAAACTTCTTCTATCAGACTGTAAATGTCGTTGGTGCTGGAAAGCCATTTTCCGTTTCTCTCATACGATTTAAAGTTGAGATAAACTATGGAAAACCAGCCCTCGCTTGAAACCGCCAACTCATCGAGCTCTTCCTGAGATGCCTCTAACTTGCAAATATCTGCATAGTCGTTGAGCTCATCCGGATTTAATCTCAAATCGTAAACGGAAATCTCATAAAGCTGATGCCCGAGCTGCATTTTTTCCTTTTCGTTGAAAATCTGATTTCGCGATATAAGGACGATGTGAATATTGCTTGGCAAGCTCTTTGCGAAAAACATAATCATTGAGGTTGCGACACCCGGCGGCAGAACATGGATGTCGTCGAAAACAAAATAGATATCGCTATTAATCTTTGACAGAGTGGCAGATAGAATTTCAGAACAGTATGAAAGTGCCCGGGCATCTTTAGGATAACCGAGCGTTATAAGCTGTTCATATAGGTCGGGATATTCTATGAACATTTTGCAAAAACCGTTCCAAAAATCCGTGACGGAATCGGTTATTACAAGCTGTTTATAAAATAGGGAAGATTGATTGCTTTTTGTTCTTCGCGAAGACCACCATTTTATGGCGGTGGTTTTTCCATATCCCATCGGTGCAATCACCGTCGTGATAGGATAGTTGCCTATATTTGAAAGTCTGTCTTTCAGACGCGGAGTTACAAATATATCGTCAAATCGGGAAAACTCCATACTAAGCTCCTTTTGCCGATTAGAAAGAGCAATTTTAATCAAGTCTTTATTTAGACGAATTTAAAAATAAGGACTGTAATAAACGATGAAAAATAATACTTATATACATTTGTCCACTATTATTTTACAACTACGGATATGCTAAAACAATATATTTTGACATTTTTTATACATTCCTGTCGTTTTTTTTGTGAAACTATTTAAATTCTTTTATCGGAATGCATTTTGTATATAGAAGACTTGAAGATTGAGTGTCAGTATCAGTACCAATCTCACTATCATTATCAGTTCCATTATCATTATCAGGTTTTTTTGCTTTTTAAAATAACCGTTTGCTTTTATGTCGTCTTTTGTCGTCATATTGATATCTCATAAATTCGGTATATTGCCGAGTATTAAGAGGCATTTTGCATTATATCTTTTTCGCATTTTGTCGGAGTATATATTATTTTGTAATTCAAGTTATTAAATCATAAAACGCAATTTAAAACGATTATCAAAAACAAACAGCCGTCGCTATACTTTGAACGAAAAACGGCTGTTTGTTCTTTAGAGCAGGATTTCTGATGTTAATAATCAGGTTTTGGTCTATCTTATTCCGTATTTTTCAATGACATAGTCCATATCTTTATCGCCTCTGCCGGAGAGGTTGATAAGAATGGATCCCTTGCCCATTGCCTTGGCGAGTTTCATACCGTATGCAACGGCATGAGCGCTTTCGAGAGCCGGAATAATTCCTTCCATTCTGGACAATTCAAAGAATGCGTCGATTGTTTCCTCGTCTCCTATAACGTCATATTTTACCCTGCCGAGATCGTGCAGGAAAGCGTGTTCCGGTCCGCTGGAGGGATAATCCAATCCGGATGCCACGGAATAAACGGGAGCAGGCTCGCCTTTCTCGTCTTTAAGCATAATGCTGTTGAAGCCGTGCATAATCCCTTCTTCGCCGTATGTAAGACTTGCCGCGTGATCTCCCATCTTTGTACCGATGCCTAGAGGCTCGATTCCGTAAATATCAACGGGATCGTTTAAAAATCCGGAGAATATGCCCATAGAATTTGAACCGCCTCCGACGCAGGCGACAACAGCATCGGGAAGTTCGCCCGTCATGCTTATAAACTGTTCCCGCGCCTCAACCCCCACGACAGCCTGGAAATCGCGCACCATCAGGGGGAAGGGATGGGGACCGACAACGGAGCCTATGCAGTAAATTGTATCTTTATAATCCTTTACGTATGCCGCAAAAGCCGCGTCAACCGCCTCCTTCAGCGTGGCGAGACCGTCGGTAACCTCTACCACATTGGCGCCGAGAATTTTCATTCTCGCAACGTTGGGAGCCTGTTTTTTAATGTCAACCGAACCCATGTAAATATCGCATTCAAGACCGAAGTATGCTGCGGCGGTCGCAAGGGCGACACCGTGCTGACCCGCGCCGGTTTCCGCTATGACCTTTTTCTTTCCCATAAACTTGGCAAGCAATACCTCACCCATGCAGTGATTGAGCTTGTGCGCGCCGGTATGGTTCAGGTCTTCGCGTTTTACATAGAGCTGAACGCCCGTGCCGATTTTATCCGAGAGCCTTTCAAGATGTGAGATAGGCGTCGGCCTGCCCTGAAATTCCGTACGGATTCTACGAAGTTCATTTATGAACTTTCTGGATTTGCAGATTGTATAATATGCATCGGCGATTTCGTCCATGGCGGTTTTGAGTTCGCGCGGAACATAGCATCCGCCGTATTTTCCGAAGTAGCCGTCTGAATCGGGATAGTTTTTAAAATAGGTTTTAAATTCAACATCTTTAAATTTCATTTTATTTCCTCCGATAGAAATAATTCAATTTGATTCTTTTATTTTATGCGACAAAGTTATTATTCCTGATTTCAGCGCGAGATGCGCCATCGTTTTGTTAAAAGCATATTTTTGACCTCCTAAAACAGGAAAGCTTTGCGTTTCTATATTTTTCATGTCGAAGGGGTTTTATATAAAACAAAAACGCCCCTGACGAAAAATAAACTTTTCCTCAAGGACGAATAGGTACGAATAAAATCGATACTATCCGCGGTGCCACCTTGTTTCACGGTATGACCCGTGCGCTCGGCAGGATACCAACATATCCCGGACAACTGACGTATGCCCCCACGTTGCAGAATACTCCGGTAAATTCCCGTTTGACTGCACCCTCAGCGGTCCATTTGACAACTTGTTTCTTGCCTGTCTCTCAGCTTCGCAGGCTCTCTGTAAAGGCATCGTTGCCGTTATCTCCGCCTCAACGGTTTCGCGTATTTAATTTGTCAGTAATATAGCATTGTGTTTTGCGGTTGTCAATAGATTTTCGCAAATTATTAAAAAGCCGTATACGGCAGGGGAGGAGTAATAAGCAGAAATAATGCTAAAACATTCACAAAGAGCATCCGTCAGATGTCTGCTCGGATTCCTTTTTTAGAAATTCTTCCAGCGCTTGCTGTGAAAGAGGTCTCGAGTAATAGTAGCCCTGTATTTCGTCACAGTACAGGCTTTTAAGAAATTCCGCCTGTTCAATTGTTTCAACACCTTCGGCGGTAACGCTCGCATTAAAAGCTCTCGAAAGTATAATGGCAACTTCCGTTATAGGGGCGCTTCTTTCGTCAAGATCGATATAATCTATTATCGCCTTGTCTATTTTTAATCTGTCAAAGGGAACCAATTTTAACCGGTTTAAAGACGAATAACCGCTTCCGAAATCATCTATTGCTATATAAACGCCCAATTCCTTTAAGTCGTGAAGCTTTTTAACTACATCAACGGGGTTTTTGGAAAACAGGCTTTCAGTGATTTCGAGCTCGATATATTCAGGCTTAACTCCGCTTTCCTTTATGACCTTTGTGATATCGGATATAAAATCTTCCGATTGAAACTGTACGACTGATAAATTTACTGAAACGCGAAGGGGTTTAAATCCTTTTGAAATAAGCCTGCTGTGCTCTTTAAGGGTTTGATCAAGCACCCATAGCCCTACATCATAAATCAATCCCGTCTTTTCAAGTATGGGGATAAATTTATCAGGCGGAATTCTCTTATTATCAACGGTTGTCCATCTGAGAAGCGCTTCGACTCCGACGGTTTTCCCGGTTTTACAGCTGATCTGAGGCTGAAATTCCAAAGAGAATTCATTGTTTTCCAACGCTCTGAAAAGCCTGTTTGTAAAGAGGGCGTTTTCCGCAATATCGCTTTCCAGTTTGTCCGTATAAAAAACAATCCTGCTGTTCGTGCCTTTCGCCTGATATCCGGCCAAATCTGCGTTTTTTAAAAGGGTATCGGCGTTTTTTCCGTCATGCGGATATACGGAAATGCCGATGCCTGCCACGACATATAGCGCCTCCACCCCGGTGCCCGGCAATATGGGAACCGAGAAGGAATCGAGCAATCTCTTTGCGCACTCCTCAATCTGCTCACGGCTTTTTTCATTCGGCAGAACGACGGCAAACTTTGCTTCGCCTATTCTTGCGATATCGCAGCATTCTTCCAACTGACTGTTTAGAATTGTCGCCGACCTTATCACAACCTGTTCTCCGACGGCGTGACCGAAAGTGTCATTTATTACTCTGAGGTTGTCAAGCTCAATATTTAATACCGCTATTTCGGCGGATTTATTATCATTTATTCTTTGATTCAGCTTCTTTTTCAGCATATTCTTATTTGCCAATTTTGTAGCTTCATCAAAATATGCAAAATTATACAGTCTTTCTTCTGATAATGTCTTTTTCTTTGTGTCGCCCAATATGTTTGCAAGCATTTTTATGAAGTATAAATGACCTTCCAAAGAGATCAGGTTACTCAGGTTGGAGTATTCGACAACTATCATTCCCCCTAATTTGTCGTCGATTGTTATCGGCAGCGCCAGAAAAGAGTTGATTTCTCTCGATATGAAAAAATCTCTTTGATTTTCATACTCATCAACGGGAATTTTTTTACTGTCTTCACATATTATAGGTGTATTATGATTTATCAGAGGGTTGAGTATGGGAAAATCGGATGATTTAATCTTAATTCCGGGGTGAAAGTAAGACGATTTGATGCCTATACCGGTTCTAATACCAGTTCCCTGCAACGTATCTTTAGCATATATGTTCAGCATTGTCATATATTTATAATCAGCATCAAATTCGAATAAATATGCGTAATCGAATTTGAGAATCTCATGGGCGGCTTCGAACATTTCATCGATCTTCACTTTGGCGTTTTCGATGTCGACCGAAATAAAGCTGGAAGAAACTTTTTCAAGCACCTGTTGTTCTCTTGCAAACCTGCTGAAACCCTGTATTTTTGAATCATATTCTCGCGCAAGATAACGCACGGTAAAAAAGGTAAGTATGATGATAAAAAATCTCACTACATACTCGCCTGAGTTTAAGGATACGGAAACTTTCGGGCGGATTATCCAGAAAAAAATCTGAATAACCGCCATTAAAGCGGTAAAAACAAGAGCATGAGCCCTGCTGTCAAGTATAACGGTAAACAGAAGAAATATTATGTATACCGACCAAACGGTCAACGCTCCTCTGTTGATACTTGAGAGCATAAATAATAATACTCCAAACGTACTTACAACCATGAACAAGGTATTCTGAACCGTGTGATTTTTTGTAATAACCGGTATCAACCTGGTTAATAGACCTATAAACAGTAAGAACACAGCTATAAACAACTCGTCGGTCAGAGACTTTTTAAGACCGACATGTCCTACTATAAAAGTCAGAACAGCTCCGACTATGTATGTGGCGGATGCCGTTTCAAAGGTACGCGTTCTGTCTCTGTTTTGCGTCTGTGAGATTTCTACAATAAAGGCAGATTTCTTCTCTTTTTCAAGAAGCAGTCCGAATCTTCTTGTAGCCAGATACAACGCTGTTATGGGCGCCATCATAAAAACAATGGCAAGTTTGGGGAAGGAATTTATTCCGAGCATGGCGGGCACGGTTTCCGTTGCCACTCCGAATAGAATGGGAATGAGTGCAGCCAACAAGAAATTCGTTACCTGCCGCTTAAGAGGGGATTCGGGTTCAATTTTTATCCACCAGCGAATAAGCAATGCCACGCTGGCCGTCAGAAAAACGGCGTAATAGACGATAAACCAGACCTCCCAAATGTCCAGAGGAATATTGTTTACCCAGCCGAAATCGCTCTGCTCCATTTTATACTGTCTGTCTGCAAGAAACCCAAAGGGGCTAAACAGAATAAAGTTTACGGCAGCAGGTAAATATATCGTGGCTAACTTAATTCGTTTGTTTAATCGGCTCTCGGTATTTGTAAGATAAAGTACGAAATGAAGTAGGAAACTATAAAATACTCCCCAACCAAAAGAGGAAAATGATCTCCAAAAAGCGCTTTTTTCCGCAGTCTGCGCCGAGTTTGAGAGGGCATAGGAAAAAGACCAGACGGCCATTGAACTTACCATAGCCAAAAACAGCCTGTTGACTTTGCTATTTGCGTTGGCAACCATAGCGTAAGCGCCGAAAATCATATAAAAACAACCGCAAATATAAAATATCATTGAAAACATGAGACTGTATTTCACATTTATGGCCTCCGGAGTAAAGCTTTAAATTTAGGATTGTCTAAATCCGAATTCACTTATCATTTTTAAAACAGGCGACAACGCCTAATGCTGGTAATACAAAAAGGACGGCTTCGAACATAATTTCCTCGTCCTTTTCGATCAAAAATTAATGTTGATGCGAAATGTGTAGGTGCGGATATAAAAGATATTTAACCGGCTTCATTTCTGAGAAATTCCTCCAGCGCTTCGGATGTAAGCGGTCTTGAATAATAGTATCCCTGTATTTCATCACAGAAAATGCTTTTAAGAAATTCAGCCTGTTCCTTCGTTTCAACACCTTCAGCGGTTATGCCCGCTTTAAACGCTTCTGCCAACAAAATTATCGTTTTAGTTATCGGCGCGCTTTTCTCATCCAAATCGATATTGTCTATTATGCTCTTATCTATCTTTATTCTGTCAAACGGAACCAGCTTTAGACGGTTCAGGGACGAGTATCCGCTGCCGAAATCGTCTATCGCAATCTTTATGCCGAGTTCCTTTAATTTGAACAGCTTTTCAAGCACTTCCGTGGGATCTTTGGAGAATAAGCTTTCC
>JAAYNJ010000005.1 GCA_012520915.1 Oscillospiraceae bacterium
GAGAGTTCCGCCGTGTCCAATCTTTCTCATTTTGAGAATGCCTCTGAGACGTGCTACCACATCAAATGATGTATAATTTTCGGGTTTGTCTATTGCAAGGACCCCGTTCAATCTATTCTCCTTTTAGATGACGAATTACTTCGTTGACTACAGCCGCCTTTATATCTATCATCTCTCCCGAAACCTCAAATCCTGCTGCGGCTTCGTGGCCGCCTCCCCCAAACTTCTCGCAAATCAGGTTTACGCGAACCTTTCCGGCAGACCTGAGCGAGGCTTTTACATTCCCGTTTTTCAGCTCCCTGAACACCACCCCGACCTCAACTCCCTCAAATCTTCTCGGTATGGGGTTTATAAAAGTCATATCCGATTCATGAGCTCCCGACAGTTCCATTATATCCAAAGTAACCGTCAGCATAGCGATTTTGTCGTGATAGTAAAATTCCAGCGTATCGAGCGCCATACGTTCAAGATGTATCTGGGCCTTGGTTGTAGTTTCGAAGAGGAGTTTGTTGACCATCGCAACATCAAATCCGGTATCAATCATTTCAGCCGCGACTATGTGACTGTTTGCCGTGGTATTTCCGAATCTGAAGCACCCCGTGTCGGTTGAAAGACCGGTATAGATTGCTTCTGCGGTAAATCTGTCTATCTCCCAATTTTCCTTTATAACATCATAGACCGCCTCGGCGCAGGATGAATGTTCCGTGTTCAGATATGTGTGTTTGGCATAGAGTGAATTTCCTACGTGATGGTCTATCGCAAGGTCCACTTTATCGGCAAGGTGTCTCAGCTTTCCGAAAAGGGAAGCCGACGCAATATCGACAGATATAATATAGTCCGGTTCAAAATCATCGTCTTTTACATTTTCTTTATAGAAGTTTTCCAAAAATTTATACCGATATGAAATTTCACTCGGACTTATGACGCGGATTCTCTTTCCGGCATTTTGAAGCACCCACCAAAGAGCATATCCGCTTCCCAGTGTATCGCCGTCGGGATCATCGTGGACAATTATCAAAATATTATCGTTTTCCTTGATCAGCTGTGCGGCCTTGTTCGCGTCGATAGATTTTTTATCCACTTTGTTCTCCTCTACTTCAGATTATCCAGAATAGTATTTATTCTTTCGGAGTATTCGGCCGAATCATCCGCTATGAATTTCAATTCGGGAACTTTTCTTATTCTGAGCACCGACGACAATCTCGTCCTTATATGCCCCGAAGCATTCTTAAGTACCTTGCACGCCTCTTTTGCCTTCTCATATCCGTAGACCGAACCCACATAAACCTTTGCATAAGACAGGTCGCTTGAAACATTTACCCGCATTATCGAAAGAAGCGAATCAAGCCGGGGATCCTTTAGCGTCGGCAGTATTATGGCAATCTCTCTTTTAAAATCTTCATTTATTCTATTTTGTCTATTGGAGGCCATTGCCTTTTCCTTTCAGATTCAATGATAAAAGGGGAAAGAGGAATGAGGGTGCGGAATTAATCTCTGTATTCCTCCATTACATAGGACTCAAATATATCGCCCTGCTTGATGTCGGCAAACTTTTCCAGTACTATTCCGCATTCAAACCCTTCTCTTACTTCCTTCACATCATCTTTAAATCTTCTCAACGTCGACAGTTTATCGTCGTATATTATGATACCGTCTCTGACAACTCTTATCATGCTGTCCCTCGTTACTCTTCCGGAGAGTACATAGCATCCCGCAACAGTGCCGACCGAGGATATCTTGTATATTTCCCGGACTTCTATTCTTCCGAGGTCTTTCTCCCTTATCTTCGGAGCCTTCATACCTTTTATTGCCGCTTCGATATCTTCTATGGCATCGTATATCACCCTATACATCTTCATCTCGACACCTTTTTGCTCCGAATCGGCTATAGCTATCGAATCCGGTCTGACATTGAATCCCACAATAATGGCGCCGCTCGCTTCGGCAAGCATTACGTCGGACGAGTTTATTCCGCCGACTCCGCTGTGAATGACTTTGACCTTTACCTCTTCATTTGACAGTTTCTCAAGGCTCTGCTTTACCGCTTCGGATGTTCCCTGAACATCCGCCTTCACGATAATAGCAAGTTCCTTCAGTTCGCCCTCGGCTATCTGACTGAACAGGTTGTCAAGTGTGACTTTTACTCCCGAGCCCCAAATCTCTTCCTGTTCTATCGCTCTTCTCTGATCGACGAGTTCTCTCGCGAGCTTTTCATCTTCAACGGCGTTAAAGCTGTCGCCGGCAAGCGGCACCTCGGTTAGTCCCGTAATTTCAACAGGTGTCGATGGTCCTGCAGAGTCTATTTGTCTGCCTCTGTCGTCGGTCATTACTCTGACACGCCCTATTGCTGTACCGGCAATGATGGTGTCTCCCTGATTGAGGGTGCCGTTTTGTATAAGCACCGTTGCCACCGGACCTCTGCCTTTGTCGAGCTTCGCTTCAACTACGGTTCCCCTTGCCTGCCTGTCGGGACTCGCCTTGAGTTCCATAACCTCCGCCACCAGCATAATCATTTCAAGGAGCGAATCTATGCCTTCGCCAGTTGCGGCGGAAACAGGTACACATATCGTTTCTCCTCCCCACTCTTCGGGAACTATCCCGTACTCCGTGAGTTCCTGTTTTACTCTTTCGACATTCGCGTCCTGTTTATCGATTTTATTTATGGCGACTATTATCGTAACATCTGCGGCCTTTGCGTGGTTTATAGCCTCTATCGTCTGGGGCATCACCCCGTCATCTGCGGCAACAACAAGAATGGCAATATCGGTTATCGACGCACCCCTGGCTCGCATCGATGTAAAGGCCTCGTGACCCGGAGTATCTAAAAATGTAATCAGTTTTTCCCCGGTTTTCACCATGTAAGCACCGATGTGCTGGGTTATTCCTCCCGCTTCTCCTTCTATGACATTTGTCTTCCTTATACTGTCGAGAAGGGAGGTCTTGCCGTGGTCAACGTGTCCCATCACCACAACTACCGGAGGTCTTTCTTCGAGATCCTTTTCGTCGATCTGCTGTTCGGACAGTTCATCGATATTGAGGCGTTCTTCAATGGTCACTCTGACTTCTTTTTCCACCAGTGCTCCCATTTCGTCAGCAATCAACGAAGCGGTATCAAAATCTATGACATCGCTTATAGATGCCATTACACCCAATCCCATCAGAGCCTTAATCACCGTCGGAGCGGCTACTTTGAGTCTGTTTGAAAGTTCTCCCACGGAAATTTCGTCGGGTATTGAGACCTTAAGCTGTGCTTTTCTCGCCTTCTCGAGGTGTATTCTCTCAAGTCTCTGCGCTTCCGTCTCCTGCTTCTGGCGTCTTCCGGGCGCCTGTCTTCTCTGTCTTGATCTCTGATTGAATTTCTGTCTGCGCGTCTGTGACGAATCTTTTCCGCCGGTGTCGACGCCCGCCCTCTGTGCTATTTTTTCATATTTTTCGTTAAACCTGTCGACATTGACGACGGTTGCAGAAGTATCTACTACCCTCCTGACCCTCTCTTTGGTTCTGGGCTTATAGGTTTGATCGGCCGCTTTCTGTTTTGGCGCGGGTTTTGCCGCAGGTTTTGCAGAAGGCTTGGGAGCAGTCTTCTTCAGAGGCTTGACAGCCTTCGTTTCCGCTTTTTTCTCCTTAGATTCTTCTTTTTTAGGCATATCAACTTTTGCCTCGCCGTTTTTCATAAACAAAGCATCAAAGTTTTCTACGTTATACTCCTTCGTGAGGTTGTTGAAAAACAAATTCAAGTCATCTTCCGAAAGAATTGTGGTATGCCTTTTGTCCTTTTTCCTCTCGCCGAAAAAAGGCAGAATTTCTTTGTTGGCTTTTTCCAAATCCTTTGCAAGTTCTCCCAATCTATATTTTATCAGCATATACCGGCCTCCCTCATCGCCTTGTCAAGCAGATTTTTGAAGTTATCATCGCATATGGCACATAGGACAATGCTTCTCATCCCCTGCTTTTCCAAATCTCCCCTTGTTATCGGGAGATATGCGATGTCCACATTCCTTTCAACACAAACTCTTTTTATCTTTTTCAGGGTTCCTTCGGAGATATCCGAAGTAACTGCGACCACCCTGGCTCTGTTTTTCTCAACTGCCGTCTTTGTGGCTAAAAACCCTATCTCCAGCTTACCGCCTCTTCTTGCCAGCGACAAGGCGGAGATAATCTTTCTATTCATATTCTTCCACGAGATCTATCTCGTATTCCAGGCGTTCAAATATCTCTTCGTCTATTGCGCATTCCAAAGCCCTCTCAAGAGCTTTGGACTTTTTTGCTTTGAGAAAACATTCCAGTTTTTTACAAATGTAAGCCCCCCTACCGGATTTTTTCCCTCTCAGGTCAATAGTAATTTCGCCGTCGGGGTCTCTTACTACTCTTATCAATTCTCTTTTAGGTTTTCTCTCTCTGCATCCGGTACACATTCTCATCGGTATCTTTTTTTGCATACACATCACCGCAAACAAAACATCGGATTTTTTTAATCATCCTCACCGTAGTAACCGCTTTCGGGTTTAATATCTATCTTATATCCCGACAGTCGCGCCGCAAGCCGGACATTCTGTCCCTTGTTTCCTATTGCAAGCGACAGTTGTTCATCCGGAACAGTAACTTTACATGCCTTTACCTCGGAATCGACAACCTCTACATCCGTCACTTCCGCCGGAGATAACGCTTCGGCAATAAAGAGTTTGGGGTCTTCGCTCCACAAAACAATATCAATCTTCTCTCCGCCGAGTTCTTCGACTACTCTCGCAACCCTTGCCCCTCTCGGACCGATACAGGCGCCCCGGGGATCTACATTTTCATCGGTGGAATAAACCGCCATCTTCGTTCTCATGCCGGCTTCTCGGGCTATACCCTTTATTTCCACCAGCCCGTCAAAAATCTCGGGAACTTCCATCTCAAAAAGTCTTTTTACGAGCCCCGGATGAGTCCTGGAAATCAACACCTTCGGACCTCTGTCCGTCACGGTTACATCCACTACATAAATCTTTACTATATCCCCTTCGTACAGAATTTCGTCCGGAATCTGCTCGGATTTGGGAAGAACCACTTCGGTATTCCCCATCTCAAAAATGGCGGCACCTCTTTTGTGATCTATTCTCATCACCGTTGCGGGTATTATCTCACCCTGCTTTCCCTGAAGCTCTTCAAACACCTGACTTCTTTCGGCCTCGCGAATACTTTGCCTTATTACATGTTTGGCCGTCTGAGCCGCTATTCTGCCGAACTTTTTGGTTTCGAGCGGAATATCGATCATCGAACCTATCCTCGCCCTTTGACGATAGGTTTTCGCACTTTCAAGTGTCATTTCGGTTTCGGGATCTTCGACTTCCTCAACGACTTTTTTTCTAATCATCACCTTGAGTTCGCTTTTTTCCCGATCGGCCTCCACAATTATATTGTCTCCGCTGCCGTAATCCCTTTTAGCGGCAATAACTATGGCATTGCATATTTTCTCAAGTAAAAAGTCCGCATCTATTCCCTTTTCTTTTTCTAATAGCTCCAGCGCACTAAAAAATTCGGCATTCATTTAAAAACCTCCAGATTGTCATCGTCAGCCTTTGCGATTGCGATTGACTTTCTCACAATTTTCACATTGTTGTCTATTTCTATATTATTCTCATCAAACCCTGTCAATATCCCTTTAAACACTCTTTGACCGTCGTCGTTAGGCCGTATGAGTTTTACCTCAACCGCTTTTCCGATATAACTTTCAAAGTGTTTGTCGGTCTTTAGTTTCCTGCCCAATCCGGGAGAAGAGACAATCAGATTGTAGGTGTAGGGTGTAGGGTCAAGCTCATCGATTAACGGGTCTATCGCTCTGCTCATCGCTTCGCAATCTTCAATCCCGACAGGACCGTTTTTATCAATTATAATCACCAGTTGCCAATCCGGACCTTCCTTTTCAAACAATACATCCCATACCCCGAGTCCAAGCTTTTCCGCAACCGGTATTGCAATTTCTTTTACACTTTCCGCAACACTTTTCTTTTTTGACATTTTTCACCTAATTGACGCGACAATAATGTCTAATACAAACGAAAGAGTGGGGGAACCCACTCTCACGTAAACTCTATCGAACAAGCAGAATTATTTTATCACAAACACATCGCAAAAGCAATATCTCTACGCTTTTTTACAGCTTTTCACGATACATTTTCTCAGCCTGTGAATTTTGGATTTATACGAACTCCCACATGGTGTCGAGCGCCAGTTCTATCATATCGTTTAAACTGGTCTCTCTCTCCTCGGGCGTCATATCCCTTTCATCGGTCTTTGTATCGGATACGGTGCAAATCATAAGAGCGCGCTTTTTAAATCTCATCGCAGCGGTATAGAGTCCCGCTCCTTCCATCTCGACTCCCATAATCCCGAATTTTTTCCAGTTTTCAAATTTCGGGTCGTCTGCCAGCGGATAAAACAAGTCACTCGAAAGCATATTTCCGACCTTCACTTTTTTCCCGAGTGCAATCGATTTTAGATATGCCGTTCGAAGCAATGAAAAATCGGCAAGCGGGCAAAAGGTGCCGTTAAATATCTTCCTGTTTATATTGCTGGTGGTGGAACATCCCTGTGCCAAAAAGACACTCCCTATTCCGTAATTGTCTATCCAGCTTCCACAGGTGCCTATTCTGATGATGTTTTCCACATCAAAGAACTTGTAAAGTTCACTGATATATATTGATGCGGACGGTATCCCCATTCCGCTCCCCATTACCGACAAACGTTTACCTTTGTACATTCCGGTAAAGCCCAGCATTCCTCTGACATCGTTGAAGAGCACCGGATCTTCTAAAAAATTATCGGCGATGTATTTTGCTCTGCGAGGATCTCCCGGAAGAAGAACCCCTTTCGCTATGTCGCCTTTTTCCGCTCTGATATGTGGTGTAGACATAACCTTCCTCCTAAAACTCTATCACGGTGTCTAAGGCCAGTTCAATCATGTCGTTGAGAGACTTTTCGCGTTCTTCACTTGTCATCTCATTTTTGTCAAAAAGCGAGTCCGACACGGTGGTTATTGTAAGCGCCCTCACCTTGTACTTTGCCGCAAGTGTGTAAAGTGCGACCCCTTCCATTTCTCCTCCGAGAATTCCGTATTCCGCCCAGCGTTCATCTCCCCAACTCTTCTCTCCGTAAAACATATCGGAAGTCAGCATGGGACCTACAAACGTTTTCATTCCTCTGCCCGTAGAGAGTTCGTAAGCTTTGTTGAGCATCTCAAAATCCGCCAATGCGGCGAAATCTCCCGTGAACACGTTGTTATGCAATCCGCTGTCGGTTGCACATCCGGATGCAATTATGACATCTTTTATGGATATTTCCCGTTGCATCGCTCCGCATGTTCCCACTCGGATAAGAGTCTTTACCCCATACTGTTCAATCAGTTCGTTCACATAAATACTTATGGAAGGAACTCCCATTCCGGTTCCCATCGTTGATACGGGTATACCTTTATAGGTCCCCGTATAACCCAATATTCCCCTTACATCATTAAACAACACAGGATTTTCTAAAAATTTTTCCGCGATATACTTCGCCCTCAGCGGATCGCCCGGGAGCAAAATTCTCTCGGCAATCTCGCCTTTTTCTGCTCTTATGTGAGGAGTACCCATATACATTTCCCCTTTCAAATCGGTTGCGGTATCTGCTTATCCCTAATAATACAATATATGAACGCGGTTTTTCAATTGATTTAACAATTCAATCGACATAACCGCTGTCATATCCCTCTTTTGCAAGCCCTATATATTCCTCCAGAGAAACTCCGCTCTGCATCACGGCTCTCGCAAAATCGACATCGCCTATATATCTGTAGTGCCAGGGTTCATATGAATAGCCCGTTGCCCATTCCGAACCCTTTGGGTAGCGGAGTATAAACCCGAAGTTCGAACAATTTTCGTAGAGCCACGCAAATTCCTTTGTTTCTTCGAATGATGAGGACAAAGAATTAAGATCAAATGCAAGCCCTGTTTGATGTTCCGAGTGACCCGGTCTCGCAGAAACGGTATCGGTATATTCCCGCCCCCACTGCGAAACATATCTGTTGTAAATCACTTCCTGTGTCTCGTAATCTCTAAAGGAAGAAATTATATTAAGGTATATGCCTTCCTCGGAAGCGGCGGATATCATTTTATTTAGGCTGTCGTTTGCTTCTTCATTCGGAGACCCGAAATCAGCAGGTATGGGGTAGACTTTATTTACAATAAGAAACTTGACGCCATCTTTAATTATATAGGTGCATCCGTCCTCATTTATCATTTCGAAGCTTTCTTCGGCTTCTTCAACATCGGCATCTTCATTTTCTTCCGGTTTCTGTACTTCAATTTCAGGAACCTCCGGATCTTCCACATCCGATTCCTCGACTATATTGGATTCCGCCATTTCCGAATCCTCTATAGTCTCTTCTTCATTCATTTTCATAAGAAAGCATCCTGCCGTAAAAAGCAATATTAAGCCTAATACAATTGATATGATTGCCAATTTACTTTTCTTCATTTCATTACACCTCTTGTTGGATTACGCATGACAACAGTCGTTTAAAAATCGTAAAACGACGACAATTCTTCGGTAAAATTCACCACCGCTCCGGCCATATGCGGAGTTCTTTCAATTATCTCAAATTTTTCTTCGAAAGATTCCCTGTCGGGTGAGACAGCACACAAAAGAAGTGGTCTCTTTATATATTCCTTCGCTTTTATTCTTCTTTTCCCTCTGCCTCCCGGAACGGAATTGCCGGATGCAATATAGGCGAGTTCCGACAACCCGCAATCGGCAAAAGAAAAAAAGTCTCCCACGGTAAACCGGATATCGCCTTCACAGCAGACAGGTCTCGTTCCGTCAATTATTCTCACAAGATTCGCCAGTGATTCATATCCGAATGCGCCCTTTATACCGAGAGACCAGATAATAACGGGAGTCTGGCCCTTCAAAATATCTACTGATTCCCCAATAGACAAAACCGCATCGTCCAACGGATCGTCATCGCCTCTTTTTTGCCACCATTTTCTCTTTATCTTAATTGAAAATATAGGCGCATATATTATCATAAGACCCTTTTCCCAACAATCCGCCAAAAAGCCCGGAGGAATTTCACCTTCGATATAGACCGAGTTAAAGCCCTTCGACAGTATCTCATCCGCCGTCGGCAGGGTTTGGGAAAAGTGTGCGGTTCTCAACTTAAGCCGCTGCGAGTTTATTTTTAAAGACATCGCACCGTCTGTAACAGGGTCCTCGGAAATACTCAAATTTCTAATTCCGAAATATTTTTTTCTGATATCCGCAACGGAACCGTCGGATCTGAAATATTCAAAAACGGCGCAATAATATTTTGGCGATTTCGGATTCCAAAGTTCGGCGGATTCGATTGTCAGCTCCGCCCGAAGTCTTTGCCACGGCTGTTTTTTAAAAGGCTTTACATCAAGCGTTTTTTCCGCAACAATTCCGTCCTCAAAATAAATTGTCACCCTTAGAGTTCCTCCCAAGGACATCGCAATATCCCCGGAAGCTACCGTGATGTCGAGCGTTAGCGAAGCAGTTCCTTCCTTCACAAGTGAATCCATTTTTAAGGTTTTAACGCTGCTTTTCGGGAGATGATAAACATACACTTCCCTCAAACACCCGCCGTCTTCTTTCGGAGTCAACAAAAGACAAATTTCGCTATACGGCTCATCGCCGAATTCTATTTTAAAATCATATGCTATGACCGCAGATTCCGCTTCAAATATCGTTTCACCGTTCACGCTGCAGGAAAGATGTTTCGCATCCGCATCGACAAACAAAAAAGTTTCAAATCCCTTTGTCTTCTCAATTTTTACATTACATGAAAAAGAAACTTTTTCGCTGTTTTGGCCAAGGTCGAATGGAAGTTTTCTGTTGCCCAAATCATCCTCTCCCGAAACAACATCAAATTCCTCAATACGCAGCATCCCCTTCGGGTTTCCAGCAAGGGCGTCATCGGTATTCTTATAATGGGCTCCAAGTCCCCTGTCAAAAAACACTGAAAAATCCATTCAAGCACCCCATCAGACAGAGCAAAACAATATTTTCGATTCACACAAAAAACAGGTTCACATAAATCATCTACCAATTGCCGTCTTCCATTTACCCGAACGGTATCGCAGAACTACAAGTACCGTTCTGATAATCTGGTCGATTGTCATCGCATACCACGCTCCGTAAATCCCCGTGTCAAAGACATAGATAAAAAGCGCAGCCATCGCAGGTCTGAACACCAGTACCGTGACAAAGGTTATCATTGCAATTACCTTTGTGTCTCCCGCCCCGCGCATCGTGCCGGATAACACGAGTTGCGATGACATCAGCGGCTGGACCAGGGCAATCATAATAAGTATCTTTGCCGCCGTTTCTATGACATAGATATCTTTATCATATAGACCTGCGAGCGTCTTACCGAACAGGACAAAAGTCAGACCTATTCCGACAGCGACGATAGCTCCCAGATTCTGACAACGCTTGCTGTATGCCTGAGCCATATCGGGTCTGTGTTTTCCGAGGCTTTGACCGACAAGCGAAGTGGCAGCTATGCCGAACGCCTGACCGTTCATAAAAGACATCGCCTGAAGATTCATACATATCTGGTGTATTCCGTATGCAACCGTTCCGAGAGAGGTAATCATTAAGGTATAAATCATTATCCCTGCCCTCATTATCAGCTGCTCTATGGCTGAAGGTATCCCTATCCTCGTGATTCCGGAAATGACTTCTCTATCCGGTTTGAAACCAAGTTTTAAATCAATATAGAGGTAATTTTTCTTATTAAATACAGAGAAGAGCGCCAGCAGGAAGGCAACATTTTGCCCCATCACCGTTGCTATTGCAGCGCCCCTTACCTCCAGTCTCGGGAATCCGAGCATTCCGTTTATTAAAACCCAGTTGAGAAATACATTGACGACATTTGCAACGGTATTGTAAACCAGAGAATATCTGGAATTTCCAACTCCTCGCAGTGCCGCCGTCGCGGTAGAAGTGAGCGCCAGAAATACAAACCCGATCATATTTATTCTAAGATAATCTATTCCCGCAGTTATTGTCGCTGCGCTGTCCGACGGACCGATAAACCTGATCAGTGCAGGCGACAATATATAACCTATCACCGCTACCAGGGTGGAGCTTATGAGGTTCAGCATAGCTCCCTGTCTTAGGGTAAGCCTTGCCAGCTGCATATCATTAGCGCCCCTTGCTCTGGCAATCATCGCCGTAAGTCCGACATTTAAAGCCAAAAAAACGGTCATGAACAAAAATTTAATCTGGTTTGCGACACCCACACCGGCTATTGCATAGGTCCCAAGAGAACCCACCTGCATTAGATCGAACATTCCAGTAAGTTGCGTCAGCAATAATTCCAACAGTGCCGGCCATCCTATTCTGAAAACATCTCGATAAAGCATTCCGCTGGTTATGCCCTCGGGAAGGGTCTTCGAATACCTTTCATGTCTCCCGAATTCGTTACCGCTCTCGTCGCCGGCTTCCATATAGTCGAGAGATATTCTGACTATCCTTTCAGAGGCTATCTTTTCATCGTCCGTTTTTTTCGTTTCGTATTCCCCGGCTTTTTCAGTCGATATAACAGTCTTTTCTTCTCTGTCGGATACGTCCACTCTACCCCGCCTCTCTTAAATTTATTCTACTAACATTAAATAATACTAAAACGACCTGCTGAAAACAACAGGTCAAAGAATTTTTATGTTAAATCCGTAAAATTATCACAGTGTTGAGCTGTCGGCAATCGTTAAACAAAAGATGTCTTTATTTTAATGCAGATCAACATCCAACTGCCTTATAGCCTCATAAACCGATATCGCCACGGCGTTTGAGAGATTGAGGCTTCTTGCTTTATCCACCATGGGAATTCTTACATTTCTGCCCATGCCGCTATTCAATATACTTGCAGGTAAACCTGCATCCTCTCTGCCAAATACCAAATAACAATTGTCACTATAACATGCTTTTGTATACAAGCACGATGCTTTCGTCGTAAAAAAGAAAAACTCTCCGGTTTGTTTACTGAAAAATTCTTCCGTCGAGGAATAGTAGAATATATCCATTAAATGCCAATAATCAAGACCGGCGCGCTTTAGCTTTTTATCGTCTATTTCAAAGCCCATCGGTTCAATCAGATGAAGGGGAGAACCCGTGGCGGCACATGTCCTCGCAATATTTCCGACATTTTGAGGGATTCGGGGTTCAACTAAAACTATATTAATCATCAGCTGATGTTCATCCTGTCATATAAATGCGCTTTTTTTAATGCCGGTCTCAGACCGATGTTGAGCAGTGCGGATGCAACTGCCGCGATTGTGTTGTTTATGACGGAGGTGGGGACCTTTATCGCCAGGGAAGAAATAACCGCACCCCAGGCCTCGCCGGCGATAAAGTATTTAAATATTATCTGCTTTGCTGTATAGAGCACTACATATGTAAGCCCGCCCACGATTGCCGCAACGAACAGCCTCGCTTTTGAAGGTTCTTTTTCTTTTTTGGAATGATATATCTTCCCCGCAACAAAGGACATGAGAAATTTATTTATAAATGTTATCCAACTTTCGGAAATGAATAAGGGATCGAAAAGGTCGTACATCATCGAACCGATTCCTCCGGCAAGCCCGCCTCTGACCGGTCCGAAAAGCAGGCCCGAAAGAAGACACATCACATTTCCGAGGTGAAGCATCGTCTTTCCAAGCGGCGTCGGAATATCTATTCTAAAAAACATAGTGAACACAAACGTGAGCGCCGCCATAAGACCCACAACAACAATATCGCGCACTCCGAATTTATATCTGTTCAAAATGTTCAATCCCCCTTAAACTATTTCACATAAAATAGAGAAGCACGTCAAAATGATCTGACGTGCCGTCTATCAAATCACCAAATATACTCTAACATATAACCCGTATTCTTACTACACCTTCCAGCTCATTGATGCTGTCGACAAAATCGTCTTCCGGGTGCCTGTCAAGATCAATTATCGTATAGGCTATGGCGGAACCCTTTTTGGATGTGCTCGTAAGATTTTCTATATTGTATCCTTTGCTGCTGGCAATGGTGGTAATCTGCGAGAGCATTCCAGGTATATTTTTGTTGAAGAGCGCAACCCTTCCCGAATGATTGAACGGGGGATCGCAGCTGTTGAAGTTCACCGAATTCGATATCGCTCCGCGTTCAAGATAAGCTTTGACCTCTCTTACGGCCATTTCCGCACAATTCACTTCGGATTCCGGGGTGGATGCTCCCAAATGAGGCACCGCAATAACACCCTTTTTCCCGGTTACCGTCTTGTTCGGAAAATCCGTCACATAGCACGCCACCTTTCCGTTCTCCAACGCCTCAACCACATCTTCACTGTTTACCAATTCACCCCTTGCAAAATTCAGGATTCTCACGGAATCCTTCATCAGGGCAATTGTTTCACTGTTTATCATATTTGCGGTATCGTCGTTTAACGGAACATGCACCGTTATGTAGTCCGATTTTCTGAATATTTCACTTAAGTCCTGAACATTAATAACCGATTGAGACAGTCCCCAGGCATTTTCAATTGATATATAAGGGTCGTACCCGTATACCGTCATTCCGAGATAGGCGGCAGCATTTGCCACCAAAACCCCTATCGCTCCGAGCCCGATTACTCCCAGAGTCTTTCCGGAAATCTCCGGTCCAACAAAATGGGATTTTCCGTCTTCGACCATTTTTTCGATTTCATCCCCTCTGTTCGCTATCGAAGAAACCCAATTTACGGCTTCGACAATGTTTCTGGAGGATAGGTACAGCGCCGCCACCACCATTTCTTTAACGGCATTTGCATTGGCTCCCGGTGTGTTGAAAACAGGTATACCCAACGATGTGCATTTATCCACATCGATGTTGTTTACTCCGATACCTGCTCTTGATATGGCGAGAACGGATTCCGGCAGCTCCTGCCCTTTGATATAGGCGCTTCTGAGAAGTATTGCATCGGGGTTCTCAACATTTGCGCCGACTTCAAATTGATCGGAAAAAATATCGAGTCCTTCCTGGGAAATCTTGTTCATTACTTTTATCTTGTACATCAGGAATTCTCCTTTTCGAATCTTGCCATAAAATCTCTCAACGCGACGACACCCTCCATGGGCATGGCGTTGTAAATGGATGCTCTGATACCGCCGACCAGTCTATGTCCCTTGAGGTTGACAAGTCCTTCTTTTACCGCCTCTTTGCAGAATTTGTCATCAATCTCGGGATTCCCGGTTACAAAACAGACGTTCATCCTTGACCTGCTGTCTTTATGGACTTCACATTTATACATTTTGCTGTTATCGATAAAATCATAAAGAACCGAAGCTTTTTCTTTGTTTATCTTTTCAAGCGCATCTGTTCCCCCGACTTTCTTCACCCAGTCCAGCACAAGAGACATTATGTATACGGCGTATGTCGGCGGGGTGTTGAACATTGATTTGCCTTTATTCTGTATTTTGTAACTCAGCATTGACGGCAGGTTATCCGGACTGCGTTCAATCAAATCATCCCTGATAATGACAACCGTGACGCCGGCACATCCCATATTTTTCTGAGCGCCTGCATATATCAATCCGTATTTGGATACGTCCATGGTTTCACCGAGTATCATGCTGCTCGCATCCGCCACAAGCGGAACGGGCGATTCGGGGATTTCGCTATATCGGGTGCCGAATATCGTATTGTTCTGGCAGATGTGAAGGTAGTCGGCATCGGTATCCAAATCTTCGGGCTTTATCTTCGGTATATAGAGATAATTGTCATCCTTTGAAGAGGCAACCATTCTCGCAGTCAAAAACTTTTGGGATTCCTTATAGGCATTTTCAGCCCAGTTTCCGCTGAGTATGTAATCAGCTTTTCCCTTGACGCCCAGATTCATAGGGACCATGGAAAACTGAAGCCAGGCACCCCCCTGCAAAAAAAGCACACTATAATTATCAGGTATGCTCATTATCTCCCTTAATTTAAGCTCACAGTTTTCAAAAATCTCGATGTACTCTTTTGATCTGTGGCTCATTTCCATAACGGATTGTCCCGTTTTTTCATACTCCGTAATTTCTCTGCCGGCTCTTTCCAAAACCTCGAGCGGCAACATCGACGGACCTGCACTGAAATTATATACTCTTGCCAAGAACATCTCCTCCTAATGTGTGATTATACAAAAAACTGCGACCCATAATGCTCGAACAGCGGCAACAAAACCGGTACTAAAGCAATTACGGATCTCGCAGAACATCTACCAATTAATTCGCTTTTGATTATAATTAAGCATTGTCGCTTCGTCAACATAATACCATAACTTCGTCAATTTTAGAAAAGAGCGAAGTTCACAAATGAGTTTTTTGTTTAAAATTACATATCATAATTCCGGTATAGAGTTCAATTTATTGACATTATGTTAAAGTGTAGTATATTCTAAACTTGTATATTATATAACTTGACAAAGGTGATGCTTTGGGGGAATCTGATATGGAAAAACGGGAAACGCGACGGCAAAAAATTCGCGCGAAGAAACGTCGAAGGATTATAGCCGTTTCGATAATGTCGATACTGCTTATAGCACTGGTATTCGGACTGATAAAGTTTTTCGGTTGGATTTTTAAAGGAAAAACTCCGGTGTCCGCAAACCTTGGTCCTTCGCTTCCGCTACCCGGAGACCCCGTTACCTCTCCTCCCAAATACTATGACTACACGATGCCCGTTCCCGAGTTTAAACCGGTAAACGACGGCTACTTCGACAAAGTTCTTTTTATCGGTGATTCACGCATAGCCGGTCTTGAATTATATGGCCTGCTTGGCGGCGCCGATATTCTTACCAGCTCCAGTCTAAGCATAGATGAGGCTTTTGATAAGAAATTTTCCTGTTCAGGTAAAGAAGTAACATTAGTCGAACAGGTCGCTTCAAATACATATACCTCCATCTATATAATGTTCGGTTTAAATGAACTTGGTTGGAATTATTCAACCGCCTTCCAAAACGAATATTCCGAGTTTGTTTCCGAACTCAAAAACCTTGCGCCCGGCAGCAGCATCTATCTGCAAAGCATTATACCGGTTACTTCCGGCAAGAGCGGAAACCCCAGCTACCTTACCAACGAAAAAATTGCTGAATACAACCTTATAATAAAGAATATCGCTAAAGACAATAAAGTCTATTACATAGATCTCAATGAAGTGATGGCAGACGCAACCGGTGCTCTTGACGGAAAGTTTGCCGAAGCAAACGGCACTTCTCTTACAAAAACGGGAGGAACCGAGTGGGTAAACTATCTTAAATCACATGTTGTCGACAAGGAGATATATTCATGAAACGCATAATTCTCACTATTCTTATTCTAATTGCCGTTCTTTTGTTTCCCGGTTGTCAGAAAGAAGCCCCTGTAGAAATCGACCTCACGCAGCTTGAATCGGAAATTTCTTCTGCGGACATTTTTACAACCGAACTCAGCAAAGTCGGAGACAAATATGTGACTTCTACCATGTTTATATCTCTCGACGGAGTCGATTCATATTTTGTCTACTCTCAAGCGGGACAAACGGGAGAAGAATTCGGAGCTTTCAGTTGCAGTTCCAAGGATGAGGCTGCCGCATTGGTCGGGGAGCTTAAGGAGCATATAGATAATTTCATCGAACTTCACAAGGGGTATGCCGAAGATGCGGTGCCGAGGCTTAAAAATGCCATAATCGAGCAGAATGACAAATATGTGGCGTTTATAATTGCCGAAGATAACTCGACGGCGCAAAAGATATTGGATAATTACTTTTAAAGTTAAACGAGCGGCTGTAACACCGTCTCACATCCGTCGGTAGAAATCAGATTTCGGAGGTCTTCAAATGACAAAGAAGTTCGTATCGATTCTGTCGGTAATATTGATAATTATCACAATCGCATTTCCGGTTACGGCAACCGGCAATGTGACCCTAACGGTAAACGTCACCGGCACCACGACTATAACCGTTACGCAAAACGGGAGCGGGATATCTCCTTCCGGAAATGTATATACAATGCCGAAGTCCGGAGGAACCATAACCCTATCCGCAATATATTCACCCGGCACTTTCATTACCATAAACGGATCATATACCCCAAGCTATAACTATAATCCTGCCGATGCCGACAGTTTTATCGCAAATGTAGTCGTAGGAAGTTATGACCCGCCTACGATAGCATTGTCGACAAGCAGTTCCGGAGGGCTGTCCTATAACATCTCAAGCGGCAGTTCCCTTCCGAATCAAAGTTATGTCATAACCATTCTCGATACCTCGAACAACGAAAAGCTAAAACTCGAAACGACGGCACTTTCGGGAACCATTCCGCTGTCCTCATCGATTGTTGCCGGCGCTACGTATATAGCCAAAGTTTATGCAAAATCGGGGGTGTTTTCGAGCGCCAACAGCGCTCCCTCTGCGGCTACAATCGCCGGAGCCGCTCCTAAAACATATAAACTCACGCTTAAACCGTCCGACGGTGGGTCGGTGACGGATATCGACGGCGAGTATATTGAAGGAAAAGAGATAGAAATTTCCGCGACGGCTTCAAGCGGCTATAAATTTTATGAATGGACCTCCTCAAACGGAGGGACACTCAAAGACAGCAGTAAAGCCGAGACAACCTTTAAAATGCCCGCAAACGATGTGACACTCACTGCAAATTTCAAAAAAGCATACCGCCTGTTTATTGACAGAAACGAAGGCGGTACAGTCACAAATGTCGACGGGTACTATTACGAAGGAGAAAAGGTCACAATAAGGGCAACGGTAAAAGAAGGATTCGCCTTTGTTAACTGGACCACCTCTGCCGGAGGAACATTCGGCGATTCGAATTCATACTCCACGACATTTACCATGCCCGCAAACGACGTCAATATTTTCGGCACCTTTAAGGCGACAGACCCCTCGCAGGAACAGACGGAAGAGTCCGAGTCTGCGGAAGAAGGATTGTTCTTTGAAATCAAGACAAACGTCCTCGAAGGCGGAAATATTATCATAACTCAAAATAAAGCCAAAGAAGGTCAAACTATAACCGTAAACGCCAAGCCTTCGGCCGGATGGGTCTTTGAGGGATGGATCACTTCCGACGGCGGCAGTTTTGTAGACGATAAGGCGGCGACCACGATTTTCACCATGCCGCCGAACGAGACGACCTTGACGGCGGTATTTAAGAAAGCTGAAGGGGAGGGCGCCGTCGATAAGCCGGAAACCCCTGATAATAGCGGCCAGGGAAAAAAGAGCAAGGGATTTTTGATTCTCGTAGGAGCGGTTGCTTTAGGCGCTATTGCACTGATAGGCGGGATAATATGGCTCATCGTCGACAAGAGAAGAAGACTTGAAGACGAGTACTTTGAAGACGGGTTTGATGACTATGAATCCGACGATTACAGGCACCAGGCATACGACTATGACAACGACGATTTTGATTCCCAACCGGAAAAACCCGAGAGAGAACCGAAAAAAAGCAGGTTCGGCAAGCGCAAAGAAAAGGACTATAAACCGAAACCCGACAACATCTGGAAGAGCGGATTTGATGACTGATTATTAATTTAATATACCCCTAAAAACAGCCGGGATGAGTTCCCGGCTGTTTTTAGCTTTAATTATTTATGCAGTGAATAGCTATCACCATGTTTCAAAAGGATATTCAATACTAATTGTCGATTAATAATTCTTAACTATTATACTTCGAATAGAAACCGGTAAATTACGGCTTTATTTCAATTCAATTTTCTTCTTTTCAGGGATAACCTCCTGCACTTTAGGCAATACCAATCTCAGTATACCGTCTTTGTATTCACCGGAAATCGAATCTTCGTCAATCCCCGATACATCAAATGATCTTGAGAAATATCCGAAACGGCGTTCTCTGGAAATATATTTCCTGTTATCGTCCTTTTCTTCCTTCTCATCGGTATGTTCAGCTGAAATAGTCAATACTCCGCCGTCAACCTCTACATTGATGTCGTTTTTGTCAAACCCGGGAAGCTCGGCTTCAATCAAGTAATTTTTCTCCTCTTCATAGACATCGGTTCTGAACCCTACGGTTGACCTTGTAGTCGTATTTCCTAAATAGTCCTTTTCAAAGTTGTCAAACATTCTAAAGAGATCTCCTAAACCTCTGTATCTTGATAATCCCAACATAATTTTCTCCTTTGCATTATATAAAAATGAATTTGTTTCACAACCTTATGTTAGCTTTAAGTCATTAACAAATTGTGAACAAACTATGTCTAAACTGTAAAAATTAGCACTCTATCAATTAGAGTGCTAATTAAATAAATTTCTGTTTTTATCTCTTTATAAATTCCAATATATCCAAGGGATCTCGCGCTTCAAGCACTCTCCCGTATCCTTCAAACTCTTCGATCGGCGCCATATCGGAGTAGAGTGCTATTGCAAAATCAATTCCGGCTTCTTCGGCAC
>JAAYNJ010000006.1 GCA_012520915.1 Oscillospiraceae bacterium
CTAAAAGGAGAATAGATTGAACGGGGTCCTTGCAATAGACAAACCCGAAAATTATACATCATTTGATGTGGTAGCACGTCTCAGAGGCATTCTCAAAATGAGAAAGATTGGACACGGCGGAACTCTCGATCCTTTGGCTACGGGAGTGCTGCCTGTTTTTTTGGGAAAATCCACAAGAGCTGTTGATTTTACGGACGAGAGAAAAAGATATCTTGCCGAGGTGTTTTTCGGTATTAAAACGGATACCGGAGATATCAGCGGAGATATTTTGAAGAGATGTGACTTCTTCCCCGCAAAGGAAGCTGTTGAAGAAACGATTTTTGAATTTAAGGGCAAAATCAGACAGATTCCCCCCATGTATTCGGCGGTAAAAATTGACGGTCGAAGGCTTTACGAGATAGCACGAGAAGGAAAAACAGTTTCCAGAAAAGCCCGGGAAATCGAAATCTTTGAGATTGAATTGATTGAATACCGCAAAGATGAAAGAAAAATCCTTCTCGATATTTCCTGCTCAAAGGGAACATATGTGAGAACACTTGCGGAAGATATTGCGGAGAGAATGGGAACCGTGGCGACTTTGTCAAGGCTTAAGAGGACATATAGCGGGGGTTTTAGTATTGAAGACTGCATCTCTTTGGATGAATTGGAAGAAATTATAAAAAGAGGTGAAAAACCGCCGATAATCTGCGTAGACAGATTGTTGATGAAATATAATGAGGTTCATTTAAGCGCGGAAGACGAAATCAGGTTTTTAAACGGAGTGAGGATTGGGACAAAACATAATTTCCCTGACGGTGATATTCTGAGGGCATATTGTGACGGAAAATTTTTAGGACTTGTAAAAGTAAAATCCAAGTCTCTGATTAAATTTAAACAGTTTGTTTAGGACACATTTATGATAGTAATCGAGGGCATAAAGGAATTTGGAATAGAGTCTGCGGTTGCCATAGGATATTTTGACGGAATGCATACCGGACACAGACTAATAATAGAAAAAACAGTTAAGGCAAAGGACAGGGGATTAATACCTTCCGTACTTACATTTGACTTTTCGAAAAAAAGACCCGGGGGAAAAACGGAAAGAGACCTTTTTTCGAAGCAGGAGAAATATCGCGAGATGGAATCTCTGGGTATTGAGATTTGCGTTGAGTGCGATTTTACGGCAATAGAGAATATGACCGCCGATTATTTTCTGCATGAAGTTCTGATAGGCAAGATGGGGTGTAGAGAAATATTTTGCGGAGAGGATTTCAGATTCGGCCATAACAGATCGACAGATGCAAAGATGCTTAAAAACATGGCAAAATCCGAAGGAGTTATTGTAGAGGTTATACCGTCGCTTTATCTCGAGGGCAGGATAATCAGCACGACCGAAATAAAACGATTTGTGGAAGAAGGAAAGGTAGACGAGGCCGCCCGGTTTCTCGGCAGAAACTACGGCATAAATGTAACAATAACCGATATTCAAAACGAAAAGATGTTCGGCACTTTAGACGACGGAGTGACCTTCCCGAAAGCAGGAAGATATCTTTCGCGTATCGGCAGGGGATCTTCACCCGATGCGGTTGCGAAGATATTTTTTGAAGATGATTCGGAAAACCCGAAAGCGACAGCGGAGATAAGCGGCGATAAAATACCGAAAATAAATGAAAAAATTTTTGTATCGCTTCTTAGATATTTAGATGAGTTTTAATCTGAAAAACGGAAAATATAAATAAATTGAACAGGGAAAAACGGGAATACCCGGGTTCGTGATTTGTTAACGGAATGCGGTTTTTATTCAGGTTCTCCTCAAAAAAATTTGCTTTTTGACGCTGTAATATATATAATATCCTGTGTTGTTACCCTTACAAGGAATTGCGGAGGTCAAGACTGAACCTCATCCCTTTTCTTTGTTTGAGGCGAATTATATTAAATGAGGTATTTTTGGTATGTTAAAAGACAAAAAAGAAGTCATTGAAGGAGCGAGACTTCACGAGACGGATACGGGTTCTCCCGAAGTTCAAATTTCGCTTCTCACAAACCGCATCAACCATCTGACCGAGCATTTAAAAACGCATAAACGCGACTTTCACTCTCGTCGCGGATTGCTGAAGATGGTCGGAAGACGCAGAAATCTGTTGGCACACCTGCAGAAAAAGGATATCGAAAGATACAGAGCCTTGATAGCACAGCTCGGATTGCGTCGTTAATTTTTAAGAGCATAAAGGCAGGCATACGCCTGCCTTTATCGAATTAATTTATTAATTTAATAACATAATATTCATCGGTGTGAAGTGATGTTTAGCAGTGAACAAACTTCTTAAATAATATGTTGAGGAGTTTCTTTATTGCTAAAGTCCAAAATCATATCCGGTGAATAGAATGTCGGATTAATGTCGTCGCCGAAAAGAGAACGACAAAGATTTTGGAGGATTTATATGTTTGAAAATGAAAGAATTTTTAGCACGGAAATCGCCGGAAGACCGTTTTCCGTTAGTGTCGGAAAATTTGCCGGACTTGCAAACGGATCCTGTATGGTAAAGTACGGGGATACTTTCGTTTTATGCACCGCCACGATGAGTCCAAAGCCCAGAGAGGGTGTCGACTATCTGCCGCTTTCCGTCGACTATGAAGAAAAACTCTACTCGGTCGGAAGAATACCGGGCAGTTTTTTGCGCCGTGAGAGCAGACCCACCGAAAAGGCGATACTTGCTGCGCGTGTGGTGGACAGACCGATGAGACCGCTTTTCCCCGACGGGATGAGAAATGATGTTGCCGTAGTTATGACGGTCATGTCGGTTGAACAGGACAACGAACCGCAGATAGCGGGCATGATAGGCGCTTCGATAGCTGTTGCGATTTCGGATATACCGTGGAACGGACCGATTGCCGGCGTGAGGGCAGGACTTGTTGACGGAGAAATAGTTATCAACCCGACTTTGGAACAGAGAGAAAAAAGCGATTTAAATCTCACCGTTGCTGCAACGAGAGAAAAGGTCGTTATGATTGAGGCGGGTGCCAATGAAGTTGACAACGACACGATGTATGACGCGATTCTCAAGAGCCACGAAGCAATAAAAGAGATAATTTCCTTTATTGATGAAATAGTCTCTGAAGTCGGAAAAGAAAAGATTGTTGTTGAAAATCCGACGGTTGCCCCCGAACTTTACTCTGCAATAGAAGAGCGTGTAATTGACAGACTCAGAGCCGCAATGGACACCGACGACAAAACCGTCAGGGATGCCGCGCTTATCCCAATATATGACGATATGCACGCGGAGTTTGATGAACAATATCCCGACGACACATGGATGATAGACGAGGCGCTCTATCAACTCCAGAAATTTGTCGTAAGACGTTGGCTTTTGGATGACAAAAAGAGAGTTGACGGCAGGGGAATAGACGATATTCGTCCGCTCCATGCCGAAGTGGGGATTCTGCCGAGAGCTCACGGAAGCGGAATGTTTGCAAGAGGTCAGACACAGGTGCTTACCGTAGCGACGCTTGCGATGGCAAGTGAAGCCCAGCTGCTCGACGGCATTGACCTCGAAGAGAAAAAGAGCTATATGCACCACTATAACTTCCCGTCATATTCGACAGGAGAAACAAGGCCGAGCAGAGGTCCGGGAAGAAGAGAGATAGGACACGGAGCGCTTGCGGAGACCTCGCTTGTTCCGGTGCTTCCCTCAATTGACGAATTTCCGTACACCATACGCCTCGTTTCCGAAGTTTTATCTTCAAACGGTTCAACTTCACAGGGTTCGGTCTGCGCATCATCACTTGCATTGATGGATGCGGGCGTGCCGATAAAAGCACCGGTAGCCGGGATATCCTGCGGACTTGTTACCGAAGGCGACAGCTGGATGACAATGGTCGATATCCAGGGAATAGAAGACTTTTTCGGAGATATGGACTTCAAGGTAGCCGGAACCGAAAAGGGAATAACCTCGATACAGCTCGACATAAAGACCGACGGCATCTCGAACGATGTAATCAGGGAAGCGTTGGATAAGTGCTATAAGGCCCGCATGACAATTCTCGAAACGGTAATGTTGCCGGCAATCGACAAGCCGAGAGAACAGCTTTCTCCTTATGCACCCAAGATGAGAACCCTGATGATAGATGTGGATAAGATAAGCGCGGTAATCGGCAAGGGCGGAAAAACCATTCAGAGCATCGTTGCGGAGTGCGAAGTAAAGGTTGACGTTGAAGATGACGGCAGGGTGTTTGTAAGCGGACTCGACATAGAAAATGTTGAGAGAGCGGTAAATATTATCGATACCATAGTTAACGACCCCGAACCGGGTTCCATGTATTACGGCAAGGTGACAAGAATTCTTCCTATCGGGGCATTCGTTGAGATAGCCCCCGGCAAGGAGGGAATGGTCCATATAAGCAAACTCGAGGAACGCCGCGTGGAAAAGGTTGAGGATGTCGTAAATGTAGGAGATATCGTGCCGGTCATGGTTTTAGAACTTGATGACAGAGGCAGGCTTAACCTTTCGAGAAAAGACGCAATCAAAGCAATAGCATCCGCAAAGGAAGATAAATCGGAATAAAACGCAAAATGCCCACAACCAAAAGGATGTGGGCATTATTAAAATACAATGGAATCATTTTTAAGGAAAACACACAGCATGAACAGAAAAACTGCCGTGGTAACGGGCGGGAGCAGAGGTATAGGTAAGGCAACTGCCGAACTTTTAGCGACAAAAGGATACAATGTCGTTTTTACCTATCTGAGCGGAGAAGAACGGGCAAAAGATATCCTCAAAAAAATAACGGATAAAGGCGGCGAGGCCTCCATATTCAGATACGATGCCGTGAAGGATGCCGACAGCCTGGCGGAATTTGCAGTAAAGAGATACGGAAAGATTGACCTGTTGGTCGCAAATGCGGGAATATCGCTTCAAAAGATAGCGACCGAAACCACAGACGAGGAATGGAACAGAGTAATCGAATGCGACCTTTCCGGAGTATTTTATATAAACCGTTCGGTATTAAAAAATATGATAGAAAGAAAAAGCGGGTCTATTGTAAACGTGTCCTCGGTTTACGGAATATCCGGAGGATCCGCGGAGACGGCATACTCCGCGGCAAAGGCCGGCGTTATCGGATTTACCAAGGCTTTGGCAAAGGAAGTGGCATGCAGCGGAATATCGGTAAACTGCGTCGCCCCCGGAGCTATTGATACTGAGATGAACAAAAATCTGAACAGAGAAGAAATTGAAAATCTGTGCAGTGAAATTCCTTTCGGCAGGCTCGGCAAAGCTGAAGAAGTCGCGGAGACGATACTTTTCTTGGCCGAGAGCAGTTATATTACGGGACAGGTTATCAGTCCGAACGGCGGACTAATCATTTAACAATCGAGGTGTTTAATATGCATCAGAAAATTTTGATTATGGATTTTGAGGGGCGGCACGGTCAGGAAATAGCCAAGATAATCAGGGGATTTCAGGTTTACTGTGAGATAGAGAGAAGCTCCCCCGACAACCTTGCTATAGAGGATGAAAATACGGCCGGACTGGTGATTGTGGGCAGCGCAGAGGGCAGTTCCCTCGAAGATGAGCTTGACAGTCTGCTTTCGAAAGCTGATGTCCCAGTTTTGGGAATCTGTTTTGACGGCGGATTTAATAACAAAAAAGCCGGGAAAGAAACAGCCGCAACTCCCGGTCTGAATTCATTAAAGCTTAATCACCCTGAAAACTCGATTCTCTTTGAAGATGCGGAAAAAGAGTTTGAAGTCATTTCAAGCTGTGACGGAATATTTGCGGATTTATCACACGGTTTCAAAGCAACATCGCAGGGGGATAACGGTGAAAGCCTCTCTTTGGAAAAGGACATTTTTTATCTTTTAGGTTTTTATCCCGAACTCAGCGGAGAAAACGGTAAAAAGATAATCGAAAATTACCTTTTCAAGCTCTGCGGTTGTACCGGAGACTGGAGCATAGACGATTATATAGAAAAACAGGTTTCTGAAATAAGAAAAACCGTAGGCGAAGGCGGAGCACTCTGTGCGCTTTCGGGAGGAGTGGATTCGTCGGTTTGCGCGGCGTTGGCATATAGAGCTGTCGGGAGTAAACTCAAATGTATATTTGTCGACACCGGTCTAATGAGAAAAAATGAGGGCGACGAAGTTGAAGAGGTGTTCGGAAAAATCCTTGGCGGTTCCTTTTTCAGAATAGACGCTCAGGACAGATTTTTAGGAAAACTCAACGGTGTAACCGACCCTGAAAAAAAGAGAAAAATAATCGGAGAGGAATTTATAAGGATTTTTGAAGAGGAGTCCGGAAAATTCGAAGGGATAGAATATCTCATTCAGGGCACAATATATCCCGATATTATCGAGAGCGGTGTAGGCGGTTCGGTGGTTAAGAGCCATCACAATGTCGGAGGTCTTCCCGAGAATATAGATTTTAAAGGAATTATCGAACCGCTTAATATGCTTTTTAAAACCGAAGTACGCGAACTCGGCAGAAAGCTCGGCTTGCCTGATAAACTTCTAAACAGACAGCCCTTTCCGGGACCCGGTCTGGGAGTAAGGGTAATAGGGGGAATAACAAAAGAAAAACTCGAAATCCTCAGAGAAGCCGATGCAATATTCAGGGAGGAATTATCGGAAATCGGTTTGGATAAAGAACTTAACCAATATTTCGTGGTTCTGACCGATATAAAATCGGTCGGCGTGAGGGACGGAAAGCGAACCTATGCCTATACCGCTGCCTTACGCGCGGTAAAAACCGACGATTTCATGACGGCGAAATGGGCAAAACTCCCGCACGACCTGCTACAAAAGGTAAGCAAGAGAATAACCGATGAAGTGAGCGGTATAAACCGCGTCGTCTATGACATAACCGACAAGCCCCCGGGAACTATTGAGTGGGAGTAAACCCGGAATATCTGAAAGCTTTGATTTTACTGACTACTCTAAGGGTCCGAGAGGTTCACGATACTATTTTGATACTATGAAAAGCGGCTAAACGCTTTGCAATCACTGTATATAGAGGCAAAAGGCTGACTGTAAAAAGTCAGTCTTTCTTTTTAAGGGAAATTGAAGTCATTAAAAGACTAGTTCAAAAAACAAACCCCTGATTTTTAGGTCAGCAGGAGAGTTTAAAAACTAGTCTTTTTTCTTACTTATAATTCTTACTTTGATTCCGTCACTGGTGTCTAGTTTGACAGGATTTTGCATTTGTCTGAGTTTAAAGGTTTTAATGCTTTCTTTAGCCCAGACATCAATAGGCAGGCCTTCTATGGTATCGCCTTCTTTGGTATTTCATAGATAAGCTTGTAGAATTTAATCAGAGTTCCGAGAATACTTATGAACCATTATTGGAAAAAATATAGTAGAACTTATCAAGAGCTGGTGCATTGTTTTGGTGCATCAGCTTTTATCTTTTTAAAATATCTTAGACCTGTAAGAAGTCTTTTTTATGTGATAGAATTAGTTTATAAATTCAAATTGAAATTTTGCATTCTGAAATGTGGGGAGACAAGATATATGTCAGACTTTGGAAAAGTATTTTTTAAGATTGATGAGGTTTTAGAAAAGAAAAATATCAGCAAGAACAAACTTGAAAAGGAAGCCAATCTTCAAAGAACTCAGTTAAATTCTTATTGCAATAATAAAGTAAAGAGAATTGACTTGGAGACGATAGCAAAAATCTGTCATGTTTTGGATTGCAAGATTGAAGATATTATGGAGTATGAGAGGTAAAAATGGCTAAGAAAATAAATAATAATGAAGACATTGCCTTAGAGTCAATTTTATGGAATTGTAGAGTTGCTCTTCGTGGATTTGGAAGCACTGAAAGAAATAGAGATGCAGTGATTGGACTTGTGTTTTTAAAATTTGCAGGTGATAAATTTGAGGACAGAAGAGAAGAAATTATTCAGGAACATCCTGATATTTTGATGCTTAGAGAAATGCCTGCTTCATATAATGCAAAGAATGTTTACTATCTAAAAGAAACTGCAAGATGGTCTTATATCGTAGAAAATGCTTCTTCAAATGATATAGCAATTATTATTGATACAGCTATGAAAGACATCGAGGAGGATAACCCATCTCTTAATGGAACATTGCCGCAAAATTTGTATGCTACTTTAGGTGCTCCGGCAGGGAAGATAAAAAATCTGATAGATGAAATAAATAAGATAAGCGAAGAACGTTTCCACGAGGAAGATTTGATTGGCAGAGTTTACGAATACTTTCTTCAGGTTTATGCGGCATCAGGCACGAAAGAAGACGGCGAATTTTATACTCCGGCAAGTATCGTTAGATTAATTGCAGAGCTTATTGAGCCATATGATGGTGTTGTATATGATCCTTGCTGTGGTTCAGGGGGAATGTTTGTTCAAAGTATGAAGTTTGTTGATAGGCATAAAGGTAATAGAAATAACATATCCATTATAGGGCAAGAGAGCATTGCGGAGACGTGGAAACTTTGCAAAATGAATCTTTCGATCAGGGGTATTGCGCATGACCTTGGAGATACAAATGCTTCAACTTTTACAAATGACTTATTTAAAAATAGAAAAGTAGATTATATTATGGCGAATCCGCCTTTTAATCTTAAGAATTGGCGTAATGAGGATGAGTTGTTAGATGATCCAAGATTTTATGGTTATACTATGCCGCCAGTGGCAAATGCCAATTATGCTTGGATTTTACATATGATTTCCAAATTAGATGTTAATGATGGAAAGGCAGGATTTCTTTTAGCTAACGGTGCACTTAACGCTGATGGTGCCGAGTATGAGATTAGGAAAGAGATTCTTGAAAGAGATTATGTAGAAGCGATTATTGTTCTTCCCAGAGATATGTTCTATACAACTGACATTTCTGTAACATTATGGATTATTAACATGAATAAAAAAGCTAAAGTTGATTATGGCAGAAAGTTAAGGAATAGAGAAAACAATGTGCTATTCATGGATTTGAGAACATGGAATGAAAATATTGAAGATATACAATACGAGAAAGGAAAGAGAAAAAGAAAGGTAGCATTTACAGACGATGAGCATATACCAAAAATTAAAGGAATTTATAATTCTTGGCAAGAGGAGAATGGTTCTTACAAGGATGTTCCGGAACTCTGCAAATCTGTCATGCTTGAGGGTGAAGGTGGCATAAGAGATAAAGATTATTCCTTGGCTCCAAGCAAATATATTGAGTTTATTGACCGAGATTTAGATATAGATTATGAAAGAGAAATGGCAAGAATCCAAGATGAAATGCGTGAGGTTTTGAGAAAAGAAAAAAAATCACAGGCAATGCTTGAAGAGGCTTTTAAGGGGATTGGCTATGAGCTTGATTAAATATAAACTTGGAAAATTGATTGAAAGCTCAAATCTCAGAAATAGTGATAGAAATAATAAGTATTCTGCAGAAGATGTTAGGGGAATATCCACTGGTAAAGAGTTTATAGAAACGAAAGCGAATTTAAAGAATGTTTCTTTAAGCCCTTACAAAATAGTTGATCCTGAAAATTTTGCATATGTTGCAGACACTTCAAGAAGAGGTGATAAAATTTCTTTAGCTTTTAACGATTCAGAAAAAACCATTATTGTTTCCTCTATATCTACAGTTTTTAATGTTAGAAGAAAGGATTTATTAGATCCTTATTATTTATTTATGTATTTTAACAGGTCAGAATTTGATAGGTTTTCAAGATATAATTCATGGGGCTCTGCGAGGGAAACTTTTTCTTGGGAAGATTTTTGTGATATAGAAATTGAACTACCTTTACTTTCTGTTCAAAAGAAATATGTAGCTGTGTATGAAGCGTTATTAGCTAATCAAAAAGCCTATGAAGAAGGCTTGGAAGATTTGAAGCTGATAAGTACGGCGTTTATTGAACATTTAAGAAAAGAAGGTAATCTTAAAAGTATTGGAGACTATATCCGTCCATTTAATGAGAAAAATACAGATGGAAAAATAACACTTGAACAAGGTATAAATATTGAGAAAAAATTTATTACCCCCCAACGTTCAAACTCAAACTTAAAAGGTCGTAAAATTGTTAGAAAAGGTCAATTTGCATACTGTACTCAATTAAATAATGAAAATGTTGCTATAGCTTATCGAAGCGGTGAAGATTGTGTTGTTTCATCAGTCTATGATGTTTTTGAAATTGAAGATTCAAGCAAGCTTTTACCTGAATATCTAATGCTTTGGTTAATTCGTCCAGAATTTGGGCGTTATGTTTATTGGGCATCCGAAGGGAGTGCATATGAGTTTTTAAGCTACGAAAGTATTGCAGAATATATGATTCCCGTGCCCTCTATCGCTATTCAGCGTTCTGTAGGCAATATATACTTATCTTATGTAGCTCGTAGAAGTATTAATGAAAAACTTAAAACAAAACTTAAAAATCTATGCCCCATACTGATAAAAGGAGCTGTAGAAGAAGCTTCCCGAAAGGAGATTTTGCAGTGAAAGATGTAGATTTAAAAGATAAGTTTACGGAAGAAGAATTAGAAAAAGCGATAATTGAATTGCTTATTGATGAAGAATATATTTTCGTTTCCGGCGAGACACTTCATAGAAAATATGATGATATATTGCTCGAGGAAGATTTGGAAGCTTTTCTGCTGAGTCGCTATTCTAAAGAAAATTTAACTGACCTGGAGCTTAGAACAATTATTAATAAACTTAAGTTTATTTCTTCTGTACCTCTTTATCTTGGAAGTAAAGAAACATTTTTGTTAGTTAATGAAGGATTTAATCTTGAAAGAGAAGATAAGACCAAGCTTGCATTACATGTATCTTTTATTGATTTCGATAATCCAGCTAACAATATATTTAAGGTTGTAAATCAGTTTACTGTGAAAGATAGGGAGCATAGACGCCCTGACCTTTTAGTATTTATCAATGGTATACCTGTGACTATTTTAGAATTTAAAACGGCTATATCTGAAGATACAACTATTTATGATGCATGGGAACAAATACATAAAAGGTACAAGAGGGACATTCCCGGTTTATTGAAATATACTTTTCTTTCTGTGATTAGTGATGGCTCGAACACGAGGCTTGGCAGCGTATTCACTCCATATAAGTTTTACTACGCTTGGAATAAGATTAACGACCATGAAAAGGCCAGTGACGGCATATCTTCATTAGTAACAATGATTAAAGGTGTTTTTTCTAAGGAAAGATTAATATCTATTCTTAGGGATTTTATTTTCTATCCGGACGATAGTAAAAAAGAGGAAGTCATTGTGTGTAGATATCCGCAATACTTTGCGGCTACAAAGATGTTTAATAATATCAAAGAAGAGATCAAGCCGTTAGGTTCCGGAAAAGGAGGAACCTATTTTGGAGCTACAGGTTCGGGCAAAACATATGCGATGCTTTATCTTTCCAGGCTATTGATGCTTAGAGAGAGGAGTATTTTTTCTAATCCGACAATCCTTATTATCACTGATAGAGAAGACCTGGATAATCAAACTTCTGAACTTTTTGTAACAGCAAAGAGATTTTTGCATGAGGATAATGTGAGGAGTATAGAGTCGAGAAAGGATTTGAAAGAAACACTCGATAATAGACCGAGTGGTGGAATATACTTGACTACAATTCAGAAATTCAGCGAAGAAATCGGCCTTTTGTCAGGAAGAAATAATATTATTTGTATTTCAGATGAAGCCCATAGAACTCAAACAGGTACTACAGCAAAATTAAAGAAAACGGAAGAAGGTGTTTTTACGAGTTACGGTTTTGCCAAATACTTGAGAGATTCATTCCCGAATGCCACTTATGTGGGCTTTACAGGAACTCCGATAGACGAAACGATTGCTGTTTTTGGAGATGTAGTAGATTCTTATACTATGAAAGAGTCCTCAGATGATGGTATTACTGAGCGTATAGCTTATGAGCCGAGGCTTGCCAGAGTAATTATTTCTGAAGAAAAAGCCAAAGAAATAGAGGCTTACTATGTTCTTTGTTCTGAAGAGGGATCTACTGAAGAGCAGATAGAAGAAAGCAAAAGAGCCATGTCCAAAATGTCTGTTATCTTAGGTGATCCTGACAGGTTGCAAAAAATGGCAGAAGATATAGTTAGCCACTATGAAGATTTAACAGAGCAAAAGCCGAAAGTGGTACAGAAAGCGATGATAGTCTGCTCGACGAGAGAAATTGCTTTTAGGCTTCTTAAGAAAATAGTAAACATAAGACCGGAATGGGGAGAGTCTAAAAAAGCTCAAAATGAAAAGGAATTAGGTAAAATAGAATTAGATAGCTTAGTAAGTCTGCCTAAAATCAATCTGGTTGCAACAAGAGGTGCGAATGATGATGAAGACTTGTATGAGGTTTGCGGCACTAAAGATTACAGAAAAATGTTGGATAAGCAATTTAAAAACGACAATTCAAATTTTAAGATAGCTGTAGTTGTAGATATGTGGATTACAGGCTTTGACGTTCCTTCTTTGGCGGTTATGTATATCGACAAACCATTACAAAAACACACTCTTATTCAGACAATTTCGAGAGTAAACAGAGTTTTTGAAGGCAAAGACAAGGGTTTAATTGTCGACTATATCGGAATTAAGAGAAATATGATGGAGGCAATTAAAATATATGGCGGTGAACAGGAAAGTCCGATTGATGAAATAGAAACCTCGATAAAGATATACAGAAATCACTTGTCATTAATCGAAGATTTATTTATTGATTTTGATAAGAAAGACTTTCTGTACGGTGAACCCTTGGAAAGGTTAATGTGTCTAAATAATGCAGCCGAATTTATACAAAAGAGCAAGGAAACAGAGAAAACCTTTATGAGACTATCACAAAGACTAAAAGCAGCTTATAATATCTGTTTTCCTTCAGGAGAATTGGGCGACGTTGAAATTTCGATAGGTCAATTCTATATGGCTGTGCGGTCAATTATATACAAGCAGACGAGAGGGGATGCCCCGGATGCCGAGATAATGAATGAAGTTGTTGAAAAGATGGTTGCTGAAGCTATTCAATGCACGGGAGTTGAAAACATTATAGATGACGAAAAATCTATAGATTTGTTCAGCGAAGATTTTATAGAAGAACTGGATAAGGTGAAATTACCTATAACCAAATTTAATGCCCTTTTAAAGTTGCTTAGGAGGGCTATAAAAGACTACGGGAAAACCAATAAAATCAAGGCTTTAGAATTTACCGAGAGGTTAAAACGAGTGGTCGAGGAATATAATAATCGAGATCAGTTGGCTTTTGTGAGTAAAGTTACAGAAGAGTTTGTCAATAATCTTTCTGATGAGCTTATACGCATGATGAAAGAGTTAGAAGAAGATAAGAAATCTTTTGAAAAGATGGGTATTTCCTTTGAGGAAAAGGCATTTTACGATATCTTGGTTAATGTGAGAGATAAACATCAATTTCCGTATGCTGATGAAAAATGCATAGTCCTAGCCAAGAAAATAAAAGAGCTCGTAGACGACAAGGCACAGTATGCGGATTGGTCTAATAGGAGTGATATTAAGGCGCAGCTGGAGTATGATTTGGTGGTTTTATTATATGAAAACGGTTATCCACCGGAGTGGAATCAGGAAGTGTTTGAAAAAGTGCTGGAACAGGCGGAGAATTTTAAGGGGAATAGCTGATGCAAATAGTATGGTATAACATAAATGTTTTATAGGAGGTCAAATGATTAAGTTAGTAAAAGCGAATATCATAAGGTACAAATGCATAGAAAATGAACAAGCCTTTGATGTTTAAGAAGATATTACCGTTTTAGTGGGCATGAATGAATCTGGTAAAACAGCAATTTTAGAGGCTTTGGCAAAGAGTAATTATTTTGAAGATGATCCAAATTTTTCTTACAATATTTCTCATGATTATCCGAGAAAACAGAAAAAACGGGTTGATAAAAGTGGAGAAATCCCTGTGGCTATTGAGTTAGAATATGCAGTTGGTAAAGCCTTATCAGAGACTATTGAGGACGATTTAGATATTAAACTTGAAAAAAATACTTTTAGTGCAACATATAAATATGATAATAAAAGAACTTGGAATATTAATTGGGTGAACACAAAAGATTTTATTAATTTATATAATAGGACGTTTGATAAGCAGATAGATGGCACTAGGCTAAGTGGAGATCCAATAATGATGCAGTTAAAAGAAATTAATGGAGGAAGGAATTTCAATCACTACAGACCTGCTAATTATTTTGCGAAAAACATATCCGAAATATCTTTGTCGAGAAAAACTCTGGATAACTTTGAAAACCTGTTTAAAGTGGTGAATAAATTATTATAATTTTATAAATGGCAAATAAAATGAAGAAAATAAAATATTTACTTAAATTTACATCGGAATATGATTATGCTAAGACTCTTTTAGAAGGCAAGCTTTTTATGAATCAAGCATCCTATTATCACAATTTAGAAGTGGGACAAGGAGATATCAGAGAAGGTTCTTTTTCAAACGAATCAATGGCATATGTTGGGACTTCGTATCCAATTTATTGTTTGTATGCAGCATATGAACATCAACTTGTTGATAATAGCATAATTGTACCAGAAAAATTAGCAACTGATTTCCAAGCTAAGTATGTGACTGTAATTAAATTCGATGAGTTTATGCAAATGTTAAAGAATAATGAACTAGGAACAGAATATGGTTTAACTGTAGGAGAGGTTAATTATCGCTATTTAAGTATTGAGGATTCACACGAGATGTTAAAAGGTGAAAAAAACTCATTGCTTTATAAAACACCGAACTTCAAGTATCAACAAGAATTTAGAATAATAGTTCATGAAAACTTAGAGCCTATCACGAAAAAAGAGGTTCTTGATGGTATGGAAGTAGAATGCATAATAGGTTATGAACATAAAATTTATTCATTAAAAAGAGATTTGCAGGGAATTGCAAAAATTATAAAACTAGATGAATGTAAATGCGTAGACGGGAATATGATTATTAGTTTAAACCAGGGAATATTATAGAATTCTTGGCTATGTTATTAGTCGGTTATAAAAAAACTGATATATTGACGGACTGAGTATGGAAAATGCAGAGAAAAGGACGTTTTTGGAATGAAAGAAAGTCAAAATATAGAGTGGAAAGAGTCATGGCGAGACGAATATTTGAAATGGATCTGCGGCTTTGCCAATGCTCAGGGTGGAAAAATATATATCGGAACCCGTGATGACGGAACTGTTATCGGCGTTAAAAACGCTAAGCGTTTACTTGACGATCTTCCAAACAAAATACAGAGTAAGTTAGGTATAGTTGCGGATGTCAATTTACTTACACAGGGAGAACATGAATATATTGAAATTGTCGTGAGCCCATGGGCGTTTCCGGTAAATTATGATGGTGCATATTATTATCGGAGCGGCAGCACAAAACAGTTATTGCGCGGTAATGCGCTTACAAGTTTTCTGATGGAGAAGACGGGACTTAAGTGGGATGCTGCAACAATTACCAATGTCGACGCAGAAGATTTAGATAAGGAAAGCTTTGATATTTTCAGGAGAGAAGCTCTTCGCAGCGGCCGCATGACAAAAGAAGATTTGGATATTTCAAATGCTGAGCTTTTGGAGAAGCTGGACTTGATTGCAGATGGAAAACTCAAACGTGCTGCAGCTTTATGTTTTTATCGTCAGCCGGAGAAAGTCAGCGGTGGTTGCTATGTTAAGGTCGGTAAATTTGAAGGAAGTGAGATTTTATATCAGGATGAGGTACACGGCTCCCTCATTATTATGGCAGATCGTGTGATTGACTTGATTTATTTGAAGTATTTGAAGGCCGCAATTTCTTACCATAAAGATACCAGAGTCGAGACCTATCCCTTTGCACGTGAGGCAGTCAGGGAGGCCGTCTTTAACGCCATAATTCACTGTAATTGGGCCGAGAATGTTCCTGTGCAAATTAGGATAGAAGATGAAGTGATGTATGTGAGCAATTGCAGTATGCTTCCGTTTGGCTGGACAGTAGAAACGCTTTTAGGATCACATGTATCAAAGCCATATAATCCCGATATTGCTCGTATATTTTACAGAGCCGGTTATATTGAAAACTGGGGACGTGGCATTCAAAAAATTCGAGAGGCATGTGTCGCACACGGTACAGAGGAGCCGGAATATATCGTTCATGGTGGAGATATAATGGTTAAGTTTAAGGCTCTCCAAAGTGCTATTGTGACAGATTCTAAAGGGTCAAATGAACCTATAAGTGAACCTATAGATGAACCTTTGGAAGAAACTTTAGAACAAAAGATTTTGAATTGCATAGCATCTAATCCTAATATAACTTATGATATGATGGTTGAAGAACTCCTGGTATCTAGGAGTACGATTAAACGGAGTATTGCAAAACTTACTGAATCAGGGTGCTTGGTGCGTAAAGGCAGTAGGCGCTATGGTTATTGGGAGATTATTGATTAAAGCGGAGAGTGTGAGCATTGAGCTATAATTTCTCAGCAATTACGGTCGAAAAAACTTACTTTTATCAGACATTACTTCTAAGTGATAGCAATATGTTGATAGCAACTTGATAGCAAAAGTTGGTACGCCCTGAGTGAATAGGATAATCTGAAGCAATGCGAATCAAATCGAGTCATATTTCCTAAGCAAAGTCGTTTAAGGTCGGCTGTGTGTTTGCGAGCGGGAGTAATACCGTTTTGAAATGAAAAGAACAGTACAGCAAAATCAAAGAGGAGTAGCTGAATTTATAGGATTTGGAATGAAGATAACCCCTAAAAGTTGAGTTCAACTTTTAGGGGTTCTATCTTTAAGGGTGTTTAATATTTTTTAGGGGGTCTTTTATTGTGATATATCCTCTTGCGGTAGGGGAGCGGCGCTGGCATTGTATTCGAAGCTTGTCATGGTCATTGCTACATTGTATCTGCCGTTGATTACAGCAGCACTATCGGGATAGCCGAACTGATTGATAAAGCCGGAACTGTTGATACCCGAATCGGTAATGGAAACATCCTGAATCAAATACTTATTTTTCGAATCATTAATCGTCTTGATTTTCGACACGGCGTCATTATATTTTTCAGTTGAAAAAGAAATAGCTATCGGTCTTCTGATAATATTGGGGTTATTCTCATCTGCCGTCTCTTCGCCAAATGATAAATGGTAATTATAAGTATTGCCTAAAATGCCGTTTAACTCTCCGATAATATAATTAATATTGTTGTATTCGGGCGTTATAGGCGGATTGCCCTTATATTCTGCAAATACCGCATCGATGGCATTCTGCATCGCTATCTTCTCGGTGGCCTTTTGCTGTGAAATCTGCAGATTAAAATTTATCTCGGCAAGCCTGTTCTCGTACTCCGCAGTCTGTTTTTTAATAGGTCCGTGCACTACGAAATAATATGCTACGAGGATAATCAATATGCCTAAAAGTATCAACTCTTTAAGGGACATTATTTCTCTCTTTAGATTCATCAGCCGTTGCCCTCCTCTCCGCCGATTGTTTTCGCGGTGCCTGAAGCGTCAAAATCACCCTGATAAACAACATCAAACACGATAGAAGCGCTCACTTCACCCAAACCTGTGGAAGAATCGCTCTTTGTGGCGGTATTGACGGTTATGTTCCCGACCCAATCGACCGTCTCAAGCTGTTTTCTTATTATTCGAACAGCATCGAGCTTATCGACAATTACTTCGAGAGAAACCGTGTTGCCGGCTATTGAATAGCTCTTGACTTCTCCTATGTTGGAAACATTTTTATCTATCAGACCGATGATTTTAATCCGGTCAACGAGCTTTCCTTCTTCCTCAAGCATGTAATTATCGGTATATCTTATAAATTCGGCATTGACATCATCATAATCCTCTAAGGACATGTTGAACTCATTGAGCTGAGCCTGGGCTTTGGAAACCTCCTCACCCAACTTGTTAAGCTGTGATATCCTCCGGAATACACCGAACCTGGTAAATGCAATCACTATAACAGTTATCAGTATTGCATAAGGAATTACCCTCTGCCATGAATTATCGGTAATCTCAATCTGATAGAGGTTCATGGTTCTTTTTGAAGGAAGTTTTGAGCTTTTTTGTTTTATCAGTTTATTTCCCATAAAGTTCCTTCCCCTATAAAGTAACACCTATAGACATGAGCGCGCGCGGAGCGTCACTCAGACCCCTGCATTCTTCAGGTAAAATCAAATCCGGATTCGCCTTTTTCAACCGGACGTATGTGAGCATATTGTCAACGAGAGCTTGGGTGTCCGAACAGACGCCGCAGATAAAGCAGTCCTCGAATTCACTCTGCCTGTTTTCGTATTTATAGAAGTTTATAGTCTTCATCACTTCCAGAGATATTCTGTTATAAACCGCCCGGCATACATCGCTTTCAAGTATCCCGTCATGGTCGGTTTCCCTGTATGAAGCGGCAAGGTAAACATCGATATGATAATGATCCGCTATTGCCCTGTCCACATCTTTGCAACCCATTTCGATAGTTTTGGCTGCTCTGAGTTCTTCTCCCTGAAGTATGTAGGCTCTCGTGTTTGAAAAACCCACATCGATTATTACGAAAGTTCTGTTATCGTAAGCCTCTCTTTCGACGGCCGCTCTGATGACATTAAGAAGGGCCATCTCTCTCGGAAGCGCAACCTTAAGCCTAAAGCCGGCTCTGTAAAGCAGATCTTCATATTCCTTGATTGTTTTTTTCGAAGCTGCTGCTGCGAGCAAACCGACGGCGGTTACTTCACCGTACTCGTCTTTTACATAGCCTTCGACTGCATAATCAAAATTATAGTTTACACTCTCGTTTCCGACGAAGTCTCTAAACTCGTACGGGAGGTTGAGTCTAAGCTGTTTTTCACTTATCGGAGGCATCTCAAGCGACCTGAAGTACGTACTGAACTCAGGTAAAATCAAAGCGCAGTCCCTGCCGCTGAACCCTCCCTCTTTTTTCATGTTTTTCAAAAACTTTGAGAGGAGCTCCGGCGAAACAATTTCACTGCCGTTTACGAGATTCTCGGGAAGACGCGAAACGAGGATTTTGCACCTGTTTCCGCCCTGATACATCGCAACGATTCCGTCGTCTATCTCAATTCCGATATAGTTTTTAGCCACAAACTATTCTCCTGAAACCCGGTCTAAAAAAGACCTAAATATAAACTAATCAATTCACTTCCGACGAGCATTCCGAAAAAATATCCGATTGAAATTGCGGGTCCGAAGGGTATCTGATTTTTTTCATTCTTTTTTGACAAAAGTCCGAAAAATATTCCTATTATCGCGCTCATGAAGAGTACGAGAAAATTCACAGACCAGGCGAAATACATTCCCGCCATAAAAAACAGTTTGATGTCTCCGCCGCCCATGGTGTCTTTTTTTAGAATTTTATCGAGAATGAGCGATAAGACAAGGAGCGGAAGCGATACCGAAAACGCCCCTATTAAACTGAGCTTTAACTCTTCGAATATATTTCCCGATATCAAAATAAAAATAATTCTGTTGATTATTCCTATTACGATAAACCTGTCGGGAATTATATGCTTGTCCAAATCGCAGAGAGTAATACACAGCAAAATCGAACAAAGCACGATAAGTTCAAGCGCTCTTAACGTTAAATCGTATTTAGCCAGGATTAAGACATAAACCGTTCCCAAAACAAGCTCGCTTATAGGATATCTTGCGCTTATTTTGGAACCGCAGTATCTGCATTTGCCCCTGAGAAGAAGCCAGCTCAAAAGCGGAATCAAATCAAGCGCTCCCAGCCTGTGTCCGCATGACATACAGTGCGATCTTCCCTTTACAACGGATTCACCCGAGAGCACCCTCATAGCAACGCAGTTGAGAAAGCTGCCCATAATTAAACCGAGCAGGAAGGTTGTAAAAAAAACCGTAAAACGCAAAGACGTCGATAAATAAACTAACATATTTTTATTCTTTCCCCCGAAGATACACCCCTACATCTTCGGGAGAATTAATTTATTTTTCGTTTCCAATAACCGGAATCGCATCCAAAAAGTATATTCTTACCTTAAGGTGCGGCTACGAATGTGATACTGACCACTCCTGTGTCAGGATTTCCTACTATATCACAAGTTCCACCCGCTTCAGGGTTGCCGGATGCAACAACAGGGAGGGTTATCTCTGAGTTGCCCCAGCCATCAACTTTCTGTTTCAAAGTAACTGTTTTAGACAAATTTGAAGAATCTCCAGTAAGGAGTGCTACCGATACCTCTGCATATGCGGACCTGATGTTTGCGGCATCAGTCGCTTCTCTGGCATTTTCAAGCTGAGTGGTCATTACGGGGATTGCGATAGCCACCAATACGGCGATGATTGCCACCACTATGAGCATCTCCATTAAGGTGAAGCCTTTGTTGTTCATCTTTTTCATTGATATGATCTCCTATCTTTTAAATTTATTTTTACTTTTTGATTTATATTTTAATCGGGATTGGGGTGACCCGCTAAAACCGTTTTATCTCCAGCCTTCAAAAGGAAAGCGCTGATAACTTATAAAGTATTATATTTACCGCCAATAACGTCGGCTTTAATCTATTAAATGCTGCCGTACATGCTGAACATAGGCAGGTATACCGAGAGCAGTATGAATGCCACGAATGCAGCAATTATAACAATTAGAGTGGGCTCTATCAACTTTACCGCCCTGCCCGTCACATACTCGACCTCGGTATCGTAATAGCGCCCTATTACCTCAAGGGTATGCTCCATTGAACCCGAATCCTCGCCGACAGCCGTCATCTCGACGAGAAGCTCCGGCAGTTCTTTCACCTGCCTGAGAGCGTTTCCTATAGACTGACCCTGTTCCACCAGACCGACCATATTAAGTATTTCATCGGTAATATAGGCATTCGGCAAGGATCTTGCGGTGATTCCGAGAGCCCTTATGGCGGGAATGCCTGCCGCAAGCATGGTGGAAAAGGTGTTTGCAAACTGGCTCGCCGCATTCATTATACTTATTTTTCCGAAAAGGGGCAGTTTCAGTTTAATTTTGTCAAACCTGATTGCCCAGATTTCTTTCTTCCTTAAAAGCCTGTATGCAATAATAAGGGCTAACATAAGAATTATCATAGGTATGGTTGCGACTTTAAAGAAGTTAGACATGGCTATCAACATCCTGGTAGGCAACGGAAGATCGATGCCGAATCCCATAAACACGCTCGTAAAAACCGGCACGGCATATCCCATTATAACAGCTATCACTATGAATGCGACTATTATAACAAAAATCGGATAGGTCAGCGCGGATTTGACTTTTTCGGATATACCGGATTTCTTTTCAAAGAAACCCGCCAATCTGCCGAACGCCATCTCAAGGGAGCCCGCCTCCTCGCCCGCCCTTATTGTTTCGATAAAGCTGACGGGCAGATTTTTTGCCCTCAACTGGAAACTGTTTGCCAGGTTATAGCCTGCGGTTAAATCTTCGGCTACAGATGCCAAAATCTCCTTAAGCACCTTGTTCTCCGACCTTAAACCCACAAGCTCCACCGTTCTGACTATCGGAAGGCCCGCCGTAAGAAGAATTGAAAACTGCTGGCACATCAGGGCGATATCCTTGTCTTTTACTTTACCTGTGCCTTCTTTTCTCTTAAAGAGGTCCAGGCTCGCTACTTCCTTTATATCTACGATGATGCCGTATTCTTCTTTCAGCTTTATTACCGCATCGTTTTTGTCGTGAGCCTTAATCACGCCCTCGACTTCTATGCCGCCTTGCGATAAGGCTTTGTACTTGTATGTCACCATGCTTTTTCTCTCTGATTTTTTTTATATATCCTAAATATTTTTGGTCAAACGAGAATGTCTATCTTATCAGCCTATCACGGCTTATTGGCGCCGACGAATTCGGCATGCCTATAAGCTTTTTAAGAAAATCAATATCGTGCGCCGCATCCATAGCAACGTTCCCGGATATGGCGCCCTGCCTGACGAGGTTGGCGAGGAAATTGTCCATAGAAATATTGCCTTCCGCCGCAGAAGTCTGAATCGCGCTTTCTATCTGAGGCGTCTTTCCCTCTCTTATCATTGCCCGGATTGCGGAGTTGGGAGCCATTGCCTCGCAGGCAAGCACTCTGCCCTGTCCGCTTGCATGGGGTAGGAGCTGTTGCGAAAGCACCGCCCTCAATGTCCTGCTGAGCTGAAGTCTGATTTGCTGCTGCCTTTGTCCGGGGAAAACGCTTACTATGCGGTCTATGGAATCCGCCGCGCTGTTGGTGTGAAGCGTTGCAAAAACCAAATGCCCCGTTTCCGCGGCGGTCAAAGCCGTTTCTATGGTATCCAGAGTCCGCATCTCGCCTATCAGTATGATGTCGGGGTCTTCACGAAGCACCGCCTTCAGTCCGCTTTCATAGCTCTCGGTATCTTTGCCTATCTCCCTCTGGTTTATGGTGCATTTATCCGGGCGATAGATATATTCTATAGGATCCTCAAGCGTGATAATGTGCTGTGCTCTGGTTTGGTTGATTCGATTAAGGAGTGATGCCAGTGTAGTGGATTTACCCGAGCCTGTTTCTCCCGTTACGAGCACTATTCCTCTCGGATATTTTGCGAATTCATAGCAAATAGGCGGTAAGCCGAGCGTCTCGAGCTCGGGTATTTTATCAAACAAAATGCGGATTGCGGAACTGATATGCCCCTGCTGTCTAAACACATTAAGCCTGCAACGGATATTATCCGCAAAAGTCCCTGCAGCGTCGACCTCTCCGACTGAATCAAGCAGTTTGTATTTTTCGCCGAGGAGCTGTCTGGCGATATCGTCGCAATCCTCATGCGTGAGAACATTATAGTCGTAGTTTACAAGGCTTCCGTTTATTCTTATTCTTACGGGAAGCCCGCATACAATATGTATATCCGATGCCCCTCTTGTCTTTGATTCTCTGATTATATTTATTATGTTCATTTAATTATTCCTGTCCGGCGGTTTCCGATTTATAACATGCGACGACTTCTTTATAAATCCGTGGTGAAGAGGATTCTTTTCGCTTCGCTTACGGTTGTCTTTCCTTCTAAAACAAGCCTTAAGACATTCCGGCTCATCGTCTCGAAATTCGGGGAGCGGTAAACCGCTTCCTCGAGCTCGTGGTGCGGCGCGTTTTCCCTGAATTTCTGTTTGATTTCGGAATTAAGCACCAGCATTTCGAAAGCCGCCGTTCTGCCGCGATAACCGATATTCAGACATTCGGGACAGCCCTTTCCTCTGTAAAACCTGACATCCTTTGACTTAACGGGATCGAGACCCATTGAAACCAGTTCGTCCTCGTCAGGTATATAGGGTTCTTTGCAGTTCGGACAAATCTTGCGCAAGAGCCTCTGCGCTATGACACCCTTAAGGGCGCTCGCAATCAGGTAAGGTTCTACGCCTATATCGAGCAGTCTGTCGAGCGTCGCAATGGCGGAGTTCGTATGTATGGTCGATAACACCAAGTGTCCGGTTATAGCTGCGCGCATTGCTATTTCGGCTGTTTCGCCGTCACGGATTTCGCCGACGGCTATGATGTCCGGGTCCTGACGAAGTATCGCGCGCAGTCCGTTTGCGAACGTCATGCCCACTTTTTCGTTTATCTGAACCTGATTCACGCCGTCGATGTTGTATTCTATAGGGTCTTCGAGGGTTACCAGATTGACTTCCTCGCGGTTAAGAGTTGTCACCATAGTATACATGGTGGTGGTTTTTCCGGAACCCGTAGGTCCGGCAATAAGTATTACACCGTTGGCGTTGGATATAAGTTCGTTATAATTTTCCAGCATTTTACCGGTAAGTCCGATTCCGTCGCTCGTAAGGAGCGATGTGGATTTTTCGAGGAAACGGACAACCACTTTTTCACCGTAGTTGGTGGGAAGAGTGGAAATCCTGAGGTCTATATCCCTTCCCTTGACTCTAATGTGGGAACGTCCGTCCTGAGGTATTCTCCTCTCGGCGATATCCATATCTCCCATGATTTTAATTCTGGAAATTACAGACGATTGAAGATTCTGGGGAACGGTCAGTATTTCGTGAAGCACTCCGTCTATTCTCATTCTTATTACGAATCCGTTTTCTCTCGGCTCCATGTGAATATCTGAAGCATTCTCCTGCGCACCGCGCTCTATTATCGAATTGACCAGTCTGATTCCCGGTGCGGATTGATCGTCAACTTCGCCTGACTCAACCAAATCGCCGATCGGCTGGACAATGTCAATACTCATAGACTTCTGCATATCGTCTATCGCACGGCTTACGTTTTCGTTTCCGTATAGTACCTGGATTGCCCTGTCAGCGGCGTTCTTCGTGGCAATCATCGGTATGACGCGTTTCTTTGTTGCCGATTTGACTTCTTCGATTGCCACAAAATTCAAGGGGTCGGACATTGCAACATAAATAGTGTCTCCCGCCACCCTCACAGGTACGATCTCATGCTTCATCGCGATATTTTTAGGGAGAAGCTGAGCCATCTGAACAGGAATATCAACTTTGGTAAGATCAATAAAATCGACACCCAATTGAAACTTGAGCACGTCTATCAGCTGTCTTTCGGTTATGATTTTATTGTCAATCAAAACCTCACCGAGACGTTTTTTCTGTTCCCTGCCGAGAGCAAGCGCCTTGCCGAGCTGTTCCTCGGAGATAACGCCCGCATCCGTTAAAATTTCACCCAATCGTTTATACGCCATAGTTTTTTCCTTACTTTTTTAAAAATGCAAATTGCGCATGTTTCTATCCGTTAAGAGTCTCAACCACGAATTCTTCTTCGGCAATAATTTGATCATCCTGCGTCAAAACCTGAATGCCCACCTTAAAAAAATTCGGGTTCGGTTGAGTTAAATCCCGTTCGAAGCTGGTGAACTTCGCCTTTAAATCGTAAACATAGGTTTTTTTCGGAACCATGTCATATTCCCCCTGAGGCGTGCTGAGCATAATAAATCCGCTTTCAACGGGATTGCCGCCTTCATCCGCTATTGAGAAACTGCAGTTTTTAACAGAAATATTCGTGCTGAAAAACTTTAAAGAGCCAAGATCGTCTCCCTGGACATTTTTTGCATAGCGGAGCTCGTCTTTAATTGAGGCGGCGAGCGTTGCGCACAAAATCTGTCCCTCCGCCTTCCTGTTGGATTTATTAAATGACCGCACTCCGAAATCTATCGCCAAAGATATCAACCCGGTTACAAGTGTCAGGAGAACGACCGTAACCAGAAGTTCAACAAGAGTCACACCTTTATTATTTAATTTTTTAACGACACTATTCATAGTCATAGAAAAAGTATCCGTCGGATTCGTATGCATCCACCGGAACAGAGATGCTTTTATCACTGCCGTTGAATGAGTAGCTGACCGTGACGTTTGCTCCGGTTATAGGAGATGTCCTGTCCATCATCGTGGAAATATCCATATCCTCAGCCTGTTTGTTAAACTTGGCCGCAAGCGTAACAGCGGAAGGAAGCATGATCATCACAAGAACTATGATGAGCAGACCGACTAAAACTTCTATAAGGGTTTCCCCGCTTTTGTTTTTTAGTTTCATCTCAGCCTCCGGCCCTTACTTCTTTTTAGTTATGACACAATTGTCCCAACTGATAGTATGGACAACCTTTTTTTCAACGGTTATCGTTCTGACATTGTCGCCGTTTATCTGCTCTTTTGTTTCGCTTGAAGTTGTGACCGGATATGAGGTGGATTTTGATAAGTCCATAGTCATAACCGTACTGTATTTGTCAATTACCGCTGGAGAAGCATTTTTAATGTAGAAAGTTACGGTCATTTTCCCGTTTACGGGATCGAAAACCATCTTGGCTTCCACATCCTCTATATCAGGCAGATTGCTGTCGCCGGCTATAGTGACAGTCAGAGTCTGCGGAAAAGGCGAATCGATTGATTTAGCCCATTCGTTAAGGACTTCTTTCAGGATGTTGTTCTGCGGCAAAGCATCATTATAAACCGGATCGCCTGATATGATTTCTTCGACAGGTTCGTTGGTTGTCAGCGTTTCCCAGTTATTATCACATATTTTCGTAGTGGTTACCACGTATGTTTCCTCAAAAGCAACGCTGTCGCCCTCAAGCGAATCTCTGAACAGCATGACCGCGGAGCTAACCGAGAGATAGTTCTGCTCTTCGCCCTGCGTGTTTTTTACACGGCCCACGTTGGAAAAGGCGGTATAAAGCACAACGGCTGAAATCATGACACATACGAGCAGGGCAACCAAAGCGAACATCATGGTCGCGCCTTTATTTGACCTTATTTTGTTTTTCGGATTACCTGAATTCATGCAGTGTTTCCTTAATGACAGCGGTATCACACTCGAACAGCCATATTCCTCCGTCCGGTTCCGGATTTGAACCTGAGATATGATCGAACATAAAACCGGTTTGTGTGCCGTTAAGCACGATTCTTTCATTATTGAAATGCAGGTTGTGTTTCACACTATCGTATTCAGTCTTTTCAACCGATTTATTATCCAACGAATCCAAATAGGCGTTGGGATCCTGATTGGTGCGCGGTTTAAGATACGAATCGGAAGAAGCATTAAAGAATTTAAAGTTTCTTTTTGCGTTCGCAACTTCCCACAGCATGGTTTCATTATCTATAACAGGCCAGGCGAGATAATATTCCCCATTCTGTAACTCAATCGGCGGACCCACTTTTTCCGCAATAACAGGACTGTTTTTGCTAAACGGAGATATCCCTGACATACAATAATATTCCGGATCGGCTCCTCCTGTACGCGGGTATCGTGCAAGGACAAGGTATTTTCTTGTGCCTGTGGTATTGACCGGCGGTTCGGAGGCGGTGACAAACGTCAAAGGATTGTAGGATATCCTCCACATCGCAAACAGTTCTATATCAACTACCGGATTGACGTTAAATTTGCCGTTCCTTGTGTAGCCCGCTATATCGCCTTCCCCTGTGAAAATCGATCCGTCAGGATTCAACAGTTTTTTGCGAACTCCGCCCACATTAACATACCAGCCTTCAAAGATTGAGGTTGAATTTAAATTTGAACCCTTTGCAACCATTTCGCTATTCAAAACAGAGCACAACTTGCCGGTTTCCTGAGATATGTGGGTCGGGTCTATGCCGCTGTCACCGTTGCGGTACAGATAGCTGTTATCCGTGTATGCCGAAGTTCCGTCATGATGTTTCAAAATAAGCTTTCCGGTACCGGGCCATTCGCCGTAGTGGACATATTTTTTTCCGTCCGGATCGGAAGGGTTGTTCTTATATTCCTGTGTGATTACAGCCGCAAACGGATAGCTCTTGCCCTCGAGCGTAACATCGCCGCACGGGAAGCTGTAGTTGGAAGATGTAACTTTCTGATAAGGGGGCGCTGAAGAGGTGCCGTTCAAGTCGGTGCAGAACTGCGTTTGCGACATAGCATCGTATGTTTTCTCGACACTTTGACCTGTCCAAATATTCTGCGATAAGACCATTTCCACAGGGCGTAGCTCCTGACCGGTTTCGTAATAGTTTTTGTAATGATAACAATTACTTATTTCACCGCCAATATAGTAAAGCAATTCGCCGTAAGTCAGCTTAAAATTAGCGCAGGAAGCTATTGTGCCGACAGTTATATTGCTCGTCGGCTCCGGCAATTTCATATAGGAGTAGCAATTGTTATATCTCGGAGATCTGAAAAGTCTCGCATCGCTGTTTGATGTATTTACAAATCTGGGAGTTACTGCAGATGTTGCTATTCCGCTGATATAGATTTTCGGCCGGGTAAGAGAAGGGTTAACAATGACTTCGCCGCCCGAATAGCAATTATTTATAAAAGTCTGATTCCTGCCTGCTATTCCGCCTACGGATATATAATCACCATAACCGTCAAAAGTCCCCTGAGATGCCGCGCCTCTGTCATTTCTGGTGTTAATTTTAATTGTATTAACTGCAGAACATCTATCTATATTTGTTCGAAGAATTCCTACTAAACCGCCTATTGCGGTCTCTCCCGGTGTAACCGGATTGGTGCTTTCGTCAACTACCTCATAGCCGGCAACGGCACAGTTTTCAATAATACCTGTATAGACACTGGAGCTGTAATTGGGGTAGACGGCTGAAGGGAGGTGTTTTCCTTTGCTATATTCGTTTGCGATGCCGACTAATGTGCCGATTGCATAAAATCCTCGGGGACTTCCGGCAGGACGCTTAATTACGGGAACGGTATCTTGAGAGTCTCTTATGAGCACGACATTCCTTATCGTAGAGCTAACCGTTACTCCGAAAACCCCTACAGAAAAACAATCCGATGTAATTGAGAGGTTTTTTATCTTATAGCTTTGACCGTCATAACTGCCTCCGAACCAGGCGAAAAGAGGCAACCTAAAACTGAGGTATCTGGCTCCCGTAGTGTTGCCCAAAGCGGCAATTGGGAAATACCCTGTTCTTCCGATGCACTCTATATCATAATCCTGAACAAAATTCTGATTTTCTCTTAACTGCTTGAAATCATCCCAATCTTCGGGGCCGTCGTTTGTAACGAGACCGTTATAAGTCCAATCGTAAAGTCTTACGAAATTTATAAGGCTTTCTTTCTTTGTCGCATGTAAGTAGGGGAAGTTCGTACAGTTTGTTTTTAAAACCGGCTGTTTACAATTCTTAAATCCGCTGTTCCAGTTGATAAACTGAAGCTGATCGAGCGACCGGATTTTATATTTATTATCCCCCGTTCCCGGATCGTTTTGAAGCAAAGGCCTGGCAAAGGAGTAATCCCATGTCAAACTGTCCCAACCGGTAAGTTTTATTGACTTGGCGAAGAAGGGACAGAAACTGTAGCTTAAAGCCGGTTCGCCTTCAGGCGTTAAAGTTACGGAGGCGTTCTGCACATTCGAAGTCATAAACATGTAATTGCTTGTATCGGCATTATATGAGGTGGCGGGGTTGGAACCGTTACAGGTTGTATAGCAGGTAAAAACGTACTTTCTGTAGTCCGGATTGTTGTTAAACGACGACTCCGCAGAAGTGTTTCTGTTGGCGGGAACATTCACGTTAGACCAGGCTTTACCTAGCGAGTAGGTTTCATTGCTGCCGACTTTTTTTGCAACATAATATCCGTAGCCGTATTCTCTGACGACTCCTCCGTCATCATGCGCCGTGCTTGTGGTGTCATGGTACACCGCTTCGTATTTTCCGGCTTCGCGCTTTCTGCCTACCATATAAACACGATATCCCGAAGTAGAGCTTCCCGTAACATATTCCCAATAGAGCAGGCCGGCCTTGCCGAATTCAGGTTCTTCCGGCATCAGCCAGTCACCGTAATGAGGAAGACCCGTTATTGATACATACGGATAGGTGACGAGATAAAGACCGGATTTCTGATTATACGGGTAGGTGTCGTTTTTGTTGTCGTCGCCCGAAAACTTGCTTCCGGTAAATGCGGCGGCAGCTTCAGCGTTGGATGTAAAATTATATTCTTGCGAACCGCTTAAGTTGATTTCTCCGGATTCGAAATAGTAGACTTTTTTTACCGTGGAAGCGGACGGCGCCGTAGTGTATATACTGGTCGCGTTTAACTCGGAAAAATCGAGCACCGAATATGAGTTGGTTATACTTGAAATGCCGTTTGGAACAAAACCCGCTGCCGAAGCAATTTTGTTTCCGGTTAGTCCGCTTCTCATTATTCCGAAACCTGCCGAATACGAACCTGAAATAGAGGATCCTGCAGTAAGTCCACCCGCCAGTCCGCCTATCTTGGAAGCCGATGCGCCTCCGATAAGGTATGAATCGGCATATGAATCCTGTATTTGAGCATTGCCGCTTGTTTTACTGCCTATAAGACCGCCGATTAAGCCCGTTCCTTCGATTATCGTAGCGGCGAAGCTGTCTTTAATTGTTATATTGCCGGCAGTCGAACTTCCTACGAGTCCGCCGACATTTGAAGCGCCGTAAAATAAAATGTTGTTAATATATGTGCTTCCGATTGCAAAGTATTCTTTTTCAATATAAAGCCTGCAGTCTTTTATTGTAAGATCGGAAGCGGTTTTTCCCACCAGACCGCCAACATTTGTACCGCCGTCTATTTTTTCGTTAACCATTGTAACGCCGGAAATCTCATTTCCTGAAAAACTCCCGAATAGTCCGGCCGATTCAATACCGCCGGCGATATGCATATTCAATATTTTAAACGAGTCGGGTTCAGACGCATCAATATAACCCGAATATTTACTCAAATTCGTATTATTGATCGGTATGAATTTCTTATCTGCATAAAGCGTCTTCCACAGGTATTTATCTTTAACTTCAGGAATATTATCGGAACCGTCATTAAAGTCTATATCCGAAATCTGCTTAGCAGAGGTAACGGCAGTTGCCGGCAGGCCTGAAATTGACCTGTCAAGATTCTGTAGATGCCGGCCGTAGGCTATATTAACTTCTCCCGGCACAGCCGGGTTCAATGATTCAAATAAACTGTTTACAGTTCTTACAATCGGACCTACATCCAAAACACTGTCATCGTTGCTTGTGACGGTAAATGAAAGCTCCAAGTCCTCGCCCGGAATGAGAGCTCCCGTTCTTGACTCTACGTAAGCGGGTTGCCATGTTGCGGCGCCGAAAGTGTCTTTAAAGTTTTGGCCGGCCTCAAGCTTATCGAGTATAACCGTTGCGGAAAATTCCCTGGTTGTTCCCACATTCTCAACACTGACGGCAGGTTTGAGAATTACCGTTTTTTTGCTTGTTTTGCCCTTAACCGCAAGCTTAAACTCAAGAACGCTTGTGTCGGAAATAGAAGGAATTACCGCAGTCATCCTCGTCTTTAAAATATCCGCATTAATGACATTGATTGATGCCTGGATTATGTTGCCGTTCGCATCCGAAGGCATATTCGCTTTGCCGCCATAGTATCCTATCTTCTCGTTTCCTTTAAGGTTATGCCTGAAATCCTTGAGCCTTATCGAATCGGTACCGCTTGTATCCAATGTGGCGGTGTTATTAATATAAAAATCATCGGCCGATTTGGTTTCCGAGTAGAACACGGAGTATATATATCCGGTAACAGGGTCGAGTTCAACAACCCAATTATCGCCGAGTACGCTTGTGTCAATGCTTCCTTCTGGGAAAATAAAATCAACAAAGTCAACTGTAGTTGAAGACAAAGAGTTGTCTTTGTTGTGATAAAAATATTTTAAATCGTTGTAATCCACCGTATCGGCAGGGTCTTCTTCCCAATCGGAAGGTTTGCCGGCGACGTCTTCAAGCTCTGTGGCAGTAAGCAACCGGCCTATCTCCCCCGATGATTTTAACTCCCTTATTCTGTTCTGCGCGCTGACATATATGCTTTGAGCTATGTTGTCCAGTTTAGTCTGATTTATGCGGTCAACCAAACCCTGAATGCCGATAAATGCAACACCGAGAAGAATCACTACTATCGCAACGGCGATGAGTGTTTCACTCAGTGTAAAACCTTTATTATTTTTTAATCTGCTGTTAATTCTTGTTTTCAAGAGGTGCTCCTTTGCCGTTCAAACAGCAACAGCTTTTCGACCCGGTCGGGTTGTTCTTGACCGAATTATAATAAGTATTACAGACATATAATTATAATACAGTGCAACCGGTCTGTCATGCACAGATTACTTATAGTTCAACATTTAGAGACTTGAGTTTTGCAACATTGCATTTTTACATCTTTGCAGACAATATTTAAAAATAGGTTCTAAAAAAAGACAACTATCCATAATGGATTTTACGTTAACAAAGAGGCATAAGTCAAGTTAATTACTAATATTAACGGCTTTTTACAAGTGATTTTACCCCTTGGATAGACGGTTTTGTTTTGATACCGATAAATATGGCTAATCGCCCCGCAATAACAACATAAAATTAAACGGATTGACCGTGAAAGTGAGATATTCTTTTTGAAATAAAAACAGAAATGAATAATCCGAAAACAATTCATTTTACTTCTACATTGAAAACGGCTAAAATCTTATTGATTTGGAATTGATTATTAATTTATCAGGATATAAATACAATTAAGAGAAATCCGTCTCCTTTATTTAAAACCGACAGGAGAGTGCTTTGTATCATTCTTTGCAATATGAGGGAGACAAGTAATATAACGTACAGATTATTGCATAGAGAAGCTTTAAGAATTTAAAAACGTTCTAAAACAGGGCATGGAAATAAGCTCGAAAAACAGAAGAAGCTTAAACATGTTTTGGCAATAAAGGATAAAATGAATACCTCGGAGCAGGTTTTCGTGCCTGCTTTTTCTTTGAATATCTTATATTTTAAGGAGTACACAAATCCATATGAAAACAGCTGTTCTGAAGTCCAAGGAAGGCTTTCGCTCACAACTTTCAAGGGCCTGGAAGTTAAGCGTTCCGGCAATTCTGACTCAGTTTTCCACCATTGCCATGCAATATATCGATTCCGCAATGGTAGGGAATCTCGGAGCGAATGCATCTGCCGCAATCGGTCTTGTTTCCACAAGCACATGGTTGATGGGCGGTGTAATCGGGGCTGTTTCGGTAGGTTTTTCAGTACAGGTGGCGCAGTATATCGGAGCGGAAGAACCGCAAAACGCACGGCGTGTCATCAAACACGGCCTTGTCACGTCGCTGATAGCTTCTACGATTATAGGATTGTTAGGCGTCGTTGTCAGCAGTTCATTACCCCGTTGGCTCGGAGGCGAGGAAGCGCTTTGGAAAGACGCCGGAGCGTATTTTTTGGTGTTCGCCGTCACTTTGCCTTTTATTGGATTGAACGGGATGGCATCCGCCTTTCTTCAAAGTTCGGGCAATATGGTGGTTCCCAGCGTGCTGAATTCTTTGATGTGCGTATTGGATGTATTGTTCAATGCGTTTTTTGTCCCGCGTTACGGCGTGCTTGGCGCTGCCATCGGCACGGGGCTTGCATATGCGACGGTGTGCTTTCTGGAGTTGTGGATCTGCTGTTTTCGCTATGAACCGCTTCGCCTGAACCGCAAAGAAAAATGCCCGTTGGATATATCCATCCTCAGGCGTGCATTGAAAATCGGCACTCCGGTGGGTGTGGAAAGTATTGCCATATCAGGTGCGTATGTAGCATCCACCATGATTATCGCGCCGCTGGGTGCGGTCTCCATCGCTGCACATTCCTTCGCCATCACGGCGGAAAGCATTTGCTATATGCCGGGCTTCGGTGTCGCTAGGGCGGCATCAATACTTGTGGGGCAGAGCATAGGTGCAAGGGATTATCATCTCGCCCGGCGTTACGCCTATATCACGGTGATATTCGGCAGTGCGATGATGGCATTGACCGGCATTATCATGTACATTATCTGTCCTTTTGTATTCGGCCTGCTCACCCCTGTCGTGGAAGTTCAAAGGGTAGCTACACAGATACTGCGCATCGGCCTGATTGCAGAGCCGCTGTTCGGGGTTTCAATGGTCGCCTCCGGAGCGTTGCAGGGCGCGGAAGATACGCTTGTGCCAAGCATCCTCAATCTGCTGAGCATCTGGGGGGTGCGTCTTACTCTTGCGATGATTCTTGTACCGATTTACGGCATTCACGGCATGTGGGTTGCTATGGCGGTTGAGCTTTGCGTACGCGGGTTGCTTTTATTGACCCGCCTAATCCGTTCCAAATATTTAAAGCCGGTTGCGAATAAAGAAAAATCGTGATAAATAAGGTCGGGTTAAGTTTTTGTCTGTTTTATTTAGATGAAACATATGATGGGAAACCATCTGTCATATGAGCACTTTCTTTGTTAACTGCAACGAAATGTATGCTGCAAATTGCAGTTTGCCATTCACCTATTGAGGAGGAAAAGGGTATGGGGTTTGATGTTACCGCGATTGGGGAACTGTTGATTGATTTTACGCATAACGGGACCAGTTCACAGGGTAACCCCATATTCGAAGCAAACCCGGGCGGTGCGCCCTGCAACGTGCTTGCCATGCTGTCAAAGTTGGGTCATAAAACCGCATTTATAGGCAAGGTGGGAAACGATATGTTCGGACATATGCTTGCCGAGGAAATTTCCGAATGCGGTATCAATACCGACGGACTTTATTTTGATGACACGGTGAATACGACTCTCGCTTTTGTCCACAAACTCGAAAACGGCGACCGCGACTTCTCTTTTTACCGCAATCCGGGCGCGGACATGATGCTATGCGAAGATGAAATTCCGGAGACCATCATCGCACAGTCAAAAATATTGCACTACGGCACCCTTTCAATGACGCATCCCGTCGTCGCCGAAGCCACCGGGAAAGCGATTGCTGTCGCCGAAGAGAACAGAGTTATCCGATCCTTTGACCCAAACCTGCGTCCTCCGCTTTGGAAAGAACTTGAAGATGCAAAAAATGCAGTCCGATACGGCCTCGCGCACTGCGACATTCTCAAGATTTCCGACAATGAAATTCAATGGCTGACGGGAGAAACGGACTATACCGCAGGTGTAAGCGCCCTGCGCAACGAATTTAACATTCCTCTCATTCTCGTATCCATGGGGCCTGACGGCAGCCGCGCCTATACGGAAAACCTCATGGTTGAAGTACCTGCGCGATTAAACCCCGATACGATTGAAACCACCGGAGCGGGCGACACCTTCTGCGCCTGCGTGCTGCACGATGTGCTTGTAAACGGCCTGTCGGGATTTACAAAAAAGCGGCTTGAATGCATGCTCGATTTTGCAAATGCCGCCGCTTCCCTCGTTACCACCCGCCGAGGCGCGCTGCACGTTATGCCGACACCCGAAGAGATTGCCGAATATATCAAAGCATGAAGATGAAGGAGTACGAAGTTTACTTTATTTATTGACTTTTGAGAAAAAAGAAATGAGAGACGTTGACTAAAATTTAGATAATTTCAAGTTTTGCTTCCATGCCAATGGAAAAATGAAAAATGTAAGTGAGAAATTGTCTATCGCATGTGCAATCTATTTATAAATGTCAATACGATCAGGGGAGTAAAAGGAATAAACTGTGTAGTCTATGAAATCACTAGTTATCCCCTAAGGTTATTGAATGCGAGTGAGGTAACAATTTATTGCTGTTCTTTAGCCCACGCATATATTGCTTTTCAGTATTTCATAATTTGAAAAAGACGAGATATGAAACAGCGACACAGTGATTAGGAAAGAACAGTGAGAGAATGTGAGTTGTAATTTTTGCGTATCTTTTTTACAATAATAGCAATTCAAAAAAAGAGAGATATTTTAACAAAATTATTTTTCTCAGGTATCATAAACTCATATAGATATATTAAAAATCGGTCTATCTTATTAATCAGTGTAACAAGTAATATCAAAATCATTGACGATTTGTAATGTTAAATAGTTAGAGAAGTATTGATAAAATAGTATTTAAAAGTTTTAGAAGTTTATTACTTATTTACATATCAGGATTTTTTATTCAGAAAGGAGCATTAAATGGCAAACATTTCTGTAGGGCATTGTAAGATATCTAATATTATTCAGGATGCAGAAAATGGTCAGATGAAAATACCTCAGTTCCAGAGGCAGTTTGTGTGGTCTGTTGATGATTGCGCAAAGCTTATGGATAGCATTTTAAAAGGATATCCAGTAGGGTCTTTTATCTATTGGAAAACTAAGACGGCTTTACGTGTTGTAAGGAACATAGGGGGTTTTAATTTTCCGATTGTCCCAGATGACGATTATGCATTTTACATTCTTGATGGTCAGCAGAGAATTACTAGCATTATTGCTAGTGTTACTGGTCAAAAGATTGATAATGATGATTACTCTCGGATATTCGTCAATCTTAAAGCTAATGTAGATGAGGATATTGTTATCACTGATATTAAGGATTTTAAGGAAGATGAATATATTCCGTTAAAGGATGTATATAATCCTGATTTAGCTGCTATAGTGCATAAGTATCCGAACTCAGTCGATATAATCTCCGATTACATAAATAAACTTAAGGGATATGAGTTTTCGAAAATTGAATTGTCTGATGCCGAGCTAGATGTTGCAACAGAGGTTTTTACTAGAATTAATACGTCTGGAAAAAGGTTAACTATTTTCGAAATAATGTGTGCTAGAATGTATAACGAGTCCCCAGAATTTGATTTATACGAACAAAGGCAAGAACAAAAAAACAACTGGCAAATTTCATCCTATGATACGATTGATGATATCACTGTACTTCAGGCAGTAAGTGTGTGCTTGCGTAAGGACTGTAGGGGGAAAACAATTTTATCTCTTAACAAAGATGATTTTATAAGAATTTGGAACGAAGTGGATAAGGCATTTGACGAGACTATTGATTATTTTAGAGGTACCTATAAGATTCCGGTTTCTAAATTGGTTCCATATGATGCACTCTTTGTTCCGTTTGTCTATTATTTTTACAAGAAAAAGAAACAACGCCCAAGTGGAAATGAACAAAAGTACCTTAGAGATTACTTTTGGAGATCAGCCTTTTCATCAAGATTCACAGAGGGAGCGGTATCTAAAATCAACCAAGATATTGTTGATGTTATCGATGTAATACTTGCTGGCAAAAGACCATCCTATGAACAAGGTCTAGTAATAACCGAAGATAGCATAAAAAGGGAAGGTGGATTTTCCGCAGGCAGTGCATATATTAAAGGGATACTGAATGTCCTTTGTAGTAAAGGTCCGCTATCCTTTATTGATGGGCATAAGGTAACAATAGATAATTCATGGTTAAGTCAAGGAAACAGCAAAAACTATCATCATTTTTTTCCAAAGGATTATATGAAAAAGAATAAACCAGAGATAGATGAAAGGTTAGTCAATCACATTGTTAACATCACGATTGTAGATGGATGGTTGAATAAAGGAAAAATTAAAGCAAAAGCTCCATCGGAATATATGAAAGAATTTAAGGATTTGAATAAAGATATTGATAGTCATATGAAGACACATTTAATTGATGATTTGTACGATTTTGGAGTGTTTAAAGATGACTATGAGAACTTCTTTAAACATAGGATAGAAGCAATTCATAAAGAGATGGTTGCTTTAATAGATCCGCATGAAAATGATGAGCTGAGATTTAAAATTAATAGTGCGAAAGATTCGCAGGAAAATACTATATAGGATGAAGAAGTACATGATTATACTAAATCGACACTGCTGTTAAATAGGTGCTGGTTTTGGTAGAATAATATGAGGCTAGTAAATTAAAATTTAGGGAAGATAACAAAAATCGCGGGATAGAAACGCATAGTTTCTATCCCGTTTTTCATATAATTGAAATCCTAGTTACTTATTGAGCTCTTTCATTGCCTGATCATAGTCTGCCAAAACCTTGGGGTCTTTCTTTGTAAGATTTGAAACTATGATAATTGCCAATGAGGAGAGTATGAATGCGGGAAGCAGTTCATAGATGCCGAATACCCCTCCCATAGGCTTAAGGAGCAATTTCCATACGAAAACCATTATTCCTCCCGTCAGCATGCCGGCGACAGCTCCTTCTTTGGTGGCGTTTTTCCAAAACAGGGAGAAAAGCATTAAAGGACCGAAGGTTGCTCCGAAACCTGCCCATGCAAAGGATACGATTTGGAAAATTACAGATTGATCGTCTATAGCCAATAGCATAGCCACAAGGGATATGAGAAGCAGGGTAATCTTAGATGCTTTCATAACCTGACGATCGGTTGCCTCTTTTTTAAATATTCCCTGATAAAGATTTTTTGCAACGGCGGAAGAAGCAATCAAAAGATAGGAGTCGGATGAACTGATGGTGGCTGCTAAAATTCCCGCCATCATGATGCCTGCTAAAAACGGAGGCATTAAATTGCTTGCCATGTGAATAAAGATGCTTTCCGAATCTGAAACCGTCAACAATGCTGTCGGATACAATGCGCGACCTATCATTCCGATGAGAACGGCTGCCGACAGGGAAATGAACACCCAAACAGTTGCGGCTCTTCTTGAAACTTTGATTTCTTTGGGGTCACGGATTGCCATGAAGCGAAGGAGTACCTGGGGTACGCCGAAGTAGCCTAAACCCCATGATAGCGTGGACAGGATGGTAAGGAAACCATAGCTGCCGATTTCTTCGGCGAACACGGGCAGGTTGTTGGATACTTGCTGAACTCCGTCAACCATAACAGGTTGTGAGATTCCTACGAATTCCAGGAAACCCGGGAATTGCCTCAAATTAGCGACTACGTTCCCCAGTCCTCCTGCGGCATTTATGCCCACACCGAATACGGCGACTAAAGAAATAATCATGACAACGGACTGCATAAAGTCCGATACGGATTCGGCAAGAAAACCGCCGACAAAAGTATAGACAACGACAAAGACGGCTCCCGCTATCATCATGTAAATATAGTCGAGTCCGAATAAAGCATGGAACAGCTTGCCAACGGTAACAAAACAACTGGAGGCATAGACGGTAAAGAAGATCAAAATAAATATAGCTGCTATTCCCATGATAGTTCTGTTCTTTTCCCGGAACCGGTTTGAGAAAAAGTCGGGAATAGTGATGCTGTCCCCGGCAATATGGGAATAGATGCGAAGTCTTTTTGCCACAATAAGCCAGTTCACATAGGTGCCTATTCCCAGTCCTATGGCAGTCCAGAAAGCATCGGTTATTCCGGTAAAATAAGCGACTCCGGGCAGACCCATAAGAAGCCATCCGCTCATGTCGGAAGCTTCCGCACTCATTGCTGTAACGTAGGGACCTAAAGAACGTCCCCCTAAGAAATAATGTGCCGTGCTTTCATGGGATTTTTTTGCATAATAGAAACCAATGCCGATAATTACAGCCATATAACAGATCATGGCTAACGGTACTAGAAAACTATCCAAATTCTCTCCTCCTTAAACAACAGTTTACCTATTATACCGAAAAATGAAGATGATGGCGAGCTTATTAATAATTTCTTTAATAACGCCAGATTCGCACTTCATAGGGCTCAAACATATTCAGCTCCGATTTATGAGGATAGTTGCAGAGTGCAAGCCGGGCGTCAGTGTTATTCAGCGTGGGAAGTTTTTTGCGTTCGGCGGAGAGATTCATTTCGACACGAACGGTGCGGGCGGAAGCATCGGCATTTTGGTTAGCACTATTCACTACACGCTCCCAGCAGAAGTAGTCCTTCCGCTTCTCTTCAAAAAAGCGTATATCCGAATAAACAAAGCCGTCAATGCTCTTTCTTAAACGAATCAAATCCTGAGTAAACCGCCAGACGGAATCGGCATCTTCGCGCTGGACGGCGACATTGACCTCGCGACAAAGTGCATCCTGCCGAATCCAGGGTTCGGCAGTTGAAAAACCGCCGTGCAGGCTGTTATCCCAGGCCATGACAATGCGGCTGTGATCGCGTGAACCCGCCAACAATACGGCAAAAGCCTCTTCTTCCGACTTTCCCTCATCCAGCAGAGATTGATACCTGTTGAGACTTTCCACGTCACGGAATTCTTCCAAAGAAGAAAAATCCTGATTTCCCCGGCCCAACTCCTGGCCCTGAAAAATAAAGGGGGTGCCCTTAAGCAGGAGCAGGATGCTGAGCAAGAGCTTTGATAAAGGCTCGCGCAAGGAGGGGTCGGGATTGACTTTTGATGCCATGCGCGGGTTATCGTGGTTTTCAAAGAAAAGGCTCAGCCACTCATGTCCTGTCAGGGAATGCGAATAATCAATATAATAGCGTTTAAGAAAATTTAAATCATAGCGGTAATCTTCAAAGCGGACATGTCCGGGTGTTTCCAAATGATCAAAATTAAAAATCAAATCCAATTCGGCGCGGTCCTGCTGGGTGAGGAGTTTGCCCGTTTCACGACCAATGCCGGGAGTTTCCCCCACGGAAAACGCCCCGTAAGGTTCAAAGGCTTTTTGTCTCAATTCATGCAGATAACTGTGAAGTTTGGGACCGTAAAAATAGTGCTCAATGCCGGTGAATTCCATCAAGTCGCCTATAAACCGATTGCCGTCCGGCAGGCCCGGACGTTTGGAGATATAGTTGATGACATCAAGGCGAAAACCGTCAATACCGCGCTCGAGCCACCATCGCACAATATCTGCGACCTCGTCGCGCAAAGCGGGTGAATCCCAGTTAAAATCCATCTGTTTAGAAGAAAAAAGGTGGAGGGCATAACTGTTATCCGGCATCTTCTTCCAAGCCGAACCGCTGAAAAAAGACTTCCAGTTATTTGGCGGACCCCCGTCTTTGCCCTCGCGAAAGAAATAGTATTCGCGCTTGGGCGAGTTTTCATCTTGCACAGCTTCCAAAAAGAAAGGGTGTTCATCCGAGCTGTGATTAACCACCAGATCCATAATGATGCGCATACCTCGTGAATGGACGGCGGCAATGAGTTCATCCATGTCTTCAAGCGTGCCGAATTGACTGAGAATCGCGCGATAGTCGCTGATATCGTAGCCGTTGTCATCGCAGGGCGAATCATAGACGGGACAGAGCCAGAGCGCATCAATACCCAAATCCCGCAAAATGTCCAATCGTTGAATAATGCCCTGCAAATCGCCCAAACCGTCACCGTTGCTGTCCTGGAAAGAAATGGGGTAAATCTGATAAAAAACCGCCTCCTTCCACCAGCGGGGCGTGTCCGAAACCTTATCGGTACGCGGTTTGTCAGGCTCGCTGTTAAGCAGCTCTATCAATGTGTCAAATAAATCATCGCCCAACCTTGAACCCAATAGCGCCCGCAATGTCGAAAGACGCAGTGAAGCCGCAATAGGATTTGTAATCCACTTGGAGGAACGGCCCATCTGCATCAGGATTTTATCCAAAATATCGCGTCCGATCGGATGGGCATAGATATCGCGCACCCGACTTTGCATACTAATCATTTTTGAACCTCCCATCACACAACAAACGATGATGTTCACCAAATTACACCGTCACCGAGGAGACGGTATTTTTAGGGTTCTTCCCGCATCTCGGTTTTCGCGGCTTCACGACGAACCCGTAAATCTTCAAGAATCTTTGCATAACGCACTTCATCCAAAGTATACTTTTTCTTCCAGATAAAAAAGCCCAAAACAATCAGAGCGAGCGGAAAGAGCATCATCATCGCCTTGAAAAAGAATATACGAGGTGCGGAGAGCTCAGGTACTCCGCTGTCCGTCTTTATGCCTGAAAGTACCAGGGTAACGCCCACCACGCCGCTTGCCAATGCGCCGGACATCTTGTAGATAAACGGCTGGAGAGAAAAAGTCACGGAATCGTTGCGCCTGCCGAATTTCCACTCTCCGTATTCCACGGAATCGGTTATGAACATAAGCATGAGAAGCTGAATCATTGCCTGACCGATAAAAATTAAAATGCCCGCAACCCCGATTATGACAAAATTCCCTGCCGGTGCGAGAAAAAAGAGCAGGTAGCCGATAACAATTAAAGCGGTATCAAAACTGTAGAGCCGACTGCGGTTCCAGCGTTTGCTGAGAAGCGGAAAGACAATCAGCGCTATGATTTGAGAGACGCCTAATACCAAGGCGAATATAGAGTACATATCTTCATCGCCGTAAATGTACTTAAAGTAATAGATGCCGAAACTGGTTGTAGCCGTGTAGCCGATCATGAAGAGAAGGAGACCTAAAGTAACCCAGAGAAGTTGGTCGTTGCCTATAATAACGCGAAAGAGATCTCGCAAATCCGTTGTATCGCTGCCTAAACCCTCTACCTGCTCCTTGCAGAAAAGTACGGGAATCATTTGAAAAATCCACATAATGAGGACAAGAGCTATTGCCAGTATTTGATAGGCTTTGAGCAGACTGCCGGTGTAAACAGACAATGCCTTGGTAATGGGCACGATACCCACGACAATAGCAAAAAGGCCGACGTTTGCACAGATACGGGCTATTGCCCCGATTCGTTCACGTTCTTTCTGATTTTCGGTGAGTGCAGGCAACATCGACCAATAGGCAAGGTCATTCATTGTGTAGCTGACTTCAAAAAGAACATAGACAACAGTGAAGTATAGGATGTACCGCCAACCTTTCAATCCGACATCGGTGAAGAGCAGAACCATAAATATGCCGGAAAAGAAGGCGCCGATTACAATCCAGGGGCGAAATTTTCCCCAACGGGTCTTGGTGTTATCCACAATGAGACCCATAAACGGGTCGTTCAAAGCATCGAATATTCGAAGCCCCATATAGACAAAATTGATGCTCCACATTGTCTCAACGGAAACGTTTAACACGTCGGTCAGATAATAGATAAGATACATGCTGACCATGGTAAAAAGCGCATCGCGGCCGATAGTACCCATACCGAAGGCCCAACGGTTATTGTTTTTTTGCTTGCCGGACGATCTTTCCTGCTTTTGCATATCTTTGACCTCATAAAACTTTGACAGATTAATGCTGACAAGGAGGGAAACAGGGAACAATTTTATATTGTTCAAACTCTCTGTTCGTTATTTTACAATAAACAGCTTAAATATTATAATGTATAAGCGACCAAAGAGGCGCAATAATATGCGTTTCAAATTGCGTCGCATATTATATTGTGCAAAAGGACTTATAAACCATGAATGTTCGCAGAAAAAATAATAGAATAGGGAATCACTCGACAGCGACAAGAATAATTTATATTCTTGTTATTTTTGCTTTGCTTACACTGATGTTTGCCGGATGCAATCAGAAGGAGTATCCGGATGAGGATACAAATACCGAGACTATAAAAGATGAAGTTTTGGACGAAGTTGCAAGTGATGTCTATTACAGCTTTACCGATGCCAACGGCAACGAGGTTGAATTTACCGAAAAGCCTCAGAGAGTAGTTTCGCTCATGGGTTCATATGCGGAAACCTGGATTTTGGCAGGCGGAGATCTTATAGGTGTTACGGAAGATGCAATGACCGACAGAGACTTAGGATTGCCCGCCGACACTCAGATAATCGGTACGGTAAAAGAGCCGAACCTGGAAGAAATAATAGCTCTTTCCCCCGATTTCGTAATACTCTCTCCCGACATGTCAGGTCATGTTGATGTGGCGGAAACCTTTAAGCAAATGGATATAGTTCATGCCTTCTTTAAAGTGGAACACTTCGAGGATTATCTGAATATGCTCAAAATCTGTACGGATATTACCGGAAATTCAGAGTTATATGAGAAAAACGGACTTGAGGTTAAAAAGCAAATCGATGATATATTGGCAAAGGTTCCGGACATAGATGAAGATGACAGATCCGAGGTCCTGTTTATTCGCGCTTTTTCAAGCGGCGCAAAAGCAAAAAGCGATGATAACATGACATGTAAAATATTGGATGATTTCAAAACCGTTAATATTGCCGCAAAGCATGAGTCGCTTTTAGAAGAACTGAGCATGGAAATAATTATTTTGGAAGACCCTGACTATATATTTGTGGTTCCTATGGCGGACACCGAAAAATCTTTACAGGCGTTGGAGGACGGAATACAGAAAAACCCCGCATGGAGCACTTTATCTGCTGTAGAGAACAATAGATATTATGTTCTTCCCAAGGAATTGTTCCACTATAAGCCCAACGCAAGATGGGGTGAAAGCTATGAATATATTGCAAAAATTCTTTACCCGGAAATATTCGAATAAAGTTGAGATATATAGCGCCGAAGGGGCGGAAAAAAGCAGGAAAGCCCATAGCTTTACCGTTATAGGCATTCTTATGCTGTTGCTTGTAGTAGCGGTATTTATGAGCATCGGTTTCGGATCCACAAAAATATCCTTATCAGCCATTATTAATGCAATAAAAGAAGGCGATGCGACTTCCACCGTTTATAAAACCATTCAATATGTGAGAATACCCCGGACTATAGCCGCAATACTTGCAGGCGCCGCTTTGTCGGTTGCGGGCGTAATACTCCAGTCGGTGCTGAACAACTCTCTTGCGGGACCCAATATCATCGGGATAAATTCAGGGGCGGGTTTATTTGCCGTGTTGGCCGCGGTGCTCTTCCCGATGAACTATTACCTGAAGACGGTTGCTGCATTTATCGGTGCAATTGTGACAACGCTTCTCGTATATTTCGTAGCGAAAAAGACAGGCGCTTCGAGGATAACCATTGTTTTGTCGGGAGTTGCGGTGGGTAGCTTTTTAGGCGCTATGATAGATACCGTAGTTATCCTGAGACCCGATGTAGTTGTCGATAGAGCATCCTTTCTTATCGGCGGCTTTTCCGCGGTGACGATGGAGAAACTGAAATTTGCCGGATATCTTATTTTAGCCGCCTTTATTATCAGCCTTATTCGAAGCTATGATATGAACGTTCTTGCGCTCGGAGATGAAACCGCAAAATCTCTGGGATTGAATGTGGGAAAGTTTCGGTTTTTGTATTTGATATTAGCTGCGGTTTTGGTGGGAAGTTCAATAAGCTTTACCGGAATATTGGGTTTTGTCGGACTGATTGTTCCGCATGTTTCGAGGATTTTTGTCGGATATGACAACAGAGTTTTAATCCCCGTCTCCGCATTATCAGGCGGTATTTTTACCTTGTCCTGCGACCTGCTCGCCAGAGTAATTTTTGCACCCTATGAGCTTCCCGTCGGAATCATCATGTCCTTTTTAGGAGGTCCCTTCTTTATCTGGCTATTGACGAAAGGCAACAGGGGGCAGCTATATGATTGAATTAAAAAATATAACTGCGGGTTACAACAGAATAGAAGTTCTGAATAATATTAATTTGTCCTTTGAAAAGGGTACGATTACAACCATTATAGGCAAAAACGGTTGCGGAAAAACCACATTATTAAAAACGGCCTCCAATATCCTTAAACCTTTAAGCGGAGAAGTTATAATAGACGGCAAAGATATTTCGGCTTTTCAGGGAAAGGAACTGGCAAAAAAGCTTTCTTTTTTGCCCCAGACAAGAAATGTGCCGAATATAACGGCATACAATCTGGTAATGCACGGCAGATATCCATATTTGGGATTTTCCCGCACGCCGAAAGAAGAGGACAGGGAAATTGTCAGCAAGGCTGTTGAAGTTTTGAATATGGAAGAATACATAAACAAAAATGTCCGACGGCTTTCCGGGGGACAGAGTCAAAAGGTTTATCTGGCAATGATCTTAGCCCAGAATACCGATGTTGTTTTTTTGGACGAGCCGACTATTTATCTGGATATCAATCATAAGCTCGAAATTTTAGAGATTATAAAAAGATTGAAAGAGATGGGAAAGACCATAGTTATGGTGCTCCATGACTTAAGCAACGCCCTCTCGTATTCCGATAAAGTATGCCTGTTGGAAAAAGGGGAAGTGGTGATTTGCGATACTCCGGAAAAGGTATTTGAAAGCAAAGAGATAGACAGAGTGTTTAATGTTAAATCAACACGCATTGCATTGGATGCGGAAGAGCAAAATCAGTATGTGTTTTGCTTGAAACGGTAAACTGAAAATCATATTTCGCCTAAACGGCAGATTAAGTGGTACGAAAAAACAGAGAAAGGAAATTTTCCTTTCTCTGTTTTGATTTTTGCTTTTTTCGTTTTAAACGATTGTATAAATTATCCGGTGCCTTGTTTTAGCAGGTGGCTCCGCCTGCAAGGTGAAGCTGGGCACTCAGGATTTCTTCTTTTCTGTCAAGCAGATCGTTTGACAACAGCTGGGCCTCTACATTTTCAAAGCCGAGTCTTTCGATGGTCTTTGCGAATCTTTCACCGGTAATGCCTTGCTCTCTATACAAGAGTATGGCCTTTTCAATAACGTCGTAAACTTCCTGTTCGGTATCAAAAATCTTTGTAAGAGGAATTCCGGGATGACCCTTCTTACCCCACATTCCGCCGATGGTAATCTTATAGCCCCGGTTGCCGTCGGGAATGGAATCAAAGTGGCACTTGCCGACACAGAGGCCGCAGTTGTTGCATTTTCCGTCTTCAAATTTAAGGGAACCGTCTTCAACTTTAACGGCATCCATCGGGCAGACATCTACGACGGGACATTTTTTACAACCCATACACAAGTCTTCATCAAAATTCGGACGCAGTTGACCTACCACACCCAGGTCGTTGAGATCCGGCTTCACGCAGTTGTTGGGACAGCCTCCCACGGCAATTTTAAATTTATGGGGAAGCCGCACATCCGCATATCCCATGAAGAAAAGTTCGTGAATTTTTTCAGAAACCGCAAAGGTATCGATTAACCCGAATTGACATGTTGTACCCTTACAGGACACGACAGGACGCGTCTTTGAACCGGTGCCGCCCGTCATAAGACCTTCCTTTGCGACATAGGCTCTGAACTCCTCAATCTTATGATAGGGAATTCCCGGTACTTCAATGGTCAATCTGGAAGTAAAGGTAATATCCCCGTTGCCGAAAATCTCGGCAGCTTCGGAGATGCATTTGTTTTGGGCCGCGGTTATTTTTCCGTTGACCGTTATAATTCTTCCGGAAAAATTGTCGGTGCCCTTGTTGCTCAAGAAGCCCAGTGCCTTTACCCTTTTTGCATCTTCAGCGCTGACTGTTAATGTTGACATAATTCATATCCTCCACGAAATAAAACTTGGACCAACTTTATATTTTTATATCACTTACGGTGGCTCCACCTTCAAGTACCAATGTATCGGTATATCCGAAATATTTCAGACGGTTTTGGAGCATATAGGCTCTTTTACCTTTAGTACATACCAGGAGAAGTTTTTCATCCTTCGCATATTCGGGAAGCTCGCCATCGACTTTTGCAAGGTCCACATATGTAGCTCCTGCAATAGACGGGTTAATGGAGGCGTCTATTACTTTATAGTCTTCCGCCTCGCCGTTTGCATATGCGACCGGAGTGATGGTTTCGAATGCACCGCTCAGTTTATTCAGCAGTACGTTGACCGTGTGTGTAAACGGATGGATGGCTGTCGAAAACGGCGGAGCATATGACAAATCCATATTTTCGATATCGTTGAGCGTCGCTCCCATTGTCATTGCTGTAACGGCAATATCGACCATTTTATCTACCGCGCCCGGACCCATTACCTGCAAGCCCAGTAATTTTTTTGTATTCTTATCGGCAATCATTTTTACAATGAAGTTAGAAGCGTCGGGATAATAATGTGCTTTATCATCAACAACCGTTATTACACTTACAGGCTTGTAACCCGCCTTGGCGGCATCGGCTTCGGTCAAACCCGTTCTTGCGGCATTGAGTTCAGGCAGTTTGACAATTGCGGTTCCGACAACGCCCTTATATTCCGAGTTGGGTTCTATGCCTGCAATGTTTTTTGCAACAATACGGCCTGCTATGTTGGCCGTAGAACCCATGGGGGACCAACAGGGAGCTTTAGTAAGAATGTTGGTTACCATTGCACAGTCGCCGACGGCATAAATATCTTTAATATTCGTTTCCAAATATTCATTAACTTTAATGGTTCTGTTAGGCATGAGTTCAATGCCGGAATCTGCAAGAAAAGCGGTATTAGGTCTGACACCCACAGACAGTATTACGGCATCGGTTTTGAATTTGCGGCCGCCTGCCTGAACCATCTCAACCTTTTCTTCGCCGATTATAGCTTCAAGCGGTGTGTTGGTGAAGATCATGATACCTTTGTCTATCATGTGGTCTGTCGCATAGTCAGTCAGCTCTTTATCAAATCCGGGAAGTATCTGAGGAGCCATATCGACAAGCGTTACTCTGACTCCCTGAAGATCCAGGTTTTCGGCAATTTCAAGCCCGATGAATCCGCCACCGACAACAACCGCACGCTTAATTTCTCCGGCCTCAACGGCATCGCGCAATGAAACGGCATCGTCAGGCGTTCTCATAAAGTAAACATTTTTCTTGTTCACACCGTCAATTGGCGGTTTGATAGCGTCGGCGCCAGTGGCGATGACCAATTTGTCATATTCAAAAATATCGGATTTTCCTGTTTTTAAATCCGTACCCTCTACCGTTTTTTCATTAGGGTTGACTTTTGTAACTTCAAATTCCGTCTGCACCTTGACTCCGGTTAGTCCCGAGAAGCTGTCGGGTGTATTGACTATCAATTGACTCCGATTAGGAATCACTTCACCGACATAGTAGGGCAACCCGCAGCCTGCATAGGAAATATCTTTACTCTTTGTTAATATTATGACCTCGCAACTGCGGTCTTCACGTTTAAGTTTGGCAGCAACCTTGGTTCCGGCGGCCACGCCTCCGACAATGACAACTTTCATAAACACACACCCTCTTCGCTTAAAGTTTGAAATTTGTTGAGTTTAGATATACGCAAATAGTGTATCATCGCACCGTTTGTTAAGTCAATAACAAAGCGGTATCCGATGCTCCAATTTATTGTGAATTTTTTATTTAAAAATCACATAATTTCCATCTTTTAAATGTCGAAATTATGTGATTTGTTTGATAATTTACCCTCGACGCAAACATCTTGCTCTTCAGCAATCGATATCGGGATATCATCGATTAGTTTGCCGAGTTTTGAGGATGTGGAACAAAAATATATAAATTTACAGGTGAAGGAGAAGGATTTTAATATTTAAACTTTAGAATACACCCATCAGTTTCATCATAAGCAGACCGACTGCGGTTACCACAACCCAGCAAGAGAAACCGAGAAGAATGGGTTTGCCTCCGGTCTTAATGAGCTTTACCACATCGGTATTGAGCCCGATTGCCGCCATGGCCATTACAATAAAGAATTTACTGGTTGATTTGAAGAAATCAAATACTTCGGTAACATAGGGCAGTGATACGGCTTCAACTATAGTGGTTATGAGGGAAGCCAAAACGAACAACCATATAAAAACGGGTACCGCTTTTTTGAGATTGAATTTTTCCTTTTTAGCTGAACCTTTACCTTCAGTTCCCTTTCTGCCCCTCATGAATGCAAGGACTACTGTGATGGGAATTATGAACAGCGTGCGTGTCAACTTGACGGTAACGGCGTGATCAAGTGTCTGTGAACCGAGATTATACAGGGTATCCCAGGTTGAAGCGGTGGCCGTGACGCTTGACGTGTCATTGACAGCAGTGGCTGCAAAAATACCGAAGGCCTCTCCATTAACATGCGGGATACCTATCCATCCGCCGAAGGAGGGGAAAATGAGGGCTGCCAAAACGTTGAAGAAAAAGATAACGGAAATGGACTGAGCCACTTTTTCGTCATCGGCATCGATAACTGGCGCCGTTGCCGCGACGGCGGAACCGCCGCAAATAGAAGTTCCGACACCTATCAATGTGGCAATTTGCTTATCAACTTTCAAAACCTTCTGCATGACATAAGCAATAAGCAAGGAAGAGCTGATGGTGGTTACAATAATGGGTAAAGAAGATACTCCGATTTGAACCACTACGGACAGATTCAGACCGAAACCGAGCAGGACTACCGCCGCTTGCAGGACAATTTTTGAGGTAAATTTTATACCAGGCGCCAGCGATCCTTCCGGCTTATAAAATATGTTAATGGCCATTCCCATCAGAATTGCTATAACGGCTCCTCCCGCAATGGGAAACTTTTTGCCGAGCAGATGAGCGGGGGTGGCGACTCCCAAACTATAAATAAGTCCGGGTATGAGAACTTTGATCTTAGACATTAGCTTTGACATAGTAGATATTTCTCCTTTTCGAAACAGATGACACATTATGTGTAGGTTTAACATTCTGCTATAATTGATGACTAAGATTGTTAATTTTGACACATTCTATATGAACCTGCCCGTTATGTCAATTAAAGCCCGATTAAAGGCGGGTAACCATTCTTTGAAGATGTTAAGATGACGAAGCCGAAAAGCGATGCCCCTTTCGGTATTTGCATAATTGTAATATAAGGTTGAAAACACTATAAGAAAAATGTAAAATGTATACTGAATCAGTAAACTAAGGGGTGCAGTAAATTGAGAAATTTAAGTTTCAAGGTTAAGAAAAATCCGATAAAGAGACTTGTGGCACTTTTGTTGACCGGAATTATCGTCTTTACCGGTTTGCCGATGCTGTTACAGGCTGAAGGATCTTACGAAACTAATTTTCAATGGAATAATATTGAAGAGGACTTAAACGAATGGCCTCTGGAACCCGGTCTGACAAAGACTTATTTGGGAATCGGGACAGCCGGTTTTGCCTACAGCAGATACTACTATAACGATGCCGGCAGAATAGTTCTGGAATTTGATATAAGCATTTTTCCGGATGCGGCCAATCAGGAGACTTCCGCTTACAGAACCTTCAGGGACCAGTGGAAATATGCAAATATTTTTATTGACCCCCAACTTGCATCCAAAGTCGATGATGCCGCCAGTTTCTTTATGATGTCCTATCCCGCGGATAAAAAAACGGAATCCTTGAGCAAAGCTACAAAAACCGGTGCAAATGTTTATAAATTAAATGTAATGGACGTATTCCCGAAAATGCCAACGGGGTCCGACTACATGAAGTCAAAACTCTACTTGGTTCTGCAAAGCTGGGTCACCAGAAATCATTTAGACGAAGACTATGCCGTTGAATTGCGCTACACCAATAATGAGAACCAGATATACGAACAGAGAGGATCCAGCGGGTTACAGGTTTTAGGCAGCTATTACGGTCACACTCCTGCAATATCTCCGGATTTCGATGCGAGCAAAAATAACGACGATGTGACCTTAAAGACAATCGCCCCCTTCCAGACAGCCTCCATGCCGGGGATTATTCCCAACCCGATTCTGCCGCCGGATATGATGAGAACGGTGGGACAGTCGGTAATTTACGACAATATCAACGGAAAACTCGTAGTCTATTATAAAGTGGCGCCGAACCATTATATTTACAGCAGGCCCACAGACACTTATAAATATGCGGATAACGGATACTTTTTATCTTCATGGATCGGAATCCGCCAGGTTATGGATTCCAGAATTTATGCCGCCTTAAAGCCCGATGAGAACGGGGTTGTAGGTCAGATGAAGATGTTTGACACAAATGGCAGGGGTATGGGCTGGAACGTGGCAACAAATATCAGGGCCAATGAATTTTCATATACCCCGGTTACAAGTACCGTGGGGACATATTCCTATATGATGGTTCCCGCCGGATTTAAGACCTCTATCGCAAACAAGGCGACGGTACCCCCGGCACACACAAATAATGTAAAAAATGTTTACCTCCACGGTCATAGAAAAGAAGGGGACTATGTGCGCTTTGTCTACAATGTGGACAAAAATATGATGGATGCCTTATTTGCAAACGACATAAATAGCTCCACGCTGAGCATCTCGACCTCCTACATTACAGACCGGCCGACGCAAATCACCGATATACAGAATGTTACAACGCCGATTAATCAAACGGAATACCGTTGGGTGGCCAATCAGGGCATCGTGATTCCCAAAGGGGCATATATTATATTTGATTTGCCGAAAGATTCCCGTTCCGTTTTTAAGGTGGGCTTGGAAAATAACTATGAGCGGATTATCGGGGATATGTATACCAAGTATCACGTTTCCGTGATGAGACATTCCAACGTGGATCCGACCGATTTCGGCGCCCCATACACCACCACTCCCTATTCAGCCACTTCAGGGGGATTTGTTTTAACTTCAGAAACGGGTCTTATAATCCCCATGGGAGAAACCATCATCTTAAATATGTTTGATGACACTTCGCCGGACACGGTCAGAATGACGATTGCAGACAATATTTACGGAATCGGCGGTGTTCAGTATACTTTGGAAAAATATCTTGTAAATCAGGATAATCTCTACACCATGCCAAATGCTCATGTCCGTTCGGGAATAATAATAAACCGCAGTGCGAATACTCCCCATGTCGATGAGTTTTTTACCGACAGCACGGCTATTAACGGCCACAGCAAATACCCCAATGCCCTTGTTTCCATGAGGAAAGCCATAGATGGGACGCTCTTGAGAGAAGCCCTTTCTTATACAACTCCCAAGGTGTTTACCGTGGGAGGGGCGGACTTGACGGGTTATGACTTCACCTTTGATGTTCCGGCAGGGATTCAGCTTAAAAAAGACATGGATTTGAGTTTTGCCAATGCGGCAGATGGATATTTCCGCTCCGCCCCATCTACTTACAGAACACAGGCAAGGGTGACTTTTGATCAAAACGGCGGAGACGGTGCGGCGGTGGATCGAATAGTACCCATCAACGAGAAATCATACGGAGAAATAGGTTATGCCGCGAACGGATTTACGGGAGACAATATTCTTTGGCTTGACTCAGCCGGAAATGCCGTTCCGCCCTCTACTGCGGTAAAATACCTTTCCGATTATGAAGGCTACCCGATTACGGATACTTCAAGCGCGGATTATCTGAACAGACAGTTTTATAGCGGAACGCCAACCCGCAGCGGTTATAGATTTTTAGGCTGGTCAACCAAACAGGTGGATTCCATGGGGTCTGCAGCTTTTAACAGCATGCCGACCCTCACCGATGCCGCGGGCTGGGATGAAAATGTCAATTACAAATTTGTTTCGGACTCTCCCGTAGACCAAAGCCGAACCGTCTATGCGGTTTGGGAGAGGGATTTATACCAGTACAACATAGTATTCCACAATAATAACGGTGGGACGGAATTTACCCATACGCTGGAACTGCCTCTTGCCGTTGTTGAAGCCGGGACAGGAAAGCTGACTGACTACCTTGGGGAAGCCGGAAACATCCTTTACGACAAAGACTTTAAGAAAACCGGCTGCTACTTTGTGGGTTGGTCCGAAACGGCGACGGTCGGCGATATGACACAAGTCCATGAGCTATATACAAACGCAAGCAAGGTTCAATTATCCGGGCAAAACTTCCAGCTTCAGTTAAATGAAGAACCTGCGGATCAGGTTACCCATGTCAACCCGTGGAAGACCGTCCCGGCTGTAAATGACAACGGAATTGCAACCATCAATCTGTACGCTCAATACAAGCCGTTATTGGAAATGAGAGCGGAAATAGAATGGTTTGACAAAGGTCAAAAAGCAATCTACGAATCAGATCCCGTTGCATATAACGGTCAGCCTTTAAACCCTGCGCCATTCGGAAACTCCAATGTCGCTATGGTGCTTCTGCGCACTACGGAGGGCAAGACGCTTGACCCCGCAAAGTATGAGATTGTTCAGGGCTTCTACAAAACGATAAACGATACGCAAGCGGAGTGGGTATGGACGGCTCAGGAAGGTCACGATGCCAACGGTAGAAAATATTCCTATCTGATGACCGAGTTTAATGCCCTGCTGTATCCTGACGAACTCGAGATTATCAACCATTTTAATACGCATAAAACATGGGCATCCGTGTACATCAATATGATTGGCCAGAGCGACAACCTTTCAAAATGGACTTCCATCAGCTTTGCCGACGGAGCGGATACAAGGTCTTTCATGGCGGTTGCAACGAGCAACCAGCCCGACGCAATGAATAAGCAGTTCGTGAACAGTACCGAAAATTATAAATTTAAGTTAAGAAACTTCGAAGTGGATATTTTGCCGGCCAACATTCACAGAATTCAGGCAAATCACACTCAAATTGTTATAGACAGTCCGCCTGATGCCAGTTACCTTTACCTGCGTTTAAATGACGGAACGACGGAAGGCGGAACGCTTGTTAAGTTTTATAAAGACAGCAATGTATGGAAATTACATCATGAGAATCCTACGCCGGGTTTCCAAATAAACGAAGTGGATGATGGTACAGGAAAAAAACAACTGATTATTTCTTCCTCTGTTCCGGGCAACCCCTTAAATTTGGAGAATAGGGTGGGGGAAAGGGTCTATGCGCTCTTTACCTCTACTAATGCAGACCAGGAACTTAAAAATTATTCTTCGAGGGAAATTAAACCCTATAATCCGCTTGATCAACTTGTTGATGTAAGGCAGGAGCCCCATATAAAGGATATAAACGGAGATATTACACACAATGTAGTTTCCGCCGGGATTCCTGCCGGCTCCTATGCCGGTGCGGAATACACACTGGGTTATATGTCGGGTTTAAACTTCGTTGCGCTCAAGGACAGCGGAAATGATATCAAGGTTACGCCGGATGCTTTGGGAAAGCTGACTTTTAATGTGCCGGCGGGGATGTTGGACGGGACAGGTAATACACAATATGTAATTCGGGGAGTGGATCCTCTCGACATGTTCAAGCCCACAAATTTCAACGGACCGGCTATAGATCTGACCGCGCCCACAATTAACGCAAATAATTTTGAAGTATTAACCGGTAATCCGATAGCGGATGCGGACGGAATACTGTCAACCGACGATTCTAATGCAACCCTCAGATACACAATTACAAAGGGCGGTTTGCCCGCTGCCTTACCTGAGGGCATTGCCTTCGACCCCGCCACAGGGAAATTTTCCGGCAAGACGGCGGATACCATTCCCGCAGAACAATGCGGGGCCTATAATATTGCCATAACCGCGGAAGATATCTACGGAAATGTATCCACGCGGAATATTACGTTTACAATCAACCAGAAACCGACCACGCCGGATATCGAAAGCATTACACAAAGCGCCAATGACAGTAACGGCAACGCCGTTATAACCGTAAAAGGACAAACAGGCGCGGCGGTTAAGCTGTACAGCGAGATCGGCGGGGCTTTTACGGAAATTGATATTGCCGGAATCAGCGGAAAGAGCATAACAAATTCTGACGGAACGATGGAAATTACTCTGACCCAGGCGGACATAATGCGTTTTAACGACGCGAAAGTTTATGTGACACAACAGAAAGTGAATGAACTGGAGTCCGGCAAGGTTGATTCCACGGAAGCGATAAGCCGAAAAGACAGCGAGAAAATCGCCACCGGCGGAGCTGTCGTAATCGACAACAAACCGCCGACACCCCTTATGGCAGTTGCACCCGAAGCCGGAACCGATACGCTGAAGATTACGAACCTTTCCGCAGATCAGAATCTTCCGGATATAAAAGATGTTCATAAAATTACTCTAAAAATCGGCACTAACGCTCCCTGTACATTGGAGCGCCAGTATGACGCCGTGTCGGGCGAACCAACGGGTAAGTGGATCTGCAGCAATCATGGCAATGAGTTTACGGAAACGGAAGAGATGGCTACCGTTATCGTTAATCCGACTACCGGAGAGACCCAAACAAAGAAGGTCGGAGTATTAAATTATAAACTGCCGGGAACATTGACTTTTGAGGAATACCAGGTCATAACGGCGACTTATTATGACTATCTGGGGAACGCTACAGCTCCTTTTATCACGACCGTTCCGAAACTGCCCGAGCCGATTGCCCCTTATAATTTGACGGGATTTAACAATATCCGGTCCTATCCGGGCAAGACAAGAATTATGGGCAAAGCCGATCCGGGTGCGGTTGTTTCCACAACTCTCGGTTTTAGAACGTATAAAGCTACCGTAAATGAACTGGGTGAATTTATCCTGGAGATTCCGATTCAACCCGAAGGTGCCGAAATTACCCTGACATCAATGTTGAACGGCTATACAAGAGAAGCAAAAGTCACAGTTAAAGAGGACCCCCTCTATGGTGTAACGGGAGAACCCGGGACATCAAAAACGCCAAGAACCGGCGACTTCGGTTTGGCGTTTGAATGGATTGGTTTGGCAGTTGCATTATCGGGTATAGCATACTTGATAATTCGAAGAAAAAGAAAGCTGCCCGAAAAGTAAAGAATTCTTAAAAGAGAGCTGATGGATTATTCGGCTCTCTTTTTTATTTGCAGTTTTCGCTTAATCGCCTGAAAAAATACAGGTGGAAAGAGAAATATAAAGACATTCTTTTATATTTTTCTGCAAATGATTCTCATTCATTGTATAATCGACTAAATATAGGATTCTGTTTTCTAGGGGAGTTTATATGGCAAGTGACAGTTGGATTTTGATTTTTGCCTTGCTATTGTTCTTATTAGGTGCTTCATATTGTGCGGCTACCGAAATCAGCTATTCATCAATAAACAAAATCAAACTCAAAAATCAAGCGGATAACAACGATAAAAAGGCGTTAACGGCTACTTATATTTTAAAGAATTTTGACAGTGCTTTAGTTGCCTTGCTTATAGGAAACAATCTCACTCACAACGGTTTTGCAGCTGTTGCCACAATATTGTCCACAAGACATTTCGGAAACAAGTACCTTACTCTCACTACATTGATGTCCACACTTATTGTGTTTTTGTTCAGTGAAATGATTCCCAAGAGTTTCGGAAAGTCCAACTATAACTACGCATTGAAGGTGGCGTTTTCCTTAAGAACTCTTATGAAGATTTTAAAACCCTTCAGCTTGTTTTTTATGGGCATTTCAACTCTTGTATCAAAATTCTTTCCCCCTTCGGACGAGCCCGAAATTAACGAAGAAGAATTTTTTCAGATTGTCCAAAATGTGGGAGAAGAGGGCGTTATAAGCAAGAGAGACCACAAGCTAATCTCCTCCGCGCTTAATTTTGACAATAAAAAAGCAAAAGATGTCTATACTCCTATAGAAGACGGAATACTGATAGATATCAGTACCGGCAAAAAAGAAATTATAAATACCATAAAAAACACGGGGTTTTCCAGATATCCCGTGTTTGAGGGAGAAAAAGATAATATTGTCGGGGTGCTACAGACAAAGGAGTTTTATAAAAACTACTTCCAAAACCCCGACTTTAATTTGCACAGCATATTGTTAAAACCCTATTTTGCAGGGCCTGAAATGGTTATTGATGATTTAATGAATGAACTGAGCGCAAATAAAATACATATGTCAATGGTTGTTGATGATAACGGCAACCATCTCGGCATAGTGACGCTGAATGATATTTTGGAAGAGCTTATAGGAGAAATAAAAGAAAATAAAAACGATGATTCAGAAGAAAAGGAAGAAAGCAAATGACGGATGTAAATGTAATGCATTACATAGGAATAGCGGTCTGCATTTTGTTCTCCGCCTTTTTTTCCGCTTCGGAAATAGCCTTTTCCTCCGCTAACCGCATGCGGCTTAAAAATAAATCGGAAAAGGGCAATTTACCCGCCCGTTTTGCATTATATATAGTTGATCATTTTGACGATACTCTTTCAACAATATTGATAGGGAACAATCTCGTAAATATTTTGGCAACATCCATATCCACGGTAATAGTCATCAACCTGGTAGGTGAACGGGGAACATTCCTTGCTACATTGGCTATAACGGTGATTATTTTGATATTTGGAGAGATAACACCCAAGATTATTGCCAGAAACATATCATTTGAGTTTGCATTATTCGCATCTTTTCCGATTAGAATAATGATGAAGGTTCTTTCTCCCGTAATTAAGGTAGTTGTGGCTATAGTAGGGGTGTTTTCTTCAAAATGGAAAAAGGAAGATGAGAAAAAAATGACGGTGGAAGAATTGGCTACCATCATAGAGTATATAGAAGACGACGGAGTTATAGACAAGGAGAAATCGGACCTCCTTCAGTTAACTTTGGAATTCTCCGATATAAGAGTGGAAGAGGTTATTACTCCGAGACGGAACATGACGGTAATTGACATAGACGAAGAAACGGACGAGATTATGAATATCATACTGAATACGCCCTTCTCCAGACTTCCGGTGTATAAAGATGATATAGAAAATATAATCGGAATTCTTCATATAGGGAGCTTGCTTGAAAAACTGATTGATATCGGCGGCGATGACTATTCCAATATAGACAAAATGATTATGGATTTAATGCAAAAACCCTTATTTATCCCCGAGTCCCAGAAGTTGCCCGAAACATTTAATCTGTTAAGCAAAAGAAACATACCAATGGCGTTAGTTGTGGATGAATACGGAGGAATCACGGGATGTGTGACAATTGAAGATATAGTCGAGGAACTGGTAGGAGAAATATGGGACGAATATGACACGGTTCAAGATTATATCAAAGAAATCGGTGAGAACATTTACGAAGTTAGCGGGGATATGAGCCTTAGGGAGTTCTCCATAGAACTTGATATAGACCGCAAACTTACTGAAAGCGAATATAACAGTACGGTCGGCGGATGGCTGATTGAGAGATTCGGAAAACTGCCCGATGGGGGTGATTCCCTGACAATCGGGAATATATATGTAAAAATATTGGAAGCGGATTCTTTTAGGGTGAGCAAGGTGCTGGTTCGGATTTCGGATATCATGGAAGAGGAAATATAATAATTAGCAGAGTAGGTTGCTCTGTTTAATCTAAAAAAATAACGAAGAAGGAGGTTTAATGAAAAAACTATATTTACTAAGGCATGCCAAGAGCAGTTGGGACAACCCCATGTTAAGAGATTATGACAGACCGCTGAACGCCCGAGGAAAAAGGCAGGCAAATGCCATGGGCAGGTTTTTTCAGGAAAAAGCCTTTAAAATAGACGGCATTATTTGCTCCGGTGCGGCAAGAACCAGGCAGACGCTGGATCTGATTTTGGAGTTTTATGATTATCGGGGGGAAATCGAATACAGTGATGAAATCTATGCTTCAACGGTTTCTGTTCTGAAAGAGATTGTCTTACATGCAAAGTATGATTCACTTCTATTGATAGGACACAATCCGGAGATAGAAGCCCTTGCCGGTTGCCTGACCGATCTGGACTTAATCATGCCTACCTGCCAGCTGGCGGTCATCGATATAAAGAAAAGAAATTTGGAAATATTTATCAGACCGGAAAACCCTTGAGGTGTAGCGCCGCTGTTTAAGTTGCCATAGCCGAAAACCAAAAAAGAGAACAAAAGGCAAGGCGAAGGCTAAAATATTTTTATGTTTGTATTTAAGGAAGCCGATGTGCTAACATCTTGACATGGGGAATTAGTCTATTTTTATAGATTTATTATCAGGAGGAGATATGAAGGGCGAGTTAAATTATGTTAAAAGATGCATATCGTGCAGGCGTTTATTTGTGTCTTGTATTTTTGCCTTTCTTTTCTTTTTCCTTTTTTTCTCCGGTTGCGCCGCCAAGGAACATGGTACACAACAAAATACACAGCCGTCGGACGGAATCGGATCAGCGAACCCGTCTATGATTGAAGAACTTAATATGCAGGATTTACGCACCCTTCGGGAAACTCTCCGTCCGCCTTTAGTTGAAGGAGACAGTATCGGTTATTTTGCCCGCATACTGCGCACACCGCCCAAGGGGAAAACGGCGGGCGTGTCAACAAACCCCGTTCTTTTGAACAGCAGCGACGGCTTGAATGAGTTTCTCCAAGAAGCTCTGATTGGATGGCAGTTTGCCGAAGAGGATATGCTGCTGATAAAAGCAGTTTATAATGACGATTTTTTTAAAGATAAAGTACTCATTGCAGGTGCTCTCGGTCTCAACTCCGGCTCAATTCAGGTGGGTATTGAAAAAGTGATTCAGACAAAAGATTACGTTGCAGTCCTGTTTAACTTTACCTTTCCCGAAACAGGTACCGCCGACATGATGAGCTGGCATTATTTTGTTGAGGTTGATGCCGGCGAAGCTGAAGGGCGGGAAGCGGCACAGACCTATCTGCCGGATATGAGCCGACCCAAAGAAACGGAATAATAACTATGGCAGACGAACTCTGCCGCCTGATTTAGAAAGTTAAATTCAAAAAGCAAAAAAGAAAGCGCCCTGCGCCAAGCTCGAGGAAGGAGCCTATATGTATTGTAACAATTGTGGCTTTAAGAACAATGAAGGAACACGCTTTTGCGTAAACTGCGGACAACAGATTAAGCAGGAGACACAACAACCGGCAACCGGGCAAACAATCTCGCAGACCGGGCAGGAAAATCAGACAGCAGTCTTTGGGACATCTGCGCAAACCCCTTCGTCTCAGTCCTTTGAACCACGTGTATCCGCAATGCAATCAGGTCAGCCGCCAATCCCACAGCAGGAACAGCCTCCCGCTTGGACAGGTCAGCAGTCTGCCCCGCCTCAAACACCGGAGCCGTGGACGACGCCGCCGACCAATACAGGCCGGACTCCGCCTTCGCCGTTCCCCGGACAGGCAGTTTATCAGCAGCCGGGTCGGATGGGACCGCAGGCACCCGAAGCGGGCTGGCAAGCTGCTCCACCTGTTTGGCAAGGACAACAGCAGGCAATTCCGCCCGGCTGGCAGGGACAACATTCCCCAACCCCGCCGCCTGCAAAGAAGAAAAAGAAAAAGACGGGTCTGATAATTGCTATCAGTTTAGTGGTTCTGTTAATTGCTGGTTTTCTCGTCTATTCACTGCCGTTGAGACCGCGAATTGTCCTTGAGGGTGCGCGACAAACTCTTGACGGCAGCATCGATGACCTCTCCCTGTCGGTTAAGACAAACCAGTGGATTCAAGAAGTCCGATATGCGCTGGACCCCGATGACCCCGACGATGCCGACGCCTATATCCTGTTGGAAGACGCCGAGGGAGGGATCTTCAGCAAGGAAGCAGACTTGCCCGTCCTCTTTCTTGATAAGGCTGTCAACAAATCGTCAATGGAGAGAGGGCCCTGGGAGCGCACGGATGCCAATGCAAAGCTAGGAAACCATAAACTCTACATTACGGTTAAGACCGTATTCGGCACCTCAAAACCCCAGCCTTTCAACCTCCTTTATGCGTCAGGAATTTCCGCATTACCGGACAAGACAAAAATCAGAGATTTAAAGGTAGATGAGATAACCACTTCCGCCCTAATCAATGAACTTCTTGTATCCGTCTATATGGGCGGCGACCGCCAGACAGCCGAATACCTTGCAGAAGAAACGGGAGGCGAGATAGTCGGCGAAATTCCCGCTATTTCCCGCTATCAAATCAGATATGATAATGCGAGTGAAGAGGAGATAGCCGGTATTTTAGAGGATTTGCGAAACAGACCGGAAGTGTTGACGGCTCAATATAACTATATTTATGATCGCTCAGAGGTTCAGCTCTATCCGAATGACGCTCTTTTCGACTCCTGGGATATCGAAGAACCCGACGGAAACAACTGGGGACTTGAAGTTATCCGCGCCCCTCTTATTTGGAAAGACCTTGACTCGTTTACGCCGATTTCGATAGGTGTCGCTGACGGCGGTCTCGAATACGGACACGAAGATCTGAATATCAATCGCTCCAATGTCTTCCTTTTCCCAACCTATACCATGGAGAGCCTTGATGACATGGAACTGTTCTATGCCAAGTCGAAGAAGACACCCGGTTCCGACTACTATGGCGGAAAAGAGCACGGAACACATGTTACCGGTATTATTTCGGCGTTGGGCGACAACGGTATCGGAACTGCAGGTGTAAACTGGAATACAATCCCCTATTTCTTCCACTACTGGCATATGGATGTAAACGAAGAAACAGGGGAACTGGATATTTGGAACGTGACAACTTCCTTTGAACTTGAGGTAACTCTGACTACTCTTGTTGAGCAAGGATGTCGTGTTATAAATTACAGCATCGGCGACGGCATGCCTTCGGAACCGGGCGGCAAGCACGAATACTTTGAGCAACAGGCTTACGGCGACCTTTGTCTCCGTCTGGAGAGCCTCGGCTACGACTTCCTTGTTTTCAAGGCCGCAGGAAATGAATCCGATGATGCCGAAGCCTACGCCATGAACAGAATCATGACGGGTACGGAAGCAGCCCGCAGACATACCGTCATTGTTGCCGCAATTGAAAACACGCCGATAGAATTAAGGGGTGTTGATGAACGCGCCAAGTTCGGATATCAAATGAGCAGCTATTCAAACTACGGCAGTCTTGTTGACGTAGCTGCGCCCGGTACGGATGTATTCAGCACCGTTCCGAATAACAGTTACGTTAGTATGCCGGGGACTTCGATGGCTTCGCCCATGGCGGCCGGGGTTGCCTCGCTGATTTACGGTGCCCATCCTGAGTATAACGCGTCTCAGGTAAAGGCCATATTAATGGAAGAAACCGACACCTTCACCACCGACGGCACCAATCTGATTCCCGTCGTCAATGCGGCGCTGGCTTCTGATTATGCAAAGACAGGGGATCTTCCGATAGTACCGCCGGGAGAAATCATACCCAACCCGGTCCTGGCGCCGTATCCCGGACCTCCCACACCCACTCCCGTTCCTCCGCCGGGATCCATAAGGTTGCCCGGACACACCCCATTTCAACTTGAACAGGGGCAGGCGGGTCTCGCGGGTCTGGTCTATGACTCAACGACAAAAAACCCCGTTGCTTTCTTCAGCGTCTACTTCACCGGACCGGACGGAGAAATGGTTGTCTTGGATTTTGCCTACCCCTATCCGGAAACCTTCGACGCCCAGTTAATGGGAGAGTTTTTTACCCGTATGAACCTCGCCCAGGGTCAGGAAGCGGTAGTCACCGATTTTGTTATCGAGGCGCTCGGATATGAACTCTATGAGGCGGGTTCAATCACGGTGCGTGGCGGCGAGGTGACGAGTCTCGGCACAATCCTGTTGACACCCGAAGATGAAGAAAGCGTAAGACTGCCGGGGCATACGCCCTTCTTCCCTGAAGAAGGTGCGGGCGGTTTTTCGGGATTTGTATGCGATGCCGTGACGAAGCAGCGGATACCGTTCTTTGAATTATCCGCAAATTATTTGGGAGAAGATTTTTCATTTTCTTTTGAATATCCGCCGAGAAGCGACCGTGTATTTGCACAATTGGAAGGCGAGTTTATAATCTGGGCTCGCACCGATTCGGAGGATGTTGTCGAAAATCTTGTGTTTTCGGCAGACGGTTACGAGCCCGCCGCTGTAGGCTCCGTTACTGTCAGAAACATGCAGGTCACGGATGTCGGAATTGTTTACCTCAATCCGATAGGGTCTCCTACGAGACCTCAGCCTACGTCCCCTGCGCCATCGAACCCCGGTATCACGCAACCCAGGCCTGACCCGGGCGGCAACGTGGATGCCTTGCCGGGACAGATTTCAGTTGTATTGGACTGGGGGGCAAAACCTGCCGATCTTGACCTGCATGCCACGGCGCCCCTGTCCGAAGGGAGTAAAAGATTCCATATCTTTGCATACGAAACCTACATGAGCTATGGCAGCGCGGGTGATCCCGATGCCTTGATGACATCAGACAGCGAAAGCGCCTATGGTTCGGAAAGCATTGTGGTGTTTAAACCGCAGCCCGGTGTGCCGTACACTTTCTATGTCCATGACTTCACCAATGTGGCAAAGAAGAGCGGTGCCTGGGATCTGTCCAAATCGGGAGCCGAAGTAAGAGTCTATATAGGCGAATCGGAAGCTACCGTCTTTAAGGTGCCGAATAAAGAAGGTACGCTGTGGGAGGTCTGTACTGTAGTTGACGGCAAAATCACACCCAGTAATGCAGTAAGCTACGAGGGCCGACCCCTAAACATCGGTTCTTAACAAAGGTACGCCATGCCCCAAGCAGAGATTAAAAGCAGGGACGATTAAAGAAATAAAAAGAGGCGATAATGAATTAATCATTTATCGCCTCTTATGCTTTGCACATATATTACATTAAGTTATATTTATATAAAATTATACCAAGCGGAATATTAAATTAATCTTGCGGCGGTGTAGGGTTAATTCGTTGTCTGCGATATCCACTATGTTGTGAAAAACAAATATTACCTTTTATCTAATTATACAAGAATAAAAGGTGATTGAATAAATGAATTTTTGTTTGAGAAATAATGGTGTCGGTGTGTTACAATAAATTCAGTTATACTTGATTTATATTTAAGAAATTTAAAGGGAGATTATTTGAATGAAGCGTATCGCTGTTATATTGTTAGTTTTGATTATGATTTTTACACTTGTTTCGTGCGGAATAGCGGATATTTTTGATCCAAAGGATAATGCCGATGCCGGGGAAAATGCGGATATATCATCTGATATAAAAAAAGAACCTGTTGTTGAAGAAAAACCGGTTAAAGCCGTTGTTAAGGTTGACTTTGCCGACGATGAAATCCTTTCTTCTCCGGATAAATTTGAAGAGTTCATTGACGACGATTCGGAGTTTCAGGTAAAGGCCGTATTTACGGTAAATACTTCGGTAAAGGACTTTAGGTATTTTGAAATTGCGTCTGTCGATGTGGACGAAGACGAAAATATAATATACAACATGGGAAATGAACTCTTTTCGACCGGTGAACTCACAAACGAGCGACCGATAGTAATAGCCATGTCTTTTCCGGGTTCAATGCCCAGCCGAGGGATATCGTTTACGGACGAAACGGGGACGGTGAGGTATTTTGCCGTTTTAATGAGCGGTAAAGACGGTTCGCTTTTTATGGACGAATTTGTCGGATAATTTATAATCATATTATTCGATGTGTATTTGTGAATTGCCATACTTAAGTGTTCTTAATGACTTGATTTACCGCTTGTAAGAGAAATATAATAAAGACAGGTTGAGAAAACCAAGGAACCTGCCGGAAGCAAATAAGATTGGAAAATTATTGACCAATAATTAATTTTTTAAAATAGGAGAAGGTAAAATGGAATATCTTAAAGAATTACCGATAAAAATTGCCCCGGAAGTTGAGCAAGCACTCTCAAAAGGAGAGCCCGTTGTAGCTCTCGAAAGTACGATTATTTCTCACGGAATGCCCTATCCCCAGAATGTTGAAACGGCACGAAACACAGAGCAGATTATAAGGGATTATGGGGCTGTTCCCGCGACCACCGCCATTATTGAGGGAATAATTCATGTGGGGTTGAACGACGACGAGCTGGAATTTATGGGAAAAGATAAAAACGTCGCTAAAGCCTCCCGCCGTGACTTTGCGGCATTGGTTGCAAATAAGAAAAACGGAGCCACGACGGTCGCCACCACCATGATAGCGGCGGATATGGCCGGAATAAGAGTATTTGTAACGGGCGGAATCGGAGGAGTTCACAGAGGAGCACAACAGACCTTCGACATCTCAAGCGACCTTATGGAACTTGCCAGTACAAATGTCGCCGTGGTCTGCGCCGGGTGCAAATCGATACTCGATATCGGTTTGACGCTGGAATATCTTGAAACCCACGGGGTTCCCATTATCGGGTACGGAACGGATATTTTCCCGGCATTCTTTACCCGCAGAAGCGATTTCGGTGTAGATTACAGAATGGATACTCCCGAGCAGATAGCGAGGACTCTGAGATACAAATGGGGTCTCGGTCTAAAGGGCGGTGTCGTTATTGCAAACCCGATTCCGGAAGAATATTCGATGGATGAAAAACTGATAACCGATGCAATAGAGCAGGGACTGAAAGAGTGTGAAGAACAACACATTACAGGCAAGGAAGTTACCCCCTTCCTTCTGTCAAAGGTAAAGGATATCACCGGAGGAAGCAGCCTGGACTCGAACATCCAACTTGTCTACAACAACGCAAAGGTCGGTGCTCTTGTTGCCCGTGCGTTTGCCGAGGAAATGAAGAATAAATGATGATCATTAGTTAAGAATTTATCGGATTTAGGATTTCTTATAAAAACAAACAGAATCAAGCCGGTTGGTTTCGCCAACCGGCTTTCAGTTTTAGTTACAAAGAGAAAATGTTGTTGATAAATTGAGACTTTATCTCCTGAATGATAAAGAGATAAAGTCTCAAAAAACCTTGGTACGCCCGATGCGATTCGAACGCACGGCCTTCAGAGTCGGAGTCTGATGCTCTATCCATCTGAGCTACGGGCGCATATTAAATTATTCAGGGGTTTTTCGGTATATCCTGAACTTCCGACAGGTACAGTGTATAGCTGCCTCCCGATGTATAGCTGTATATCTCTATAGTACGGTCAAGATCATCGAAATAAAATCTGAACTGGGGTGTCCATTTCTTTTCATCGCTACCGGTATAGTATACATTATTTTCTATCATACCGTATAGACCGTAATAGCCGTGAAAGCGATATTTCGGAATATTAGTCGATATATTGCCGTGGAGGTCCATCGAGAAATATTTACCGTTTTCATTTTTAAAAGTTCTGCCGAAAAGCCTTAAAAAAACAAACTGATTTTGTCTTGCTTCCATGAAATCTTCCAAAGCATAAAGCTTTTTCAGATTTTCATCGTGTTCCTCGGTTTCCCAGCTGCTCTTTTGCAGTTCATAGAGAATACGGTATTTTTCAATATCCAAAAACCCGTCCAGTTCCTTTTTAAAAACATCACAGGATACCATATTTTGAGGGTCTGCTTCGACGGCAAGGTCGTATATTCCTTTTTTGCAGTTAAACAGAAGTTCTTCCTCCTCTTCCGAGAGGGGTTTTTCAACCTTTTCCATTATCTCACAGGAGGCGGTGAAATTGCCGATTTCATAATTTTTTTCCGCTGCATGTATATATGCTTTTCTGCGCAATTCAAGGCTGTCCTCATAATGGGATATGTGCATAAAAATTTCAGATGCTTCTTCATATCTTGATGTGTACATTATTTCAGACGCAAAATCGTAGATGATTTTAGAAAGACGATTTTTAATATCGGCTGATTCCGGAGGGAACATATCGTAATATTCAATGGCTTGTTTGTAATCGCCGCTCTGCAGTTCGTCCAGAAACAAAACCTCGATAGACTCATCCGCCCTTTTTTTTGAGTCAAAATAGCCGTTGAGTTCGGTAAAAGCGTCATAAGAAACGAGATATTCTCCTCTTTTAAAACTTTCCGAAGCGATATTATATTTTATCAGCGGAATTATCAGATAAATTGCAATAACAACCATAAGAAATAGTGTCAGCAGTTTATCTAAAATCGAAAATCTCTTTTTTCCCTCGAAAGGAGAGGTGTCATGCAGAAACAAAATATAATCTCCATTTGTGGATAGTACCGGGATAGTATAACACAAAGTCGACAGGTCAAATCGGTTAAATTCAAAAAGATTCGAAGGAACAGCGTGTCGCAGTAGCATCCGACATTCTTGCCGTTGTTGGCAAATAAACGTCAGCGTGGTATATTGTTAAACTATGAAACAGAGGTGGGATTTGAATAAAACAACAATAAAAACCGTTCTTTTTTCCTGTTTGATTACTTTTTTTTCAGTTGCGGCAATCTGGGCTGCGACCGCTATCGTTCCGTTCGGAAATAAAACCGTCATCACCGGTGATCTGGCAGGTCTTTATATGCCCTTCGCTTCATATGTCAAGGGGGAAATAGCGGGGGGATTTTCGCATTATTCTTTTCAAAAGGCGCTTGGGGGAGGCATAGCGGGACTGGTGGCGTATATCCCCGTCGCACCCTATATGCTTTTAGTTTCGCTTTTCAGCGCTGCGGAGCTGCCGGAATTTTTCTCCTACATCCTTGCCGTTAAACTCATAGCCGCTTCGGGAACCTTCAGCTTTTTTATTCATAAAAAATATAATTCCGGAATTGCGGCAATAATAAGCGGTGTTTGCTACGCCCTCATGGGTTACAGTTTGATTTACGCACAAAACACCATGTGGCTGGACAATGTAGTTATGTTGCCGCTTATTTTACATTCGCTGGAAAGAATAGTTCAAGGGAAAAAATCCGCACCTTTTATTATTTCTCTTGCCTATGCGATACTCTGCAATTATTATACTGCGTTTATGATATGCGTTTTTTCGATAATTTACTATATTTGGTACTCCTTCGGAGAAATGAGGATTCCTTTCAAATCGACGATTAAAAATTTCTTCCGTTTCGGATTAGGCGGTGTCGTGGCGGCGGGAATGACGGCTGTTTTTACACTGCCTATGGTATTTCAAACACTGGGAAGCAAGGGGTTTTCAAGCAGTCCCGGTCCTTTACTGACTTTTCCGCTAAAAAACTTCGGAAGACAGTTTGTACTATTCGCTTTTTCACACGACCAGCTCGAAACGGGAGCGCCGATAATCTATTGCGGCACATTTGCTTTGTTGGGGGCGGTTTTATACTTTTCCTCGAAGAAAATCGGAAAAAGAGAAAAGACCTTCTCGGCTTTGGTTGTTGTAATTTTTATTCTGAGTTTCTTCTTTACGACGCTCAACAGGTTTTGGCATATATTCAGGGATCCTGTCTGGTTTCCGTTCAGATACAGCTTTTTGTTTTGTGCGTTTCTGTTGATAATAGCAGCCAAGGGAATAAAAAATGCGCCGAGAAAAAGCAGACTCTTTAAAGGGATTTTAACTTTCCTGATTTTATTCACAGCAGTGCTTGCAACGCAGGCGGGAATTTTAAGCTTTAAAAAGTTGCTGGTCACGTTTGGGGCAGGTGTGGTTCTGTCGGCTATCCTGTTATTCGGCCGAAGGCGGAGAAGGAGCAGGATAATGTCTGCGATGCTCGTTGCTGCCGTTGTGTTTGAACTTTCGGCAAACGGCGCTTATACACTGAAACAGTTTGAGCTGCGTGACAAGCATGATATCGAGAGTTATATTTCAAATATAGAGAACCTGATAAATGAAATCGATGAAGAGGGGTTTTTCAGAATTGAAAAGGACAGCTTTTTTTCCCTCAACGACCCCATGTTGCTTGGATATAACGGGCTTAATCATTTCAGCAGTGTAGTCGATACTCCATCCGAGAAAATATTGAAGGAGTTGGGTTTTTCGGGTATCTATAAAAACCCGACCTTTTCAAATCCCGCCTCCAATTCGCTTATAGGAATTAAGTATTTGATCACCGACGGGAAGTATAAAACGGATACGGTTTATGATTTTCTCGGCGAATCGGCAGAAAATGAAATGTATAAAAATCCCTTTGCATTACCCTTTGCCTTTTTTACCGAAGATATATCATTTGAGACAAAAGACAATTCTTTTGAAGCGGTTAATGAAATATATTCCGCAATCTTGGGATATAAAATCAATTTATTTGAGAAGCTGGAATACAGACGGGCAGGCGAAACGTTCGAGATAGACAAAAAACATGATACCGTATGTTATGTTGATTTTATTTCGAAAACGGAAGGCAGCAGTATTAAGGTGAACGGAAAAACTTTCGGAACTGCAGGTTTTTACTCCGAAAGGGGGACGGCACCGCTGGGTATTTTGAATGAAGATATAACCGTGGAAATAAGCGGTTATGACTTCGAGTTTTGGGGATTGGACTTAAAACTCATGGAAGATTGCTTCAATAAAATATCAAAGAATGTCCCGAATAAAACAGAGGTAAATAAAGGTAAGATAATTCTATCGGGGGATGCTAAAGGTGGCTATCTGGTGCTGTCAATGCCGTTTTATGAGGACTGGCTTATTTGCGAGGGAGAAAAGGGGTCAAAACTTGTTCCGGCATTTGGCAATTTTGCGGCTGTTGAGATGCCGTTTTCAGAAAACTCAACCCTTGAGCTCAGATATCTTCCCAAAGGAATGAACCTTGGAAAAACTGTTACCGTCGCATCTATTTTGATGTTATTATTTATACTGCTAACGGAGAAGAAAATTACAAAAAATGAATAGAAAAACAGATATATCAAGAATCAGCAGAATAGCGATGTTTTCTGCGATTATAAGTGTTTGTGCGATAATATCCCTTCCGCTCCCCATAACACCTGTGCCTATCAGTTTAGCCACCCTCGGGGTGATGATTGCCGGTTCCGTTTTAGGATCTGTCGACGGAATGTTTTCCGTAGCCGTTTACATTCTGCTGGGTGTGGCGGGGCTTCCGGTTTTCGGAGGGATGAAAAGCGGACCTAATGTTATCTCCGGGCCGACCGGCGGGTTCATTATCGGGTATCTTGTCATGGCATTTATCTGCGGTTTAATACCTAAGCTATTCAAAAAGAACAACGGCATGCTTTTTAAAGATATAGCCATACAGGCAATTTCGATGGCGGCTTCCAACATCGTGCTCTACCTGTTCGGAAGCTTTTGGTTTAAGGTATATGCAAAGACATCCCTTTTTGGAACTTTTGCCGCCTGTGTGCTCCCCTTCCTCATAGGGGATGCGGTTAAAATTGCCTCTTCCGCCGTGATTGTTGTAAAGCTTGAAAGAATATTCAAACAGAAAAGAGCAAACACATAACCTGAAAACAACATATTTTTTAGGAGGTAGAAACAATTTCTGTTAGAACAAGAAGGATAATATTTTTTTCTTTAGTCGCATTTGTTACTTGTTTTGCGATAGTATTGGGTGTCTTTACAGTAAAAAAAATTATATCGGAGAAAAAGGAGCCGAAACTTAGACAAAAAGTACAATTGGCTTTATTATGTCCTTTAACCGGGGAGGATGCCTTTTTTGGAGAAGGAGCAAAGGTTTCAGTCGAGACGGCTCTCAGTCATCTTTCCAAAGGCGGGGCTTTTAAAAAATTTTCGATAGAACTCCTGGAGCCCATTGATGATCAAAATCTGACTTCCGAGGCCACGGTATCGGCAAGCATGGCAGTCAGATTAAATCCCCATGTCTGTATAGGACATCAAAAAACCGAAATGACACTGGTTTCCGCTCCGCTTTTTGAGGAAAACAAAATACCCTTTATATCAATGTCGAAGGGAACCGCTCCCGTATCTAACGGATGGGAATACCTTCATATGGGAGTGCCCATTTACAGGGATATTGAAAAGACAATGGCGGATTATTTGATTTTAGAGAGAAAGATAGAAAGTTTTGCGGTGGTGGTAGCGGACGAATACGAATTCAGAGATGCTTCCAGAAACTTTATTTCATCGATTGACAAAGGAAAGATAAGTGTTAAACAGTTCAAGCTTTTCGCGAATGACGAAAAATTTGAACTGAAGGCTGCTGACGAGGGTGAGGTTGAAAAACAGATTGAGGCGATAGTTTTTTTCGGAGTAGGGCCGGAAAATGCGACGAAGATAATGGAATTGTTTCGCTCATTTGGAGGAGTTTTCTCAAAAAGTCCGATAGTAGCTTTCGGTATTCCAGCGGATATTGATAAGGATTATGATTTGATTGAGCAGGGGTATACGAAAGAATTGGTTTTTGTAGATACCTGGAATCCCGACAGTGACAGACCGGTAGTGAAAAACTTTGTAAAAGATTTTATGAAAGCGCACCCGGGCGAACAAAAACCAAACAGATATGATGCCGGGATTTATGATGCGGTTATGAATATTTCCGAGGCGGTCATGAAATTGTTTGATTCCGGTGAAGATGTCGATGTTTTTTCAGACAATTTTAATGTTCAATTAAATTTGAAAATTTCCGAGGTGTTTCGGGAAGGTGTACAGGGTATGAACCGATATGCTTCTTTTGATGACGGCTCACTTCTCGGCGGCGGTTATGTTTTTTTGCTGGATAAGAGCGGAGAAACCAAAATGGTATTCAGCAGTGAAGAAGATATCGAAAATTAACTTACCCGAAAAAACAAAGCGACAATAAGTCTTAATGACGGCTTATTGTCGTTTTAACTTTTTAAAAAGGGGATTTGATATTTATTCTTTCCGACACTTTTCGCAGATACCTTCAAATACTGTCCGGTGCAAATTGACCTTAAAACCGGTATCTTTCGACAACCTGTCGTTCAATTGAAATTGATATGGTATGGGAACATCCGAGACGTTGTGACACACGGTACAGATAAAGTGGTAGTGAGGTTCAAGCTTGGAATCGTATCTGACAATACCCGGAACCTTTATTCTTTTTATGCGTCCGTCATCGGACAGGACATTGAGATTTCTATAAACTGTGCCTCTGCTGATTTTAGGGCATTTTTCACGCGCCTTCAAATAAACCTGGTTTGCAGTCGGATGGCCATGCAGCTCACCGACGGTTTCAAAAACCGTTTTCCTCTGAAGAGTGTTTCTTTTTTGCTTCATATAGTCGTTCCTTGAATTCCGGAGATTTAATTAATAACTCATAGTACAAATTATCAGCGAAAAGCTGTTGTGTCAACAGTCCTTTTTTCTAAATATGTTTTCTGCGAGCTTTTATCGGGTTGTATCGTTTTGAAAGCCGTTCCGCCCAAGCTTCGGTATAAAACTCGCAATAATCTTTATTTTTAAATTTTCGGATGTTCTTAAAGTGGCCGGAATTTGCCCAAATCGCAGAGGGAATTCCTATTACCGGAAGATAGAAAGGGCCGATTATCAGTGACTGAATAAAGTGCCCGTATTCGTGCAAAAGCAATTGTTCTTCCGGGTTATCTTTTAAGTCATCTGAGGGAATATTCGTTTTCGGTATAAAGATGAACAGCCCTAAAGACAGGCCGTCAAACCTGTCCCAACGAGAAACTATCGATCCTTTGTAGTATTCTCTCAAATATTTCGGGGACATCAATAACAGGATGAACCCTAAAAGGGTTTGGGGAAAACCCCAAAGAATCTGGAAAAAGGAAAGAAAAAAGTATTTCAGTTTTTTTGACATTTTCATATCCCGATTATCTCAATATGAAGCTGATGATTAAAAGCCGGCGGGAATCTTATCATCGTAAAATATGCTTTCATTATTTGACGATAAATACAAAAGAATGTAATATTGCAGATGACCGCTGTGCTATATTAAATCCGGATTTCAGCTTGAACAAGAGCTGTTTTTGACAGTGGATTAGAGGTTTCTATGCATTCGATAATGACTACATTTTTAAGATACAGATTTTTGCTCGGCAATTTGATAACCAGAGATTTAAAGGTGAAGTACCGAAGATCCTTTTTAGGTATTTTATGGAGCATGCTCAACCCGCTTTTAATAATGCTGGTATTAAATGCCGTTTTTTCGAGCCTATTTAAGGCTGCGAAGATAGATAATTTTCCGCTCTACCTCATTTCGGGACAAACCCTGTATTCTTTTTTTATCGAAGCAACCAACGGAGCGTTGACATCCGTTGTGGATTCATCCGCCCTTATCAAAAAGGTATATATACCGAAGTACATATTTCCGTTGGAAAAGGTGCTGTTTTCTTTCGTGAATCTTCTCTTCTCTCTGGTGGCAATATTCGTTATGATGCTCATTTATGGAGTAAAACCGGCATTCACAATGTTGTTGATTCCGGTTCCGCTTTTATCCATGACGATGTTTGCGATGGGAATGGGGCTTATATTGGCCACTTTCTGCGTTTTTTTCAGAGATATAAGACATCTTTATTCTGTTTTGACGACCGCCTGGCTGTACCTGACACCGATAATATATCCGATGGAACTTTTGGGAGACGGCTTCATATCTAAAATAGTGAAGTACAACCCTTTGACATATTATATATCATATTTCAGGAATGTAGCTTTATTTTCAACTCTCCCGACTTTAGAGGATAACCTTTTCTGCTTCGGCTACGGAATTGTATTTACTATTATCGGAATTGTGATATTCAAAGCTAAACAGGACAGGTTTATCCTGCATATATAGGAAGTAACAATGGCGGAAAGAACTGTAATAGTCAAAAATGTAACCATGGAATTTAACATGGTATCCGAAAAAGTTGACAGTTTAAAAGAGTACTTTATCAGGATGTTTAAACGTCAGCTCAATTTTACCTCGTTTAAAGCGCTCGAAGATGTCTCTTTTGACGTTCATAAGGGTGAGATATTCGGGATTGTCGGTCTGAACGGAAGCGGAAAAAGTACGTTGCTGAAGATAATATCCGGAATTCTTAAACCGACAAAGGGAAGCGCAGAGGTTGTCGGTACGCTGTCTCCGCTTATAGAACTGGGTGCGGGATTTGACCCCGAACTGACCGGACGGGAAAACATCTATCTGAATGGTTCGGTTCTGGGGTACTCAAGGCGGTTTATGGATTCTATCTTTGATGATATCGTGGAATTCTCCGAGCTTGAAAACTTTATTGATATGCAGATTAAAAACTATTCTTCTGGTATGCAGGCGAGATTGGGTTTTTCCATTGCGACCGTAGTAAAGCCTCAGATACTGATATGCGATGAAGTCCTTGCGGTGGGAGATTTCAAGTTTCAAAAAAAATGTGAATGCAGAATTCAGGAACTTATGAGCGGCAACACCACGGTGATAATCGTATCTCACTCGATTAAGCAGATAAGAGAACTTTGCGACAGGGTGCTTTGGCTAAAAGACGGTAAGGTGGTTATGGTGGGAGAGACCGAAGAAGTTTGTGATATGTATATAGCCGGCTAATATGTAAAGATAAGGGCGAACCTCTTTTTTAAAAGGGTTCGCCCTTAAATAATGTGTACATATAAAATACATCGCATTATCAGCTATATCCTGCCGACGTTGAGCTCGAAATCGTAATCATAGACATACTTTTTGATGTTTTTAATAAACAACATATAGCTTGCAAACGCGACAGCGAAAAAACCGACGATTCCCATAATAATCGAAACAATTCTTTTCATAAAACCTCCTTCAACATCAATCCTCTAACGCCAAGCTTTCCAAATTTGAAGGAAAGAATATATCGGGCTTTTTGACTTCGAAAACTGCACCAAAATGAGGAGAACGACCCATAGAGAACTTGTAGACATTTCCCAAGATGTTTTTATCTTTATATATAGAATGATTTTCGTTGTAAAAAGTGCTCAAAGACTCACAATCAATTGTGAAGGACACCCCCCAATACCAACCTTGCTCGTCCCTGCTGTCAAATATTTTCAGTTTGCTGATAATTGAATCATTTGTGATATTTGATTTTGAGGTGTCAAATACTAAGAAATTTCCTGTTGAGTTGAATACTGAAACGATACTCCTGTGGCTATTTGGGGGAGAGAAGTTAAAGTTTATAGCCATGCAGCTATCCGAACCGATATCCAAAACATTTTCAGAACTCTGCATTTTGTTTTCGAAAGAAATCAGATTAAAATGATAACCCCCGGCTGTTGCATACATTCTGGCATGAGAGAGAATGTTTTTACGGTTAGGGAAATCAAGGTAGTTTTTGACCTTAAATACGGGAAGAAGATCGGGTATGCTTTCTTCTCTTTTCAACAACTGAAATTTAACCATTAAATATCTCCCATAACCATGATATCATTTAATATGATTTTGTTAAACAAAAAAATGTTAACAATATATAAATTTGATTTTAATGAACTAAATGTATATAATTTTTACGTTGATTTTGTAAAGCCAACATATTATAAAACATAGTTAAGCTCCCGTAGCTCAGTGGATAGAGCACTCGCCTCCTAAGCGAGGGGCCGGCAGTTCGACCCTGCCCGGGAGTGCCAAAAATCGTCGCAAAACAATCCAAGTTTTGGGACGGTTTTTCGTGTCAAATGATTTCTTAACTTTGATGTTTATAAACGATTTAAAGTTCTAAAAGCTTTTCGGCCAAAGCATCGATATCTTCCTTTGTAGTGCAAAAAGATGTCACAAACCTGGTTACACCTTCGGCATCCGGACTGCAACCGGTGAGATTAAAAATTTCATCCCTTTGGCTTTCGGGGAATTTGCAGAAAATCTGATTCGACTCAACGGGAAAAACAATTTCGGCATCGGGGATACGGTTTAAATGGTATTCGAGATATGATGCGATTTCATTTGCATTGTTTGCCATTTCAATCCAAAATCCGTCTTTAAGCGCCTCATCAAATTGTGCTGCAATGAAACGGTTTTTGCTTGCCAACTGGAGATGCTGTTTATGAAGATGATCAAAACGTTCCGCCAAGACGGGATTGAAAAACACTATTGCTTCCCCGAAGACAAAGCCGTTTTTTGTTCCTCCGAAACATAGAACATCAACGCCGACGTCACGACTTATTTCTTTTGGATTACAATTAAGAGCTGCTACTGCATTTGCGAACCTTGCACCGTCCATGTGTACAAGCATATTGTTTTCATGTGCCGTGTTGCAGAGCAGCTTCAACTCGTCCATTGTATAGACGGTACCCATTTCGGTAGTCTGTGAAATTGAAACAATATCGCGCGATGCATCATGAAAGTTTGCCTGCAAACATTTTAAACGCTCGATATCCGCCGCCGCAAGTTTTCCGTCTTTGCTGGGTACGCCTATGAGCTTTAGTCCCAACAGTTTTTCGGGTGCGCCCGTTTCGTGCGTATTAATATGGGCGGTAGACGGACATATTACGGCAGAACTTCTTGCTGTAAGTGCCGATAGAGCTGCGATGTTGGCACCGGTTCCGTTGAAAGCGTAGTAAACAATTGTCTCTTTCCCGAAAATATTTTTAAATCTGTCGGTTGCCTTTGATGTCAGTTTATCCTGACCGTAGGAAAGCGCATAACCTTCCGAGGCAATCCGTATCGATTCTATCAGCTTTGGGTGTGCGGGCGAACAGTTATCGCTCGCAAGGGAGAATGACGCAAATAAATTCAATTTATCCACCTATACCTTTAAATACCTATACGGAATATCTTTTTGAAGATAGTCGGAAAGAATCGGCTTTCATATGAATTCTATCACAGGTAAAAGCTGATTGTTTAGGACTTTTTAAATAATTGTTAAATATTTTGAGAACCGGTTCAGCGGGGTGAAAAGAATCCTGAATTTAAAAGCGGGTCTAATATCGTCCGATTTCATTGACTCAAAAAACTGCCTGTGATAGCATTTTGTGAGTGATGAATGGACAGGAACATATTATTTTTTAAAACAGGTGTCAGTATGTATGATGCAATAGTTATCGGATCGGGAGTGAGCGGAGCTTCGGTAGCGCGGGAGCTTTCCCGATATAAATTAAAGATTGCCGTGCTGGAAAAAGGAGATGATGTATGTTCGGGTACGAGCAAGGGCAACTCCGCAGTCGTGCATTCGGGATATGATGCGCGATACGGAACGAATAAAGCGCACTATAACGTTATCGGAAATGCGATGTATGACAATCTGTGCCATGAATTGTCTGTTCCTTTTGTGAGGAACGGTACGATAACATATGCTCTATCTGAGGAGGAAGTGGAAAAGCTTCAAGAACTGACGGAAAATGCGAAAAAAAATAAAGTGCCGGGCGTAAAACTGCTCAACAGAAAGGAGCTTGAGGAAGTCGGAGGAGATTTCGGAGCGGAAGTGTGTGGCGGACTTTGGGCGCCTACAGGCGGCGTGGTTTGTCCATATAATCTTGTTATAGCGATGTGTGAAAATGCTGCTGAAAACGGTGTTGAATTTTTTCTCAATACCGAAGTAAACCACATTGAAAAAGAGGCCATCGGTTATTCAATAAAAACCAACAGAGGCGAATTTATATCCAAAATCGTATTTAACTGCGCAGGGACCCATGCTGATGAGATGAACAACTTTGTCAGCAGTGAGAAGTTAAAGATAATCCCGCGCAAAGGCAACTATCTGATATTGGATAGGAAGCTTAGTGGAAAAGTAAAAAACACAATATTTCAAGCCCCAAAGAAACTGCCGGGAGGCGGACATACCAAGGGTATGGTGATGGTGCCTACTGTTGACGGCACGATAATTTTGGGATGTGATTCAACCGATGTTGACGACAAAGATGATGTGTCAACAACGAGGGAGGGTATAGAAGCGGTATATCAATATTTCAGTGAAAACTGGAAAAACTTTCCAGTCAGCAGAGAAATTCCCGAATTTCCCAAAAAGATGATAATCAGTTCTTATGCGGGACTCAGAGCGCATTCGGTGACGGATGATTTTATTATAGGAGAGGTGAAGGATGCGGAAGGATTCTTCAACATGGCGGGGATTGAATCTCCCGGACTGACTGCGGCACCTGCGATAGCCGCAGAACTCGTATCGGAAGTCTCAAAGAAGTATATATTCGAAATAAACCCGGCTTTTAATCCTCTTCGCAAAATTCCGAAGCAGTTCAGAGATATGAATGATGAAGAGAGAATTAAGGCGCTGGAAAGGGATAAAAACTACGGAAAAATAATTTGCAGATGTGAAGAGGTAACAAAGGCGGAAATCCTTCAAGCCATTAATTCGATAATACCGGCAAAGAGTGTAAACGCAATTAAAATGCGGACGAGAGCCGGGATGGGGAGATGCCAGGGCGGATATTGCGGACCCGAAATTGTAAGTATAATCTCGGAAGAAACGGGTATTCCGATTACCGAGATTACCCTTTCTGGCGAGGATTCCTTTATAGTTCCGTATGAAACGTGCATACCGGGTGAAATATGATAATGACGGATGTTGATATTGCGATAGTAGGCGGAGGGTGTGCCGGAATGTCTGCGGCGCTGTCCGCATACGGGCATGGAATAAGAAACATTGTGATTTTCGAAAGAAATTCTTATTTGGGCGGTGTATTAAAACAGTGTATACACAACGGTTTCGGTATACATAAATTCAGAGAAGACCTTACCGGTACACAGTATGCAGCGAAACTGATAGATGATATCGTGAAAACCGATATTTGTATAAAGACAGATACCATTGTTTTGAACATCACAGAGGAAAAAGAGATAGTTGCCGTCAGCAGTAAAGAGGGAATAACCGGGTACAGAGCTAAATCGATTATTTTAGCTATGGGCTGCAGAGAACGCTCGAGGGGGGAACTGATGATTCCGGGAAGCAGACCGGCAGGAGTATTGACTGCCGGAGTTGCTCAAAGATACATGAATATCGAAGGTTATCTGGTCGGTAAAAAAGTATTTATCTTAGGTTCCGGAGATATAGGGTTAATTATGGCCAGGCAATTTGTTCTTGAGGGAGCGGAAGTTGTTGCGATAGCGGAGGTAATGCCTTATTCCGGCGGACTGGCGAGGAATATTGTGCAGTGTGCGGAGGACTTTGGTATTCCCATATACTACAATACCACCGTAACAGGTATTGTGGGGAAAAAGAGGGTGGAAGGAGTTTTCATCTCCGATGTAGATGAGAATAGAAAACCCGTTTTGTCCACCGAAAGATTTGTCGATTGCGATACACTTATGTTGTCGGTTGGGCTGATTCCTGAAAATGAAATTGCTTTTAAAGCGGGAATTAAACTGTCGGAAAAAACAGGCGGACCGATAGTAGACGATATGCTTCAAACCGATATCGATGGAATATTCTCCTGCGGAAACTGTCTGCATGTACATGACCTGGTGGATTTTGTTTCCATTGAAAGCGAAGTTGCAGGCAAAAATTCTGCGATGTATATACTTGATAAAATCAAAAAAGACAAAAAGCCCTTAGTGATTGAAACAAATGACGGAGAAGGAGTTTCGGGAACCGTACCGCATCGGATAGATCTGAATAAAGGTGAGGAAGAGGTTACCTTGATGTTCAGACCTAATTCAAAGTTCAGGAGTTGTACTGCAACGGCGAGGATAAACGACAGAATTATTTCGAGCAAAAAAATGCCCGTTGCCGTACCGGGTGAAATGTGTGAACTGAAAATCAATAAGAACGACTTTGGACCGTTTGAAAAAAATGATAAACTCACGGTGGAAATAATTCCATAAATTGTGAGATCAAAAGGTTGTTTATTATATTCAAACAGTTTCGGTATGAAAGGATAACTGACAGATGGAGAAAGAACTTGTCTGTATTAACTGTCCTCTGGGGTGCAGGCTGAAAGTCAGGGTTGAGGGAGAGGAAGCTAAAGAAATCACCGGGAATCTATGCAAAAGAGGAATAGAATATGCAAAACAGGAATCAATATTGCCGATGAGAGTGCTTACGGCAAACATGAAGGCTGCGGACTGTGAAAGACCCTTCTCGGTTGTCTCAAGCAAACCCCTACCGAAGAATATGCTGATTGAGTGTGCGATGGAGCTGAAAAAACATAGTCCGAAAACACCCATAAAAATGGGAGATGTTGTGATTGAAAATATTCTGAATACCGGTTGCGACATAATAGCTACTTCAAATCTTCCGGAAGAGAGTCTATAGAACGATATAAAAATTATTTGGAACAAGAAAAATGTAAAATCCACTATCAGTGGATTTTTTATAATATAAAGCGAAGAGAAGGGTCGATTTATAGTTCCGAACCCGAACTTTTAATTTTTTTCAGTTTTAATGCTATAATTCACATCAGGGAAAAATCAAATCGGATTTGATTAACGATTTTAAATTAATAACCGGATAATAAAAGAACGGGAAGGAGAAAAATGAACCTTGAAACTTTAAGGGGAATAATGATACCGTTTTTAGGCACAACACTGGGTTCATCGCTTGTCTTTTTTATGAAAGAGAAGTCGATGAACAGGAATTTGCAGAGAGCTTTGACAGGATTTGCATCAGGTGTCATGATGGCGGCATCGATTTGGAGTCTGATTATCCCGGCAGTTGAGGAATCGAAATGGATGGGAAGCTGGTCTTTTGTTCCGGCGTTTGTCGGAGTATGGGCGGGAGTTCTTTTTCTTCTGTTTCTTGACTGTATTGTACCGCACCTTCATAGAAGCAGTAATGAAATGGAAGGTCCTCAAAACAACTTTAAAAAGACGACTTTGCTGATGCTGGCGGTAGTTTTACACAACATTCCTGAAGGAATGGCGATAGGGGCGGTATTTGCCGGACTTAAATCCGGTCAGGCAGGAATCACTTCAATGGGAGCTCTTTCTCTCTCTGTCGGAATTGCTCTTCAAAACTTTCCCGAGGGGGCGATTATCTCCATGCCCCTCCACGCCGACGGGATTAAAAAATCCAAATCGTTCCTGCTCGGTGTGTTGTCGGGGATAGTGGAGCCTCTCGGCGCTCTTCTTATAATATTCACCGCCGGCTTTTTTGTGCCGATTCTTCCATACCTTCTTGGGTTTGCTGCCGGAGCTATGATTTATGTAGTGGTGGAAGAGCTCATACCGGAAATGTCGGAGGGAGAACACTCGAATATAGGAACGGTTTTCTTTGCGGCTGGGTTTACTGTAATGATGGCTTTGGATATTGCATTGGGTTAATTTAAAGCAGTCAATAAAATTTTATATAAATAAAAAGAACGGGATGTCGTCTGCATCCCGTTCTTTTTGTACTTGCCTATTAGTCGTCGTAATCGCTGTCGCCGTCGTCATATGAACTGTTTCCGTCATCATAGTCGCTGTCGTTATATGAACTGTTTCCGTCATCGTAGTCGCTGTCGCCGTCGTTATCATAGAGACTGTCGCCGTCGTCGTCATAGAGACTATCGCCGTCATCTTCGTCATCGTAGAGGCTATCGCCATCGCTGTCATCGTAGAGGCTATCTCCGTCATCTTCGTCATCGTAGTCGCTGTCGCCGTCGTCATCATAGAGACTGTCGCCGTCGTCATCGAGCTCGATTTTTACGACTCCAATGTTTCTCTCTACCGCTACCTTGCCTATTTCTTCGGCCATAAGAGCTATCAATTCGACATTCTTTCCGTCGTCGTCAATTTTGATTTTAATGCCGTCGGTATTGCCTGCCGCAAGTTTTTCAAATATGCCGGCGTCGTCAATTTTGCCTATCAATTCTCCGGCTATTTCCACTACCGGCCTGCCGACAAAGTTATCCATGCTTTTTACGATTTGTTTGCCGTCATCGTTTTCTCCGGATAACTTCACTACGTTTAAGTCATTGTCATAAGATATTTTAATTTCGGGATTGATGGAAAGAAGGACGTTTCCCTTTATTTTTCCTTCCTTTGCGGTTTTGTCTGACGAATAGATCGAACATCCGGTGAATAATGCCATCACCATCACTACTGCCAGCGCTATTCCTAAAATCTTTTTCATTTGTTTTCTCCTTTTTAATTGTTTTTTGGATTTTATACTATAGCTTACGCAAAGGTTTTTTTAAAATCGGGGTAGTGGAAATTGTTTTTAAAATATTTTTTTAGCCCGATGCATCGTCGTAGTCGCTATCACCGTCATCGTAGAGGCTGTCGCCATCGTCATTGTAGAAACTATCACCGTCATCGTAGTCGCTGTCGCCATTGTCATTGTAGCCGCTGTCGCCATTGTCATTGTAGTCGCTGTCGCCATCGTCATCGTAGTCGCTGTCACCATCGTCATAGAGACTGTCGCCATCATCCGGATTGGTTATACTACCTTTATTTATAGGTATTTCAATAATTATCGTAGCGCTTTCTCCTTTTTCAAAGTCGTCAATTTCTTCGTAAGAGGTATTTAGAACTACTGATACGTCCATATCGACAAGATGCTTTTGAAGGTCTTCACCGAGTATTTTTGCAGTCTTTTTGCGCCACTTTAGGTTTTCTGAGGCTATTGATACCGAGATTTCCCCCCCGTCGGACAAATACCCGCGTTCTATTGCCATGTCAACAAGATCATCGGTGACCTTTGTCTGTGATAGTCCCTTAAATTTATATCCTTCTATCAACTCAACGCCATCCGGATTCAATCCTTCCAACTCCAATACTCTGCGTGTTCTTGATACGGCAATGGAAACTTCAGGATTAATTTTTAAATTTATGTGTCCGAATGTTACAAAGTTCAATTGCCATATGCTCACAGCAACTATAAGAAAGCTCGCAGCTATTGCTGCAAAAAGCGTCAGCTGTTTTATAATGTTCTTTCTTGGCGATGTGGATCTGTCTTCCAACAAAATGACATCGGTGACTTTTTGACCCAATTTGTATCCGAGATTTGCAATTTTGACAAACCTGCCTTTGTTGTCGAGCGCAACGGCATAAGCCATATAAAGCTTCATTATCAGATAGGTCATTTGTTTTCACCTCTTTTCACCAGAAAGATTTGATTTAAATGGCCTCGAATTATTTCGTAACCATTGGAATATGCTAAAAGTATTGCGACAAGATATCGCCTGTGTCGTTCAAGAGTTTTTCTGTCAACCCCGGATAATGCCGTAAGTTCTGCAAGAGGCAACCTTTTTGTTGTTATAAATTTATCCATCACTTCCCTGTTTTCGTATGCAGATCTGAGGGCTTTGTGACAGGAATCAAGCGTTCTCTGTTGCTTAGGCGAATTATCAGCTACATCGGACAAACTCACTCCGAAACTGTTAAGCTGTCTTTCAAACTCAAGAATTTCTTCTTCTGCAATCTTTTGATCCTGATATTTGAGTACATTGCTGTCTTCGGGAACCGTATCAAGAAGATTTTGCTCATCGGAATCCTCATCGGACGCAACGTATATGCTGATATTTCCGTCATGTCTTTTTTCTTTTCTTGAATAGTCTATCAATCTGTTTTTTATCGCCGTTGACGCAAATGCGATAAAATTTCCGCGGTTTTTATCGTAGTTTACTATGGCTTCATAGAAAGCAAACATTGAGATGCTGAATTCATCTTCGTTTCCGGTGCAAATTTTACCGGTAAACTTCGAAGTTTCAGACTTGATAAATCCCATATACTGCAGGATAAGGTCATCCGCCGCATTGTTGTCTTTTTTTGCGGCGTACACTTTTTGTACAATCATTTGACTGCCTTGCATTGATTTTCTCCTCTGAGAAAGAATACGAAAGAATCCGTTTAATATCGGGGTAGGATGTATAAGGGCGAATTTTCAACGGAATATAACCTGATTTATTTTTAAATACAGTGCGATTTGACAAAAAAAGTTTGTAGCAATTAATAAAATATTATATTTAAATTAATCAGTATTGACAAATTTAATGTTAACTCGATGTAAACGACACTATTCTGAAACAGTTATATGATACAATATATTACACCTAAAATTGTGCCAAAAAATATTAACTTGCACGCCGATTATTTGTTACATTCATATTATGAAAGAGGTATTCTATGAAAATCGGAATTCTTACCAGTGGAGGAGATTGCCCGGGTTTAAATGCTGTAATCAGAAGTGTCGGTAAGTATGTGTTCAGTCAGATTAAAGATGTCACTGTTTATGGAATTGCCGACGGATATGGCGGGCTGATAAACGGCGAATACAGAAAGATGAAAGAAAAAGACTTTTCCGGAATATTAAACACCGGAGGTACGATACTCGGAACATCGAGGCAGCCTTTCAAGGAAATGATCGGAAGCGACCTGAGTGATGAGCCATCAAAACTTGATCGGATGCTTGAAAACTACAAAAAAATGGAACTTGACCTTTTATTCACCCTGGGAGGAAACGGAACGCACAAAACCGCGGCGTTGCTGTCGGAAGAGGGTTGTCATGTAATCGGAGTACCCAAAACCATAGATAACGACATATGGGGGACGGAGGTGACGTTCGGATTTCATTCCGCGGTAGATGTTGCCTCATGGTGCATTGATAATGTTCACACAACCGCTGCAAGCCATGGAAGGACAATAATAGTTGAAGTAATGGGAAACCGTGTCGGTTGGCTGACGCTGTATTCGGGAATAGCCGGAGGAGCGGATGTAATTCTTATTCCGGAAATGCCTTATGATAAAGAAAGGGTAATCGAAAAAATTCAAGAAAGAGCGGAGCGCGGAAAAGACTTCAGCATAATAGCGATTGCCGAAGGAGCGATGGATACGGAAGAAGCTTCGATGAAAAGATCCGAGATGATGGAAGAAAGGGCAAAGCAGGGATATACCACCGCTACCGATAGACTTGCCAAGATTATAACCAAGGAAACGGGAGTGGAGACAAGGACTTTGGTGCCGGGACATCTTCAAAGAGGTGGAAACCCCACCGCCTATGACCGTGTTCTGAGCACAATGCTCGGTAGCTTTGCCGGAAGGCTGGCAAGGCAGGGAACCTCCGGTGTTACGGTTGCAATTAAAAACAACGCAGTTGCCTATAATCTCCTGTCGGATGTCGCGGGAAAAACAAAGTTTGTACCCCTCGATCATCCGCTGATTTCTACTGCAAGAAGTATAGGTGTCAGTTTCGGACAAAAGAGATAAATAATAATACAAAATATAAGGAAAGGACAGGAGTTTTGACTACAGGAAGAAGCAACAGAAATCCTTTTATAAAGGGATATTGTATCAATCGAGAGTATTCGTGGCTCATGTTCAACGAACGCGTGCTTGATCAGGCGATGGCTTTGGAAAATCCGCTTCTTGAGAGATGCAAGTTTTTATCAATATTCAGCTCGAACCTCGACGAGTTTTTTATGGTGCGCGTCGGGAGCTTATTGAACCAGCAAAAAATAAACCCTAAGTTGAGGGAAAATAAAACCAACCTGACTGCCGAAGAACAGATAAACGGAATATTGAAAATCTGCAAAAAACTGTATGTAAAGAAAAATGAGATTTTTGAACAGATCAGGTTGGAGCTGAAAGAAAAAGGAATAAATCTGTTGCTTTCGAAAGACCTCACTGATAAACAGAGCGAAATCTGCAAAAAGTATTTTATTGCAAATGTATTGCCTCTGATGTCGCCATTTGTACTGGATGCAAAACACCCGATGATTCATTTTGAGAATCTCAGAAACTACATTGTTTACGAACTTGAAATGGATGGCAGAACAATGTACGGATTGATGGCGATAAACCCGAGACTCGAACAGGTTTTTCAAATTCCGGCAGGTGAGGGAATTAACCTGATTCCTCTTGAGGAAATCGTCAGCAGATACGGATTTATCGCTTTTCCGGGGTACAAAGTCAGGGGAAAGGCATTGGTAAGGGTTACCCGAAATGCCGACTTTGATGCAAACGTTGAAGATGCTGATATAGAGCACGATTTTGATTTTTCGAAATTCATAAAAAGCAAAGTTAAACTCCGCGGCTCTATGGAAGTGGTTCGTTTGGAAACGGATTGTTCCAAATCGACTCTAAGGGAATTTCTCTTTACAAATCTGGATATCAGAAAACAGTTTTCTTTCAGACTCAAGAACTTTTTTGATGACAGAGTTCTTATGTTGATTTCGAAATACATTCCGAGTGAAATTGCAAACCCGCTCAAATATATCCCCTTCAGAGGAGCTGAAGCGGAAGAAATAACATCTTCCGAGAGTCTGATGGAATTGGTCAGAGAAAAAGATATATTCCTCTCCTATCCCTATGACAGTATGGACCCGCTGGTCAGGCTGCTGAATGAGTGTGTTGATGACAGCAGAGTGATGAGCATAAGAATGACGATATACAGGGTGGATATGCACTCGCGCATTGTAGATGCTTTAATTCGTGCGAGTGAAAAAGGAAAAGATATTGAAGTCATGTTTGAGCTGTCTGCAAGATTTGATGAAGAAAACAACCTTTATTATGCAGACTTGCTCCAACAGGCCGGTTGTGAAGTATCTTACGGTTATTCAAACTACAAAGTTCACTCAAAAATTCTGTCGATAGTCATGTATGACGGAAAAGAACCCACATACATAACCCATTTCGGTACCGGGAACTACAACGAAGATACTTCAAGGCTCTATACCGATCTCAACGTCATTACATCAAACCGGAGTATAGGTGAAGATGCCGCCGCCTTCTTCAGAAATATCGGTGTCGGAAATCTTGATTACAAATACGATAAAATGCTGCTTGCACCTACGACGTTTAAAAAAGGAATAATATCGTATATCGAGCGGGAGATAGAAAAAGCGAAGCTTGGAAAACCTGCGATAATTGTTGCAAAGATGAACAGTCTGACAGACAAGGACATTATCGACAAACTCGTTGTTGCGAGCAAGGAAGGGGTTAGAATTAAACTCATTGTCCGGGGAATATGCTGTATACTGCCGGGGATTGAAGGGGTTACCGAAAACATCACGGTGATGAGCATTGTCGGGAGATTGCTTGAACACTCTCGAATCTACTCCTTCGGCGATGAAGAGGATAGGATAATATACATTTCAAGTGCCGATCTGATGACGAGAAATACCGACAGAAGGGTAGAAATTGCAACGCCGATACTCGATAAGGAAATAGAAAAGGAAATTTCAGCATACCTTGATTTGATGTTGAAAGACACACAGAAAGCCAGATGGCTTGGGAGTGACGGAAGTTACTATAGAGTGGAGAGCGATGAACCGTTCGATGCTCAGCAGTTCCTTATAAACGAAACGATGAAGGGCGGCAATTTGTAAATAATTAATGAAAAAAAGCCACATCCAACATTGCTTATGGATGTGGCTTTTTGTTGCAGTAAATTAATATTTTCTAAACCGCGCGTATCGCTTGTCAATAAGCTCTTCGCCGTCAAGGGTGAGAAGCGAAGTAAATTTCTTTGATATATCTTTTTTAAGGCGTGAATAAAACGGTCCGCTTTCCTTGATTATCTTATCTACAACTTTGAGTTTGTCGAGTTCATCCGCGGTGAGTTTTAAGTAATTGGCAGCTTCATCGGCTTTGCTGCTGTCTTTCCACAAAATGCTTGCGGCGCCTTCCGGTGAAATCACTGAATAGACCGCCCCCTCGAGTATCCAAACTTCATCCGATACTGCCAAAGCCAGGGCTCCGCCGCTGCCGCCTTCACCGATGAATAGGGATATAATGGGTGTTTTTAGCGAAATCATATTTAACAGATTGTTTGAAATGGCATAACCCTGCCCGCGCTCCTCAGCTTCCATACCGGAATATGCACCGGGGGTATCAATTATTGTCAATATCGGTCTGCCGAATTTCTCTGCCTGTTTCATCAATCGAAGTGCTTTTTTATATCCTTCGGGTTTTGCGCTTCCGAAGTTTCTTTTTACTCTTTCATCAACTGATGAACCTTTTTCTATCGCAATAACGGTTACCGGCATCTCCCCCAAAAGGGCAATTCCGCCGACTATGGCCGGATCGTCGGCGAACGACCTGTCTCCGTATAATTCGATAAAACTGTCGAACAATCTTTCGATAAACAGTGCTGCAGTCGGCCTTTTACCTGACCTTACCGCAGAAATTATTTCATAAGCTTCCATGTCATTCTTCCTTTGAATGTATCGATAAAAGAGAGGAGATGGTGTCTCTTAAATCTCTTCTGTCAACGATTTTATCTACAAAACCTTTGTCTTTAAGAAATTCCGCTCTTTGAAAGCCTTTCGGCAATGATCTTCTCATTGTCTGTTCTATGACTCGCGGGCCGGCAAAACCGATGAGGGCATTGGGCTCGGCGAGAATGATGTCGCCTTGTGTGGCAAAACTTGCGGTAACTCCACCCGTTGTCGGATTTAGCAGAACGGACAGATAAAACAGACCCTTTCTGTCGTGCTTCTCAACGGCGCCGCTTACTTTCGCCATCTGCATGAGCGAAATTACACCCTCTTGAATTCTGGCGCCGCCCGATAGACAAAAACCGACTACCGGCAAATCGTGTTCTGTTGCGTGTTCAAATAGAGAGGTAATCTTTTCTCCCGTGACGGCTCCCATACTGCCCATCATGAAATAGTATTCCATTGAAAAAACGGCACATTTGCGACCATTAACCCTTGCCGTTCCCACTATTACCGACTCATTCTCGTTGCTTCTTGTCATCGATTCGGACAACTTTTTGTCGTAATCCGGGAAAGACAGGATGTTTTTAGAAGTGAGATCCGCCATTATTTCCTCAAAGGAGTCGGCATCAAAGAGTTTTTCAATTCGTTCTCTTGCATGCATTTCAAAGTGATATCCGCAGTTATCACAGACTTTTAATGCATCTGAAATTTCCTTTACAGGCATTTTTTTTCTACAGGATGGACAGGTTATAATTCTGTCTGTTTGAGGTGAAGCATCATCTTCCAGTTTGTTTTTCGGTCTAAGAAACATCGTTTTATTTAAAAACATTATTTTCACCTGCTGTCAATACTTAACATGGTCCGGATGTTTGATGCTAAAGCATATTTGATAAGAATGTAGTATTGTATTTGCCATCAACGAATGAGGGGTTTGAAAGAATTTCGAGATGGGTATCTCTATTTGTTACTACACCCTCGACAATCAGCTCGCACAACGCGGCCCTCATTTTTCTTATTGCGTCGCTTCTGGATTTGGCATGGACTATCAATTTGCCGAGCAGTGAATCATAAAATGGCGGTATAGAGTATTCCTGATAGAGTGCGGTATCGAATCTGACCATCGGACCGCCGGGAATATGCAATATATTTACCTTTCCCGAAGTCGGCAAAAAATTATTGTCGGGATCTTCGGCGTTTATCCGGCATTCAATAGCATGCCCTAAAAATGTTACATCATCATTAGTAAAATCCAATGCTATTCCGGCCGCAATCCTTATTTGCCACTTAACCAAATCAACACCGGTAGTCATTTCTGTTATGGGATGTTCCACCTGCAATCTTGTATTCATTTCTATGAAGTAAAAATTGTCATCCCTATCAACTACAAATTCAACGGTGCCGAGGCTTCTATAACCGATTTTCTCGGCAATAGTCACGGCTGCACGATACATCTTCTCTCTGACCGCATCCGAAAGCATGGGAGAAGGCGATTCCTCGAGTATTTTTTGATTTCTTCTCTGAATTGAACAGTCTCTTTCCCCCAGATTGATTACGGTGTCATAGTTATCACACATCAGCTGTATTTCAATATGCCTTGCATCGACGATATATTTTTCCAAGTAAAGAGAAGCGTCGCCAAAAGATTTTTTTGCCTCTTCAGATGCGATTGTGAATGCATCCTTCAGTTCTTCTTCGCTGTTTACTCTTCGAATGCCTTTGCCGCCGCCGCCCGAACAGGCTTTCAGAAGTATGGGATACCCTGCCTTTTTGGCTTCCGCTTTTGCGTCTTTATAATCGGTCAGAACATTGCTTCCGGGAACTATCGGAATACCGAGATTCTTTACGGTATCCCGAGCAGTCTGCTTGTCGCCCATCAGTTTGATAATCTCGGGAGGAGGACCGATAAATGTCAAGTTGTTCTCTTCGCAGAGCTCGGCAAAATGAGGATTTTCGGACAAAAGTCCGTATCCCGGATGAATAGCCTCACAATCGGTTAAATGTGCGGCTGTTATTATTGCGCTTGAATTCAGATAGCTGTCCGAAACCGAAGCAGCTCCGATACAGAGACTTTCATCTGCAAAGCTGACATGAAGCGATTCCCTGTCAGCCTCCGAAAATACGGCAACGGTTGTTATGCCCATTTCTTTACATGCACGGATTATCCTAACCGCAATCTCGCCTCTGTTTGCTATAAGTATTTTTGAAAACAAATCCTGATTACCTTTCTACAATTGCGAAAGTCAACTGCCCCGAAAAAAGCACTCTGTCGTCACTTCCGTAGGCGGTGCAACTGAGAATAAAAACCGACTTTATCTGTTTTATAATTTTCGCACGTACGGTTGCTCTGTCACCGGGCTTAACCGGAGACTTAAACCTGACCTTATCTATTCCCGTAAAGTAGGGTGTTTTCCCCTTTATTGAATCGGACAGGAGAGCGGAAGAAATCTGACCGGCGATTTCAAGCAGAATGACGCCGGGAACTACCGGGTTTTCAGGGAAATGCCCCTGTAAGAACCATTCATCTCCCTTTACATCGTAATATCCTACGGCTTCATCTCCGATAACTTCGGTGAAGTCAACTAACAACATCGGTGGACGATGAGGAAGGTATTCCATTATTTTTTCACGGTTCATATTATTATCCTATGGTGAATAGTGTCTGGCCGTATTCCACAACCTCTCCGTCGGCTGCGCAGATCGATTTTACTTCGCCGTCATATGTTGAAACTATTTCATTCATGAGTTTCATAGCCTCCACTATGCAGAGAACATCTCCCGCCTTTACAACATCTCCCACCTTTACATATGGTTGAGATTCCGGAGAAGGAGAAGAGTAGAAGACACCTACCATCGGCGATTTGATACGGTTATCGGTTAAATCGGTTTCGTCTGAACCGGAAGTTTCAACATAAGATTCTGCAGTTTTGCTGTTTTCGAATATGACGGCATCGCCCTTTGCCGAAATGACGGAAGGATGATTTCTCTCAATATGCAACTTTGAATCCTGGAGTTTCAAGTCAATTACGGTCAAACCGTTATCTTTTACGATTTTTGCAACTTTCTCAATAAAATCTATATCCAAAACTAATCCTCCGTATACTTTGAAAAGGCCAAACAGGCGTTGTGTCCTCCAAATCCCAGGGAGATGGAGAGGGCTGTTGAAATATCGAGTTTTCTTGCCGTGTTGGGAACATAGTCGAGGTCACATTCCGGGTCAGGGGTCGTGTAACCAATGGTAGGGGGAACTACCCCGTTGATTAGCGCCAAAGCTGACGCTATTGCCTCGACGGCGCCTGCTGCCCCCAGCATATGTCCGGTCATGGATTTTGTGGAGCTCATGACTATCTTTTCCTTTGCGGTCTTTTCACCGAACACTCTTTTAACAGCCATGGTTTCAGTTTTGTCATTTAAAGGGGTGCTTGTTCCGTGGGCATTTATATAGAGCGTCGACTTTTTGTCCCAGCCGGATTGGATAACCGCATCCTCTATGGCTCTTGCGCTTTGTTCACCGGACGGATCGGGGGCTGTAACATGGTAAGCGTCGCAGGTGTTTCCGTAACCTGTTACTTCGCAATAAATATTAGCGCCCCTGTTTTTTGCATGTTCCAACTCTTCAAGAATGACCGCCCCGGCGCCTTCGCCCATTACAAAACCGCTCCTTCTGAGATCAAAGGGTATTGAACCGGACTCAGGATCGGTTTCCCTGCTTAAAGCCATGCTGTTGGCAAAACCGGCCATTGAAAGGGGATTGATTGCCGCTTCCGCACCTCCTGCGATGATGGCATCGGCATAACCGTGTGCAATTGCTCTGTATGCTTCTCCGATTGCATGAGACGACGAAGCACATGCGGTTACAACGGGTAGACAAGGTCCTTTGGCGTTGTGTCTGATTGCGGACTCGCCGCTTGCCATATTGATAATGAGTTTTGTCACAAAAAAGGGTGAAACTCTGCGTGAACCTTTTTCTATCAACTTGTTGTGCTCTTGTATAAATGTTTCTATGCCGCCTATTCCCGACGCCATATATACGCCGAAACGGTTAGGGTCGATGTTGCCGGTTATGTTGCTTTGGGCAACTGCCTGCCATACTGCGGCAAGCGCATATTGACAGTAAATATCGATTCTTCTGATATCGCTTTTTTCCATACCGTAAAGGGAGGGATCAAAATCCTTAACCTCAGCAGCCAGTGATACCTTTGAATCATCAATATTGAACTTCGTCAGTTGTGAGATGCCGAGTGTCCCTGAGATAAGCGATTGATAAAACTGCTCAACATCATTTGCAATAGGTGAAATTACCCCCATGCCGGTTATTACCACTCTCTTCATAGTCGCACCCCTCACATTCCCAATCCGCCATCAACGGAAATAGATGTTCCGGTAATATAGGATGCTTCTTCCGAAGCTAAAAATAAGACTGCTGCGGCAACATCTTTCGGGGTGCCGATTCTGCCGGAAGGAACCGCTTCAAGATATTTTTCCAGAACACTATCCGAAAGGATGTTTGTCATGTCGGTATCAATAAGTCCCGGCGCTACCGCGTTGCAGGTTATTCCGCGCTTTGCAAATTCTTTTGCTACCGATTTTGTCAATCCGATAATCCCCGATTTTGAAGCGCTGTAGTTCACCTGTCCGAAATTTCCGTGAATGCCTGCGTAGGAAGAGAGGTTTACTATCCTGCCATATCTGTTTTTCGAAAAATGAGGAACGAGATGTTTAATCATATTAAATGTTCCCTTCAGATTTACGGCAATGACCCTGTCAAAATCATTTTCACTCATCCTCAGAAGTAATTTATCCGCTGTTATTCCTGCGGAATTAACAAGTATATCGACTTTCTTAAAATCGGAAATTATCTTTTCAACCGTTTCTTTGCTTTTATCAAAGTCGGAAACATCACATTGATAGGTTTCCACAGTACCGGGCACCCTCAAGCTCTCTGCCATTTGTCTGTTTGAAGCATAAATTACCGCTACATTGGCACCTTTGGCTACGAGGGATTCGGTAATCGATTTGCCTATTCCTCTTGAGCCGCCTGTTACAACGGCGGTTTTTCCACTAAACTGCATTTAAATCACCTAAGTCCTTTAGAGTTTTTTCCAAACCGGATATGTCGGATATATTGTATACATTAACTTCTTTTCGATTTCTTGAAATCATGGAAGACAGTACTTTGCCGGGACCGATTTCGATCATGGTGTCAACTCCACCGGAGCACATATTAATAACGGTATCCCACCATCTGACGGGATTGTTTATCTGTTTTGATAATGTCTCGGCAAAATTTGAGGTATATGGTCTGGCGGTAAAATTGGAATAAACGGGAATTTTCGGAAGTGAAAGCTCTTCTTCAGACAGGAATCTGTAAAAAAGCTCGCTTGCTTTATTCATAAAGGGGGTGTGAAATGCTCCCGAAACCTGAAGTTTTACCGACCTTCCTCCCAACGAAGCGACAGCATTCTTGAGATTATCTGCAGAAGCAAGCGAAGTGGAAACCACTGTCTGTTTCGGAGTATTGAAGTTCGCGGCATAAGTATGCTCAAACTTTGAAACGACATCTTCAACAATATCGCTCTCCAATCCGATAATTGCGTACATTTCCCCTTTGATATTTTCGGTGCATTCTTTCATGAGTCTTGCCCTCTCCAATACGGCAGAGAAAGCGCGATGAAACGTAAACATGCCCGAGTGATAGACAGCAGTGAGTTCCCCAAGCGAAAATCCCGCTACGGCATCTGCGCAGATTCCGAATTCCGAAACAACGGACAAAATAGATGCTTCAACCAGGAAAATACAGGGCTGGGCATTTTCCGTGTCCATGAGTTCATCTTCGGAGGAGTAGAAACAGGTTTCGGTTATACCGGGAGAAATCGTTTCGGCAACTGCAAACAGGTCTCTTACGCATTTATAATTCTCAAAGAAATCAAGCCCCATTCCGGGATACTGTGCGCCCTGTCCCGGGAACAGAAAAGCTATCTTACCCATTTTGATGCCTCAAGAAGCAAGGCTGAAGCTTCATTTGCGATTGAAGAAACAATTTCCTCACAGCTTCTCTTTGTCTTAACGAGTGCCGCAGACTGCCCCGCCATAAAAGAACCGCCGGATGTATCACCGTCGACCACCGCTTTTCTCAAAGAACCCGACCCATAGGACTCAAGCTCTTCGTTAGAAATATTGCCGTCGTATTCCATTTTGAAAAAATTTCGGGAAAAACTGTTTTTTAAAGATCTTACGGGATGACCCAATCTTTTTCCCGTCAGAATTGTATCGGTATCTTTTGCGCTTAAAACCTTTTCTTTATAGACATCGTGTATATCGCACTCGTGTGCGGACAAAAACACCGTTCCGCACTGAATACCCTTTGCTCCGAGCATCATTGCTGCGGCCATTCCTCTCCCGTCCGCTATACCTCCCGCCGCAATGACCGGGATACTTACCGCATCGCATATTACGGGAACAAGGGCCATGGTGCCGATTTCCCCGACATGTCCGCCGGCCTCGCATCCTTCAGCTATCACCGCTGTCGCTCCGGAACGCTCGACGAGCTTTGCTACTGAGGCGGAAGCAACTACGGGAATTACCTTGACGCCTGCCTCGCGCCACATAGGCATGAATTTATTAGGCAACCCTGCTCCGGTTGTGATGACATCAATCTCAAGCTCACAAACAACCGCGGCTATTTTTTCCGCTTCCGGATTCATGAGCATGATATTTACTCCGATAGGCTTGTCGGTATATTCTCTTGCTATGCTTACCTGTTCAACAAGTGAAGCGGAGTTCATTGCCGAAATTATTCCCAATCCTCCGGCATTAGAAACGGCAGCGGCGAGCTTGCCGTTTGCAATCCATGCCATTCCTCCCTGGATTATCGGATATTTTATATCTAAGATTTCACATAGAATACTATCTATCATTTTTTTACCTCATTTTGCCCATTTGAAAACAGAGGCACCGGAAAGAAATCCGGCTCCGAATACCGCCATTGCGATAATGTCCCCTTGTTTAAGAAGACCGCTTTTGTTCAGTTCATCTATTAGAATGGGAACGCTCGCTGACGATGTATTACCCCTGTTTGAAATATTGTTTCTGAATTTCTTTATGGGAACCTTTAAAGACTTTGCCGCCGATGCGATAATTCTTAAATTTGCCTGATGCAGAAGGAAATGATTTATTTTCTCTATCATAACCTTTGATTCGAAAACCGCCTTTTTCAAGTCGTGATTTATCGCTTCGATAGCCTTCTTGAAAACATCTCTGCCTTTCATAACCAGATAATGATTATCTTCATCCTTGGGCATAAAAGGACTGTTTCCGCCGGGAGACTTCATTACAAGGGAATCCCCGTTGTCGTATCTTCCGCTTGTTATGGAAAGAAAACTGTCCTCTGCGTCTACGATGACGGCTCCTATACCGTCGCCGAAAAGCACGCATGTGCTCCTGTCAGTCCAATCCACCATTCTCGTCATATTCTCTGCACAGAGGATTAATACTCTTGTTGCCGAATCGCTCTTTAGATAAGAGTTTGCAATCTCGAGTGCGGATATGAATCCGGAACACCCCGCGTTTATGTCAAAACATCTGCAATTCAAACCGAGAATCTCGGACACCACACAGGAAAAAGCAGGTGTGAGATAGGGAGACATCGTGCTGGAACATATAAATAAATCTATATCCTCAAGATTGATATTTGAATCTTCGACAGCAGCCATCACTGCCTTTGCGGACAGTTCTTCGAATGACTCATTGGTAACAACCTGTCTGGTTTTTATACCCGTCCTTGAAGAAATCCACTCGTCATCCGTTTCCAGAAATTGACTTAACATATCGTTTGTTACCGTGGTCTCCGGCAGAACGCTCCCGGTACCGATAATGCGCATAATAACCTCTAATGTTAGCAATGTTAACAACGGTACTATAACTATTCACCTCTCCTTTGTCAAGTTAAGATGACCTTTGCGGTTTGCTTTTTTCTCAGTTGATGACGGCAAAATATTCATGTATCATTAAACTGCCGATAACGGTATGTAGATTATGGAGATGTGATGAAATTAAAGGAAAAACTCATACTAACGGGAATAAACGAGATTGAAAAAGTTGGATTGAACGGTCTGTCTTTGAGAAAGGTTGCCGCAAAGTGCGGGGTTTCCTGTGCGGCTCCTTATAGGCATTTTAAGGGTAAACAGGAGTTTATACTGGAAATCTTCAGATATGTAAATGAAAAGTGGAGTGCCGCTCTGGACGAAATTGTAGCGAAAACGAACAATGAAAGGGAAGCGGTTGTTGAAATCTGTATTGCCTATATAAGATTTTTAGTTGAAAATCCCAGCTTCCGGTCAATAATAATGCTGAAGCATGCCGACCTTGACTATGAACAGAGGAATGAGCTGTACAGCATAAGTAAGTTTTCCGAAGAAATAGTAAACGACTATTGTGCAGTCGAAGGAATAAACGAAAAAACAAAAAAGGAGAGAACTTTAATAGTCAGGGCAATGCTGTACGGCATGGCTCATATGTTCGACACGGGAGAGGTCGATTACAATGAAGACAACCTTATGCTCATAAGAGATAAGGTCGTAAAAAAGTTTGTTTCGGAAAGATAATAAGCATCCGGTTTGCCGTTTTTATTTACTATTTATTAATATAAATATGCTAAAATTATATAGAGAAAAACAGGAATTATTTGTGAGGTAAAAAGGATGGAAAGGATTTTTATTGTTACGGGGGGAAGCGGTTTTTTGGGCGGACATATCGTCAGAAAGCTGTCGAAACAGGGCAATAAAATCAGAGCACTTCTTCTCGAGGGCGAAAATCTCAACGCAAATATTTCTTCGGATTTGATTGAAATTGTTTATGGGGATATTACCGATAGAGAGAGCCTTGTTCCTCTGTTCGAGGGATTGGAAGAAAAGGAAGTCGTAGTCATACATTCGGCCGGAATTGTTGATATAGAATCCACCGTTTCCCCGTTGACCTATAAGGTCAATGTTGTGGGAACCAGGAATATGGTGGATTTGTCGTTAGAAGTAAATGTCCACAGATTCCTTTACATAAGTTCTGTTCATGCGTTGCCCGAACCGGAAATAAGATCTACCATTGTCGAAACGAAAGATTTCTCTCCCGAAGATGTCGTGGGAGGTTATGCAAAGACCAAGGCTGAGGCATCCGCCTATGTCATGAAGGCATATAGGGAAGGGGGCTTAAATTCGATGATTTTCATGCCTTCCGGACTCGTAGGCCCGGGTTATGTCGGCCAAAACAGTTTTGCGGATGCCATCAAATGGCTTCTCAAAGGCAGATACAAATTGTGTCCGGACGGAGGATATGATTTTGTCGATGTGAGGGATGTGGCAAAAGCGGTAGTAGATTCCGTTGACAAAGGAAGTCCGGGAGAGACATATATACTGTCGGGAGGCCACTACGAACTGTCTGACATATTTAAAATTATTTCGAAACTTACCAAGAGAAACAGAAAATGTATTGTGATACCGAACACCATAGTCAGATTAATTGCCCCGGTTATTGAAAAGACATATAAGATTATGGGCAAAAAACCTTTTGTAACGGAATACTCTGCTCGAACCATAAATGTAAACGACAATTTTTCGCATGAGAAAGCGAGTAGGGAATTGGGCTTTTGGCCGAGAGACATTGTGAAAACACTTCGGGATGCCCTTATATTTATGAAGAAAAAAGAGAGACCCAATCAGATATAGAAAAAGAGCTCTACGGAAACAAAAAAGCACCCCATCAACCGATGGGGTGCTTTTAAATTTACGCTATCTAAACAGATCCAGAAATTTGTCCAGAAAGCTTTTCGAAACCTGAGTGTCGTCGGTATCAACAATTTTTTCCGGAATTTTAATCCCTTCGGTTTTTATAACAAATTGAACTGAATCGACCAGGAGGTTTTTTTCCGAAACGAATGAAACCTGCAGGAAGTCTTTCGGGGTATAGATATCGAGCAGTTCATCTATCTCCTCTTCAATCTGTATTGACATATCGGATGTGGCATCCTCCAATTTTCCCGTGCCTTCGCGAAGTTTTGAAATCCCCTTGGCAAGTTCGGAAGCGCCTCCTGCGAGGGAGGAAACCCCGGAATTAAATGCTCCGTACTCGTTTGAAAGTCCACTCACTCCCGCGGCAAAATTCGTCAATCCATTGTGAAAATCGATGTAGGCGGTATTGAGAGCCGATATTCCGGCTATGAGTTGGGTGAGATCACCGCCACCGGAGAGCGAGTTTGCGATAGCTGTAGAGATTGTCCTGATATTGCCGGAAATAGTGGAGATTGAAGCTGACATAGCATCCAGAGTGCCGGATAATGAAGAAAAGAAAGTATTTATATCTACATCGTTATATGTTCCCTTGACTATAGTGGCGGCGGAATAGTAGCTTATCAAGCTGTTTATGGTGGCAAGATTTTCCTGAGAACCTGAGTTTGCATTAACCAGGTTATCAAGTTGCTGCTGAGTTATGACGGTATCGGGGATATCGTTTATTGAACCTGAAAGCGCCCCGAAAGCCGCATTGTATCCGTTCTTCAGTGCAGTTATATTGCCCGAGATGGTATCCAGACCGTCGGCAATGTCATTTAGTGCTTGGAGCAGTTGAGGAAGTTGGGACAAATCCGGCATTTGGGCTGAACTCAAAGAGGTTGAAATTGTATTGAGAGAAGCTGCGATATACTCCGAACCGTTTACCAAATCCGAAGCTGCCGAACTGAGGGTGCCCAGGGCGTCTGCGATCGCGGATGAACCGCTACTCAATGAGGATGCCCCGGTGTTGAGCTTGTCGGCACCGTCCTTGAGGTCTCCTACCCCTTTATTTAAAGAGGCTATGGCATCGGCAAAATCGGTCATTCCCGAAGTGAATTCTTCAGTATCGGGAGTCTCGAACTGCATGGAGTAAGGGACTGCCGAAAAGGTCATGCCTTCCATCTCGAAATTTGCAACCGAAGCGGTAATCTCAAAGCAGTGGCTACTTTTAGGAAAAGCGGTAAAATTGACAATCTTGTTTTTACCTGCGTTTGCTATCGTCGCACCTTTTGCGCTGATATCGCTGCATTTTTCCGTATTTAACGTGACGGATATCTGCATAAGGTAATTATTAAAAAATGTCTCGTTGACATCGGGATTGTTTTTTGTATCAATAACAATTCTGAGGTTTCCCGACCTGCCGGCGAGGGTATCGGGAGAAATCGACTTGCCGTCAAGATAATAGCTGATATTTAATATCCAGGGCAAAGCCTTTTTGCCGAGATTTCCCTGATAATAAAAGTCCCCTGCCGGAGCGTTAAAGGTTACGCTGTCGCCGGAAACCGAAATGTCGGAAGTGTCGGTCAGGTTTTTAACCGAGTCATAATTGCCGTAATCTATATAGTTGCCTTCGCTCGGTATGTCGAGAATATTTACAACATAGATATCGCTTATAGAACCCGAATTATCAAGAACGGCATAGACGACTTCGGACTTTTCGGTTTTTTTAGGCCGATCGGCCGCTTTGACAAAGGCGGGCGCAGTCAGCATAACAACTGAAAGCAGCAATGACAAAATTAATTTTCTGTTTTTCTTTTTCATTTTCGGCTATCTCCCTTTATCAGATACTTGGATTTGTGGAGGAAATTTGCATTCATAGTCGTTTTCGATATGAACCCGTCAAATATTGTCAAAAGTGCCGGCAGGAAGAGCATCACCATAAACAGTGAAAATATTGTACCTCTACCGAGAAGCAGACCGAGTTCCGAAACGATTGAGTTTGTAGATACCAAAGCCAGTGAAAAACTGGCGGAAGCGAGAATTGAGGCGGAAACAAGAATAGACCTCAGCGTATCGGTGTAGGTTTTTGACAGAGCCTGTTTTTTAGCCAATACTTTCCGGTTTCCCACATAATGGTCGGTAAACAGTATTGCATAGTCGACGGTGGCGCCGAGCTGTACGGTATTTACAACCAGGTACCCGAGAAAGTTCAGAGAACTGTCATAAAAATAAGGAATAGCGAGATTTATCCATATTGCCGTTTCAATTGTCAGAACGAGAAGAACGGGGATGGATAATGAACGGTAGGTTATCATTATTACAAGGAAGATTGCGGCTATCGCTATAAGGTTCACCAGGTTGTTGTCTTCGGAAACGATGTTTTTCATGTCCAGCAGGTTTACGCTTGAACCGAGGGAGTAGTATGCGTCTCCGTAGTATCCGGCTGCGGTTTCCTGCACCTTTTCAACAACGGAAAACGCTATATCGCCTTCTGACGGAGTATCGGCATAGACAATTGTGCGCGAATAGTTTTCGGAATAGAAGGTTTTTGTGATTTCACTATCCAGGTATTCATCCGGAATCGTCGACCCCACCATGGAGCTGTATGAAACGACCTGTGTTACATGCTCGATTTTTTCAAGGTCGGCGGTCATATCCTGAAGTTTTGCCTTTTCCGAAACTTCTCCTCTGGGGGTCAATAAAACTATGGGAGTCGAGGCTCCGAACCTGTCCTCTATTTTTTCCTTGTCCCAAGCAACTTTGGTGCCTTTGCCGAGGTCGCTCGGGCCGTAGACAAACTTGCTGTTGCTCTGGGCAAGAAATACCGGAACGGTAATAAGAATTATCAGTATAAATACCGGTATCTTAAGCTTAGACAGAAACTTCGAGAACTTGGAAAATGAGGGAAGAAGGGGTTTGTGACGGGTTTTGTCCAATGCCTTTGATAACACAAGTGTCAGTGAAGGGAGGACTACTATTACCGACAAAAAGCTGAGCAACACACCTTTTGCCAGGTTTATTCCAAGATCCGGACCTATGCGGAATTTCATAAATGTGAGAGCTAAAAACCCGAAAAGCGTAGTGAGGGCGCTTGCGGCTATTGCGGGGATTGAGCGCTTGACGGCTCTTAACATGGCTTCATTGAGATCATCGGTTTCCTTTCGATAATCGGAGAAGCTGTGAAGAAGAAATATAGCGTAATCGAGAGAGACCGCAAGCTGGAGAATGGGACTCACCGCATTCGTGATGTAGGAAACTTCACCGAAAATTATGCCGGTGCCCATATTTATCATGACCGAGCCCCCGATTGTTATCAGGAATAAAAGCGGCTCAAGCCATGAATCCGTCGACACCAGCAATATTAACAGTATGATAGGCACCAATATGAACATAGCCTTGGTGGTTTCGGAACCGGTCAGTTTTTGCATGAACGCACTTTCAACGGCCGAACCGGCATAGGCATTGTCTTCCCCCAAGGCTTCCTTGATTTTCTCGATTATCTCGACCTCATCGCCATCTCTTATAACGAAATTATAGAGAGCGGCATCGTCCTTATAGTATTGTTCAACCAAATCCCTATCGGCATATTCGATAGGTTGTTTTAAGTCGATAATATCGTCAAGCCAGATTACATCACTGACACCCTCAATTGATTTAAGGGTGTTTTTATATTCTATTGCTTTGGTAATAGAGACGTTCTCCACCATCATCCTTGTGTTTGGTATTGAATCCTCAAATTCTTCCTTCATCACATCCAATGAGATTGTGGATTTTGCTTTCTTCGGCAGATATGAAGTGATGTCATAGTTTACCGATACCATGAGAAAAAGGAAGACGCAAATAATGGAAAACACAACAAAAAGTGTTACGGTTGTTTTTTTGTGCTTGATTATAGAAGAAATTATTTTATCCAAGGTGCCCCCAGTTAATCGACAACATGTTGTTAAAAATTCATATGTATATTATAATCGACACAGTGTTGAAATAACAACAGACAATTTTGGTGTACATTGTTTTAAGTTCAACAAAAAAAGTGAATCTGTAGGATTAATTGATTATTTAATATTAACAAAATGTAAACTTTTTGCCGGAAGGTGTTATTATGGGGAAAAAAGCAGATCGAAGGGTAAGGTATACCAAGGCTGAACTGAAAAACAGCCTTGTAAAAAAGCTTAAGGAAAAACCGATAGAAGCGATATCGGTAAAAGAACTTTGTGAAGAAGCGGATATAAACAGAAGCACCTTTTATTCACATTATCCCGACATTTTTGCGCTTATGCGGGAGCTCTCAGACGAGGTTATAGAGTCGATAGAAGAACATCTTAAAAAAATCGACTTTGACAACGAGGAGATGAAGGTTGAAACGGTGGAGGCGATACTGAATTTTCTTGTTTTGGATGTCGATCTTGTAAGCGTGCTTATCGGTAAAAACGGAGATCCTTCACTTCAGGACGCAATAATGTCAATGGTCATGAGACACACCATATCCTGGATTAAGGGTAAGGGCAACGGCAAGGATTTGCTGATTGAATACTATATCAATTTTTTAGTAAACGGCAGTCTTTCGGTTATACAGAAATGGCTGGATGAGGGTATGAGGATTGAAGCCAAAGATATTGCGATGTTGATTTCCAACATGGCAAGCCAGACTAAAATTACAATTTGATCGATAATTTCGGTATAGTCAGAGCCTATAGGGAAATAGCAATAAACATCTTGATAAAGACGGAAAATACTTATAAAATAAATCGAATTGCAGAAAAATTTTCCGATAGGTTAAGGTGTTCATGAAAAAATTTGAAATAATTGATTCTCACGCGCATGTATTTCCGGGAAAAATCGCGAAAAAGGCGACGAATGCGATAGGAAATTTCTACGGCATTGAGATGAAACATGTAGGGACGGTCGAAGAATTAAAAAAAAGTGCTGCCGAAATCGGTGTTAAAAGACAGGTTATCTGTTCAAGTGCAACAAACCCTTCTCAGGTGACGGCAATCAATGACTTTATCTACGGACTATGTTGTGAAAATGACAAGTTTGTCGGGTATGCAACATTGCATCCGGATTATAAGGATATAGATGAAGAAATATTCAGAATTGTCGAAAGGGGTTTTTTCGGAATTAAAATTCATTCGGATTTTCAGGAGTTTGAAATTGACAGCCCGAAAGCAGTTGAAATGTACAGGAAAATTGCAAAAGCCGATTTGCCCATATTGTTTCATTTAGGTGATGAAAACGGTTCCCTATCAAGTCCCACCCTGCTCAGAAAGGTATTGGAAAAAAATAATAACATAAAGGCTATAGGGGCCCATTTCGGAGGATATAGGCGATGGGATGAGTCGATGGAACAATTTAAAGGCGTGGATATGTATTTTGATACGTCAAGTTCACTTTCGTTTTTGAGTGAAGATGAGGTTATGAAACTGTTCGAGGCATTCGGTATTGACAGATTTTTCTTCGGCAGCGATTTTCCGATGTGGGGGCACAGAGATGAGTTTGATAGGTTTATGAAATTGCCCCTGACAAACGGTGAAAAAGAGTTGATTTTGAGCGGGAATTTTAAAAGACTCTTTAACATTTAAATTTTAAAATTTTGGAGGCTGGTATGGAAAAGAAGAGAAAGGTGATTTTTGACTGTGACGTCGGTACCGATGATGCCGTTGCACTAACCGCAATGCTGTTCAGCGAAGGATTTGAAGTTGTAGGCATCACAACCGTGCACGGAAACCATCCGGTAGAGTTCACGACGGAAAACACACTCAGGCTGCTGGAATTTTTAGGAAAGGATATTCCGGTTTATAAAGGGTGCAACGAGTCGATGACAAGAGGACTGCTCGGTGAAAACAACGCCGTGAGGATGGAGCAGATAGTCAAGGTTGACGAGAAGGGGAATAATGTTTATATCCATGAAAGGGAAATCGGATTTCTGCCCAAAGCGAAAACAAAGGCCATGGACAAACACGCCTGTTCATTTATTGTCGACTACCTAAGGTCGTCGAAAGAAAAGGTAACCGTCGTTGCGGTAGGCCCTCTTACAAATATCGGGATTGCACTCAGGATGGCGCCCGAAATTGCAGAAAAAATTGAAGAGATGTACATAATGGGAGGAGCGCTGTATGTTGGGAACAGAACTCCGGTAGCGGAGGCGAATTTTTACGATGACCCTCATGCGGCGCAAATCGTTCTTAGAAGCGGAATAAAAACAATAATATGTCCGTTGGAACCGAGCATTGCTGCAAAATACGGTCCGGATGAGTTTGCTGCCCTTGTAGATGCCAACCCTAAAGTTGGAGGTTTTCTCGCCCGGCTCAACAATGAAATGATAGACAGACTTAAGTTTTTGGGAATTCTCGGACAGGAAGCCGATTCGACCGGAATTTGGGACTGGACAGCCGTAGCGCCGCTTATTGACCCTTCGGTAGTGGCTGACATGAGGAGAGAAACGGTTGACGTGGAGCTCGCAAGAGGATTCAGTGAAGGAATGCTGGTGTTTGACAGAAGAGGATTCGACCAACTGCCTGAAGAAGAGGAAAAAAACCATATCATATACGAAATTAACCCTGAAAGGCTTATATCGCTGTTGGAAGAACTCATAAGAGAAAAGTGATGTCAATGTTTTCGCAATAAAAAGAGTTTAGCTCGATTCATATTGATTGAGCTAAACTCTATATTTTTGCTTGGATTTTCATAAACCTATATGCTTTTCCACGACATCAGACAGGAAAATACGGGTTTTCCAGTTTTTGAGTCGTCACCCTTTATCAAGCTTTCGCTGTTGTCGATATTATCCTCTTTATAAATTGCTATATCACTGCCTTCCAACCCGTCGGAAATGAAGTTCATATTGAAGGAATTTACATACTTTCCTCTGTGTTGTGCCGTGCTATACAAATCCAATATCCAATCTGCATACTTTGCGTTATTCATATGCCCGTTAAAGTCTATATCGCTGAATAACGGAGTTCTGTGGCATACCGGTCCTTTGTCGGTAGAAAATCTGACTCTGACAGGTTGCGGCAGAACTTTTACATTTGAACTGTCTGAATCGTAAAATTCCGCTATTGACTTTGGGGGCACCATTTTATTTTCGGCGCGATCCAGCAAAACGTATTGAGATGTTGCATTTCCTATACTTTTACCGGTAAGTTTAAAGTTGAAGTATCTTGGAAAAACAAGTCTGTCCGGAATGCCGGTCCATGTCTCTATTTCAAGTTCATCTCCGTATGCCGGGCAACAGAACAAGTCAACTCTCATTCTTGCTATGACCCAAATAAGGTTCTTTTCTTTCAACCCGTCAAAGACCGGGATTTTTTCCGCATGATGATCCGCAGAGACCTGCATAAATGAGAGCAACCTCGATAATTTAATTTTTCCGTAAACATCGATGTCAAACGGCTCAAGAACTCTGCATTCGGAATATTTGGAATATAACTTCATATGATAATCCTCTTTTAAACTTAAATAGGTGATATCGTGCAACCGGCAACATTTTAGATTTTACCACTGTTAGACTATAAAACAAAATTTTGCTAAAATACCATAGATGGAAATTAATACAGGGGTGCATAATGGCTCTTTTGCTGTTTGACGTCGACGGGACACTTTTTAAAACGCATGAGTTTGTCGTTGAGACGCTCAATGACTCACTTGAAAAATACGGATATGAAAGGAAAAGCGAGGAATATATAATTTCGCTCATAGGTGAAAAGTTCGATGTATTTATTGACAGAGTAATTCCCGAGGGTTTTGACAGAGAAAAATTTCTTGAGATATATTATGAAACCAGAGAATATCATTTGAAACCCGACACCCTTTTTGACGGTGTGAAGGATATGCTTTCGACCCTTTCCGAAGACGGATTTACTCTGGTTGCCTGTTCTAACGGCAGTTCCGATTATATTGAGCTTGTCCTTGATATTAACGGTATATCCGGATTCTTTTCGGAGGTGCTGACAGGAGACAAATTCGGTGAAAAATCGGAAGCCATTGCGGGAGCAATGGTTAAATGGGGTTTTAAGAAAAATGAAACCGTCATGATAGGGGACAGAGACATCGATTTTCTTGCAGCGAAGGAAAACGAAATCAGATCAATAGGTGTGGAATACGGATACGGAAACGAAGAGGAGCTGTCGCTCGCCGATTATTTGGTCTCAGAGGCATCGGAGATTGTGGAAATAGTAAAAGGGATTGATTTGAAAAGGTAGATGATGGAAGAACACGAATATATGAATGAATTGATAGTCAAAAGAGGACTAAAGCGCGAATCTAACAGAATAGGGCTTGCTTTATTGCTGTTTTTACTGTCGCAATATGCGGTTTACTTTTTGTTATATGTTGTAACCGTCATTTTTTCAAAAGACGGAATAGGCGCTTTGTTGGAGAAAAAGGCAATCAGTCCTCTTTTAGAGCAGGTTATCATGTTGTGTTCCTATTCGGTGTCTGCCTTGGTTGCCATAGCGGTGCTCAACAAAGGACAGTCCTGGAAGTTTGAAAGACCTAAAAAACCTTTTGATTTTCTAACACTCCCGATTTATTTCGGAAGTTATCTTCCGATAATGCTTATCAGTCTGATATATGTCAGTATTATGAATATGCTCGGCCTTAAGGGAGTCGATATTGTAATCCCCTTTCCTGACAATACCATAGGACGAGTCATATATTTGCTTCAGTATGCGTTGATGCCGGCTTTTTTAGAAGAACTTCTTTTTCGCGGAGTTTTACTCGAGAGATTGAGGAAATACGGAAATGTGCTGGCAATAACCATGAGCTCTCTTGTTTTTGCATTGATGCACGGCAATGCGGTCGGATTCCTTTTTATTTTTATGCTGGGGTTGGTTTTTGGATACATGACGGTTATATCCGAATCCCTTATACCGTCGATAATTATGCATCTTCTCAACAACTCCGTTGCCCTGCTCTCAAGTAATTTTGAGAATGATATTTGGGTTACATCCGCGATAAGCATTTCGATTATTGCACTCGGTATAGTCGGGATAATAGTGACGGCGGTTTATATTTCGACGAACAAAAATAAAAAACAATTCAGGGTGCCAAGAGAAAAAGGACCGATAATGAATAGGGTTTACAATTTTTTGCTGACTCCCGGGATGATAATATTCATCTGCGCGACCTTTGCAATGACGGTGTTGGTGGAGATTTTTGCGGCGTGAGAGATGAAAGGTTTATGAGAATAGCTTTAATCGAGGCCGGACTTTCACAAAAAGAGGGCGAGGTTCCGGTAGGTGCGGTGATAGTTAAAGGAGAAGAGATTATCTCCCTTTCTCATAATATGACTGCAAAAAATAAAAATTCACTTGCACATGCAGAAATGATAGCGATTAACGAAGCATCGACCATACTCGGATCGGAAAGGCTTACCGAATGTGAAATGTTTGTAACGCTTGAACCCTGTGCGATGTGTGCGGGCGCCATATTAAACAGCAGGCTTAAGCGGGCGGTTTTCGGTGCATACGACCCCTTGAACGGATTTTTGGGAAGTGTTATCGATTTACTGCAATACTCAACATACAAAAAAACGGAAGTGATTGGAGGGGTTCTGGAGAAAGACTGCCGGGAGATTTTAAGAGTTTTTTTTGAAATGATGAGAAAAAGCAAATAAACAAAAACACCCCTTTTCAGGGGTGTTTTTATTGAGCTGTTAACCGCATTTGGAATATCCGCAATTCCTGCATACTACGCACCCTCCCTCGTGTTCCAGAAAGCTGGAGCAGTCGGGACACAGACGTCTGGAAAATGCGGGTTCATCGTGTCCAAAGTCATTGGGGAAATTGCCGCCGGCTTCGTTTTTTGATTCATCCGAGTTCAGACCAACAGGTTTTTTAAGTTTTATGTCCTTCTTAAGGTGTTCGCTATAGCTGAAGTCAAAAGGTTTTGGAGTTTCGATGTGCTCCGGTTTTTTTGAAATGACTTTTTTTTCGAATGGCGCTTTTGATGAAAAATCTTTGTCATTCAGTTTTTTTTTAATCTCTTCAGATAAAGAGGGTTTATCTTGATATTTTATACTGTTTTCCGATTTTACATCCGGTGCCTGACCCTGCTGGAACTTGGAAACTTTTCTAATTACTTTTGCTATTGCATCGGGGCATGATGTGCAGTTTAGTCCCTGCACCCTGACGGTTGAAGGACAGCGAATCCCCTTTAACTGGGCGTATATCTCATCAACGGAGATGCCGCTTCTCAAAGCAATCGAGACGAGTCTTGCGGTCGATTCGGACTGTGAGGGACATCCTCCGCCTTTGCCGGTGCTTGTAAACACCTCGCATATGCCGTGTTTGTCGTAATTGACGGTTATATACAGGTTGCCGCATCCGGTTCTGACTCTCTCGGTAAATCCCTTTGTTACTTCCGGCCGAGGTCTGGGAACTATCGAGCCGAAGTTGCCGGGAAGCTCGCCGTCGGACAGCACCTCTTCCTTTTTTATATCCTCTTCGGTTCCGACACTCAAAACCTGATTCTCTCTGCTTCCGTCCCGGTAGATGGTTACGCCTTTGCAGCCGAGCCTGTAGGCAAGAATATATGTTTTGTAAACATCTTCCATTGTGGCATCCCTGCTGAAGTTTACGGTTTTGGATACGGCATTATCTGTGTGCTTTTGGAAGGCGGCCTGAACCCTTATATGAAATTCGGGAGAAATATCATGTGCACAACGAAATGTTTTTCTTATTTTTTCAGGTATTTCCGCTATTTCAGCAATCGATCCGACCCTCGCTATCTCGTCCATCAGAGCATCGGAGAGAATGCCTTCCTCCTCAAGCTTTGTCTTTAAAATAGGATTAATTTCGACGAGTCTCGTTCCGTCCATCACATTTCTCACATACGCAAAAGCAAATACCGGCTCCACCCCGGAAGAAGAGTTTGCAATGATTGAAATTGTGCCTGTAGGAGCTATAGTCGTAACGGTCGCGTTTCTCAAAGGGTTTCCATCGCGATAGATACTTTCATAAAACAGCGGGAAAGGAGAGCGAATTTGTGCGAGTCTTTCCGAAGCTTCATGTCCCACCTTATTGATAAACTCCATAATCTTTTCAGCGAGAGTCACCGCCGTATCGGAGTCGTAGGGTATGTCGAGCGCCAGAAGCATATCTGCAAATCCCATAACACCCAAACCTATTTTTCTGGTTTTTTGGGTTGTTTCCGCGATTATTTCAAGAGGGTATGTATTCACATCTATGACATTATCAAGAAAATGTACGGCGTCATATATGGTTCTCCCCAACAACTCCGAATCGATAACGAAACCGCGTTCGGTTTTTCTAAGCATCTTCGACAGATTTATCGAACCCAGATTGCAGCTTTCAAACGGCAGAAGCGGTTGTTCTCCGCAGGGGTTGGTTGCCTCGATTTCTCCCTCGCTCGGCACAACATTGCTATTATTAAGGCGATCGAGAAAGATAATTCCCGGTTCACCGTTGCGCCAGGCGTTTTCCACAATTTTTTCGAAAACCATTCTGGCATTCAAACTGCCTATTGTTTCGGATCCGTGAGGTTCGACCAGATTGTAATCGGTGCCTTCTTCGACGGCTTTCATAAACTCTTCGGTAATGCCGACGGAAATATTGAAGTTGTTTATGTCAAGATTGTTCTTTTTACAATCAATAAATTCAAGAATGTCGGGATGATCGACGCGGAGTATCCCCATGTTTGCACCCCTTCGGGTGCCTCCCTGCTTGACTGCTTCGGTGGCCGTGTTGAAGACCTTCATAAAGCTTACGGGACCGCTGGCTACCCCACCGGTGCTCCTTACACTTGACCCGGCAGGACGAAGCCTGGAAAAAGAAAATCCCGTACCTCCGCCGGATTTGTGAATTAATGCAGCCTGCTTTATTGTCTCGAATATCCCCTCCATGGAATCCTCAATAGGCAAAACAAAACAGGCTGAGAGTTGCCCGAGAGGACGTCCCGCATTCATCAGAGTCGGAGAGTTCGGAAGGAACCGCAACTCCGACATCATTTTAAAGAATTTTTCGGAAGTGGAGGCAATGTCGGCGTTGGGATTATAATTCAAATCGGCTTGTGCAACCGAATCCGCCACGCGCCTAAACATGTCTTCCGGAGTCTCAACAGGATTTCCCTCGTGATCTTTAATGAGATATCTCCTCTTTAAAACTTCCAGAGCATTGTCGGTTAAAGCCAGACTCATAACTATTCTCCTCACAAAACAAAACACAATATATAGTGGTTTAAAGTGAATATAAGTAATAATTATTGTATATCCAGTTAATATCATTAGTCAACAACATTATCTTGAAATTATAGAGAAATCTTGTTTTCCGCAACCTCTGTTTTTCCGAATTAAAGACGAATGCTCATTATAAAGTGTGAGAGAAAGAAATAAAAAACAGATTGTATAATAGACCTTGGGAGAAAATGTTGATAACTCTGTTGATAAAGTTGAAAAGTTCGATAATTAAGCCTAAAGATTTATTATTAAAACTAAAAAGTATGGCAAGCAAAATATACTGTTTGTAAACTTTATGTTAATTAATAACTTTATTCCGTACTGGTATTTTTATTCGTCAGATGTTAAAATGTTATTGCAGATAAACCTTGCGACGTTTTTTTAAATTTATCTGACAGTAACATCTATAAACAAACTTTGTTTTTTACGAGGTGATCATTTGAAACTCATAACTGCAATCGTAAATAAGGATGACAGTTCTGCTGTTCAGTCTGCTCTCACAAGAGATGGTTATTCTGTCACGAGGACGGCGTCCACCGGAGGCTTTTTAAAGACCGGAAATGTGACCTTTATGATGGCGGTCAAGGACGAAGACGTCGATCCCGTAATATCCATTATCGCAAAACAGAGTAAGAAGAGGAAACAATTGGTTCCGAGCACTTCTTCCTTTGGCTCATCCGGGATAGAGCATGCTTATCCGGTAGAAGTGATAGTCGGGGGCGCTACAATTATAGTTCAAGATATTCTCCGCTTTGAAAAGCTTTGATTATTTTAAGAACTATTGCGGGGGAGAACTGTTAAAATCCAAGCTTAACAGTCTTATAAATTCGGGGAAGATGCCTACAAGTCTGATTCTGTCTGCCGAAGAAGGCTTTGGAAAGAACCTCTTTGCGAGGAAAATTGCCGAAGCCTATCTTGAGGATAGGCAAGAAGGTGTTACGAGGGGCGTCAACCCCGATTGTGTTATTGTGAGCGGCAGCGGACCTTCGTCCAACATTACCGTAGAATCGGTCAGAGAAGCTTGTTTTGAGATGTATAAATCCTCTACCGCTGAAAACGGCAGGAGAGTCTGCATTATTGAAGATGTAAAAAACTTGAATCCGAGTTCTTCTGCCGCATTACTCAAAACTTTGGAGGAACCCCCCGAAAGGGTTATGTTTATACTGACTGCATCAAGTTCTAAAGATACACTGGAAACCATATCCTCGAGGTGTGTTGAATTCAGAATTGACAAACCGTCGATTGAAGAATCGGTCGAGTTTATCCAAAGGAAATTTCCCGAAACGGATTATGAAAAAATACGTGTTGAATTGCTTTTTTTTAGGGGCGGGATAGGGCAGACTATCAGATTCTTTGAAGATGAAGACTTTAGGATAATGAAAGAACTTGCCGAACAGTTCTCGATGCACTGTTATGATAATATGATTTTACCTGCTATGTCAGATTTGAGTAGATTGACCAACAGAAAAGAGATGGATGAGTTTTTGGAAATTGCAATTTTGTCCATGCACTCAAATTATCTTATCTCGGATCCGGGCAGAGTCTCCGGACTTATAGATGTGATTTCCGAAATGAAATGCGATCTGATTCAAAAAAATGTAAACTTGAATTTGTTCGGAACCGAATTATCAAGGAGATTGATGGAGAAAAATGAAAATAGTAGGGGTTAGATTCAGAGGCTTAGGAAAGACATATTATTTTGACCCGGCGGGTTTTGATGTTGCCTTGGGCGACTATGTCGTAGTCAATACCGTAAGGGGAATGGAAATCGGTGAGATTACGCTTTCCTGCCGTGAAATAGATGAAGACCAACTCGGTTTTCCTTTGAAGAGTCTTGTCAGAATAGCAAATGATGAAGACATAGAGAGAATGATGGAAAACAGAGACAGGGAGAAAAACGCATTTTCGGTGGCGGTTGATAAAATCGAAAAACACGGACTTGATATGAGACTTGTTGATGTGGAATATTCTTTTGACAGGGACAAGCTGTTGTTTTACTTTACGGCGGACGGGCGGGTGGACTTTAGAGAGCTTGTAAAGGATCTGGCATTTGAATTCAAAACGAGGATAGAACTCAGACAAATCGGAGTCAGAGATGAAAGCCGAATGATAGGCGGCGTAGGTATTTGCGGCAGAGAGTTCTGTTGTTCAAAATTTTTGACCGACTTTCATCCCGTATCCATAAAAATGGCAAAAGAACAGGGAGTGTCTCTGAATCCGGTAAAAATATCGGGTGCCTGTGGCAGACTGATGTGTTGTCTCAAATATGAACAGGACGTTTATGAAGAGCTTTTAAAGATTACCCCCCGAGTGGGAGCAAAAGTAAAGACCCCGGACGGAGTGGGGTCGGTTGAGGAGGTTGATCTTCTCAGAGGGAGATTAAAGGTATCTCTGCGCGGTGAGGATGATGCAGGTGTCGGGATTTATACAAGGGAAGAGATTACGGTTATTAGTGACGGAAGGGATAAAAACTGACGGAGAAAACGCAAAATCGTCTCTTTGGTATTGAAATCTATTTTTTGTGTGATATTATATTCTTCACAGGTTAAAATCTGTATCTACTGAAAAAAGGTATCTAAACACTATCGTATTGGAGGGTAATAATGGCTTACGTTATATCTGATGATTGTATTTCTTGCGGTGCCTGCGAAGGTGATTGCCCGGTAGAAGCTATTTCTGCTGGAGACGGAAAGTATGAGATAGACGCCGAAACATGCATTGATTGTGGCGCATGTGCCGCGAGCTGTCCGGTGGAAGCGATATCTCCGCAATAATTTGGAATTCTATTCTAATGCGACAGGGCATATGCCCTGTCGCATTATTCTTATATGGGGTTATTTGTGAATATCAAAAAAGAGATATTGAAGAACAATACCGTTGTATTTACCTCAGACGATTACAAAATCTGCTGGGATTCTCTCCTGTTGGCAAACTTTATTAAAGCGAATGATAAAGATATTATTCTTGAACTCGGGACAGGTTGCGGAATTATACCTCTGTGGTTATCTGACAGGGGGTATATAGGGAGTTTTACGGGAATTGATATAATAGCGGAAGCTGTAGAGTTGTTTCAAAAGGGCATTGAAAAAAATAAAATCAGACAATACCGCGCCGTATGCTGCGACATGAAAAACTACACCGAATCAAAAAAGTATTCGGCGGTAGTTTCTAATCCTCCTTACTTTGACGTGAATATTAATGATACTAAAATTGATAACAGGTCGGTTATAAGGAGTGAAGTTTTAGGATCGCTAAAAGAGGCATCCAGAACCGCTTCGAGAAATCTGGTTGAAGGAGGAAGATTTTATTTCTGCTATCCGGCCGCAAAGACGGAAACGGCAGTTTTGACCGTAAACATGTTCGGGTTTGCAATTAAGAGACTGCAGTTTGTCAAAAACAGAATGGGAGAAGCTCCCTGGCTTGCGATTTTTGAGGCAAGATATAGGGGCGGAAGCGGTATTGAATTTGAAAGAGACCTTGTTATATACGAATCAGACGGGTTTTCCGCTGAATTTAAAGATATAATTGCAGAAGGAGATTGTGATGACAAAAGGTAAACTGTATGTCGTCAGCACCCCTATCGGAAACTTGGGTGATTTGAGCAAAAGAGCTGCAGATACACTTGAGTTTGTTGATTTTATTGCTGCAGAAGACACCAGGGTGACCTTAAAACTTTTGAATTATCTTGGAATAAAAAAGCCGATGATAAGCTGTTACAGGCACAATGAAAAGGGGCGTTCTCAGGAAATTGTGGATAAAATTCTTGCAGGTGAAAACTGCGCCTTGTGCAGCGATGCCGGCACCCCTGCAATAAGCGATCCGGGTGAGGAGTTGGTTTCTCTTGCAGTTGACAATTCGATTGAAGTTGTTTCGGTTCCCGGCCCTTGCGCTGCAATCGCAGCGCTTTCAATATCGGGAATACCGTCGGGCAGATTTTGTTTTGAAGGATTTTTGTCGGTGAATAAAAAGGTTCGAAAAACAAGACTTGAAGCTTTATCGAGCGAAGAAAGGACGATGGTTTTTTACGAAGCACCTCATAAACTGAAAAGAACTTTGAAAGATATGCTCTCTTATTTTGGAAATCGCAATATAGCAATTTCACGTGAAATGACGAAGGTTTATGAAGAAGTTATTAGATTTCCGCTTTCGGATGCCGTAAATTATTATAACGAAACTGATCCCCGCGGAGAATATGTCATAGTGGTTGAGGGATTTGTACCGGAGAATGAAGAGGAGACCGTAACGGTTGAGGATGCTGCGTGTATGGCGAACGAACTTAGGTCTTTGGGAGTATCCGCATCCGAAGCCGCAAAAAATATTGCTTTTAAAACCGGGATATCAAAGAGTAAGATATATTCCGAAATGATGAAAAATGAAAATAATAATTGTATCTGACAGTCATGGCGATGATTTTGCCGTTGAGACGATAATCGAGAAAAACCCCGATGCGGATCTTTTTATACACTTAGGTGACGGGTATAGAGATTTTGTGAATGTCAAGTCCAAAAATCCTAAGATGTCCATGGTGCTTGTGAAGGGAAACACCGACTACTCCTGTTTTGAACCGGAGGACAGGGTAATGGTGCTTGAGGAAGTAAGGTTTTTCATCACTCACGGTCATAATTATCTTGTGAAAAGCGGTCTTGAAAAATTAATGAAAAGAGCAAAAAAGGTTAATGCCGACATTGTTCTTTTCGGTCACACCCATGTCCGCATGGATACTGAAAAAGACGGCGTCATATTAATAAATCCCGGGAGCTGTGCCCGGGATATGGATGATTGCATGGGTTATGCAGTGGTAAATGTTGATAAAGGTAAAATCGACCGTGATATGGTAAAGATAAAACCGTAAGAGTATTGTATATGAAGAAAATACGGTTGTTTATTCCGTTCTTTCGATAAGAAAGGAGTGTGTCAGCAAAGGTGCGGGGCTTGTTACATCGACATCCCCGGCTTTGTTGTAATCCTCGTCCGTAGAAAGTTCGATTTCTTCAACGAAAATCTCTTCTTCAACCATGAGTTTCTCGGATAAAATTTCCGGATTGAAACTAACGGTATTTTCAAGATTCGGTTCAGACTCGTCTTCGGCTATCAATTCAACTGTGAAAGCAAGAGTCAATATCGGGAGTCTATTTCCGCTGTCGAAAGGCGGCTTTTTCAGTTTCGAAAGTAAACCGCCGAAATTTATAAGAGGTTTTTTGATAAACGGTTTTTTAGATTTGAGAGTTTGGGGGTGTGCGGGAACCTGAACACTGCCGGTGTCTATACCGGCACTCTCTTTCGGTATTTCCAAAGCGGCGGAAAGGCTGTCCGAAGAGGTTTCCTTCGATACGGTTTTAACTTCCGGCATGCTCACAAGTGCGGTTTCTTTTCCTAAGGGAAGTAAACGAGAGACGGTATAGAGCAGAGACTTATAGAAAAACTTAACCGACAAAACGGACATTGCGGATAGATAGATGAGGGACGCCCTTTCCGCATATTCAGGCTTTAGCTCTTCGGGGACGAAAGATGGAATGAAGACCACAATAAAGAGTGAAGAAATTGTCAAAAGAACAAAAATAGGATAAAAACAACCGAGAAACTTGGCTCTTGAAGAAAAAGCGGGAATGACGGTCAAAAACAAATAAAACAGAAATGAATAAAGGGCTATTCGAAGTGAAAGGATACCTGCGCTCTTTAAAGTAGGCCCGAAACCGAACGGATGATCCATCAAGCGGTCTATTTCAATCGACCAGACCGTATCAAACAATAGATAGGATGAAACATATGATGCCGCAAATGAAATCGACGTGAACAACATGCTTAAAACGTATCCGTTCCCGACAATATGCTTTATTCTGGAAGCAATAGTGTGCAGAATTATAAAAAAAATCAGAAGATAGAGTGAATTATTCAGATGGATGCGATTCTGAACAGATTCCGATATGCCGGCAAAATTGTATATGGAGAGCACCGCATTGATAATCATGAGAAAATATGTCAATGCGGTGAGTAATTTTGACCAGCTGCTGTTAAAATAACGGCTCTCGGTGAATATTAACTTTTTAATTCTATTGGATATGCTCATTTCGCATAACCTTTCATGTTAATTTGAGACGGAAGCAACAGCTGTGTTTATCAACACTTTTTTGGCTACAAGGTCGATGGGATCAAATCTGACTATAACCTCAAACTGTTCGTCTGCGACATCGGTTTCGAGATAACTGCCGTAACACAGAGAGTAGTAGCCTGAATCGATATATACTGCAGTGGGCAGAATACCTATTACCGAAGCAACTTCGTTAAGAGACATTCCTCTCGTAACGGATTTCAAGTCACAATCGACAAGCGTGCCCTTTTTTTCATAGAGCGGGAGTATGGAAAACGATGCCGTCTGAAATTTATTGCTGTAATCGTAACCGACAACTATTCTGCAACGCGGGGTATCCGTGCCTTCAATTTTTTCGATGCTGTCGATTGTATACAGATTCAATCCGGAGGAGGTCGAATAGAATTCCGGTTCGTTGTCAAAAAAGAATTTCAAATCTCCCCGGCTGTACCTGTTTTTTAGCAGTCCGAACCGTCTATAGTGGAAATAGTCGTTCAAAAACTCCGAATAATTGTCATACTGATGCTCAAGAGGAGTTCCTGTAAGGGTATCAACCATTAAGGGATCCGACCCGGTGCTTCTTCCCCAGTTCTTTATATCGACATATCCGGATGTCCTGTTGATGGTAACCACATACTCCCCTCTCCAGGCGGGGTCAAAGTTTGCTTTCGGATCGAGATATCCGAAATGAAGTTCGACAACCTCGTCGCTGTTTTCCGTTTCGTAGTGCCTGTACAATGAAAGCGGACAACCGAGACCGTCTAAAATTTCTTCAACCGTCATTGAAGAATCTATTGTAAAATCAAGGGGAAAAGCGTCGCAGTGTTCGGAGCTCGCTGCAGTATCGAGATAGCTTATCCGCTTCGCCCTGCCGGCCGTGTCAAACAGAACGGAGATCATTTGGCTTGATACCCCCGGGCTCCTCATATGATTAGAGCCGAAAACGATTTCCGATTCACTCTCGTTGTTTTTTTTCTCATTTCCCGAAGAAGACATCAGATAGCGGATATCATTTTTGCTACTGCCTATTTCTATTATTTCCGCATTTTTGAAATTTACATTTCCGGTTCTGGTTTCCTGCGTATCATATCTTTTCATTATTCTGTCCGCCCCGAAGTAAAACAGAGAAGACAACAGTAACAATATCAGCAAAAAGAAGAGAAGACTCCTGATTGCATACTTTCTCTTTAAGCCGGAGGAAGGTTTGTTTACTTTGGAAACTTCGGTAGAGGGAGTTTCGTCCAAGATAAAATTCGAAGGCTCTTCCTCTTGCCGGGCGGAAACAGGGGGCTGTGATGATTCCTTATCGCTTATATGTAACAGATAGCTTTCGGCGAAATTTTTGAAATCCGAAATAAGCTTTGTTATGGTTTTTGAGATATCAAAGTTGTTTTCTTTTCCGAGTATCGTAGCGGAGATTATGAGTTTGGTATTGCGGTTATCTTCGGTCAGAATGATTCTGATTTTGACCTGCATACTGTTTGCTTCAATAGTATAAGGTGAAGCTTTGACATAAAAAATAAACGGGTCAACCGCCAAAACGCCGTTGCCTTTATCATTTGTGAAAACCAGATTTCCCGTGCACTTTTTGCCTGTGATGCGTTCAAAGACTTGTTTATTTACAAGCATCCTCCAACAAAGCTCTACGGGAGCCTTTATTTCAATATCGGTTTTAAATACGTTGTATTGCTGTTTAGTGTCCATCAATCTCCTAAGAAGGGGGCCTTTTGTGCTTTTCCCTCTGTTGTATCGTTAATGTAAAAACTTGTAAGAATATTTAAATTCCTGTCGAAGTGAACCTCGAACGGAAAAATCCGGTTATCATTTTCATCTGAAACAGGTTTACCATAGTAAAGAGAAATTGAGTCGGTGTCAATCTCAGTCAGTGACGGCAACAGACCGATTGAAGAAATAACATC
>JAAYNJ010000001.1 GCA_012520915.1 Oscillospiraceae bacterium
CAACCTATGGTGCCGGGATGTACAATACCGGCTCCAGCCCGACGGTAGTTAACTGCACTTTTTCCGTCAACACGGCGACTTACGACGGAGGCGGGATGATGAATGATCAATCCGATACCAGAGTGGAAAGCTGCACCTTCACCGGCAACACGGGAAGAAGCGGCGGCGGGATGTTCAACTTTAATTGTTCCCCGAGACTGACCAATTGCACCTTTTCCGGCAACACTGCTACGGATACCGGCGGCGGGATGCTCAACAGAGATAACTCCCATTTAACGGCGGTGAACTGCACCTTTTCCAGCAACACGGCGACGAATCACGGCGGCGGAGTATTTAACTATAATAATTCCAGTCCGACGATGGTGAACACTATAGTATGGAACAACACCGCCACCAATAATAATGGCAGTTCGGATATCTATCAGAACGGTGCTACCCTTACCCTGAACTACTGCGTGGTCGATTTGAACAAGTGTACATTCAAAAACCATGCTGTTTTAGACCAAACGAATCTCATTTCAACCGACCCGGTGCTTATTCCGCTTGACAAAAACGGCAATGCCTTACCGGTATACTCAAACGCGTGGATCTTCGGTCTGGGGCAGGGCAGTCCCGCAATCAACGCGGGGCTCGGTGTCGGAGAAACGGTCAATAACGCAGCTATCCCGAATCAGGACCAGCGCGGCGTGGCGAGACCGCAGGGAGCGGGAGTTGATATCGGCGCTTTTGAGGCGGTGTTCCATACAATCAGTTACGACGGTAACGGCGGAGAAGGAAGCATGACGGCCGACAACATGATAGAAGGTGAGACATTTGAACTTCCGGCGTGCACATTTACAGCTCCGGCAGGGAAACTGTTTATGACCTGGGCGATAGGCAGTGCGGGCAGCGCCACTACTGCGGATGCGGGCACAACATATACCTTTACGGGGAATACCACGGTTTATGCCGTATATAGAGACAGTGTATCCCGGCTATATGCGGAATGGACCAAAGGTTCGGACACCCCCGCGAGCTTCACATCTGATGCCGAACTTACGGATTTTCTGTATGTGATGGTGAGTGATAACGTGGTGGATCCGGGCAATTATGACGCCACTGCAGGCTCGACAAAAATCGCCTTTAAAGCCGATTTTCTCAAGACTCTATCGGAAGGATTGCACCCGGTGAATATTGTATCAAGAACGGGTATCACCTACGGGATACTTAAAATCAAGTCTCCGCCGGCTCCTCCGAAGACCAGCGTACCGAGAACGGGCGACGGCATGGGAATATATACTCTTCCCGCGCTCATGCTCCTTTCCGCAGGCACGATAATCCTGCTTATCCGCAGGAGAAAAGCATCACAGAAATGAGATTAGCTTTTTATCTTCCGACGCCTTAATCAGATTAAATAACACAATCCGTCAATGCGAGAAACCGCATTGACGGATTTACTCTTTAGCTATTCCTTTCCCCCTATTGTCAGGACAAACTTCGCTTTGATGTTTTTTCCCTCCCCTCGGCTAGGCTTCGCCTTCACCACCCCCCTCGGTCCCTGTGCCCTGTGGGTATGAGGTGGGCTTTTTTGTGCTCCGATCGAGGTTTAACTTCGCTGCCAACCCGTTGTGGGTTTTATTTTCGATCCACCCGCGTTAAAATCACGGACATTTTTTCTTTCATCAAAAAACAGCTGAGTCACAACAACCGTGACACAACCGTTATATGCCGTATATTAAGGTATCTTTAGGTAAACATAACCGGAATTTTTGTCTGAAAAACGGTGCCCCTGAGCCTCTTTTTATCGTCGTACATTTCCTGATCGGCCCTTATGGCGGTGGAATATATGTCTTTGTCCAAAGATGCGTCATATTTTGCGAATCCCAAAGATATGGAAAAATCGTATTCACACCGGATGTTTATTAACTCCATCTCCCTGCGAACCGCACCGATTATTTCGATTATATTATCCTCATCGGCGTTTTTAACGATTACGGTAAACTCGTCCCCGCCCACACGGTAAACATCGCCGAGCTGTTCGAAATGCTTCGACAGAACTTCGTAGGTGTTCATTATTGCCTGGTCTCCGAAGGAATGACCGAAGTTGTCGTTTATATGCTTTAACCTATCGGTATCCGCCTGGACTATAACTACCCCTTCGGGTTCGGTAATGCAATTAATGTCATCAATAAACCGCGCGCGGTTTTTCGCTCCGGTAAGGGCATCGGTATAGGCCATTTTTTCGAAATACTCGCTTTCCTCCATCTGCCTTACCCTCGCTCTGTAATCCCTTACACGGTAGGTTATCATCAGTACGGAAAAGATTGACAAGCCTATGAGCATGAAATAGGAGGTTTCTTTCTGACCGGTTATATAAAATGCGCCTATCTCTATAAATATAAAAACGAAAAAGACGGCTGTGGCGAAGAATTCTCTTCTTGCATGTTCGTTTTTATAGGCAATCGCCTCCACAAGGAAAACCAGAATATAGTACACGCAGGTAATCGCTATAAGCGCCAGAGATATAACTAGGGAATCCGTAATTCCCGAGACGTTGAAAAACTCAAGACCCAGATTGACGGCCGCATTTATAACCGACAGGGTTGCTATAATGTTTGCGGAAAACCTGTTTTTCATCGGAACGGTTTCTTTGATATACAGATTTATGGCTACGGGGGATATCAGTATGGCCAGCAACGGAGCTCTCGTAACATAATAGGTGTTGTGGCTGATAATCTGCAAAATTCCCGATTCTCCTAATAACCAGCTCCCCATTATAAATATATAAGTGCCCAGATAGAAAAAAGCTTTGTTTATTCCGTTGTGAAGCGCCGATATAAAACTGAGGACGATAATAAGCGCTCCCGCTATGGTAATAGCAAAGGGCAATATAATCCAAAGGCCTTTTTGGCTGTATATATGATTGAGCATCGCCGCTCTGTTGCCGGTGAAAATCTCGGGCGCATATCCGCGGTATGCGGGTTTGTGGGAGAAGAGGGTGATTTCTATTTCCTTGCCCACGTTTTCCGGCACGGTGTCGACAAATACCCAAAAACTTCCGAAATCCCTGCCGAGATAATTGCTGTATTCGGTTCCAATGTCATAAACCGTATCGCCGTCGATTTTTACAACCACCGACTGCATGTAAGCTTTAAAAGCCACAACGTCCCCGGGATTTATATTGTCCGGAATGGTGTTTTTTATTACCAGACTTTCATTTTCCTTAACTTCAAGATGAAAGGGCGTATTGAATTCAATAATATACCCGTCGGCGTCTCTTATCCAGCCTTTTGAAAAGGAACGGACTTCATTATCCATAAGATTGATATCCGGCATGTCGAAGGCGGAAGTAAAGGAAAATAAAGAGAAGATAATAAAGACGGATAATGCCAGGAAACCTAATTCATTAAATTTTACGAGCGCTTTTTTCAATCCTTGGATTTCCCCCTCTCTCAAACATTACTATTTTAACGATTAATGAGGTTAACTTCAAGTCCGAAACCGCAGAAGTTCCCGGAAAAACCTAATATTCCGGGAACTTCTGTTTATGATTATAAAAATTAAGGCTTGCGATAAAAAGCGTCATATCGAAAGGCGGTGAAATCGTCCCGGTTTGAAATTTATTGGAAGAAACCCGCATCGGGCCAGCCTTCCGGCTGTCCGTCGTAACCATCTTCCACGACATCAAAAAGCGGGAAGAAGTTTACATAAGAATAGTCAAACGTGTCGTTTTCCTCCGCCACGGTGATGTCCCAGCGTCCGTCGGAATAGACTGTCGCGTCCGGCCAGTCATCTTTGTAATCGTGCTCCGTCTGAAGTTTAAAACCGTAGGATTCGAGACGCTTGCCGTAGGCGTCGATGTCCGCCTGTTTGTACTTGATGTCGGTTGTATAAAAGCTCCTGTCGGGCGCCCAGCCGTTGGGCCCGATTTCGCCGTTAACCGGCGTCGGAATTTCTTTCGGCCAGCCGTCGGGTGCGGGAATGCCGGGTTCCGGATCGGGAGTGAGGGGCTTTTCGGCCTCCTCTTTTTGAGTATCGTCCGATTTATCTTCAGATGCTTTGTCTTCGGCCGGCTTGCTCTGTGACACATCTTCCTCGAGGGCAGTATCTTTCTTGCCGCAGGAGGTAAGCACCGTCAAACAAAGTGTTATCGACAACAGTATCAGGATTATTCTCTTCATTGCATTTTCCTCCGTATCAAAAGTCGGTATGTGTTTTTGCGCCGTCATTCATTTAAAAAAACTGATTGAACTCACCGAGGCAGCAACACAAAAAGGGTTTTAACCCTTAACCCGATTATATTGATTCGTTATCAGCTAAACAATGACTTCGTCGCATTCGGTCGTTTTTGGTTGCATTCGGTTAAAAAACCGGACAAAAAACGGGCGTTTTAAAAGTTTCGCCCGCTGTAATTCGTTTTTAGAATAAGATTATCCGCTTAAAATATGAGAAATTTAACAGGGAAGCTACTTACTATCCGTTTCGGCGCTCTTTTTATACTCCTGCGCGAGGAGGTTCATCTGTCTGATTTCCGTTTTCCAGACGGCATACATTATAAGCCATATCAGGGCGTAGGCGAAGATGATAAAGCCGGACACTATCAGTATGGGAATTAGACCGAAAGAAAACCAATGCAGGAGCAGCCCCGATATCAGAAAGCTCAAGAGTATAAGCATACAGTGCACTGTCGAGGCGCGAAGCAGACTCCATTCCTCTATGTCGAAAAGACACATTCCGCCGAATGATATCATGCCGAATATTCCGGCGAACACGGTTTGAACTACTACCGCTCCGGTCTGCCCGCAGCTTTCCGTGAGCTTGGGCATGCAGATTAGAAGCTCCCCGAGACTCAGGTGGTTTACCAGCAGAGTAATAAGGTGTCCGATAAACGCGCCGACAACAAACCCTATAAGAGATTTTTTTACCAGGCATTTTTTCATTTTTTTGCCCTCCTCTTAAGCAGCATTTCACGAATCTGCTTGGCGTATCGTCTCGACGTGTAGGATACTATCCCGTGTTCCATATTTACCTGAATTATTCCTCCGCCAACGAACTCCCAGTTTTTAAGATATTTCAGGTTAATTATTTCCGACTGGGATATCCGCACGAACCACGCGGGATCAAGACACTCCTCGACGCGTATCAGCGCGTCCTTGATTATATAGTCGCCCCCAGGGGTTTTAGCCGTAACATATCGGCCGTCGCGCATCACCAGAATAATATCCGAAGTGTTTATGTCATATCTTTCCGAAAGAAGCTGACCGGATACCGTCTGTCCGGAATGCTCCGAGAGAAGCGTCAGAAGCTTTTCAACCTGTTCGTTTTTCTCGGCGGCGCGAAGGGTGATTTCAATATCATCTCCGACTGCGTCGTCGAGAATAAAACGGAATTTTACACTCACAGACGGCTCCTTTCTTTATCTCATTTTCATTTTAAATTATATTTTTCGGTATGCAACGCTCCCGTCGCATTCGGTTCTTTTTCGTCGCATTCGGTCGGGTTTCGGTTTTGAAAAGAGAAAGGTTATCATATTTTTGCAATCAAAAGTATAAATATTTATATTTTAAAAAGTAAAAATATATATTAAATAGAGCGTAATCAGTTTTGACAACGCAACACACACTTTTGTTGCTTTTATAAAAACTATTCTTCCATCTTCTTTTCACAACTTTTTTCCAAAGGACACCCGAAACATTCGGGTTTCTTTTTGCAGTGTTCCTTGCCGTTCTGCACAATCAGAGCATGAAAATCACCGTAGAGTTTCGCGTCTTTGGGAAGATTTCTTTCGCAGAAGTCTTTAATTTCCATATAGCTGTTTCCGGCATTTATAGGGAAACGCCCGAAGAACCTCACGGTATAGGCGTCCACGACGAATGTCGGGAGATTAAACGCATAGAGCAGAATGGAGTCCGCCGTTTCGTTTCCGACTCCCCGAACCTTTAAAAGCCCGGCGCGGATACTTGACAGGGGAGCGCTTCTTATCAAATCGATATCGCAGTTACAGCCCGTAAACCACTCGGTTACGGCCTTTAAATACCGCGACTTCTGTCTGAAAAAACCCGCCGGACGGACTATTTCCTCAAGTTCCTCCGTCGGCATATTTAATATTCTCTCGGGCGACAAATTTCCCTCAAACCGCCCGAGCGCCTTTTCCACATTTGTCCAGGCGGTATTCTGCGTGAGAACGGCGCCGACGATAACCTCGAACGGCGATTCCGCCGGCCACCACTCAAGATCGCCGTAACGGGAACTTAGGGTCTTATATATTTCTTTAAGCTTTGACATGGCATACCTTTTCTTAAAAAAATTAAAAATACATTCCCAGCGCCTCGATAAAATGAAGAGCGGGTCTTTTGGCGGCGATATAAAAAAGCAACCGGCGAATTGCTATAATCCTGCTTTTCCGTTTGCCGGTTGCATTGTCACCAGATATAGGGGACAAGTCTGTACTTTATGCGGGTTTTATACTCCGAATAGCCGTCCAGTTCTTTTTCCAAAACCTTTTCTTCGTTTTTTATCCTTTTAACCGTGATTGCCGGGTATATCAGAAAGACAGCGAATGAAAACAAAGAGCCGAGCACCAGAGGCGCGGATAAAAACAGCAATACGGTGGCGGCGTACATCGGGTGCCTTACAATTCCGTAAAGCCCGGTGTCGACGACTTTTTGGTTTTCCTGAACCTCTATTGTCCTCGAAAGATAGGTGTTTTCTCGCAGAACCTCGACATACAGCAGATACGCGGACAGGAAAACCGCCGCTGCCGCAAAAACTATGCCTTTCGGCAGAAGGAGCCATTTAAAGCGGTAATCCAGCCCGGCAACAACAAAACCGCCGATAAACATGAGCGCGCTCAGAAATACCACGCTCTTTTGCTCCGTTTCCTTTTCTTTTGCATTGAGTCTCCTGCGCAAAAGCTCCGGGTTTTTTACCGCCAGAACGATTCCCGTAATAAGCATGGGAATGAAAAGTACGGCGATAAACAGCCATGCGTTCCAATACTTGAGGGTTCCCGCCGGGATAAACAGCAATGCCGAGAGCAGCAAAAGCCCGGACAGATATTTAACTGTCGCCTGAACAAAAAGCTTTTTATACATTAACGCTTTCCTCCCGGCTCAAATTTTAATTATTACACCACAGGTAAGAACGGGGCGGTTTTTACAGACTAAAAGTTCGGGGGAGTTAAAAAGATAACCCTGCCCTGATTAAAAGAAAAAACGGTTTTCTCCGAAGTGTTCCTCATTTTCCGAAATCAGTTCTTTCAACCTTTCCAGTCTTTTTGACAAAGTTATTCGTCTTTCAGTCAGGTCGTCGTATTCGGGATCATGCCTTACGAAAGGAACCCAGTCTTCAAAATGAAGGGTGATGTCGTCGTACAAATTTCTGCAAAATTCAATCATGTTTGTATGAGAAAATTCATGAACGACATCTTCCCTCTCAAGTGGGGAACGCCCGTAATCTTCAATAATAATATGACAGTTCCAGTAGCTGACTGTGCAAAGAAATCTTTCCGGTTCAAGATTTCCGTTTACACAAAACGGATCCAATGTTTCAAGTCCCCGGATTGCCTTATCAACCCAGTTTAGAGGAAGCTCAACGAGGTAACTCAACCAATAAACTCCGCTGCCCTCAAGCTGAAAAGCCGTCCAGCCGTATTCCGGTTTGCTTAACATTATATTTTCCTCCGAAGATTAAAAATTCACTAAGCATGAACCGCTCTTAAAAATATTAATCCTCAATGACTCTGATTTTGTATATCTGACCCGGCTCCGCGGGATATGATGTTTCCGGATCGCCGTTTTCTAAGGTTCCGTCAAACCAGACCTCGACCTTACAGCCTTTCAACCCCTCTGCGGTTACGGTTTTTCCGTCTTTTGAATAATCCAGATTGTCTATCGGAAGACGAACGGGTTTAATAAGCTCCCCGAGCAGCCAATCAATTTTATCGGGATTTTCGGTAACGGTTACAAGCAGGCTGTCGCCTTGTATTTTCGTTACTTCCGCCGTGAAATGAGCGACGCAGTCGGGTATCGTCCAGCTGCTTATCGCAATATCCTGAAAAATTATCCACTTGTCATTGATTTTTACATTGATGTGGGCGGTGTCCCAAAGCTGATATTCATATCCCGTGCCGAAATTCGACTCGTTGTCCTTTTCGGGTATTTTTGATGAATCAACCGAACTTGTGATTTCTCCGTCCGCAGTTCCGCAGGTAACACTGCTGTTGACATAACCCATATCCATATACAGACGCCCGTCCACCATTACGACGGGAGGCAAATCGACATCGGTGCTTTCTTCGCTTTCCTCCACCGCAGGCGGAAAAGGAGTTTGCGTATTCTTATTTTTTTCGCAGGAGGATAAAAGTATAAAACAACAGAACGATATCGTTATAACGGTCGCCAATTTTTTCATTTTGTCTCCTATATTAAAAATCATGTTTTTCAGTGCTTAAACCGCGTAAAGCACCTATTCCGACAATATCTTTCTTATTTTATATCCGTCGCTTACATATCCCCGAATCGGCCAATTGGTTTTTATCGGTAAAACCGAGGTGATGAAAAGCAGAAGATTGTGTATCAGAGAATAGTTTAGCAAAAAATATATAGCCGATATGCTGAGAGAATTCGACGTTTCGATATTGATTAGAAATCTTATAACCGACAAAACAACAACTAAAAAGAAGGAAACGAGGGGACCGCCAATCAACATAATGACCGTGTTTCTCCCGGAGCCGTGCCGCTCGGTCTTCGGCTGAAAGCAACCTGTAAAAACAACAAGCTTGATTATAAACCTCTTGGTTTCCAAAAGCTTTTTGCCGTTTCCCACTCTGATTGTCCAATCATTGTCGCGGGTTGCAAGGGTGTAGGCAAAGGCGTGCCCAAGTTCGTGCGCCGTCAGTGATATAAAAGTGATGCACCACACCGCTAAAAACAGTATTACAAATTCTCCTAAAATAATTAATGCCTTTACCATAAAATGCCTTTTAGCGATTATTTTAAGGAAAGAGGTTATGATTCGCCCGATACTTTTTTGTTAAACAACTCAAAAAACTTTTGAGTTGTTTCAATCGTTTATATTTTACAAAAATATCTCTGTCAATCCAATCTTATGACGTTTCCGCCGAAAATGTCGACAAATTCCTCTTTACAGCTTAAAAAGATCACCTGGTGGCGCTTTGCGCATTCTTTAATCAGCTCGCATGACTGCGCGCTTCGCTCCGCGTCCATATCTCCCAATGGGTCGTCGAACACTATGACTCCGCCGTCGGGAAAGAGATGGTCGAGAACGGCGAGCCGGAATGCGAGGGATACCGTTTCTTTGGTGCCTTCGGAGAGTTTGCCGAAATCTATAAGGCGTTCGTTGCTTATAATTTCAAAATCAAATCCGTCTCTGTCGGGGAAATCCGAAGAGACTCTGCCGGCGGTGATAAATGCGAGGTTTTCGATAAAGCGTTCGGCCATCTCCCGCATCGGGTTGTCTTCCAGTTTTTCCTTCTGAAGATAAAAGACTTCCGAGATATTCTTCCAATGCTTTAAAAGAGATTCCTTTTCTTTAAATTCTCTTTCCGTCTTTTCAAGCTCCGCGTCGGGATCGTCCGAAATGCCGTCTTTATAGATTTCCAGTTCTTTCAAGGCGTTGGCTTTATCCGTGAGCGCCGATTTGAGAAGACTCTGCTGATAAGCGGATTCGCTTTTTAGCTTTTCAAGATGGATTTCGGGATCTGAGATATCAAGGTATTCCTTCGGGATATCTTCCGCCTCGGATACTTTCCTCCTCGTCTTTTCAAGCTCGGATTCGAGTTCGAGAGATTTTGCCTTTAATGCGTCGATACTGCCGTAGTCTTTGGCATAGCCGTCAATAAACGCTTCTCTTCTGCTGATAAAGTCCGAAATATTATTCGTTTTACAAAGGGCAATGATATCGGAGTCGATTTCTTCCTTGCTGCGCACGGAAGCGGTGATTTTTTCTTTTACCGCGGATTCAAGCTCATCGAACGGAGTTTCACCTAAAACCGATTTCAGAAGCTTTTCTTCCAATCCGGCTTTGGACTCCATATCGCCGTATCTTTTAGAAAGTTCTTCGAGTTCTATATGACTTTTGACTTGATACTTATTTAAAATACCGTCTTTTACCGCCTTTTTTCCGGCTATCTCATCTTCAATCTCTTTTAAATTCACATCGGCGGGGGAGAGCTGCATCTCCATTACCTCGGGTATTGTGATTTTAACCGCTTCGGTGATGGATACGGGATTAACCGATGAGTCGATAATTTCACCGGTCAGAAGGGAAGTGATTTCCACGGTGTTTTTTCCAAACATATTTATAACGGCGTTTAGATTCATTCCGCAGAGTTCGTTTTCCAGCTTTCTTATTGCCTCCTCTGCGGTTTTAAGCTGTCTGACTTCATCGTCATCGGGACGGGAAAGTCCGGAAAGCTCCGACTCTATGACCTTTATTCCGTCGCTTATCCTTTTAGCTTTTTCGTATCTGTCAAGCAGTAGGCGGTTTTCGTATTCGGTCTGCAAAAGCTTTGACTTATCGAGATCTTCCAAGTACACGGGCCAGATATCGAGCAGGTCCGAAGCTGTCCTGATATCCTTTTCGAGGCGTTCGATATTCTTTTTATGTTCGCTCAAAAGGGCGAGGCGGCTCGAAAACCTCTCAAATGTTTTTAATTCCTCCTCCGCGATTCCGACGGTTTCTTCGGTTTTCCTGTATTCATTCCTTGCCCTGTCCGCTTCCGATTCCAAATTAAAGATTTTTTCGATTTTGGCTTTCGCTTCCTCCAACGCATAGAATGCTTTATGAACTTCGCCGACATCTCTTGCCCAGCGGCCGGAACCGGACGTCCTGCGTTCGGGAAGACCGGCCTCAAAGTCCCAATGTCCGCCCTCCAATCCTTTTATTTTATCGTTTATGGCGCTCTCGACTGCGTCTATCGAAATGCCGCCGCTTTCGGCGAAAGCAAGGGAAACCGCATCGGTGATATCCTGTTTTACGGCGTTTCCGGATTCCTCCAGTATCGTCTGCAGGGAGATATCCGCATTTTGCTGTGAAGAAAAGAGCATATCGGAATAGACGCCTTCTCCGTAAACGAGAACCTCTCTCAAAATTTCATTTATTTTATCAGCGTCTCGGATTTGCCCGTGCGGTGTGGAGAGGATTATGCGGGAATCCGAACCCCATTCCTTTTCCAGAGTATAGCTGCCGTCTTTGCCCTCAAAACTGATTTTTCCGTCGATAAAATCTCCCGCGTGAGCGCCGTCTTTTCGGGCGGAAGGGAAGTAGAGATTTATAAAATCCTTGTCTTTTGAGCGGTGTATTTTCGCGTTCTGAAAAAGCGTTCTCGAAATCAGGTTTACGAGGGTGCTCTTTCCGCTCTCGTTCTTTCCGTAAACTACGTTGATGCCGTCGCCGAAGGAAATATCGCAATCGCGGATACCGGCAAACTGTCCGCAGGAAATCTTTTTTATCTTCATTTATCTGTCCTCCTTCAGCTCTTTTAGAAGCTCATATGCAAGTTGGGCTTCCTTCGGTTCGTCAAGAAGAGCTGTCAGAAAGCCCGCCGAAAACGAGGTTTCGGGGAACTCGGAATCTATAAGTTCCTTTGATATAAGTTTATTTAAAGCGTAATCGTCGTATGAAGCCTCTATAAAACGGGAGAGGACTTCATCCATAATCCGCCGTCTGCTTTCATATTCGTCCATCTCAACCGCACCGCTTAAGATAACGTCCACGACGCTGTCATCTTTAATATCTTTCAGCTCGCGGGTGAGGATATCCCTCATCTTTCCTGCCGTGACGGCGATGTTTTTGCGGTAAAAACGCAGACTGCCCGACACGAACTTTTTAGCGCGGATTTTTTTGTCCTTCGATATCTCGACTATAAAACATATGCCTTCGGTGTTGTTGTTCAAATCGGTCTGCTGATGCGTTCCGGCGTTAAAAATCCTTTCGTCCACGGCGGAATATTCTTCCGACAGACCGCGCGGAAAGGGGACATGGGTGTGGCCGATAAGCCAAAGGTCAACGGGAATATCTTCGAGCTCGGAGCGTTTCATAAAGAAATATTTTTCCTCCCTGTCTATGGTTTCACCCTCAACCGCCCCGTGCGCAATGCCGATGCGGTATTTGGAATCGGGAATGATGCCCTCGTCTTTAATCCAGCCGAGATTGTTTTCGTCTTCCAATGAATGTTTTGAAGTGCAGAGCGCGGGATATAAAATAACGGTATCGCCCCCGATTTCGATTTTATAGGGACGGTAATCATTCAGAAGCAATATATTGTCCCGGGAAACCGACAGATCGTTGAAACTCCGCCAGAGCTCAACCTCTTTGTCATAGTAATCGTGGTTTCCGGGCAGGATAACCACATATCCCGAAAATAAAGAAAGAATATCCAAAAGCGCTTTGATATTCTTTTTTGGTATTTTGGAAATGTTGTCAAAAAGGTCTCCGGTTATTACAAACAAATCGCATTTTTCGTTATTTGCGGATTCGACCATCCTTTTGAAAGTCTCTATCCTGCTTTCCGACAAAAGGGACGCCCTGTCGTACCCGGCATATTTAAGACCTATATGATTGTCTCCGGTTACAAAAATTCTCAGCATTTAAATACCTCGCCTTAAAAAAAGAAAACCCCGTCTCTCAATATAAGCATTTTAAGAACAAACATAAATTCAAAACCATTATAACACAGGGGGGCGTCCCGAAAACGCCCCCCTGTAAGACCCGGTTTATACTATTTTCGCTTGATCAGCTCATCGTAAATAATCTTTGTGCTTTCTATATCCTTTCCGCCGACAACAAGTGTTTTCTCGCCGACGGTCAAAACGACGCAGACATCGGTTTTTGTATAGGAATAGCGGGTATAATTGCCGAATTCATCGTTGCGGAATGCGCCGGCTAAAAGACGGGTGGTTCCGAGTCCGCCGGTTCTCGAGCCGACGTCAACATTTTCCCGGTATTCAATATCGTCAATGGCGCCGTACTCAACCGTGAGGTCTTCCCAAAAACTCGCTTCAAGCGTAAAGGAGGTATCGTCATACTTCACATTGATTTCGCCGGCAAACATCATAAATCCGATAAAAATGAGAATCGCCGACAGAATCACCAACGAAATTACAGATGCTCTCTTCATGCCTTTGCTCATCGGAATCGGTTTGATTATTGCGGTGCCTTCTTTCAGCTGTTTTTTGTGATAGAGATAGGAATAGATTATGGGAAGCCCCGCAAGCAGTATTATCAAAACCGGCACCACCAAAGGAAAAAGCCTTTCGGGAAGAAAAACGCAGGCCATCATAAAGAGTCCGCCGAAAACCCAAACCTTGCCGCCGAAGCGGTGGGTGGCGTTCCAGTTTTCCTCGTTTTCGAGCGTCCATTTGATTTTAATTCCTATCGTGTAATTCTGTCTGCATTTCGGCAGGTAGTTTCCGATTGCAACAAACATCAAACCTATAAGCAAAAGGACAAGCAAACCTATATTGACATCGCTGCCCAAAGAGACGGCGTAAACAATACCGCAGGAGAAGAGCGAAAGAGCGGGAATTATCCACAACACGAGACTGAAAGCTTTGTTGTTCTGATCTTTGTTTTTTGGGTCCTTTACGGTGATGAGAATAAAAATCCATTGCATAATAAGCAATATCACAGGCAAGCCGAATATCGCGAAAGGTCTGCTGCTCCAGCCGTCGACATTTCCGTCAAATCCCCAATGGGTGGTCATGCGTTCGGGAAGCTTTTTCCAAAGAATAAGTCCTATAAGAATCGGCAAGAGTATAGTAATCGATGAAATGAGCAGTTTTAATTTATTTCTTTTAATCATCGTGATCCCCCTTTAAATCGGTGATCCAAAGCATTATTTCCTCCAATACGGAAGCGTTGAGTTCGTAGAAAATAAACTGGCCTTCCCGGGTATCCCGAACCAGATCCGCTTCTTTTAAAACGGACAGATGACGGGATATGGAAGCTGATGTAACAGGAAAATTATCCGCAATTTCCCCGGCCGACATTCTGCCTTTTTTCAGCATGTTAAGTATTTCACGGCGAATCGGATCTGCGAGCGCCTTTAATGTCTGATGTAATCCCACCTCTCAACCTCCGCTATTTAACATTTAACCTAAATGTTAAATATATTATATTTTAATCTTTTTGCTTTGTCAATAGCAGGGGTAGATAATTTTAATCGGCGATTAATGCGACAACAACTATTTCCGGTCTGTTGTTAAACCTTATCGGGATAATGCTGTTTCCGATACCCCTGCTTACAATCATCGTCGTATTATTCTCTTGATATTTTCCCGCGTCGTATTTCGGAAGAAAACCCTGATTCGGAGCTATAAGCCCGCCGATAAAAGGCAGACGGAACTGTCCGCCGTGCGCATGTCCGCATAATGCCAAATCTATGTTTTCGGACGCATATATACTGAAAATTTCCGGCCTGTGGGACAGCAACACGGTATAATTTTCCGTTAAATTCATGGAGGATATCCTTTCTTTAACGGATAAATAGCTGTTTGTAAAATAGGGGTCGTCCAAACCGGAAATCCGTATCGTATCATTATTCTTTGTGATTAATTCCGAACTGTCGTGAAGAATAACAACACCCGCCTCAAGCAGGTTTTCTTCCAACTCCTCATATTTTCCGCGGATATTCGCCTCATGATTCCCCGTTACAAAGTAACAAGGGGCGATTTCGACGAGTTCCTTTGCGAAATTAACCGCGGTTTCGATATCCGTATTTTTTGCGTCAATCAAATCTCCCGTTATTGCGATAATATCGGGATTTTCTTTTTCTATAAGAGATATCAGCCTTCGGTTGTTTTTACCGAACCGGGCGTTGTGCAGGTCGGATACAACGGCTATTTTGTAACGATTGAGTGAGGAGGGAATCCCGCCGCTTTTAACCTGATAATGTGTAACGCCGACGGTCACATTGCCCCAAACAATCCATAATATGAATACAACCGATATTGCGGATAAAACAGCGGGAATTAATTTCTTTTTCACTAAAACCTCTCCGCTAATTCCGACTTACCGTTTAAAGAAACCTTAAAAGTGCAAAGAAAACACTTACTCATAGAACTCGTATTCCTTGGTGATTCCTTTTAAAAGGATAAAACCGACGACGCAATATACGAGGCTGACGAGGCAACGCGTCAGCAATGCCGTACTGAGACACGGGATCTGATCCGAAAAAACCGAGAGAGCGCCGGCAGGCGAAAAACGGTTAGTTGAAGTCATGGTGTCCAGCATTGCCGAAACCAATACCGAAACCAATCCTATTGCCATCACTATTTTTGAAGATATGCGTATCTGCGAAATAACCGCTACAATCACCGCCGTCGAAAGACCCGGCAGAATCGCAAGCAGACTGATTCCGATATACTCAATGATTTGAATAAAATCGTCTGATACGCCGAAAGAGAAAAAACCGATAACAAGCGAGAGAAACATATTCAGCAGGACAATCACACCTATTGAAGAGGTGGTAAACACGAGCTTGCCTGTAATCAGCGTTCCTTTGTCGACGCCCGTAAGAAGCGTAAACTTCATCGTTCCGTTTTCGCGGTCTGATGAAAATGTATTTACAGTATGAATCACAATAAAGATTAAAAAGAACGGCAGGTTGTTTTTATAGATAAAATCCGTAAGAGAAAGCTTTGCGAAGGTGATTCCGTCCATATTCATCAAAACGGTTTTAAATTCCTCGCTGTAGTATTGAGCCCTCGGAAGATTCTCAGCCGCGATATCGGCCATATCCCTGTACGCGACGACCCCCACCGTGAAGAGAGCGGTCATAAGGAGAATTTCAAAAATAAAGGTTTTTCCGGAAAGAAATTTTTTAAATTCATTTTGTACGATTTTTACCAATTTAACCTGCCTTTCAAAACATCCGGGATGCGGCGGTAATGTTCGGGTTTTCTCTCCTCCGCCCCGGTTATTGCCAGATGTCCTTTATCTTAAATGCCGTGATTCCGGCAACAGTCAGCAGAACCGCATACAATACCGGAATAATCAGATAAGCGGAATGCGCCTCTGAGGTGTAAATGACGTAACTGTTGCTTAAAAAATAGGTTGGAGTCATATAGGCATTATCAATAACGCTGTCGAGGCTTATTGACAGAAACAGCAGAACCGCTCCGAGCGAGAATCCTTTTTGAAAATGTCCGAAAACAATTGAAGCAAATACGGTCATCAAAAGAATCGGAAGCAAACCGATTATTGTCACCGCGTACACCTTTGCCATCGACAGAACTGAATCCGGAGAAATCCCCGCACCGCTTTTCAGAGCGCTTATTGCCGTAAAGGTAATGAAAGCGGTAAGAACCGATGCCGCCGATGTGAGGATGAGAAGGATAAGTTTGCCGGCAAACATCCGGGTTTTACCGACCTTGCAGAGAAGAAACGACTTAATCATACCGTCCGAATATTCTCCGCCCCATACCGACGCCGCAAGGAGCAGGACAAGAATCGGCACAATGACTTTTATCACAACAAATGTCGTGCTGTAAAGCATGAAATCGATATAGAATGTTTCGGATATGCCGAATTGAATATAGCGGAACTCGAAAATCGACACGCCGGTACATATGAAAATGATTAGCAGAAACCCGAATAAAAGAACCTTTGAGCGGTTCAGCTTTTCAATTTCGACACGAAGGTATTTAAACATTTTCCCCAAGTCCCAACACATTTAAATAGTACTCTTCAAGAGAGTGACTCCCCTTGGATTGCATGAGTTCTTTAAGCGAACCAAAGGCAATCATTTCCCCCCGATTGATGATCAGAAGTTTGTTGCACATAGTCTCGACCTCGCTCAGGATATGGGAGCAGATGATAAATGTAATACCCTGAGTCTCCGCAAGATTTTTAATAATATTCCTTATTTCGATAATGCCCACCGGATCGAGTCCGTTCGTCGGCTCATCGAGAATAATCAGGGAAGGGGAGTTTAAAAACGCTCTTGCAATACCGAGCCTTTGTTTCATACCCATAGAGTATTTTCCGACCTTCTTGTTTCTGTCGTCGTATAAATGCACCAAGTTGAGAACCTCGTCGATCCGTTCCCTCCCGAGACCGTATAAATTTGCGTACAATGACAAATTCTGATATCCGGTCATATATGTGTAAAAAGCAGGGGACTCCACCATCGCGCCGACGTTTTCCAGAGCGGACTCCCTTTGGGTGCGAATATCATACCCGCCAAGTTTGACTTCGCCGTTTGTAGGTTTGACAAGTCCCAACATCATCTTGATAGTGGTGCTCTTTCCGGCGCCGTTCGGACCTAAAAACCCCAGGATATCTCTTTTTTCTACGGAAAAACTGATATCCCTGACGATATCAACACCCCTGATATTTTTACCGAGATTTGCTACTTCGACCATTTTCCTCACCTTTAAAATTCCTAATGCATCACAACGATAAGCGGCGGTTTATATCCCCGTTGCCTTTTTGATTAGTCTCACGGCTTCCTCTACGCCGCCTTCTTCCTTGATTTTTTCGGAAATCAGCTCCGCATTCCTTTTCTTTTCCTCATATTCGCTTTTCATATTCATTATCGCTTTATATATCGAATCTTCGCTCAAATCTTTTGACTTCAGGGGTTTTACTGCGACATTGATGTTATAAAGCTGCATGGCAAAACCCGTTTGGTCCAAAGCGTGCGGTACCGGAATTGAGGGAACGCCGTATATCATCGTCGCCGCCGCAGTTCCGAATCCGCAATGGTGAATGACAAACAGACACTGCTTAAAAAGAAAGCTGTGGGGAACGCTGCCGCATGAAATCATGGTTTCCGGCAGTTCATAGTCCGAAAGCGTCTTCTGAAAACCCTGGATAATTGCCCTGTGCCCCGATTTTTTGAAAGCGTTAACGAACATATCCAGTTTTTTCTTTTCGGATTTATCTTCGAAAGACATCGCCCCGAGAGCGAGAATTATCGGCTTTTCACCGCCGGCGAGAAATCCGGCGAGTTTTTCGTCAGGCGTATAACTTTCTTCCTTCTCATACCAATAGCCCGTCAGAACATGATGTTTTTCCCAATACGGATTTCTTTCCAAAACGTGTTTGCTTATAGGTATCAGATTCAGCTTGCGGGAAATAATCTCGTCGGAAGACTTGATCGGTTTCAATCCGTAGAGTGCTCTGATTTTGTTGTAGGGTTTTGCAACCTGACTTCCTATTATCGCGCCCGTCAGTTTATTCCAAAAGGTTTGGGGCTTGAGTTTTTCGGCAATCATCTCTTTCTGCAAAGTAACATTGACCGTGGGAATTCTCAACATCTCAGCCTCTGTTGCGCCCATCTGACTGTGGCTCACAACAATCAAATCCTTGCCCCTGCATACTCTGTAAATCTCGCTTGTTGAATTTTTAATAATCTTGAAAACAAAATTCATCATCCTGAGCATGCTCAATGCGGGGTTTGAAACTTTCCCTCGGATAACCGCAGCCTCTTTTTCTATATCGATATCCGGACCGACCGGCTCAAAATGAATGCCGGAATCCTCGACCAATTTTCTCCAGCAGGGATGTGAACCGAGCGTTACATCGTAACCGTTCTTAATGAGTTCTTTGGACAGAAAAATATACGGCTGAATATCGCCTCTTGTACCCATTGTAAACATGGCAATCTTTTTCATCATCCGCTCCTTGTAATCCAGCCGTTATTGATCCAGTGCTGCAAATCCACGCTTATTTCCGCTCCCGGCAGGGTGTTTTTCGAAAGTGTGGATTGCATGATTTTGCACATTTTGAAAATGAATTTCGTTTTTAAGCTCCTCTTTGCCGACCTCAGATTTTTAAACCTATTTGCGAATGCGCGAACCTTCTTTTCAAAGCGGTTTCTTCTTTTCTTTGAAATCTCGTCCCAGATAACGCCTTCCATCATGCCGAAACCGATTTTTTTTACCCTCGACACGCCCAGCCAATTCAGAGACGTTTCCACGTCTTTTTGGGCGGATCTGTTGGGCGCGCCTATGCTCTGCGTTATAATCGCCGCCGTTTTATCGAACATTTTGGGGTCGGGGCGGTGCGCAAACCAATGGACGCCCAGGTGATCCAGCAGGCTTTTTAAATGACCGGGCGCTCTCAGCACATATACGGGATAGGCGAATACAATCAAATCGGATTCCAGCATCGCCTGCCAAATCGGATTTACTTTCTGATAGTGCGGACAGAGCGTTTCGCTCTTCATAAAACACGTTTTACAGCCTGTACAGTAAGCCGGAGCGTCTTTCGGAAGGTAGAATTCCGTAAGCTGTTCAGGTTTCAGCTCGTCGATGAATATTTCCTTTAAGTTATAGGTACACCCTTTTTGTTCGGTGCCGTTTATCACAACGCATTTCATTTTTTTGTTCTCTTTTTCGATAAAAATTATCCTTCGTCTTTTTTAACTGATTTCGATTTCGGGTATTACTTTATATAGAAATGAGGTTAGTCCGGGATATGCTAAAGAATTTTAACCGGCTGTCTGATGACGGTTTTCCGCTTCTCGGCCGCCACCTTTCTCGGGTCGGACAGATAGATTTCATGGTGTAATCTGTTTTCGTTTATATCGATTGCATATCCGTTCTCTTCCAAAAAAGCGCACATAATCGCCAGGGTTTCAGGTTCGTCGTCGTACGGGCCGATATGCATCATCTGAACGCAAAGCCCCTCGTCAATAGTAAGGTATTCCGCCGGCGAACAATCGACCTTCTTCTTTTTTGATGCGGTTTCCGCCGCCCACTTGAAGTTGTCCTCCGTTACGAAATCGGGAAGTCTGATTACGGAAATCCAGTTAAAGGTGGACTTATCGGAATAATCAACCCCGACGACATTGTCCTGCCACCAGAATCCTTCAAGCGGAGGGACGACATATTCAAAAAAACCTTCAATCCTGTAATCGGTTTTATAACTCATCCTCAGAGTATATGCCACCGCGTATAATATGCCGATTGACTGCTGATATGCGCCTCCGACCTCATTCGGATCGCCTTTTCCGCGAACGGCAATATAATTCGCCCTCGGCACATCGACAATCTCAGGCTTGTTTTTGGGCAGATAGAACTCTTTATATTCCTTTTTAAAATCGAACGCCATAGCTTTTCACCTCGAAAACAAAGTTTTTCCTTTATCGGTTCAGGACAACCTTGAGCACCATAAAAACCAAAGTCAGAACCGTGTAGGCGAAAATACCCCTGTTTGTGAAGAAACCTTTTGCCGCCTCTCTGTTCATAAAACCCGGACTGTCGTCCAAAACTATCTTTTTTCTATTTTTAATAAACAGTATGAGACCGGTTATGCCGAGCGCCATAATCAGCAGGGAATAGATGCCCAGCGCCGTGACAGAAAACTCCATGAGCAGTTGTATAATGACGGAGTTAAAAAGATTGGAGAGGGAATGCATGATAACCGCCAAAAGCATGCTGCCCGATTTTACGGTGAGGTACGCCCAGATAAGCCCCATGATGAAGGTGTAGACAATGTGCGTCAAACCGATTGATACGCCGTGCAAAATCGCAAAACAGTATGCCGATGTCAGGATATAGAACCTTTCGCCGTACCTCATCAACCTGGTTGCGAAAAGATGCCTGAAAACTAACTCCTCTATGACGGGGTTGAATACAAGCAGCATAAATGCCATGGTGAATGTCAGGGGGTCGGATTCGGTCGAGGCGCTGACGCCGCCGAAAAGTGAAATTATTATCGACAGTATATTGAGCACCATAAAGGCGGTGCAATGCAGTAAAAAACAAAGGAGAATCGTCCGGAAGGAAACCTTGCTTTTTATCCTTAGGGAAAAGGGCTGTTTTGAAATGTTTTTGGTGCTCAAAAAGAAGAGACCCAAACCCGCAACGTACAATACCGCAAGACCTGTTACGCCTTTTATATTATCCGGAAAGGGCAACAGGGGGCTTATTACTATGGAATACATCCAATACAGCCCGAACATCGCGGCGATGCCGAGCGCAACCTTCTCCAAATCTTTTGCTTTGTTGTACATTAGCGCACCTCCGACAGCACCTTATCCAGTTCCTCAATCATTTGTTCTGGAAAAAACATCATGGTTTCACAATGTGATTTTCCTTTAAAACATTTTATAACGCTGTTTTTATAATGCTTTGAAATAAACAAAGCCGACCTTTTTGCTATCAGTTCATTGATTTTTGTTCCATGGAAATAATAAATTTCTGTGTTTTGATTGCCCGGAATATCCGATAACTTGAAATTTGCCACGCCCTTTATGCAGCTTATTATAGTGGCGTCCGTCATGTAATCAAGCACCTTCAGGAAGTCATCAAAGCAGTCTTCCGGACAAAACCTTTTTGCACGTTTTATTGTCTTTTCATTTCTTTGCCGTGATTTGGCAGTCACATTCATATAAAATCCGAGCATGATTTTTTCTGCGAAACGATTGACGGATACGAGAGGTGAGCCGTCAAAAATTATTTTTTCAATCTTTAATCGGCGGTTCTGCCAAAACGTTGCAGCCAACACCCCGCCCATCGACATTGCATATACGGCAAAAACTTCTCTGCCGTATACGGATAAGTAATAATCTTCAAATTCTTTGGCGGTTTCTGAAAATGAAATGAAGTTCTCGGCGTGATTCGGATAATGTCCGGGCATTATCAAAACAACGACATGAAAATTATCCCTGAAATAGTCTATATACCTGTTCCAGATTTGATAGGGCATTTGAAACCCGTGTATAAGAATAAGCTTTCTTTTAGATTTGTCGCCAAACTCCAAGACTTTCAAGCTGTATTTCTCCGATAGATCAAATTGATTTTTTCAATGAAATCCAATATTCATAGACAGACCGGTTAAGGTTAAGATTCTCCCTGTTCGGGATATCCGTAGCGGCTTTTTCCGAGAGTCGCTCTGCCGTAGTTTATGGCGGAAACGGGACAGTTGTGAAGGCACCTCAAACAGTGATCGCAGATGTTCTTTTGCCATACGGGCCGACCGCCTGTCAGTTCGATTGCCCCGACCGGGCAGTCCTTTGCGCATTTGCCGCAACCGATACATGCTGCGCTCGCAGTAAAAGGCTTCGTACGGCGGAATATCGAATAGAGAGAATGTACCGCCCTTCCGAAAATCCTCGCAACGGGGGAACTGCGGCAGGGCTTTTCTTTGTCGTCCAGTATCCGTTGGAGCCGGATTTCGGCTTCCGACAGAAGTCTTTTTTGTGAGTCGGCGTCAGGAACCTCGTGAATGACGATGTAATTTGTCACCATGACCAGCTCGTATACCTCAGCTTTCGGCAGATTAACAGCCTTGAGTATCCGGTTAAGATGATAATCGCCTGCGCCGAGATAACCGCCGCAGGTTATGACGGCAACTATTTTTTTGACGTTTGAAAACCGGTGCAGTCTAAAAAAATCCGAGACAAATTTTGACACGCCCCAAAAGCAGTTAAAGGTGACCATAAAAAGGGTTTCGCCGTCGGGCAACACATAGCTCTCATTATCTTCCGCCTTTGCCATATCGATTATTCTGCCGGGACGGCGCCTGCTTATTTCACGTGCGACGTGATATGAATTTCCTGTAGAACTGTAGTAAAGAACCATTTTGAACTTCCCGAATTAAACCGGTTTTTTATAAACCCTTATGTAAATGCCTGCCCCGCACTATCGCCGGAATAACGGTAACCTGCCTAATCAAGCTCAAAGAGGAAGTCTTCATAATCCCCGACATAGTATCTCAGGTTCTTTCTGCCTCTTCGGATTATCGTGTGTCCCTCCGCCTCCAGCATTATTTTCTGCGCCTCTATGCCGCCGGGATATTTTTCGTTCAGTTCGCCGTTTGCCTTAAGAGTTCTCCAGTAAGGGGTTTTATCCTCTGAACGCTGGTGGCTTGCCCATGCGGCGATGGAGACAAATACTCCCGCAGTTATCGGTTCGGTAAAATCCGCCCCCGATTTGACAGCGAAATATTCGCGGATTTTCCCGACGGTTATGACCTTTCCGAAGGGAATCCTTTTCATAACCCTGTCGTAGTCAATCGGAGGGGCGAAGTACATTCTGTCCCCGCCGTATTTTTTTATGCTCATCTCATCGGTAATAGTCTGAAACTTGGGCATATCTTTGCCGTCGCGCAACATAGCGTTAAAGTCTTTTTTGTCTTCGTTTGCCATATTACTCACCTCTCGACACAAGAATAATTGCTTTTTCAGACCCGTGCAATGAGACGGTTTGAAAATAATCTGAAAATTTAAGTTTTCCGCTTGCTCTTTCTATTCAAAAGGGCAAAAACAAAAATAAGAAGAATATTTAAAATCAGGACGACTATACTGCCCTCCATCTTCGGAGTGCCTCCGGTCAGCAATATATTTCCGCTGAACTCGACCGCATAAAGATTTGGATAATCATCCGCCAACACCACTCCGCCCAATATAATTCCCCCGGTAAAATTCCAGATGAAGTGCATTATCATAGGGGCAATCAGGGAACCGGTATATTCAAGCACAATCGTCATCAGCAAACTCATGGTCAGGACATTGACTACCGGAATAACCCCCGCCTCAAACACTCCGCCGTGCATAAAGGTGAACAATGCGGTGGTTATTATTGCCGCGACGGCGACATTGTAATCGGTTTTAAGCATCTGATACAGATATCCTCTTGCGAGAAGTTCCTGCATCGCCGAGTTGATAAAAACCGAAAGAGCCCACAGCCACAACATGGGTACGGAATTATATGAAACAATCTTCATCGTCCCCGACAATATCAAAACCGCAGCCGCGGTTCCTATCCATATAACACCGGCCAAAATACCTGTAACGGCGCTTTTGAGAGGGGAGAGCAGAATGTTCAGTTTTATCCGCCTCTTTTCAATTAACCAAAAGAGCGCCGTGAAGATGACGACCGACAAAAAGGGGATAAGCTCGGACAAAAACCGCCAAATCGCGGCGTCCAAAGAATCGGGAATAAGGAACATTCCCGCCGAAAGCAGAACCGCCCATCCCGCAAAAAATATCAGTACCTTTCCGATTGTGATGAGTATTTTTTTCATTCCCGTCTGCAACCCGATTAAAAAATCTTTTCCATTCTTTCCGGATGATAAAATTGTATCTTATCGCAAGGAGAATGAACAGAAAAACCGAAAAGGAAGCCGCATAACAGGTTTCCCTTATATATCCGTACCCGGCTTTTTCCTCGTGAAGTTATAGATGATTAGAGGCAGAAGCGCGACGGTGTAGGAATAAATCCAGTTTTGGGGCGAAGTGTGAAAGGTTTCGACGGGTGAGAAAATAAGAAAGTTCAGCGCCAGATTGGCAATGAAAGTTATAATCAGACTTTTGAAGATCAGAACATAAGCCCCGATTACGACGCTGATGCCGAAGGTTATCAGAATCTCCTCGGTCATTGCGGAAAAACTGTGGATTTCATTTATGCTCGCAAAGTGATATATGGAATAAACAAAAGATGTCACCAGAACTGAAAGTATCTTTCCGATCGCGGTATCGCCGAACACCCTGATTAAGCCCTGAAGGAACAGACCGTACCACATGAGCGTGTAGGCTATCATAGTAGGTATTAGCAGGACGAGAGGGGAGATGAGATAGGTGAAATCCCCTGAGAAGACCCCGCTCAATGAGAGCTGCTCTCCCTCGCTTATTGCCATAATTCCCAAACCGACGAAGGCTGCAAAAAAAATCAGACTGAAGACAACAAATGCGGGGGTGATTTTTTTCGGCGACCGACTTACCGGTAACCTCCATTTCTTTATAAAGTAATGGCTTGAAGCGATTCCGACTATGGCGACGGTCAGAAAGTATATGAGAGTGCCCCAGTGATATGTGACAGATTGAAGATCGACCGGCAGTTGAGTTTTAAACTCTGCTCCAAGATAAAAAAGTGCATTTGCGCAGAGATTTCCTATAAACCAGGCAAGCCAGACAAGGGAGAGCGTTCTTAAAATTTGTATCTTTGCAACTTTGTTCTCTTGCATAAAACATATTCCTCCGGGATTTTTGAATACTTAAAAACGGCGGAGAGGATGTCGTTTATCTGAACAGGATTTCTATTGCGGGGATTCTATCTCCTTTTTATGCATCAAATGAATGCCGATATGTCCGATTCCGAGGATTGTGATGGAAATCAGCATCAGTATGTTCTTGCCGTAAATTCCCAAAAGAAAAAAAGCCGCAACCGGAAGGGTTGCGCCGGCAACGGGCACTCCGAGGATACTGCTGTAGAAGTCCCGCATGGTCTTTTCGCTTTTGAAATACCTGATCCAGTAAATTTCATAAATCAGCATCAATAAAAATGCAACAACCAGCCACCACGACCAATCCGACCAGGGCTTTATATTAAAGTCGGAAAAGATGAGCGCCGTGCAGGAAACGAGAATCTGTCCGATTCTCTCAAACGCCAAAAGCACCTTGTTTTCCTTGATGACGTATTTTTCATAATCCTTCGGCTGATTTTTCGTCCATATAATGTTCGGCACCGTCAGCATGAGGAGAAATACAAGACCGACATACGAAAACCCGAAATTCATATACTGTCCCCGCGATTGTTTAAATCTGTCGTCCGAACTCTTAAGACCTTTTTTCTCAAACGGAGTTCAAACGGGAGTGAAAAAGAAATATTAATCTTTTTTAAAAAAATAGTTTTTTGCAAAATTAACGCCGTAAAGCATAACCGTTGCCGTAGACAATAGAATTGCCAACGATCTCCCGTCGATAATTGCATAAATCAGATTGGCGATTATGATGCCGATAAACAGGATATCAAGAAGTAAGGTTATTTTTGATTTTTTCATAACTCATCTCTTTCCGTATTCAAATGACAGTCTCTTTTAAAACCCGCCCGGATGACTTTTCCAACGGATAATTCTGCAGGTTAAATACTTTAATTAAAGCACTAATAAGTAAACTTGAATTTATTTTTATGTAAATTCAAGTTTAATTTTTGCAAATCCGCGTACAAACCGACTGTCTTTGCAAGATTTATGAGTTTTTTAAAAGCTCCGGTTTTCTCGAACGGAGATCATAAAACAAATAATCAAGAGATTTGTTCCCTTAAATTATTTGCGGAAATGTCTGCTATAAAAAGAATTGCCATGTATTCCCAGCAGAATTAATGTGATAAACACGGTGCTTGTTCTTCCTATAACAATCGATATGACCAAAGTCACTATTATGCCGACCAAAATAAGGATATCGAGTATTAAGGATGTATTAAAATTTTTCATAAACCCTCTCTTTTCATATGACGAATATAAAAACGCTACGGACTGGCTTTGAACTTATTATTCTTTGAAAAAATTATACACTCTTTTATTGAAATCTTTCGCCTCCTGATATGCTGCATGCCCCAATTCTTTATATATATACCTTTTGCAGCCGAGTTTGTCGGCTATTTCTTCAGAAGACCCGATGCCTGCAACTTTATCCTGTCCGCCGCCTATCACAAACACGGGGCACCGTACATTGTTTAACATATAATAGGTATTGCAGGTGAGACAGCTTTTTGCTAAAGCAATAAAGCGATTTGCATCTTCCGGTTTTTGGAGGACAGTCAATAGCGGCATCAATATTCGATATCTTTTAAGATATTTTTTTGAATACATCTTTTCCGCCATATCCGAAACGAGGTGTTTCATATCGCCGCGCTTTGCCGCATCAATCCAGTGATTTATAACATTTGTGACGGTATCGTTGTTTTTGGAAAGGGTTACGGCGAGCGCCAGTTTATTTACAAGATCCGGCCGGTCAATGGCGAGATACTGTCCAATCATTCCGCCCTGAGATACACCGAATACATCGGCCTTTTTAATATTTAACGCATCCATCGCCATAGCAGTATCCGCAGCAAAATCTCTCACAGTTATGCCGTCATAAATACCTGCACGACGATCAAAGAGGTAGACTCTATAGTCCTTTGCAAAGATGCGGTAGGTATAGGCAAGAAGTTTTGATGTGCCCTTTATGCCTCGTGTATTCAATCCCTGTATCATAACTAGCGGCTTTCCGCCTTTGCCAAAGGCAATATAATCCATCTGCAGACCGGTAAGATTTAATTTGTTTTCTTCCGCATTAAAAAACATTGGATAAAAACCCCGAGACTCCCAAATACAACCCTAAAAATCGGCGGATATACACAGACAATCAAACATTGTTTTTAATAAAGTTATCTATCAGCCCGTTTACAATCTCCGGCTTGTCGGTATTTGAATTATGACCCGCATTTTCTATCCACTCTATGGGGATGCCGGTTTCTTTATGCCACATTTCGTTGAATTTGACAACATAACCCGCCCTGTCCTTTTCTCCGCAAATCAACAGAGCGGGACAGTTTATGGCGTAGGGCAAATCTTCTTCCAGCGCCTCTGCGAAAATTTTAAAGCCGTGACCGGCTAATTTACAGAATCCTCTTTTGTCTTCGTCGTATTCCATCATCATCTCATACATAAGATTTCTGCCGTATTCGGTCTCCGCAACCGCTTTTGGTATTAATTTCAACAGCAATTTCCACGGATAGCATGAAAAGAAAAACTCCTGCCTTTTAAGCAGCCATAGTTCCCAACGTTTCACATATTTCTTTTGCATCATGGTGGAATCGATAACTATAAAACCCTTTAATACTTCCGGATATAGTTCCGAAAAAGCCTGACCCACAAACCCGCCCATCGATTGACCTGCGATTACGGGACTTTTAATATTTTCTCGTTCAAGTATTTCCTTTAACCACTTCGCCTTGTCCATCAGACCGAAATTAAATTCAAACGGACGCGAAGCGGCATGTGCGGGCGCATCCCATACAAAAAGATTGTATTTGCCTTCAAAATATTCAATTTGTTTTTCAAACAGTCTGTGATCCGCAGTAAGACCGGGAAGAAGAACAAGCGTCACCATATCGGCATCAATTATACTTATCCAATAACGGATACCGCCCGAATCGGTTTTATACGTTTTCTCTTTCATCCGAATACCCCGAGTTTAAAAATCGATATTGATTTATATCAAAAAAAGCCGAAACATTTTTCGCGTTTAAGATACTGATATTATGCGCCGCGCGCCACCTTTTTAGGATACCATTTTTGAAACCATGCGGTAAATACCCTTTTGTTATTGCGGAATGAATCGGAAACATTCTTTCAGCTGCACCGAAAATGCATATAACGATATATTTTTTTAAGTATTATAGAAAAACACCGCAGACAAAAAACGGGACGAAGATTTGAAATTTCGTCCCGTTTAAATATTCCAAAAATTTTAATCTTCCAATTCCGAAATAAAAATTTTCATCTCTTCTGCAATCAGTTCAAAGTCGTGATTGTGGAGGTAGTGGGGGGAGTCTACTTTTATCATTTCCCCGTTGGGGATTGAATTTATAAAGTCGGTGTGGAGATTATTCCAGCTTTGTTCGTCAAACCCCGTGCCCTCTCCGTTGGAGGAAAATATCAAAACCGGGATATCGACGGTTTCGCCTTCGGAAACCGTTTTTGCGTTGTTTTTTATCTCCTTTATTTCGTTCATCATCGCGGTAGTGAGGGTTCTGCGAAAAAAGACCATGCTGTATAAATTCTTTTCCTCTTCGGAGAGCGTCCCGTATTTTACCGCGTCCCCTTCGGAGATTCCCGGAATCAGACGGGTGATGCCGGCTTTTGAGGCGAAGGAGAACAGGCGCATGAGAGGCAGATTTATATCCAGTTCTTCGTAAGCTTTCGGCACAGACATATCGAGTCCTATAATTGCCGAAACCTCGTCGGGGTATTTTTGCGCCCAATAAAGAGCCTCTATTCCCGACATGGAGTGGGGAGCCAGAATGTAGGGCCCATCATGGCCGGACAATATAAGTGCTTCCCTTGATTCCGAAAGAATGCTGTCTATATCTCTCGGAACATCGGCGTCTTCGCTGAAACCGTATCCCGCCTTTTCAATGACGATTACCTTGTATTTATCGCTCAGTTTTGAACAAATCGTCTTAAAATCAAGCGCCGGGGAACAGGTGCCTCCTCCGGACATAAAAACGATGGAAATATTCCCGCTGCCTTCGGAATACACGTTCATCAGATGCAAGTTGACCTCGACCTGCCGGCCTATGGGGGAGTATCTCTCTTCTTCATTTATAAGGCGAATTCGGTGATTTATATAACTTATTAAAACAACCGTCGCCGATAATATAAGTATTATCAGCAGAGCTTTTCCTACAAATTTTAAAACGCGTTTTATCATCTCCGTTGATTATTCCTATATTGTTGATTTGTCTTTTGTACGGATACCCGCTTGCGTAAAAAAGAATCTACAACATACCGACCAACATAAAAATGAACCCGAACAGATTGGTGACGGAATGGGCGACTATCGATGTCGCAACCTCTCCGTCATTCTTTAAATAGATGTATGTCAGAGCGGCCGATAACGGCAGATAGTAGAAAACGGATACCAAATCCGCTAAATCAAATGGATTGACATGAATTCCGGCGAAAAAAATGACTGATAATGTTGTCATGATGTAAAACAGAGGACGCTTTTTTCTGTCAACCCAAGCTAAAAAGGATTCTCTGAAAACCGACTCTTCAATTATCGGAGCGAACACGGTCATCATCAGGAAGGTGAGGGCGAGCGGTATGGTGTCCTGCACCTGTTTAATATTCTCAGTGTTTTGGGGCAGTATATCCAGTTTAAAGAGGGCAGTCGCAAGATAGGTGAGCAGAATAGATCCGGCATATCCTATCAACATGGGGAGAACGATACTTTTGATTAAAAACAGGGGTTTTTTAAATCTGTCTTTCGCTGCTCTGAAACTGTCGAGAATTCGTTTGCCGTGCAGCAGACCGATAATGATAACTAAAATCAGTGTGACATAAAAGGACGCCCATTCGGGACTTATGTTATGAAACAGAACTATATAGTCCCAGAGACCGTAATTGATTAAATAAAACAACACGACCGAAATTAAAAACTTAATCTTCATAAACTCCATTTCTCCGTTTTATTGAGCAGGGTCGGAAGAAAGCGAAATTATTTCCAATGGTTTAAATAAACCTTGACAAATATTTTTATTGTGGTATAATTAAACCACGACAAGGATAAGCTGTTTTTATATAAAATTTTTGGAGGATTTGTATGGCAAATAATATCGCTTATGAAATAGCAAACATGCTGAGAGAAAGAACGGTTCCCGAAAACTATTACCGTGAATTTATAATCATCTATTATTTAAACAGGAAGCTGAAGACAAACTCCTTTGACCGGATTTTGAATAAATTTGAAGATAAAAATATCAGACTCAGTTTAAAAGCCGTTTACGAGGACGTAAACAATTACATTGAATACTTTAATAATTTTAAAGATTTCACATTGGATGAAGTCATTGAAATCATAAGTGAACTTTCCGAACATGCCGGCAGGAGAAGCGGATCTGAAAATACCACGGTAAAGTCGGTTGTTGATCTGTCGTTGGAACTTTTGGATTTGGAGAAGGAAGATAAATTATTGGATGTGGGCTCGGGGATAGGAATAACATTATTGGAGGCGTCCAAAAAGTCCGATATCTCCGGAATCGAAATAGATCCGGAAAATTATATGCTGTCGTGCATTTTGCTCGATTTGTTTGACCTGCCGTTTGAAAACATAAAGCAAAGGGACGTCCTCAGCTATGATTTAAGCAAATTTAACGCCAATAAGGTTTTTATGAATATGCCTATGAACATGAAAATGTCGGGTGAAAAACTGGAATATGTTTTAGAACTGAAATTCGATAAATCCGTTTACAAAAACCATATCAGATCTGCCGATTCATCTTTGGTTTTTGCCCTGGATATCATTGAAAATACGGAATATGAAAAGTTTGCAATGCTCATAAACGGAAGTCCGCTTTACAGCGATATTCATCAGGACATAAGAAAGATATTAATTAATAAAGGGAAGGTCGATACCGTTATAGCATTGCCCGGCAACCTGTTGGCTTATACCGCTATTCCCATATATCTTGTCGTATTCAGCCATGATAATGAAAGCATAAAATTTGTTGATGCGACAAACCTTTATTCCGTTGATAAATACAGGAATAAGATAGAACAAAAACATATTGACGAAATTTTAAGCGCATTGGAAAAGGATTCCTATATCAGCAAGACGGTGGGGATTAAGAAACTGGAGAAAGAGGATTTTACCCTTGATCCGTTGAGATATACGACGCCCGCGTTTCCTTTTGAGGAAAGCTTGACATTAAAGGATGTCGTTAAATCCATCAACAGAGGCCACACGATCGGCAAGAGCGATTTGGATCGGATGACATCGGTTCAACCAACAAACTATCAGTACCTGATGCTTCAAAATTTTCAAGACGGGATTTTAGATGAAAACCTGCCGTATCTCAAAAATCTTGATAAAACTTACGATAAGTATTTGTTAAAGGACAACTCAATCATTATTTCCAGATTATCGCCTTTTAAAATAGGCTCGGTTGACAGGCTTAAAACCAAGGTGCTGGCGAACGGAAACTTATTCTTTTTAGAGATTGACGAAGAAAAAATCGATAAAGATTTTTTGACGGCTTATTTGCAAAGCAGGGTGGGCTTAAGAGAAATAGAAAAGTATGTTAAAGGCACAACCATGAAAACAATCAATCTGAGGGATTTGGAGAAGGTTAAAATTCCGAAGATAAGCATGGAAAAACAGATTGAAATAGGAAAGAAGTTTGTGCTGTTGAATTCGGAATTCAAGGTCATTAAAAAACGGGCCGAGGAGATAGCAAGGGAAAGAATGAATATATTTGAAGGAGGTATATAATGCCTGCGGATATGGAGTTGAAAATCGATATAGCCTCCGAAGCAAATAGAATAGTGACGAAAAAAATTATCGGCGCAAGGTCGATAAGCGAGCTGAAAAGCTACCTTAAATCAATAGGGCTTGAGGAATTGGCTCCTGAAACACAATGGTTTCAGCCCAATGGCGAGATTTATATTTTTGGGGATTTGAGAATTAAAGACAATATTGTCCGTCAGATATTTAAAGATTTAAGTATAAATGACGACAGAGTGAAAATAGTAAGTGAATATGACGAGATTAAAAACTATAATTTTAATCGGTTCAGATATGATACGGCGGTGAGGCTGATATTCGTAGGCCCGATGCCTCATTCGACAAAAGGCAAGGGGGATTACTCAAGCGTTATAGCAAAAATGGAGCAGGAGGAGGGTTTCCCTAAAATTGTAAGACTCGGCACGGAAGGCGATTTAAAAGTTACCAAGACAAACCTTAAGAAGGCTGTAATTAAAGAGATAGAATCAAATTATTTAGATGTAAATTATTTGATGTAAGACCGGTTTAAGATAAAAGATTTACTCCGAATTTACCCGTTTGTTTTTCCGCAGATATATTTTAAAAAGCAATAATTGAAATAAATACACCCTTTCGGCAGTTCTACGCAGAAGGCGGTCCGGTTAAAGTCGTCCTAAAAACGGGTAAATTCATAATCGCTGTTTTCAAGCTGATCCGACAGGCGGTAATAAAAATCGCGGTAAAACTCAATTCTCCCGGTCCAAAGCTTTTTAGCGGTTTTTGTCGCCAATTCAAATGAAAAAAGCTCGTCCAAACGGCTTATCCTGCTGTTTACATATTCCTTTTTATCGTGCAACGGCTTGCTGCTGAAAGCGTTTCGCTCGAGGAAATCATATATGCGGTATGCGTCAAATCTGTCTATGTTGTCCGCGTCTCCTATCGTCAGAGCAAGCGGGGTTCTCTCTCCCTCGAAGTCCGAAACGCCGTCGACGTGAATAGCAATCCCGTAGAGAATTTCCTTGGCCTTAATTTCGTCGTATCCCTCTTTATTTAAGAACTCTTCCGCTATAACCGCGGAGCGCCTGCCGTGATTGAGCCAGTCATCGTCGCTGATAATTTCCTCGCAATAGCCTATATCGTGCAGCATACAGCCCAAAACCGTCTGCTCTATATCAAAACCCTCTCCCGAAGCTATTTCTTCACCTATATGACAGACCCTCATAGTGTGCTCCAAACGGTAAATCATCTTATCGGGACGGCTTTTAAAAAACCGATGTCCGGAAAACTTTTCCATTAAAAAGCGTTTTGCTTTATTTACGATATCGCTCATAATTTCCCCCTTGAAAGAGCAATTTCAATATGCCGGCCGGCAAGAATATTATACCCGCAAATTGCGGAGCAGAGAACACAGACCCAAAATGCGGTATTAAAGTTACCCTGTAACACAAATTATACATTAATGCATGGCAGGAATCTGAAGATTTATAGTCTTAAAATGAGGAGTATCTCGATATGGTTAAATGGACTTATTTAGACGAAACTAAAAAAGAACTTAATGAATTGAAAACACAAAGCGAAAAGTCGCCGGATAACCCTGAATTTGCTCTTGCTTATGCAAAGAAGCTTTTAGACATTATCTTTGAAGAGCAAGACGGGGTTAAAGTCAGGGCTGAGGTAGACAAATTGGAAACTATCGGCAACAAATGGCCTGATAATCCGGAAATTGCCTTTGTGTACGCGAGGGGATTAGTTAATCTCTCGGCTAAACACAAGAGAGAATCCACTATTGAAGCAGCAATATACAAATTAAAAGTTCTGAGCGGGAAGTGGCATGAAAATCCGGATTTCGTCCACGAGTATGCAAAGGGGCTGCAAAACCTCGCAAAGAGTCAGCACTGGTTTACAGCTAAAAAGACCGCCAACAGATTGAAGAAACTTTATGATGAACGGCCGGGTGATTCGGATATCGCTTTTGCATACGCGCAGACGCTCGCAAATATCCTCCGTGTTAAAATGGATGAAGCTGAAACAAAAGATATACTTGACAAACTGAAAGCCGAATATGAGAAGTGGCCGAATGATTCGAACGTCGCCCTTGCTTGTGTAAGGGGATTATCATTCCTCTCAAGTAAACAGGATAAAGACGCATACAAAGTGACCGCCGACAATCTGAAAACTTTAATTGAAAGGTGGCCGGACAATCCGGATATCTCATTTGCATACGCAAACGGAGTATATAATCACTTATTCATAAGGGGAGCGCTTCATCGCTTATATGCACGTGATCTGACTACTTCTATAGAGGTGGTTGAGGAGTTGAGAGCTTTCAGCGGTAAGTGGCCGGACAGTTCAGAGATAGCGTTTTTGTACTCAAAAGGGCTGGCTGTCCTGTCGGACAGACAAGAGGAAGAGGAAATCGCCGTTTTTCAAAAAACCGTTGATAAATTAAAGGCTCTGAGCGAAATGTGGCCGGACAATCAGGATATTGCTTTTTCTTATTCAAGAGGGCTTGTAAATCTCTCTGACAGACAAAAACAGGAAAAAATCGAAGGTCTTCAAAGTACGGTTAATAAATTGAAGGTTCTGAATGAGAGGTGGCCGGATAATCCTGAAATTGCCCTTGCTTATGCGAGAGGGCTAAGGAACTTGTCGATCGATCAGAATGAAGCCGGAACCGAAGATATCGCAGACAAACTGAGAGCCCTCTGTGAGAGGTGGATATACAATTTGGATATCGCTCACATATTCGCAAATGTACTGCTCAAGCTCTCAAAAAAACAGGACGAGGAGTCGGCAAAAGAGACCCTTAACGAAATAAAAGTTATCTGTTACAGGTGGTATTATAGGTCATCCGATTGGAGTATTGCTTGTGCATACGCGCAGGGACTGCTGAATCTTTTGATTAAGCAGGAAGCGGTCGAGGCAAAAAAGAGCGTTTACGAGTTGAAAGTTCTCAATGAGAAGTGGCGAAGAAGAACGGAAATAGCTCTTGCATACGCAAAGGGATTGGCAATCCTCTCGGATAATTCAGACAAAGCCGAAGTCAGAGAGATGCTTTACGAATTGAAAGCTCTCTGCGAGGAGTTGCCATATAGTTCGGATATAGCTTACGTGTATGCTCAAAGGTTGGTATTATATATTGCCAAAACGGATGCTGCTGAAGCCGAGGATATGCTTGACGAACTTAAAGTTTTAAATGAGAATTGGCCGGATAATCCGAAAATCGCCCTTGCGTATGCGGAAGGGCTTGTAAACTTCACGGCCAAACCGGATGCTGCAAATGTCAAGGATATGCTTGAAAAACTGAAAACACTCTGTGAAAAGTGGCCTGATAATCCGGAAATCGCTCAGGCGTACGCAAAGGGACAGATAAATTTATCATAGGTTCTCCCACCGCCAAACGGAATACTGCACTGATAAAACCAAGCGTAATATTTAATATACTATTAGTATTAAACGGTTCAGTCGGTTGCATGTCAAAACTCAAAAAAAGACACGGTAAAGGTTTGCCGTGTCTTTTTAATGATACTGAAACAAATATGTCTTCGGACTTTTAAATGTCATATACCGGTTGTTGTCGCCATGCTAAATCATCTGTTTGCTCATTCCGCCGTCGACAATTATATCCAATCGTCCGTATCTACCCCCGGACTTCATGTCCCTCTTTTAATAGCCGAAGCGTTATACATCTTCCTATTCCGTTTGACGAACCGGTTACAATATATTTCATTTTACCTCTTGCCTCATGAATTAATTATTGCCGGAAAAATCAGCTAAAAACTAATAGAATGGAAACTTTCCCTAAAAATGAGCATATAAAACATTACGACACTTATAGTCTGTAGACTTATTGTCTACACAATAATAAATTAACAATTATTAGGAGGGTTCCGATTATGAACAACTTAAGAACTATATTTGGCAAAAACCTTAAAAAGCATAGAAAGGAAAAAGGGTTGTCTCAGGAAGGATTAGCAGAATTGTGCGGTTTACATAGAACATATATATCGGATGTAGAGTGCTTTAGAAGAAATATTTCATTGGACAACATTGAAAAAATATCAAATGCCTTAAATATGAAAGCCTGTGTTCTATTAATAGAAGATGGTAGTAAAAACGGATTATTATTATTGGAGGACTTAAATGAAAGTAACGATTAAAAAAGAAGATATCATTGAAGACATATATTTTATTACAGCTATCACTCAAAAACAAGGAAGCTCAAGCATGCCTGGAGCGTTAAGCTCTAGAGGTGACCTCATGGGTGGAATTTTTGATAGGTGGATTAATACTGTGCCTGAGAGAATAGTTTTCAATAAAATAATCCTGCCTAAAATTGAAAACTCCAATACCATAGAAGTCATTCCTGATTATTACTTATATGATCCCAAAAAAACGGGCATTGCCCCGGATGTTATAGGTATAAAGGTAAAAGAAAAAATAATTCCCTTCTCAATTTTTGAAGAGAAATGGATGCCTGTAGAAAATATGCCGCAAATTGAAGTTAAATCATTTAAAGAAAAGCAATATATGGTTACATTGCGAGATCAAGACTACAGTGACAAGTATTTGGTAATGTGCGAAACAGACTTAAGGGTTGATTATCTACTACCGTTTTTCGATAAATCAATATTTGATGATATTAGATCGAAAAAATTAGCTATGGACGACTCTATATTTATAAAGTCAAATGCTCTCGGAGAATTGCACAGGCTGGATAATGTTAATAATACATCTGACGATATTGGAACTATTGATTTGATGAAAATAACTAGAGCTGATTCCTTTATGCGTTTTTCCACCTTGTGTGAAGAACATGTAAGTGCCCAATATCTTAAAAACATTGAAAAAATAAAAATAGTTAAGGGAGCAAGTTTATCTAGACCTTTGAAAGAATTCTTTGACAACCATAATTCTAATGACGTTTATAAGTTTAATAGTGAATGGTACGAAGGATATAATAGCAACGGAACACCCTTTTATAAAAAGAAAACAGGAGGTTCATATATTGAATTTCTTTACAGAACCCTAGATTTGCATATTGAAAACATTGAATTCCTCACTTTGATAAAAAAGAATATAAACAATATCTATGTTATAAATTCTGGAGACGCTAAATCAACTATAAACGGCTATATATTAGAACCCAACTCCACCTATAAAATAAACTTTGGAATGCTAGAGCGAGGTTCAGGTGGTGAGGAATATTTTTTGAATAAAGGACTAATTTCCTTTGTCCCATGCTATGAAAAAGAACTAATTGACAGATTAAACCGTATTATAAAAGGGAATATTATATAATGAGAACTATAAAATTGAATTAAAAGAAGGTGTGTTAATAAGAAGAGATGAATTTGACAAAAAGATTATATCAAGACTTCGCGCCCTGGATTTTTTGTTTTAGTTGATGTCAAAAGACATAAAATTGCCCCCCGACCTAAGCCCTGCTTAGACTGTGGGGCACCTTTTATTTTCTAGCTTTATCTACCGCAATTATGAAGCTATATATTACTGTCGTAAAAGGAACAACTAAACTTTCCCTATTCTTGAAATGTTGCGAGCCCTAGAGTTTAAACTGTTACCATTTTTAAAGTCAATAATTTAACTAACTACTTTTTAAATCATAAAAATAGAGTGCAAGCAACTTGATACTAATATAAAGGTTAAGATAAACCAAATTATTTAATTCTCGCATGAAAAAGTGTGTTATTGATTCCAAAGACTCATTTGCTGATAAGCATTAATGTCTGGCTCATCAATGATGAATTTTCCTAATTTGTCATTTTCTGCCAACACCTTAAGCAATTCTGTAGCCAGCAACTTGATTATTGGCACTGAAACAGCGTTGCCGGCTTGCTTATACACATTGCTATCTGCAAAAGGTTTGCCTTTGTATCTTAGAGGAATCTTGAAGCCTTTTCCAACAGGAAAACCTTGTAGCTTTAAAGTCTCGGCAGGAGTTAGTTTTCTAATCCCCCAATTGTCTCTAATAAGAGGTACATTGTGCCCTCCCGTTCCCATGTTCGCAGTTAATGTAGGGCAAACATCACTCTTGTTCTTTCTTACATACATACCCCTCCTTACTTGATAAAACTTGAACATTTCATCTATCTGTTCGTCCAAGTTCACTCTAACGTTTTTTCTCTCTTGCTTAGGTATGTTTTCGTATTCCTCAACAGTGAGAAAGTAATGAGGATATTTTTCTTTTGTATAATAATACTTTTCATCCGCCTTTTCAGCATAGTCAATAATTTTTTTAATTTCATTTTCTCTATCATGCACATCGTGGCTAAACTCAAATCTTTCCATGTGTTCAAACATCGTAAACTTGTCAGCATCATCTTTTTGTAAAAAACAAATTATATAGATTCGTTCTCTATTCTGTGGCAGGCAAGAATAGCTCATTGTATTTAAAACATGCTCTTTCACTATGTACCCTAACTTTTCTATTTCACCTTTAATAACACTATATGTTCTGCCTCTGTCATGGCTCTTTAAGTTTTTGACATTCTCTAAAAACAAAATGCGTGGTTTTACATGCGTCGCTCCAAGCAACTCAACAAGATTAACAATGCTCCAAAAGAGGTTTCCTCTTTCGTCTTCAAAGCCTCTTCTCTCGCCAGCAATGCTAAAAGCCTGACATGGAAATCCTCCAGTAAGCACATCAATTTTATTTTTCAATATTTCTTGATTCATAAGCTGATAATATTCTTTACTAAGGGGATCGCCTTTATCTGCTAGATCTGGATTCAATACTTTATTTATATCGCCTGCGATCAATTTGTGTGAAAAATTTATTCGATACGTTTCACAAGCGTATTCGTCCATCTCATTTGCCCATTCTAGCCCATACCCGGCAATGCCATTGAGCTCAGCTTGCTGAAACCCTAGGCATATTCCGCCAATCCCTGCAAACATGCCTCCAACTTTGTATGTTTTTTCCATGCAATTAATCTCCCTTTATGGTTGATATTAGTAATGCAACGTAGCATGAAAGATAAAATCTAAAAACACATCCTGACGTTTCTTATGATTACTAGCGTATTTTAAAGCATAAAAATACACTTCTACTCTAATCTATAATGTTTCCAATATAGATTATCCTACAAGGCAATCTGTATTTGGTCCAATGATAGCACCTCTGTGTACTACTGATCTTTGACTCAACTTACTCTAGCCAATTTGATAATCGTTCAAATTTGGCAATTATAATAAAATGTGTCTTTACTAGCGTCAAGAGGGCTGAATTTTTACATGAGAGAAGATTTTTTTGCGTTTTGAACAATAACTAATTTTCTTTAAAAATTAAAACTCTATAATACCAAATAAGAGCGTCTGTGATTTAGCATAAAACAAATTGTTTGAGAACGTAGACTACTTATTTCCTTAAGAAACTGTTGGATAAATTAGGCAGTGTACATTGTTCCTTGCTATTTACTTAGCAAGTGAGCTTGATTTTCTTTACTGTTTCTTATTGCATTGATTTTTTTTAGCAATTCTATCATCGTTGGCTCAAATTCCGATTTTAGCTGGCACTCCCAAAGAACAAATACATTCCATCCCATTTGTTCCAACTTCTCTATATTTTCCTTATCCCTTTTTATATTTTTCTCAAGCTTTTCTTTCCAATATTCGAGATTTGACTTTGGCAGGCGGTAATATTTGCAGTTTTCATGTCCATGCCAAAAACAACCGTGAACGAATATGGCGATTTTATATTTTTTAATAGTGATATCTGGTTTGCCGATTATTGTTTTACAGTTCTTTCTGTATCTTATTCCACGATGATAAAGCCAGAGGCGCACTTTAATCTCTATTTGCGTATCTTTACTTCCTATTTTAGACATGACTTCGCGTCTTTTTTGTGTGGAGAAACAATCTGCCATATTCGCCTCCCTTGTCAAAACCATTTGTGCTTAATTAATATAACTATTAGGGAACGACAAAGGTTAACGTATTCTATAAAGTTCAGTTATCAGTACAAAGTTCTTTTTTTCTCTATAAGGAGAAACTATTCTCCTAAAATCCTATCACAACGATCTTCCTTCTGCAATTTAGTTTTGTATTGCTAACGATTTTTCAGGTGTAGTAGTAATATTAGAAAAACAGCTTGAGTTAACTCTCGAGTATTTTAGATCTCTTAACAGTAGGGGAGAGGGTGTTTCCCCCTACGCCTGGCCGGCGAGGTACATCTCGGCGTAGTAGCCGTTTTTGTTGAGCAGTTCGTCGTGAGTCCCGACTTCGACTATCGTTCCGCTGTCCATGACGATGATTCTGTCGGCGTCCTGAATAGTGGAAAGTCTGTGGGCGATTATGAAGCCGGTCGAGTTTGAGGCAAGCTCCTTGAGACCGTGCTGTATCAACAACTCGGTGCGCGTGTCGACCGAAGATGTTGCCTCGTCCAGTATGATTATGGGCGCTTTTTTTATCATCGCCCTCGCTATCGTCAGAAGCTGAACCTCGCCCTGGCTTATATTCGAAGCTCCTTCGGTTAAAACGGTGTCGTAGCCTTGAGGCAGACATTCGATAAAGGAATCCGCCCGCGCCAGTCTTGCCGCCTCTTTAATACTTTCAAAGTCGACGTTTGACAAATCCCCGTCATCCGGAATATCCGCGCCGTAGGCGATGTTGTCGCGGATGCTGCCCGAAAAGAGCCATGTATCCTGTAAAACCATAGAGTAGGCTTTTCTGAGTTCCTCGGTCCGGTAGTTTTTTGCGTCTTTTCCGTCGATATAAATTTTACCGCCGGATATCTCATAAAAGCGCATAAGGAGATTTACAAGCGTCGTTTTTCCGGCCCCCGTTCTGCCGACGATTGCTACCTGTTCTCCGGGAGTTACCTTTAAATCCACCCCGTCAAACAGCAGATTTTCGGTGTATCCGAAATCGACACCCTCAAACCGGATTTCGCCCGCGACGGATTCGGCGTCTATAACCTCGTCTCCCAGTTCGACGATTTCATCGGCATCGAGGAATTCGAAAACGCGTTCCGCAGAAGCCAGAGCCGACATTATGGTGTTAAATATCCCCAATACCTGATTGAAGGGACCTCTTAACATCTGGGTGTACTGCAGAAAAGCCTGAAAGCCTCCTAGCGATAATATCCCTTTTATGACATATCTTCCGCCCCAAATCGCAAGCAGTACATAGTTTGAGTTTAAGATTAAATCGCCTGCGGGCCTTGTGACGAAGGAAACCAGCGATGATTTCCACTCGCTGTCGTATAGTTCCTCGTTTAAGGAAGAGAGTTCCGCCTTTAAATCCCCGCCGATGTTGTAGTGTTTTACGATATCCTCGCCCCTGTAGGCTTCCTCAACCCTGCCGTTAAAATCTCCCGTCAGTTTCGCATTCTTCTGAAAAATCGGCTTGGCCTTTTTAATAAGAAACTTGACCATAAAATATGACACGGGGATTACTGCCATGGAGAGAAAGGCGAGTACGGGATTTATTATTATCATCATTGCGACGACGCCTATGAGCAGGACGATCGCGGACAGTGAACTCGTCAGACCGCTCTGAAGGGTGTTTGCCACGTTGTCCAAATCGTTGCTTAACAGGGAAACCATATCCCCCGCAGACGAGCGGTCGAAATAGTTCAGGGTGAGATTGTTGAGTTTCACCTGCATCTGATTTCTCAAAGACCTTATTACATTCTGGGATACCCTTACCATAAGTATGTTTGAGATGTAGTTTGAGAAAAAGTTGAAGATATACAAGACTAGGAGGATTAGACCGATTTTTCCCAAAAGCATCCAATCGAGAGCGGTTTTTTTCGTCAGAAGCTCGGTAAAGATATTTATGATTTCACCGATTTTTCTCGGTATCAAAATCTGAACGAGGGAAGCGGTTAAGGTCAGTATAATCGCCGAAATAAAGAGCCATTTGAAAGAAGCGAGGTTTTTTAAAAGCCGGAACATCGTTCCTTTGGCGTTTTTCGTTTTGCCCGACGTCAAAAGACCCGAAACGCGTCCCGCGCCTCCGACTCCTCTGGAGACTCCCGGCAGGCCGTCCTGTTGTTTATCTTCGTTATTTAAAACTTCTTTATTCATCTGATTTCCCCCTCTTGGGACTTTATCTGCGAAGCGAGGATTTCTTTATAAATCTCCGAAGTTTCCGCCAAGTATTCGTGGCTTCCTCTGTCTAAGATTTCGCCCCTTTCGAGGACTAAAATTTCGTCGGCTTCCCTGACCGTCGCAACCCTTTGGGCAACAACCAAAACGCCCTTGTCCGCAAACTTTTCCTTTATAGCTTCGCGGACTTTCTTTTCGGTCGCATAGTCCAAAGCGGAAAAACAGTCGTCAAAGATATAGAAATCCGATTCCCTGATAAGTCCGCGCGCTATCGAAAGCCTCTGTTTCTGACCGCCGGAAAAGTTCACGGCGTTTTGCGCTATGTGGGTATCGAGCCCTTCCGACGATTCTCTGAAAAAATCGCCCATCTGAACCATGTCCAAAACTTCCCATATCTCATCATCGCCGGCATCTTTCTTTCCGGTTTGGATATTTTCCCTTATACTGCCCGAAAATAAAAAGCTCGATTGCGGTATATATGTCACGATACCGCCGATTTCTTCCCTCGTAAGAGTCTGGATATTCCTGCCGTTCAGACAGATTCGCCCGTGAAAGGCATCGTAGTCGCGCAACAGAAGTTTTAAAACGGTGGATTTTCCGCTTCCTGTCGAGCCGATTATCGCCTTTGTTTCACCCTTGTTTAGAGTGAAGTTGAGGTTCCTCAAAGCCGCTCTGCGGGAACCGGGATAATAAAAATCGATATCCTTAAAACTTATCCCGATTAGCTCCGACTGCAGAGTGTCCTCTTTAATTTCAAGCAGCTCCTCGGTGGATAATACTTCCGAAATTCTGTCTATTGAAACCTTTGACCTCGGAATTATGGTAATTATGGAGGCGAACTGCTGAATATTGGATAAACTTATCGACGCATATTCAATCAGACCGATTAAAACACCGAGCTTAATCGTTCCTATCTCGGCGCGGCCGCCGCCCATAAACAGAATGACTAAAATCAGAATATTGGTAAACAGCAGGATTAAGGGGCTTAACAGCATCATAGTCGATTCCGATTTGATGTTTGCGTCGTATGCCTCTTTCGTCGCCTTTTCGAATTCCCGAACCTCGTAGTCCGATTTGTTAAACGCCCTTATTACGCGAATTCCTCTTATGTTTTCCCTGAAAAGCTGATTTATCCGGTCTATCGAAAGGCGTATGCGGGAATACTGGGGGAGAGCTCTCGTCGTTAAAAACAAACCCAAAAGGAAGATTACCGGAATGATTATCAAAATGATCGACGCAAGCTTCGCGTCGAGCGAAAAGGAGACGACCAGCGCCCCGATGACGGTTATTGAAAGAGTGAAAATCTTTCTCAATGAGAGGTCAATAAAATTCGAAACCTGCTTGACATCGTTTACCGTTCGCGTAATCAGCGTGGAGTTCGAAAAGTCGGCCCTCGTCTCCTTCGACCAGTCGATAACCTTTTCAAACAGATCCGCTCTCAAATCCCGCGATATTCCGGCAGTTGCCCTCGTCAAGAAATACAGCGAAATCATAAGAGCGACTATATTTAAAACCGTCGCCGCCAGCATGAGAAGACCCCTGTTTATTATGGCGGTCATGTCCTTCGCCATTATTCCGAAGTCTACGATATCAACCATCAAGCGGGGTATTAAAAGCTGTGCGAACACCCAGACGGTCGCAAAGAACAGCTGGGCGACTATAAATTTCGAATATTTTTTTGCATACCTTAAAAGCATATTGTCTTTTTCCTTTAAACTTTTTCAGCTGATAAGGGTAATTATACCCGCAAACGGGGGAATTGAGAAATATATTAAACGGAGAACAGGGGACGGCGAGAGGCTTTCGATATGTACGAATCAACGCAAAAAAACGCACACTTCAAAGGTTTATGCGATAAAAAACCTGCATGAAATGTGCGGTAAGTCGGATTTTATAAATAAAAAAATAACCTCCATTCCGAGGTTTTTATAGAGTAAGCAGGGGAGAGTCCGAACCACAACAAAAATCTTAAGTATTATCACTTGATTTTACAAACAAATAGATAATGATTACTTGCACCTAATAATTCTTCTTTGTCACAATGAGCAAGGTGCCAGTCAATATATCTTTCATAAGATAGGTCACTCATATTATCAATCTGTTTTTGTAACAATTCAGAAAATCCACTGGTAGCAATTTTTCTAATGATTGTAAGATTTTCCATTTCAAGCATTTCAATACATTCTGATAAGGTAAAGAATATAAAAGGTCTGTTAATAAGTCTTTGTGTGTTAGGGTTATATCCTTCTGTTTCAAAATAATTTGCTTCATAAACCATTTCCGTCATTGGAATCATATCATGGTTGATAAAGGATACTAGG
>JAAYNJ010000007.1 GCA_012520915.1 Oscillospiraceae bacterium
AACACCATACCGGTGCCGATGACGCTCAGGACCCACCCGTTCCCATCCCGAACACGGAAGTTAAGCTGAGTTGTGCCGAAGATACTTGATTGGAGACGATCCGGGAAAATAGGTAGGTGCCGGTTTTTAAATTAAAATATTTTTCTAACGATAGATAAAAGTTATAAATATTCCTCCTTAGCTCAGCGGTAGAGCATCCGGCTGTTAACCGGAGGGTCGTTGGTTCAAATCCAACAGGGGGAGCCAGAAGAACGTCTTGGATGGATAAATCTGTAGACGTTCTTTTTTATGTCGAAAAAATAAAAGGATTAAATAGTTCTTTGAATCGGTTCCGAAACAGAGTCAAATTGGTCAAATGATAAAAAATTGCTATGGTCGTAGGAAATAATATTTTTACTTTGAATTAACTTAAATGTAATTCTTATCTAACATTTTGATTTTAGTATTTGGCATGAATGATTGGAAAGGAGATAAAAAATGCGTAAAAAGATATTTTTAAGAATGATTAGTTCACTTTTACTTATGGTAATTTTACTTACTTGCGTGGTCGGGTGCGGTTCAAAAACATCAGACAATGCTGATAGTCAGGCAAGCTCAGATACATCCAACGATTCTAAACCCGAAAGTGCGGAAAGTACGAAAAACACGGATCCTATAGTAGTAACCTGGTATCCCAACGAATCATCAAACACTCACCAAGCCGTACGAGATGAAGTCGCCAAGTTTATTACACAAGCTACGGGAAGAGAAGTAGAACACAAACTTACGACAGATTATACAATAGCTATTGAAGCTATAGCCAGCGGTTCGGCAGATATCGCTATTGCAATGGGTGCTGTCGGCTACATTGAAGCAAAGAACAGAAATCCTGAAATAGACGTCCTCTTTGTGAACAGCGACGAAAACTGGTCGCTCGACGGTGCCAAATATTTCGCATGGCTGGCCGTACCTGCAGAAGAAGCCGATCAATATAAAGACGGAGACACTTACTCCATTGACAATATCAAGGGAAAGAAAATGTCCTTTGTTTCCAACAGCTCGACATCGGGGTTCAGAGTTCCTACCTCTACAATTATTGAGCATTTCCCCGAGGATAAGCTGGATGAAGACAAATTGATTGAAGGAGGTCCTTTCTTTAGCGAAGTCTATTTTGGCGGTTCGCACCAAGGTTCAGCAGTAAACCTGCTCAGCGGTAATGCCGACGTGGCAGCTTTCTGCGATATAGAAGTTCAGGCATACATTGAAGCCAAATCCGGAGACATAAGCAAAGTCGGCTCGGTCTTCACGGTAAGAGAAGGCGCAGATGCTCCGTTTGACCAATACATCGGAAGAGACTTCACGATTATAGCTGTAACTCCGGTCTTTAACGGTCCGAATGTATATAACCCCAAAAACTTAAGTGAAGAAGAAATCCAGGCGATTAAAGATCTGTTCACCTCAGAAGAAGTCGCAAGCAGCCCGATACTTTTCTATGACGACAAAGTGGAAGGCGCAGTAGGTCTTTATAAAAAGTCCAAGAGCTACGGCTTCGTCCTCACCGACGACTCGTGGTACGATCCGTATCGCTAGTAAGCATTTTGCGAATAGATAAAGATATCGTCAATAAGTATAAAGATAGATAAATATGCCTATATTATTGGAATTCAAAAATGTAAGTAAAATTTATAATAATGTTACGAAGGCGCTGACTGATGTTTCTTTCTCGGTTGAAGAAGGCGAATTCGTCGCCATAATCGGTCCGTCCGGTTCAGGTAAATCGACCATTCTGCGTTGCATCAACAGGCTCGTGGATGTAACGCAGGGGTCAGTTTTTTTTGATGGACATGATATTAATCAGGCGGATAAAAAAGAAATACGACAAGTTCGCAAGAAGGTCGGCATGATATTTCAACATTACAATCTTGTTGATCGCCTTAGTGTAATCGAAAATGTTTTACACGGAAGGCTTGGATATAAATCCGCCATAAGCGGTGTTGTTGGTCATTATACCGAAGAGGAGAAGGAAAGAGCTTTTCAGATTCTTGCAATGCTTGGACTTACCGAAGAGGCTTATAAACGATGTGACGAATTGTCAGGCGGACAAAAGCAAAGAGTTGGAATCGCACGTTCTCTTATGCAGGAGCCCAGGCTGCTTTTATGCGATGAACCTATCGCATCTCTTGACCCCAGTTCTGCCAAAATCATTATGGATTACTTGAGAGACATTAATGAAACCATGGGGATTACCTGCGTTGCCAATCTACACCAGGTAGATGTTGCAATGAGGTATGCTAAAAGGATTATCGGAATTACTGCAGGACAAATTGTTTTTGACGGACCATCGGATAAACTGACCAGAACAAAAATATATAAAATATACGAGTCGAATGAAGGTGAATTGATTACAGATGTCGGATAAGCAAACGAGTAAAATAACAGGAGAAACTTCAAAATTCCAAAATCGAACATCGATCTTTGTAAAAAGAAAACGTTCATTTACTCTAGCATTTTTGGGAGTGGCTGCGCTTTTCGTTATTTCGGCTGTTGTGACTAATTATGATGTGATTAACGGCTTTACATCTATTCCGAAAGCTGCCATCTGGATGGTTAAGCACTTTATACCGGATGCAAAGGCATGGTCAAGAGTCCCGTATATATTTTCAAAATTAATTGAAACAGTGCTTGTATCGGTTGCTGTTACCATGTGTGCAAGCATATGTGCTTTTTTCTTTAGCTTGCTTGGGACAAAGACAACCAGATCGTCTCCTTGGATTGCCAGAACAGTTAGAATTATTGCTGCATTTTTCAGGAATGTACCGGATGTGGTCTGGGCAATGCTGTTGCTTTTCTCTTTCGGTCAGAATATATTGACAGGTTTTTTTGCCTTGTTTTTTTCTACTTTCGGGATGCTGTCTAGAACCTTTATTGAGACAATAGATGAAGTAAGTGCATCCTGTGTTGAGGCATTATATGCCACAGGAGCAACTTCCATCCAAACGGTTTTTCATGGTGTTATTCCCTCGTCGATGCCTGAAATCGTTTCATGGGTTTTATATATGATTGAAACAAACATCCGGTCATCAACATTGATAGGCATACTTACTGCGACAGGAATAGGGTATTTGTTCGATCTTTACTATAAACGCATGGACTACAGTTCTGCAAGCATTGTCGTAATAGCTATTGTGATAACGGTCATAGTAATTGAAACGCTGTCGAATAAAATCAGAAAGGTGATTATGTAATGAGTGAACTCGATATGGCGAGACAGCTCCCCATTACTCTGGATATAAATAAGTTTATGAGAAAGAGCCGCAGGGGAACAATTAAAACGTCAACAAAATCAAAAAGCGATTTTGCTATCAAGATGACGTTGTTTGTGCTGTTGTTTCTGACGGTATATGGTTTTGCTACATTCGACTATAAAAATGTCGATATTGCGAAGGCTGTAACCGGAACATGGAACAATGCCAAAGTTTTGTTCGGTCAGCCAAGACTGACATATGGTACATGGAGGGAGATGCTAAAAGAGCTATTTGTGACATTTTCTCTTGGTGCGCTTTCTACGATTTTTGGGGCGATAATTGCTTTTTTCGGTGCTTTGCTGTGTGCTAAGAATATCGCAAACCCGATTGTAGCCAACATAACAAAGGGCTTTGTAGCTTTTATAAGAGCAGTACCGACTATACTGTGGGTTCTAATCTTCACTATTTCTGCTGGACTAGGCAGTGTTGCGGCTGTTATCGGACTAACCTTTCACAGTGCCGGATATTTGATTAAAGCATATGCGGAATCGATTGAAGAAGTGGATGCCGGTACTATTGAAGCTTTAAAAGCAAGTGGCGCAAGCTTCTGGCAAATTGTTTTTCAAGCGCTTCTTCCTTCCTCTATCAGTCGAATGACTGCATGGACATTTCTTCGTTTTGAAATAAACTTTACAAATGCGCTTGCAGTAGGTGCGGCAGCAGGAGTTGGCGGTATCGGGTTCGATTTATATATGGCCGGGAATCATTACTTTGATCTTCGTGAACTTGGATTTATCACTTATATCGTTGTGGCAGCTGTAATTCTGCTGGAAGTTCTTGCGACAAAAATCAAATCGACGGTTAAATAACAGTGCAACAAATTTTTTATGATTTTTCAGCCTTCGAAATATTAAAGGATAAAAATCCGCTTTTGGTCTGCGATGACGCTTTTGATTCATTCGGTATAAAGTTTCCCTGTAAAGTTATAAGGTTTAGCGATTTTACTTCAAATCCGATTTACGAGGACATACAGTCAGGAGTAAAGGTTCTAAGAAATAATAAATGCGACTTTATAGTAGCTGTCGGCGGCGGAAGCAGTATAGACACCGCAAAGGCGATTAAATACCATTATGGTATTAACCTACCTATAATAGCTGTCCCGACGACTTCAGGGACTGGAAGTGAAGCGACTAAATTTGCAGTAATATACAAAGATGGCGAGAAGATGTCTATTACTGATGAAGCGCTTTTGCCGGAATATGTTGTTTTGCAGGCTGATTTGCTCAAAACACTGCCTCTGTATCAAAAAAAATGTACTATGCTCGATGCGCTTTGCCAAGCTATTGAGTCTTGGTGGTCAAAAAGGGCGACACAAATTAGTATTCAGTATTCCAGAGAAGCGATAAGCCTGATTATTAATAATATGGAAAGTTATTTGCTAAATGATGATGATGGTAATGCCAAGATGCTCCTCGCTTCCAATTTAGCAGGTAAATCAATCAATATAACAACCACAACTGCGCCCCATGCTATGAGTTATAAACTGACTTCTCTTTACGGGCTGCCGCATGGTCATTCTGTTGCAATATGTCTTCCAAAAGTTTGGGAGCAAATGGGGAATTTTGATGATATAGCAATTGCACTTGGTAAAAAAAATCATCTGGAAGCAGTTATGTTTTTTGAGGAAATATTGCATAAACTGAAAATTTTACCGCCTCAAAATGCAAAAATGGAAGACTTGGAAATTTTGACAAATTCTGTAAATATCGAAAGACTGAATAACAATCCTGTTCAATTTGACAAGGATATTATTAAAAAATTGTACAAAGAAATTTTGGAGGTATAATGACCAAAAGGGTTAAAGCCGTCGTTTTTGATTGGGCGGGTACGACTATAGATTATGGCTGCTTTGCGCCGGTAAAAGGTTTTATAGATGGGTTTAAAAGCATAGGTATAGAGATATCTAACGAAATGGCGCGAAAACCTATGGGACTATTGAAACTCGATCATACCAGAGCGATTGCCGCCATGTTGGCCGAACCGATTTCCGAGGAGATGATTTTAAGGGCATACAAAGTATTTGAAGAAACCCTATTTGCTAATATTGAAGAGCACTGCGACATCAAAGACTATATTATTGAAACCGTTGCTGCTCTACGGAAAGAGGGAATAAAAATCGGTTCCACTACCGGGTATACTTCTGAAATGATGAAGAGTGTCATATTAGAAGCAAGGGAACAGGGATATTCGCCCGACTTCTGCATTACCGCAGATTCTGTTCCTAAAGGTCGGCCGTATCCTTACATGATTTGGAACAATCTTATGGAGTTCGGTATTTCAGATCCCAGAGAAGCAATAAAAGTTGGAGATACAGTAGCTGATATTACGGAGGGAAAAAACGCCAATTGTTGGACCGTAGGAGTTATTATGGGATCGTCGGAATTAGGTCTTACCAGGCTAGAGGTTTCGGCTTTGACGGAGAATGAGCTAAAAGATCGAAAAACAGCTGTTCGCTCAACATACTACAAGGCCGGAGCGGATTATGTAATTGACGACATGAATGAATTATTGGATGTCGTTGCCGAAATAAACCGAAAACTCAGATTAAATGAAGACCGAAAATTATTGACACCCGGACCCCTTTCAACAAGGCAATCGGTTAAATACGCTATGCTCACCGATCATTGCACATGGGATGAAGAGTATAAAGACATTACGACTTCGGTGATAAACGACATTACACAAATTTCTGCCAATGATGATTATTCCACAATTTTATTGCAAGGCAGCGGCACATATGCAGTAGAAGCAATGATTGATAGTCTTTGCAAAAAAAACGAAAAAATATTGTTTTTAGTTAACGGCGAATACGGAAAGCGGATGTTGGTTATAGCTGATAAATTGTGCAAAAATTATGATTATCTTGAATTTGATATGACTCAGCCCATAGATGTCAAAACCCTTGAAGATAAATTGAATATTGACCGGGATATTGATGTAATAGTTTTTGTTCATTGCGAAACCACTACCGGCATAATAAATCCACTTGAAGATCTTGTAAAGCTTTCCAAATCGTATGGAAAAAAGGTTCTAGTTGATGCAATGTCCAGCTTTGCGGCTTATGATATTGATATGCCGGGGCTTGATATTGATGCTCTGGCTGCAAGCTCCAATAAGTGCTTGGAAGGATTACCGGGTTTGGCGTTTGTAATAGTAAAAAAAGAATTGATTGCGAAATGTAGTGGGAATTCCTCTTCCCATAGCCTTGACTTGTTCGATCAATATCAATGCTTTCACAATAATGGTGGTAAGTTCCGTTTTACATCACCAACCAACGTACTATTGGCACTAAGGCAGGCAATTGATGAATATAAAAAAGAAGGTGGTTTACCGGCTCGCAAAAAACGATATATGAAGAATCATGAAATTCTCACTAGCGGACTCGAAAAACTTGGTTTTCGTTCCATTATCGCCCCCGAATATCAATCGTATATCATAACAACTTTCGAACTTGGAAATCTGGATTTTATCAAATTGTATGATGCACTTAAATCGAAAGGATTTGTCATCTACCCAGGGAAATTGACCTCAATGCCGACTTTCAGATTAGGCAATATCGGAGATATATATCCTGAAGATATCGTTGCGCTTGTTGATGCGATAGGAAATATACAGGATGTTTAGAAGAAGTGCCGGTTGAATTGAATGTTTTTTGTTTACAGTATTTTTAATCGTGGAATACTCATGGTATAAATTAGGCGAAAATCTGTTTACATTCGCAAGTTTGAAGAGATGTTAATAAAGACAGTGGGATTTCGAAAAATACCCCCAAATTCTCATATTAATTATTTGACACTCTGTTAGATAAATTGGAAAATTGTTATTTAAAAGGTCAAAATATAAAAAGCACTGCTACATCATTAATGCAGTGTTTTTTGTTTTTCAGAAAATAGTCTAAATGAATTGTACTTTTCAATATTCTTATATAGAACAAAACTAATGATCTTCAGACAATATCATGTATGTAAATATGATATAATCCATTTGAGTAGTTAGTATGAAGTTTTGACTTGAAAACATGAAAATGCAGTTTGTGCCAAAAACTGTTAGAATACAAAAATATAATCTATTCATGATACGGGGACTGTATGGAAAAGAAAATCAATAAAAGCGTAATCGGATACATAGTTTTTTGCGTTATTACTGTTTTTATTATTATTCTTAACATACACAACGACGAGTACAGGAATTTGATAGAACATAGGACACTTTTATCGGAATCTGAAGAAGAGTATCCCGGAGGAAAGAGGGTTGATACTTCTTTTGGTCTGAAAGGTGAGGTAATAAAAACAGGTCGGTTTTATATACCTAACTTCGGAAGATATACATTGAATGCAGACATAACTTCAATGGATGCCAATAATATACTCAAAGTTTATTTGAGTGACGGGCGAAGTGAGGAAAGAGTTCTTGAGATACCTTTGCCTGAAAATGGAATTTACACCGGAAGCTTTGCCGTAAAACCGGAAACGAAGTATGTTGATATAAGGGTAGATTACTCCGGTAGCGGAAATCTTGTTGTGGGCAATATGTATTTATATAGCCCCTTGGCATATACCGATACAATCTTTACGGCAATATTTATCTTAATATTTTTAACAGCGGTCGGCATTTTTACCTTTAAAAATCCGGATAAGATAAAAGAGGAAAAAATTAAAAGAAAAATCACGGACTGGTTGATTATTATAATCGCCGTGATTTTTGTTTCACAACCCTCCTTTCTCGGGTATCTGTTCCACACTCACGACGGCATTTTTCATTTTTCAAGAATTGAATCTTTGAAAGACGCGCTGCTTGCAGGTCAATTTCCTGTCAGATATTATCCGTCTGCGTCAGGCGGGTTCGGATATTTGTCTCCCATATATTACCCGGATCTTCTTTTGACTCTTCCCGCATTGCTTAGAATCATAGGAACTTCACAACCGTTTGCAGTAAACGCTTTCATATTTGCAATAAACCTGTCGTCTGCATTGACTGCATACTATTGTGCAAAGGGCTTGTGCAATGACAGGATTCTTTCCGTAATTACGTCAATTCTGTATCTTAGTGCAACTTATAGACTCATAAATATCTATGTCAGAGGCGCATATGGCGAAGCACTGGCAATGATATTCTTTCCTCTGATTGTACTCGGAATGTACGAGGTTCTTTTTAGGGATAGAAATAAGTGGTGGATTGCGGTTTTGGGATACTCCGGAGTGATACAGTCTCATCTGATATCGACATTTCTTGTCGCTTTGATTTCAGCGATTATTATTATAATTTTAATTTTTCGCATCATCAGAGAGAAAAGGCTATTGTCAATTATTAAGGTGCTGAGCATTACTATCGCAATTAATTTATGGTTCCTATTGCCGATGCTGTATATGTACTTATTCGAAGATGCGGTGTTTTTTATTCCGAGAATAGAGGGGTTCAGAATGAGCCTATATATTTCTCAGGTTTTCGAAGCGTTTGTTAACGCCTCCGGATATAGTAACGGGCTTTGGTACGCAGGCGGGGAAATGGGATTTTCTGTCGGACTGCCGATCGCATTCGGACTGGGGCTTATATTTGTTTACCTTGCAATGAATCTTGGAAAAAAACAAACCAAAGAAATAAAGATATTTCTTTGGTCTGGAGTTCTCGGCATATTATTTGCATGGTTTTCTACATATCATTTCCCATTTAAGGCGATTAGCAGTATCCCTTTCATTGGTGAATTAATAAATGCAATTCAATTTCCTTGGAGATTTATCGGAATTGCATCTATATTTTTGTCTTTAACCTCATCAGCCGGATACTGTTACTTCGGGTCGGTTACCGGTAACAAAAAAGTTGTTGCAATAATTGTTGCCGCGATGATTTCAATAACGTCCGGTTATTTTATGTATACGGTTACGAATGTATCTGAAGGCGTTCCGAGAAGCTCTGCTATAGTCGATATATTAGGGTATTATGGAGAATATCTGCCGGAAGATTTTGACTATGAAAATTCATTAGAGAGAGTAAAAAAACCGATACTTTCCAATTCAAATGTAACTATCGACAGCTATACAAATGACAATAAGAAAATGACATTTAGTTATAGCGGCGGGAAAGGAAAGGTTGAGCTTCCAATTGTTTATTATCCCGGATTTTCGGCCAAAGTTGATGGGGAAAGGGTTCCGGTATATAAAGATCCTGAGTCAAAGCTGATAGAGTTGAATTTAGATAAGGATGTAGCAGATGTAGAAGTTAAGTACGAAGGTCTTTTCATATTTAAGCTTTCGGATATTATTTCGATAGTTGCTGTTCTCGCAACCGGAGTATATATTGTGATTTTTATGAAAAAGAGAAGAAAAATGAAATTAACAGAAGAGGGTGACTTTTTATTCGGGAGGGTATAACATTTAAAATGCTTCCTTATTAAGTTGACAGTTAGCCTGTTTGGTGTTAAAATTGCAAGGCAGTTTTGACTAAGAAAACTTAGGCTGATTGGGGCCTTTAGCTCAGTTGGTTAGAGCAACCGGCTCATAACCGGTAGGTCCGGGGTTCAAGTCCCTGAAGGCCCACCAATGTATAATCGCTTTTTGGGACGGGTTGAGGAATTAACACCACCCATAGGCGATTTGTAGTATTATAGCTGTTTGTTTTAGGGGTATAGCTCAGTTGGTAGAGCAGCGGTCTCCAAAACCGCGTGCCGAGGGTTCGAATCCTTCTACCCCTGCCATGTTGGCCCGGTAGTTCAGTTGGTTAGAACGCTAGCCTGTCACGCTAGAGGCCGTGAGTTCGAGCCTCATCCGGGTCGCCATGCTGTTGTAGCTCAGTTGGCAGAGCACGTCATTGGTAATGACGAGGTCGGCAGTTCGAATCTGCTCAACAGCTCCATAAAGGGGCGTCTGTGACGTCTCTTTTTAATTAAGGAGAGCCCTTTTAATATAATGTCAAGAAAAAACTTCAAAGCAACTTGTTGTTATTAGTTACGACAATGATATGAGGTGCAGCTTTCGTAGCTCAAAGTGTTGGAAATGAACATCTCGTGCTTTCTCTTTTAATGCCGGCAGAGGACTTTTAGCTACAGTTTTTCTATTTGTATTGGGCTTGATTAAGCCTAAGCACTTTGTGAAACATGAAAGTCGCACCGATAAAGGTGACAAAAGCATACTTATGAAAGCCGGCATCCGGCTTTCCTGTATTCAATTTTTAGTGCTTTTTATATTATCCTTAATATCAGCTATTATTTTTGAAAACATCAAATTTGAAAGCTATATAAACGCATTCTGGTCGGTTGCATATGCTGGAATACTTTCTTCCGGAGTTGCTTACACTCTTCAGATTATTGCACAAAAAAATACCGACCCCATCTCTGCATCTCTGATAATGAGCTTGGAATCGGTCTTTGCGTTAATCGCAGGCATGTTGTTATTGAATCAATTTTTTAACATTAGAGAAATATTGGGTTCAGTTATGGTTTTTGTAGCTATCATTTTGTCTCAGCTTTCAGACAAAAAACCTGTGCTTCAAAAAGACAATCGGAGATCAAGTTAATTATTTGCATCGATAAGACTTTGATATCTTTCCAGCGCCTTGTCGATTATTTTATCCCAAGGTTTAGCTATAGTATCTTTTGCATTATCACCGACTATTTTAAGTTTTTCCCTGTCGTTTAATATTTTAATAATCAATTCTGCGTTGCTCTTTGCGTTGTCACTGCAAAGAAATCCGTTGAATCCGTCGGTTATTGATTCCGCTGCGTTGCTTCCCTTGATTAAAAGCGAAGGCAAGTTTAGCGAGGCAGCCTCTCTAAGTACCATAGGTGCATTATCATAATATGATGGAAAAAACAGAATATCGGATAATTTATAAAGTGCACTTAGAATTTCTTTTTCAGGAATGTGGCCGGTAAATAATGTGTTTTTAAGTATTCCAAGTTCCTCTGATTTCGCTTTTATTTCATCCGAATCCGGTCCCTGCCCAACAAAGATAAGATTGTAATCAAAATTTAATTCAGTCAGAGCGGCTGCCGTTTCAAGTATGAGCATTTGGTTCTTTTTCCATGACATCTGTCCGACAAAAAGAATTGTAGGAGACATGGATAAATTGAATTTTTTTCGCACAAAATCCAAAGAGCTTTCATTAAACGGCATCTCATCTGCGCCGTTTTCCATTATTATTATTTCTTTTTGAAACCCGTATTCCCGCAAAGTTTCAGCTGTGGAATTGCTGACAGTCCAAACTTCATCACATTTGTTATAGAAATCAACAATAATATTTACTCCGATTTCCGACAGAATTTTGCTCTTTGTCACACTGTAAAAATCGTCATAATATTTTGAATGGAAAGTACCTATGAGTGGAACTTTGCGCAACCGTGCAGTTAGATGACCCGCAGTGCCTGCTGAAAAGGGACTGTGCACATGGACGATATCTATCTGCTCTTTAGAGATTTTGGCGTTAAAGGCAATGTCCAGTATGGGTATACCCAACTTGTATTGAGTTGTGGGTATGGGAAGACCTGCGAAACCGATGATGTTAATATCTTCCAGCTTATCTCTATCGGTTTTATCGGGTCGTGGGGCAGCAATAAAACAGGAGTGCCCTTTTTTTGCTATATTATATGCATATGCCTCCACCACTCTTCCCACACCGTCGACGACAGGGAATCCGGAATCGGTATACTGAGCGACATACATTTTTTATCCTCGAGGTTTAAGATTATTCTATGATTATTATATAATATAACATATTCTTAACAATAGAAAGATTGACAAATCATTAATGCTGACATAAAATTAATGCTGCATTTAAATTAAGAGGTGAATTAAGTGGAGGCTTCAGCAGATCGAAGTAAGCTTTTTATTATTGACGCATCAATTGCTTTAAATTGCTGCATCTCATTTTTGTGTGTAATTATGTAAAGCGTCATTAAAAAGTGATATTTTATGAATCTGTTGGCCGGTATTATTACCGCCATTTTTTTTCGTCATAAATATGTTTGGGGGTGGCTGAATTGGGGAGTATTTGCTCGAACTTTTAAATGACAAGAAGTATTTGGAAATCCGAAAAATAATTGAGGAAATGAATGTCGTAGATCTTGCTGAGTTTATTCAGGAGATAGAGGATAATCCCAAAGTCGTAATTTTGTTCAGACTCTTACCGAAAAGACAGGCGGCAGAGGTATTTGCATATCTTGACGGTGAGATAAGAGAAAAAATTGTCAACGGAATATCCGACAAAGAACTCTACGAGATATTAGATGAACTGTTCTTAGATGATGCGGTGGATTTTATCGAGGAAATGCCTGCATCAATTGTAAAAAGAGTAATCAATACAACCGATGAAGAGACCAGAAGACAGATAAATCAAATACTTATGTTCCCGGACGAATCTGCAGGATGCTTGATGACTATTGAATATGCCGATTTACATAGCGGCATCTCGGTGGAAGAAGCGATTAAGAAAGTCAGAAAAATAAGTCCGGAAAGGGAATCAATAGAAACTTTGTTTATTACGGACCATGAACGACATCTGGTCGGAACATTAAATATCAGAGATTTGTTGGCCGCAAAAGACAGCACCATGGTTGGAGAAATAATGGATGCAAATGTCATTTCGGTACATACTCATGAAAATCAGGCTGAAGTTGCCGATAAGTTTAAAAAGTATGACTTTTTCATGATGCCTGTGGTAGACAATGAAGACAGGCTGGTTGGGATGATAACCATAGACGACATCATTGATGTTATTGAAGAAGAAACAACTGAGGACATCTATAAGATGGCGGCTATGCAGCCGATAGAAGACAGTTATATGGAAACGAGTGTATTAACACTCGCGAGAAAGCGCTTTACCTGGCTTGCGATACTGATGATTTCTGCAACGTTTACAGGTCTAATAATAGAAAAATTCCAGAGTGCTCTGGCGGTAAATGTTTTATTGGCAACCTTTATTCCAATGCTGATGGACACCAGCGGAAATGCCGGATCGCAATCTGCAGTGTCCGTTATAAGAGCTACGGTTTTGGACGAAATTGCTTTTAAGGATACTTTCAAAGTAATATGGAAAGAATTTCGAATAAGTATAGTAACCGGTTTAGGAGTTGCGTTGCTAAATTTTATTCGTGTTTATTTGATGTATAAGGATTTACAGATAGCAAGTGTGGTATCAATAACATTAATTTTTTCAGTGGTAGCTGCCAAGATTGTCGGGAGTACTCTCCCTCTGATTGCGACAAAGCTGAAACTTGATCCCGCAATAATGGCCAGTCCGATGATTACGACAATAGTGGATGCAGTAGCCCTTTTAGTATATTTTAATATCGCAGCGTTGATTTTGCCCGGAATATGAATTCGGACAAATAAACCCCTGACTATATAATCAGGGGTTTATTTTATTTATTAAGTTCGTAGAATTCTTTGTAGTCTTCAAGCATTCTTTTTAACAGATTTGGCACATCCAGCTCATACGGACACCTGGTTTTACATAATCCGCAGTTAATGCAATCGTTGATTTTCATCATCATATTATAATTATCATCGGACAAAAGCGGTCTGAAAGGAGATCTTCTAAGCAACATGTCCATCCTTGCTGCTGTCTTTATCTCTATTCCTACTGCGCAAGGCATACAGTAACCGCAACTTCTGCAAAAATTACCACTTAACTCACGTTTGTCAACCGCTATTGTATGCTCAAGCTCGGGGGTCATCTCTATTGCCTGATTTTCGAGACTCAACCATTCGTTTAACTCTTCCATGGATTGTATTCCATAAATAGGAACGGCCGTCGGATTTTGTCTAAAGAATAAGGCGCATGCACGACTGTTTTTTAACAGACCGCCCGACAATGCCTTCATGGCAATAAATCCGATATCCAAGTCGGAACTTTTTTGAACCAGTTCAAATTCCGCTTCTGTGGACAGATAGTTAAACGGAAACTGAAGTGTGTCATATAAACCGCTATCGAGCGCGAGATTTGCAATGTGAAGTTTGTGATTCGTTATGCCTATAAAACGGATCTTTCCTTCTTTTTTAGCGTCAATGAGAGCTTTATAAGAGCTGTCATTGCTATCAGGGTCGGGAAGCTCGGTAGGGTTGTGAAGCTGTAGTATATCTATATAATCGGTATTAATTTTGACAAGGCTGTTATCCAGGTGTTTTTTTACGGTCTTGTAATCGGTACCGCCGCTTTTTGTCGAGATAATAACATTTGAACGCATAGTCGGGGTGAAGGCTTTTCCGATTTTTTCCTCGCTGTCTGTGTACATGTTTGCCGTATCATAGAAATTGATTCCGCTGTCATAGGCGTGACGAAGAATTTTTATCGCTTCTTTTTCGGGAACCCTTTGGATAGGCAAAGCTCCGAAAGACGTCCTTGTCACCATAAGGTTGGTTCTGCCCAATCTAATTTTTTTCATGTTGACGATTTGCCTCCATTCTTTTTTTAATTATCGGCGTAGATATGAAAAAGAAGATAAGCGCCAGGGAAATCAATACTGTTACAATGAGATAATAATTTCGGATACCGAAATTATCTATAGCCACTCCTCCAAAAAAACCACTTATTATTCCTGCGATGCTGTACACAGAACCACAGACAATCTGAGTGGTTGCTAATAGCCCGGGAGGAGCATTTTCGTTAATAAACGCAATTTCACTGGGCATAGTTAACCCTAATGCGACACCGCTCAATATAAAAATGAGAAAAACCTGCGTTATTGACGTGGAAAGATAAAAAAGGATTTGAGTAATAAGTACAATTGAAATAGAAATTTTTAACGAATTTATCGGTCCGGCTTTTCTTATAAAACGACCGCTCAGATATAAAAAAGGAAGGGAAGAAAGTGAGCGCAAAGCTATCATTCCACCGAGTATTGAAGGATTTCCATTCAGGTTTTCAATGAGATAAGGTGTAAAAATTCCGAATGATGATGCGGGGATGCAGGCGACAGACATAAAGACAATATATGCCAGCATTAAAGGGTTTTTAAATATTCTGGAAACCTTCATATCTTTTAGGGATTTATTTGACTCCCTTCCTTCTATGTCGGGGTACCTTGAAACTCTCAGGAGGCAAATTATTGTAAACAGACCGCAACAAACGAAAACCAGATTGACAGAGGTCATCTTTATGAGAAACATAAAACCGAGGTTCGTCAGGGAATATGCCCCAACATAAAACATCCGGATTAAGCCATATTGAAGGTCATGATGCTCTTTTTGGACTTCCATTAACCAGGTAGTCGCCATAGTGCCCGGCATATTGTAAAATGCGGAGGAAACTACTATCATTATCGGAGCCAAAGTAAGAGATCCCAGTTTTACATTATTATATAACGGCACGGGGAGATAAAAAACGAGTATTGCAATCAGTCCGATGATGATGAGTTTTTTAACGGTTTTATATCTATCACTTATCAAGCCCCATATAAAGGGAGAAAAAATTCCGACAAAAGAAATTATCGACATGTATAGTCCTACGCCGGTAGCTGAAAGACCTATTTGTTTCAAATATGTGGGGTTAAAAATAAAGGCTGCGGATATTGCCCCGATAATTAACTGAATGGATGCAAATTGCCTATAATATTTTTTAATAATGAACGACTCGCCGTAATTATCGAAAGTTGTATGGAGATGTGTTTTCAATTCAATACCTCTTTTTTAATACTGTCAACTATTATAACAACATTTATATTGTTATCAATGATACGTTTCCCGCAACTGATAGGAGATATCAAATAATGTGCAGTGTGGTATAATTCATATAAAACAGTTTCAGGAAAGCAACGCCATGAACAAAAAGAAAAATAGAAAAATAAAAAACAGAAATAGCGGAAAAGCTTACAGGTTTTCCTTTTTTATTGCACTGTCAATTTTTTTGTCAACGATTATAATCACATCTATTTACCTGAATTTAACAGAATCTCCCGAAAGAATATATGTATCACTTCCGTATAAGACGGATGAGTTAAATCAAATTTTATACAGGGATAAAATAATTCCTGTTCACAAAGAAGTAGAGTTAAATAAATATGATAAAAACTCATTCTATATGTCCGGAGATAGAATGGGTTATGATGACGGACAGGTAAAAAGTATCTTTGGAATTGATGTTTCTGAATTTCAAGGAAATATTGATTGGCAAAAAGTGAAGAATGACGGAGTTGAATTCGCTATGCTTCGGGCAGGTTTTAGGGGTTACGGTAGCGGTGTAATAAACATTGACGGAGAATTTTTAAACAATCTTAAGGAAGCGAGAAATAATAATATTGACGTTGGCGTCTATTTCTACTCACAAGCAATCTCGGTTGAAGAAGCGAGAGAGGAGGCAAGAGTAGTGATAGGCTGGCTAATGAATTACGATATTCAGTATCCCGTTGTTTTTGACTGGGAGTTTACCGGAGATCCCATTGCAAGAACCGAAAATATCGATCCTTCAGTGTTGAATGATTGTGCAAATGCTTTCTGCCAGGAAATTGCAAATGCCGGATATACGCCCATAATATATTTTTACAGAGATTTGGCATACCTTTATTATGATTTAAGTAAAATAAACAGCTATGATTTTTGGTTGGCTGAATACAATGAAATACCCACATTTCATTACGATTTTAAAATGCTTCAGTTTACGAACAAAGGCAGGATAGACGGAATACATGAAGGAAAAGACGATGTTGATCTTAATATTAGTTTTATCGATTATTCAAGACAAACATTTTCTGAACTGAACTAATCTTCTTCTATACTGAATGCCTACCTGCAACAATGTAATTAAGCGGTGACGGATTGAAAAGAACTGTGCTGAAAATTGCAATATTTTTTTTAGTTTTGACATTATTATTCGGGTGTCAAAAGGATGTTGAGAATTATCCTAATTATTTAGGTGATTTTTCTATCAGACGTAAGAAAAATATTGAAGTTCCTGCCGACTCAGGAGCGGAGCTTGTATCGGAGAGAGAGATTTTAAGAGGGGAAATTGAAATTGAAAATGAAGTTCAATTAAACGATATAAACGATATAGATGAAATACATACTATAAATGACGCTATCTCGCCTGAAATTTTAGGAACAAATGGTGAAAATCAAGTTAATATTAATAATGCTCCGATACCGATAAAAAATAGTCATAATTATGTAAAGTTTATTACAGGGAAAATAGACAAAGACAATTTAATAACATATCTTTATGAGATTTCATCAGGGATAGGGTCAAGACGCGTCGGTACCTACGGTAATCAACGAGTAGTCAGTTATGTGTTTAATAAATTGAAGTCATTCGGGTTCTCTGCTGAAAACGGGGAACTTCAAATTCAGGGCTTGAATTCTTTTGGACGTTACTCGGAAAATGTTATAGCAAAAATACCTACTGAATCGCCGGAACCAAATTACATAGTATTCAGTGCACATCTGGATTCGGTCAGGGATACTTACGGTGCTGTAGATAACGCATCGGGGATTTCAACACTACTTGAAATTTCCAGAATATTAAAGGATTCAGGAATTGATTTCGGATTCGAAATACACTTCTGCTTTTTTAACGCTGAAGAAGACGGATATTACGGAGCAAAAGAGTACATGAGAAGGAATAGCGAAGAACAAATGATCCGAATATTGTGCATATATAATCTTGACATGACGGCATATGACAATTCTGGTAGAAAAAAAGTTCTTGTTGTCAGTACCGAAGGAGATCCCGACATAGATGCTAAAGACAATTCAAAAACCAATATAGTAAGCTATGCAATATCCAAGGCATTCTATAAATATAATTATGTTTCAGGATATGAGTACTTTTCACCCTCAAATTCAGGAAAACACGATATAATACCGTTTGTCAAAGTAGGCATTCCGGGAGCAACATTATCCTGGCGCGAGATTGATTTTGAAAGGGCTATCGGCAATGATTTAGGAATATCCAGCCCGGAGTGGACCCATACATTTGACGACTGTTATGAAAACACCAATCAGGACTCTCTTTATGAAACCACAAGATTAGTTGCCGCCGGAGTAGGAGAGCTAATAGCGTTTATTCAGCAAAAATACTAAGAGACCATTAAAGTTAATTGATATGAAAGCAAAGAGGTTAGACAATATATTATTGTCTAACCTCTTTGCTAGAAAATCATATTTTGCCTTTGATTTTCCGGAGCATGTCTTTCATATTACCACCTACCTTTTATTCAGCCTGATCCAATCTCAGAAACAGGAAAAAGTTTTCATAAAAATGACTGCGGGTCAGGTCTTTATAGACAAAACTTTGAAACCAATCAATTCACCGGTTTTTGGCATAGAAAAAGGATAGTAGAATCACTCTCGAAATCTACTACCTTATCTAAAGAATTATTTCTAAACTATAATAACCGCATTACCTCTTTGCTGTTTACACTTTTTTTTAACCTCTGCAATAGTTTTAGATAAGGCACTGCTTTCAGAGAAAACATTATCTTTGTTGGTCACGACAGCAATAGACAAAGTGGTAATCGGAAAATTATCCGTGAATCCGTTTCGGTCTTTAGACACAATATAACCGCGTTCCCAATCCAGGGAGGAATATAGAGGTTGAATAAGATTAAAAAAAGTATTAATGATATTGTCACACAGCTTTTGTATGCTTTCTATATCGCGGTGACGGGTAACAACGACAAAATCGTCTCCACCTATGTGTCCAATAAAATCTTTCTCGGAGCAACAGTGCACCAAGGCTTGCGCTAAAGTCTTCAGCATTGAGTCACCGTTTGGAAATCCATAGGCATCGTTGTAAGCCTTAAAATTATCCAAATCCAAATACATTATTGCATAGGGTTCCGACTCCCTAATCACCGAATCTATTACGAGTTGTATGCTGTTGTTGCCGGGGAGTCCCGTAAGAGGGCTTGCATCGGAGGCTCTTTTTTCGCGCATATTGATAGCTGCCAACAACAAATCCCTGACTGTGACGACTCCAAAATACTTGCCCTGTTCGGTGACGATTACGGCATCATAAACGCTGGCAAAATCTCTGTCCATGGCCGTATTAGCTATTTCTTCCACAGTAGTGCCCGAGTCTACCGTCATGTACTCCTGAGTTAACAATTCACCCACATTTCGACGGCAATTCAGCCCGTAACCATATTGGCCGCTAAAACATCCTAGCAAATAGTTTCGAGTAAGAATTCCGTGCACATTCCCTTCTTCATCGGTGACGCACACTTCTGTAATTGAGGGGTTATGTCTCATTTCCTCATAAACCGACAGAGCTTTCGTATCAGGCGTAACCGTATCATTTCTCTTGCAAATGAACCCCACGGTTTCTAAACCCGGAAGCAAAGGAAGAGGGGATTGATTTCTTTGACACGACTGTCTAATCATAACCTCCACTCCTTCCGACAACTTCTGAAATTCTCTATCGGGATGAGCTATAAAGTATCCTTGCCCATAATCCACATCTAAATCGATTAGAGTGGTCAGTTCTTCTTTTGTCTCTATTCCTTCAGCAATTATCTGAATGCCGGCTTCCCTGCAGAACTTAACAATACCCAAGACAACTGAACGTTTTTTGCTATCTTGATTAATTCCTCTCACGATAGACATATCTAATTTTATAAAGTTAGGAGAAAAGGAACATACCCGCATCAGACCTGAATAACCTATACCGAAGTCGTCAACCGCCACCTTAAAGCCTTGACTCTGATAATGATCAAGAGCTTTGGTGAAAACATCGGGAGAATCAATCGAACTTTTTTCAGTAATTTCAAAAATTATTTCTTCAGAGTTAAACCCTAAACTCAGCAGTTTTTCTTTTGTAAATCCCGAAATGTATTCGCTGTCATAGATAATATTGGGGTCCACATTTAAGAATAACTTAATTCGAGCAGGCTTTTGATGAGCGCCTTTTAGTGCCTGAGTGCGACAAAGCATCTCTAACTCCCATAGTTTATTAGCTCTCATCGCTACTTCGAAGAGTTCATCAATGCTTAAATGACAATTGGAAAGAGTTATGCGACTCAAAGCCTCATAGCCGTAAATCATACCGTTTTTGAGAGAAACAATTGGTTGATAGACGGGATAAATACATTCTCCCTTCAAAACTTCTTCCACCAGTTCATTAATAGGGTTCAAATGTATTAATTTTCCAACAGGCTCGTGGAGCAAACTTGCGCTAGTTTCTGATTTATAGTCGCTTCTTACCTTATTGCCTGACATATCTAAAAGTCCCTTTCACGAAGTGTGTAACTAGATATTTGTTAAAAGCATATCACCCGAATGTAAAAAGTAATGCATCGGTAATGTAAATATTAGAGAAAATCTTTCCATCGCAAACACAACATAATTTATCTGCTAAATAACAAATCAAGGCTACTAAAGTTTAAAGTAAAAAATACCGATTAGCGTTGCAAATTATTCATCAATGTCTTGGACAGATGACATATTGTTAAAACTTCTTAAAAATTGAAATGCCATGATACAAAAAGAGATTGAAAAAAATCAATGAACCGGCTTTTTTCGTCTTATTAGCCGTCATATTTTTTTCTTTATGGTTTGTTCCTACAGTGTTGGATATGCCGAACCTCTATCTTATTAATGAAAAAGTGATTACTTTTTCAGACGGGTGGACTTGGAAAGGTGACGGATATGCTGATAATAATGTGTATGAAGATAAAAAAAGATTTAGAAATACTGTGCCTGCAAAAATGCCTGTTGGCGGAAGTGTGTAAAACTGAAAAAAGTGAAGAGAATTAGGATGTTTTTACATAATCCCATGCGGAAAGAAGCCTTTGCTTTTGAAACTTTTAGCAGCAAGGTGCA
>JAAYNJ010000008.1 GCA_012520915.1 Oscillospiraceae bacterium
CAGGAAATAAGTATATTGTTGTTCATTGCATATTTCAGTGCTTCAAATGTAGCAGTTCTCGCGGGGTCGGTTGTCATAGATACCGATCCGAAATGGAAAATCCGGCTCTGTCTGATTTTTTCATAATCTATTTCGGACGTTTGGAGCATAACATCGGCGGTATTGTCGCGGTAAAAAGAAAATTCACGATCGGCGGAATCGTCAAGTGCGACCATGGCTAAAGTGGTCAGATAATCTTCTGACATAATCATACCCGAAACATCCACGCCCACACTGCTTATTGCATTTACCAAAAACCTACCGAAAATATCCCGACCCACCTTTCCGATAAATGCGGTTTTCTTTTCCAACTTTGACAGACCGGCCAAAACGTTTGCGGGCGCTCCTCCGGGATTACCTTTTAGGTTTAGGCTACTGTCCTGTGGCTTGCTTTCCGTAAGAAAATCAACAAGACACTCTCCCAATGCAATAACATCATACTTCTTCTCTATCACTGGTACACACTCCGTTTTTAAGTAGTCACTTTACAATATTTCGCACAAAAAGTAAGAACAATGTTATGATTTTTTTAATACGTAACGGGTTAACCTATTAAATTTATTATCTTCCATATAAGAATTTTTGTCAATATGTGATATTAGATGAATAGAAACTTTGTTTTTTGGTAATAGTGCATATGCTTCTTCTGTCAAATTCATGTTGTATTGACATATTTGGATGTGCAGATACAATAATATTGAGATATAGTTAAAATGTTAATCGGTTTACAAACACTTTTCGTTTATTTCTTTAGTGGATGGGGTTAATTTATGCGACAACCTACGATTCATGATGTAGCAAAGCATGCCGGTGTTTCCAGCGCCACGGTTTCACATGTTCTCAACAACACTCGCAGAGTCTCTGAGAAAACACGACTCCGAGTTATGGATAGTGTCAAAGAATTGGATTATAGACCTAATCTGCAAGCTCAGATGTTTCGATCGGGGAAAAAATATTTAATCGGATTCATAGTACCTGATATTTCAAATAACTTTTGGGCGGTAATAATTGAAGCGATTGAGACGGTTCTTGCACGACAAGGCTATAAATTATTGCTGGTAAATACCAAGAAAACATATACCCGTGAGGTTGAGAACGTGCGAATTCTGTCCTCAGGAATATGTGACGGGCTTATTATTGCTTCAACGGTAACGGATTGGCGCGACTTGCAGGAAGTGCTACCCCATAATTACCCGATAGTGCTGCTGGACCGCAAGCTAAACGGATCACCATGGGAAAACCTGACCATATCAAACTACAACTCCGTATATACCGGGGTTGAGCACCTCATTATCCACGGTCACTCGCGCATCGGATTCATTACCGGTCTGGAGCATCTAAGCACCAGTAAAGAGCGACTTTCGGCTTACAAGGATGCGTTGACGGAAAACAACATAAAAATTGATGATTCTATAATTCGTTATGGTGACTCAATGGCAATGAGTGTCTTTAGACATGTTGATGCAATTTTAGAGGCGAACTGCACTGCCATAGTTGTTTCAAACAACGTTATGACTCAGGATACCGTCTATTATCTTACGGAAAAAGGCCTTCGGGTCGGCACTGATATTGTCGTATTAGGATACCGGGAACAGGGGCAAAACGACCACGATCTGCGCTTTATGAGTCTGATTTCTCAGCCAAGCGAAGAATTGGGACGTATTGCGGGTGAACGTATACTGGCACATGTCGAAAATCCTGACACGATCATTCAAAATGTTGTTCTCTATAGCACATACACGAGACGAAGCGGTTAGGAAGATTAGAAAGCCAACTGTTTGAAAAAGACACCTGATTGTGCCACTGATCCTTATAGATAGAAGCCATATTGCCATGCCGATGCCACTTCCAGAAAAGTCATCTTAATACTATTTTGATATTCTCATATAAACTATATTTGCTTTCCATTAAACAGGATATGTGGTGCATTAAACCGGAAATTGTTGCGCATTTAATTATAAAAATTCAGTTTTAACCATACAGCATCTGTTTAAAATCCCGGGTTGCAAGGGAAATCTTTACAACCCGGGGTTTAACACTTTATACCCTAAAACGGAATTACTCTGTCAATGTTTCGCCGTATTCTTCAAAAATATTTAAAAAATATTCCGCAAGCCCCTTGCACCACAACTCTTCCGGGTTTCCGTCCACATAAAAATATATCCTTTCTCCGCTCGCATATTCCGCTTTAAAAAACACGGGCGAATAGGGGGGCGGAAGCGCGGATGTATGTTTATCCGTTCCGTTAAGCGCGGACAGATTAAATTTTTCAATGAGCTCTTGAGCGCCGCCGAGCACTTCCTCGCCGACCTTTATGCCTGTGTCGCAACTGTCTTTTTCGCTCAGTATAAGCTCGTTGTTTTGGTTTCGTTCAAGTTTAATCCGCAGGCAATCGTAATCATAGTTTTCGTCATCTGTCATGTAAAAAAACTCGGTCTCCATTGACGTCAAATCCTTTGAATTAATCACTTTCGGCGCGTCAAAACTTCTTTCAACAGTTCCTCCGCATTGAATTTCTTCGTCCCTTTTAATATCGCTACCTCCTTTACCGGTGCAGGCGCTGAGCGCCGATATAAGAATAATTATTATCAAAAAATTTATTAAACGATTTATGGCACACCTCCTTTGTTTTTTCGCAGTATTTGTTTGACAAGTGGGGACCGAATGATTACGGAATGGCAAACTGGAATATTTTAAGTTTCGCTATGGAATTAAATATTATTATCTTATAATCGCTTTCAAAATCAGTACTATGATTAAGAGCCAAACCGAAAGAATGGGAAGCGCATAATACCATTTTTTCGGTTTGCCGTTCTGCCACATTCCTTCCGCCTGTTTGCGGCTTTTTTCAAGCACTTGATTGGGAATAAGTTTTACTGTTAACGCAACAAGCATCGGCAACAGGATAATGTCATCCAAATATCCGAGTACGGGTATAAAATCGGGTATTAAATCGATTGGAGACAGGGCATACGCTACGGTAATTCCGGCCAACACTTTAGCCAAACACGGGGTGTCTTTATCTTTCAATGCCAAAAACAAAGCGGGAATATCCGTTTTAAGCTTTTTGGCCCGTTCCTTAAGATTCATTAAAATTATCTCCGCAAATTACGACTCGTTTCCCGTTCCATCAGCGGTTTTAATTAAAACCCTCAAAATCGGCAAAGCGTGGTTTTACGCCGTTTCTATTTATACTCCAAATCCTGTTCTTTATCGAATATATAACTGTAAAAGTAGGCGTTTGGGTCGTTCTCCGGGGTCAGATACCACATGCCGTCGCTGTTCTGCATTAAAATGAGATTTTCCTTTTCTTTTTCTTCTATGATATTTCTTTTGCAGTCGATTTCATAACATGTTCTGCTGAATGTGTATTCGGGTTTTTCCTCGAACATTAAACTGACGCCGTCGCTGCCTTCACATACACGATAACTGAGCTTTCCGTCTTTTATTTCAATAGGAAACGCATACTCCCGAAGTTCGTCGTTTTCATACTCGTTAATGTTTCCGCTTTTGACGGCTCCGGTATAGTTGAAACAGAATTTACCCTCTTTATAGAAATCGGTTCGTCTCATAAAATACGGTATGGTTTTTATATCCCCCTCAAAGTCGAGACAGATATCCCAGGTGTAAACTCCGTCTTCCGGAAACTTGTCAAATCTCTTTTTTCCGTAAATCTCGTAGGAGTTCCATGCCCTGTTCGGCGTCCGCTCATTCTGATAGTTTCCGCTCTCCGCGAGATAATCCGTCAATATTCGCGGATCAAAGAATTCATCATCCTGAATGGCGAATTCAATATTAAAACCCGAAATCGGCGCGTTCTTTAAAAAGGCTTCGGCGCGTTCATCTTCATCCGCCTGATTAAATATAACCGGCAACATATCCTCAATATCGATGTAGGAATTCGTCTTATCGCTTTTTCCGTCTATTGCTACATCGTGAGAGTGAATTGTGATACACGCCTTTGCCCCCTGAACGGTAAACTCTCCGAAAAAGCCATAGCGTTCGCAATAGGGTTTAAGCTGTTCTTTGATATGCTCGTTTAAATCGAATATATAATAGTTTGAATATATTATACCGGTTTCAAGATCGGCTATTGCCTTATATTCCGCTTTGTCCGCGGTGAAATTTACTGTAACCGCATTTGCGGGAAAGCGTCCTCCGTAAATCAACGAACCTTCCTCTGCGGCTTCCGTCATATAAAAGCTTTTCACTTCAATGTTTTTTGAGGGAATCGACGACAAAAACTCCTCCAAAAGAGGCTTTCCCCGTTCAACAATTTTATCTTCCTGCCCGCCAGTATATTTATCGCGCCCCATGCATCCGGCAACACATGGAATTATTAAAAATAACGCAAGGAATATAGCGAGAATAACGCGCTTGTTCATTAATTTTTACACCTCAACGAATTTGTCGGTTTCAGAACAGCATCCGTGCAGCCAAGCTGCTGATTATCGGAGTGTTTTCCCCTTTAGTATAATTATGACACCCGTTCTATGGCAAGTCATAGAAATCTTTACTTTAATATTAAAAGCAGTTTAACAAAGACTTTTTCATCTGCCTTTCGGTTGACATAGAGGGGTATATTTATTTAAAATGTTCTCACCGTATTTAATCGGCGCAGTTTACCGACCGCCTTTTCTTTTGCGATTATTCTGCCTTTGCGAAATCTTCCTACATTAATCTACTGAAAAACGCCTTTGAAATGCTTCCTGAAAAAAGACAATAAGACAGAAAAGGAAAAGACGCTTATGAATATACCGATAGAATTAACATACCTTTTTGTCCTTCTTATTACAATTGTAGTTGTTTTTGTTATTTATAAAAGACCCATCTATGAGGCGATGTTCATCGGTTTCCTGGTTATGGTCGTGGCTTTTGGCCGTTTTGACAAGATACTGGATTATTTGGTGAAACCGATGACAAACACCCTGTTCTACGCAATAGTCGCCTTTTTAACACTTGCCTTTGTATTCGGTGAAACCAATGTGGTCAAATACGTTATCGACTTTATCCTGTCAATAGTCGGCAGGTTTAAAGGCGGAGCGGGATGGGTAACCTTAATCTCCAGCGCCTTTATGGCATCATTGTCCGGCACGGGACCGGGGAATGTGGCGGCAACCGGCGTCTTCACCATACCGGCAATGATTAATACCAAGTTCCCGAGGGAATTGGCGGCGACTACGGAAATGGCGGCAAGTTCGCTGGGACCTGCGATTCCCCCCTCCGGAACCATTCTTTTGGCTTTCGGAGTTTTGGACGCGCTTTATCCCGGAGAGTATGAGCTGTCAACCTACTGGATGGCGGTATGGGGGGTCGGACTATGGTATATTCTCCAAAGAGCCATAACCCTTTACGGCTTCATAAGAATCTACAAGGTGGAAGCCGTGCCGAAAGAAGAGAGACCGGTTTTGAAGGAGACGGTAAAAAAAGGCTGGAAAGCATTGCTGGTTCCTTTAATAATATTTCTGCCCCTATTTTTGGACTTTATGTTTAAAGACACTTTTTTTACCGCCAGATTGGGAGCGGACGGTGCAAACGCCCTGTCCAATTCGGTAATACTTTTCACCCCGGGAGTGGCAACCATCTATGCGCTTATTATCAGCAGGAAAGACTTAAAAGAAGGTCTTAGCCCGAAGGGAATTTATAATTTATTTAAAAAGGGAATTACTCACATTGTGCCTGTAGCCGCCACGGTATATTTTGCCTATTGTTTATCGGCCTTGTTTTCGGATGCGGATGTAGGAGCTGCGCTGGGGGAATATATAGCGTCTTTTAACCTCAACAGAATACAGCTGTCAATATTCTTTCCGATTTTTACGGCCTTTTTAGGGATGTTTCTTACGGGGTCCGCACAGGTTGCGATATTCGGCGGCATGATAGTGGCGGGTTTGGTTGCCGTGGGAGTTGACCCGTTATTGGCTGCGGCGGTTTTGCCCGGGATAACGGGTTCCATAGACGGAATGACCCCGCCTCTCTCGTTGTCCATGTATGCGGCTATAGGCATAGCGAAATCCAAAGTGAAAGAGACCTCCTTGCTTGCCCTGGTTTGGGCAATATGCCATCTTGTTTTTGCCGTCTTGATTCTGCTGGGGATTTTGCCGGTTCTGTTTATCTGAAGGAGTGAAAAAATGAGAGACAGATTGTCAAAACTTATAGAGTCCTTATTCAGCATATTTCTTATTGTCGCCATTTTAGGAGGAGGCGTAGTATTTCTGATGTATGTCACGGGGATTATTGCGGGAGGGGATTTCGGGAATACCCTTGCCCTAAATGCGAGGAACGTGATGATTCCGTTTTTTATCAGATCCGCAGCGATAGCAATACTGTTGGGTTTGGTACACCACTATGTAACCGGAGAACACGCTTTAACGCTCGATGAAAACGAGTGAGGAACGCCCCGCCGACATATGAAGAAAAAGGCCCATATATACTTTAAATGAGAAAGATGCCCCACGCTTTATAATTATAATTTGTTAAGCGCGGGACATCTTTTTTGATTGCTTTTATCTGATATCTTAGAATCGCGTATTTTAGGGGATTATTAAAACACAAACGCAATTCTATTATTCTACAATAAAAATTGTTTTTCTATGATTTCGATACGGAAAGCAAATCGTCAACTATATCCATAGGTTTAAGTTTTGAATTTTGAGCGTTCAGCCAATGGTGTAAGTATACAGAGTATAATCCGACTGTTTCCAAAGGGGCCGATTTCGGTTCCCTTTAAGTTTAGGATACGTCTTTTCCTCTGAAACGGCGCCTCACTTCTCTAAGAGCTTTTTCGCAGGGAATATACGACGAATGACACGCTTTAGCGAGACCGATTTATAAGCGCTTTTTTAAGGTGTTTAAAGCAAAAGGAAAATAGATAATTGTGCATGAATCTGTTATAATCGTGAGAGGAAATAAACAAGCCGAAACACAGGCGGAACTTCGGTGCCGGTGCCGGGTATATGACTTGTGAATCGGTCGGATTGGGTGGGGAATTTGAGAATGAAAAATCTGGATATTAACGTTTTTAGCGAATTGAATATTTTGCTCAACGGCGTGGATGTTGTCGAACCTATCCGCGCATCCAAGAGAAAAATGGCGCTGCTCGAGTATCTGATTCTAAATAACCAAAGACCCGTGTCCGTCGCCCGCCTGGCGGAAGTGATATGGGGTGAAGACGAAGAAATCAATGTCGAGAATGCGCTTAAGACATTGGTCAGCCGCCTGCGAAAGGATTTGGAAGAATACGAACTTGACGGGGCGATTGTTACGGTGCCGAGCGGTTATATGTGGGGGCCGGAGCAACCGACTCAGATAGACGCGTTTCGCATGGAGGAAATCTCCGAAGCCGTTTCAAATGTTGAAACTCTTAAACCGTATGTGAGAGACCAGTTTGAGGAATTTCTTTCCCTCTATACGGGTGATTTATTGCCGAATTCAAGCCTGGACAAATGGATTGCTCCGAAAAGCTACTATTACCACGACCTTTATCTTAAAACAGTCCATCAGTACATCGAGTTGCTGAAAAAGGAAAAAGAGTATGGGGAGATAATCCGCGTATGTAAAATCGCGCTGGATATCGATCCTTTCGACTCCATGATAAATCTGGAACTGATGTCCGCGCTGCTGAAAACCGGAAAGAGCAAGGAGGCGCTGGAACAATACCAGAACACGACAAACCTTCAATACACGCATTTGGGGTTAAAGCCCTCGGAAGAAATTTTAAATTTTTATAAAGAACTGATTAAAGGTGAAAAAAGCTCCGAAGCGGAGATTGAGGAAATCTGCAAAGAACTGCGGAGGGGAATGCCGGACCCGGGTGCGTTTGTGTGTGAATACGCTATTTTCAAAGACGTCTATCACCTGCAGATGCGGAATCTGAAGCGCATGGGAACCGCGATGTTTTTGGCATTGGTGGACGTGCGCCGGATGGACAACAAGGAGATGGAGGCGCTTGAAATAAAACAGGTGATGGCCCGGACGCTGGATGTGATGCGTGAGAGTCTGCGCCAGGGGGATACGATTTCCCGCTACAGCCCCCTGCAGTATGTTGTATTGCTTCCTTCGGTGACCAGTTCGGTAACGGGGCGCACGGTAATAGAACGGGTAAAAAGGCTGTTTTACAGCAACAGCAAAAACGCCAAATATATCTTCAGCTGCAAGGTTGTACCGCTGGAGATGGATTGATTGTTGAGTCCGTCCGGAAAAAGTGAAACGGGAGGACGTTTTTTGAAGAAAAAGTTGGACATTGTTCGGCTGATGTTCATTGCGGTGTTTTTTTTCGCCGTTTCCCTGATTGTCGGATGCGCGAAAGGAAATGATGCGGTAACGACAGGGGAGGAAAGAGCTTCCCGCGACACCCGCGCCGTGGTGCTTATGCCGAGTGCGGACGGAACTCTGATTTTTGAGGGTACCTCCTCCCTGATAGACGCCTCGCATCTTGAGGACGGATATGTCATGGTAAAATTTACCGGTGACGGAAAAATCAAGATGCAGCTCACGCACGAAGACAAGGAACCCTACACATACGACCTTCCGGCAAGCGGCGAGTTTCAGACCTTTCCTCTCAGTTGCGGGGACGGACATTATACTTTAAATATTTACCGCAATATTTCGGGCGATCAATATGCGTTCGTTGACGGCGCATCGTTTGATGTGAGTTTAAAGGACGAATTCACGCCCTTTTTGCATCCCAATCAGTATGTCGACTATACCGGGGAAACCGAAGCGGTATCCTTCAGCGAGGAGCTTGCCGGGGGAGCATCGAACGATTTGGATGTGGTTAAGCGCATTTACGACTATGTGGTCAAGAATGTCGTATACGACAATGACAAGGCGGAAAACGTGCCTTCCTCTTATCTGCCCGATATAGACGATACTTTACAGACAAAGAAAGGCATCTGTTTTGATTATGCGTCGCTGATGACGGCTATGTTGCGTGTTCAGCGCATTCCCACACAGCTGGTAATCGGGTATGCGGGCAAGGACTATCACGCGTGGATCAGCGTTTATACCGAAGAGACCGGATGGATTCACGGCATCATTCAGTTTGACGGAAAAAACTGGGTGTTGATGGACCCGACCTTTGCCGCGGGACAGGGTCTTGCAAAATATATCGGAGACGGCAGTAATTACAATGCGATGTTTTATTACTGAAACCCTTTCGGGAGGAGATGTGTATGAAACAACCCGGCAGACAAAAAGAACTTTCCGCAGCGGAGTTGGAGGAATTTTTCCAACAGCTTACGCTGTTTTTTAAAAGCGGAATTCCGGCATGGGAAGGACTTGCGCTGTTAGGGGAAGAAACGGAAGGTGCAAACGGCGAATTGTTTAGGGAGCTGTCTGCAAAGGTTTCCAACGGAAGCAGTCTGTCCGAGGCTTTTACGCAGTGCGGGAGATTTCCCGATTACGCCGTGGATATGGTGCGCATGGGAGAACGCACGGGACGTATGCAGGAAATCACGGAAGCTCTGCGCGCATATTACGAAGGGCGCGACGCATTGAAAAGAGAATTGCGGACTTCGGTAATCTATCCGCTCAGCATGACGGGGATGGTGCTCGCAGTTATCGTTATGCTGATTGTGGTGGTGATGCCGGTATTTGAACGTGTGTTCAGGCAACTCGGGTTGGCGATGAACCTCCTTTCCCTCTCTCTTCTGAAACTGGGTCGGGTCTTTCACCAATCGGCGCTGGCAATTCTGATTGCGACCGTTGCACTGGTTGCCGTATTTTTCCTGTTGCGTTTTACAAAAAAAGGCAGAGTCGCGCTTTTGCGCGCATATGACAATTCTGCGATTACACGCAAGATGGCTTCGCTGACCGCCGCAGAACGCTTCGCTTTTTCCATGTCGCTTATGCTGGAAAGCGGAATTTACATTTTAGACGCGCTTCATTTTGCGGCGCAACTTGAAAAAAGTGAAAAAGCGAAGGCGAGGATTGAAGAACTCGAACGCCTGCTTGAAGAGGGCAAGCCTTTAGAGGAGGCGATTTTAGCATGCGGTATTTTTGAGAAATCGTATAACGGATTGATTACTGCGGGCTTGCGCGCGGGTACCCCGGGAGCGATGCTTATGGATGTCGCGCTTCGCTGCCGGCATGATGCGGAAGTTCGCCGCCGGCGCTTGCTGTCCGTTTTTGAGCCTGTTATGGTGGCTCTGCTTTGCATACTGGTGGGTCTGGTGATCCTCTCCGTCATGCTTCCGCTCGCCGGAATACTGTCCGGCATGTGAGAAAGGAAGGCGTTTTTTGTTTAAAACAAGGGTGGCGAAAAAAATCAAACAACTGCTGACCGGCGGAGTTTTTTGGGCGGTAGTGATTTTTGTTTTTGTTGCGCTGAGCGTCGGCTTCGGAGTTGCCGCCGCCGGAAAAGCCTCCGTTTCAAATCAGATTGCTCTGCTTAAAGATACGGTGCGGCGGGAGGCGGTACAGTGCTATGCTTTGGAGGGAAGCTACCCGGAGGACCTTGATTATTTAATTGAGCGTTATAATCTTCGTTACGACGCGGAACGCTATGTTGTGCATTATAAATCCCTGGGCAGCAATCTGTTGCCGGAGATTTCGGTTTTTTATCTTGAGGGTTAGGGGGACTGCGGGAGATTATGCGTAGAGAGAGATACAATGCGGAGATCTTGTTTGTGGTCGCCTTGTTCTTTATATACACTATCTGCGCCCTGCTTTTGTCCGTGATGGTTGCGGACAACTATCGCATGGGAGCCGAACGTTCGGAACGCAATTTCAATATGCGGACTTCCGTTCTCTACCTGACGGAAAAGGTGCGGCAGACAAATTCGGCGGAGGGTATAAGCGTCCGGCAAACCGCAGAAGGGGATGCGCTTGTTCTCGGGATGTCGGCAGAGGGCGAACGGTATGAAACATGGATTTATGTTGAGGACGGATACCTTCGCGAGGTGCTGATGTCAAAGGGGGCGGATTTAACGCCCGGAATCGGGCAAAAGATAATGCCCCTTTCCTCGCTCGAACTCGAACTGGGACAAGAGGGACTGCTTCAAATCCGCGTGATTGACCAAACGGGCGAGCGATATGACGGCAAAGTCTTTTTGGAGGCTGCCGGGGAGGAAAATGCGGTATGAACGAATCGTCCAAAAGCCGATATTTTCTGGCGGAGCTGCTGATGAACTGCCTGTTGTTTGCCGTTTCGGCGGCGGTCTGCGTTGCCGTTTTGGCGCACGCAAATATTGCGGGTAAAAAGAGCGCGGCGCTTTCCATGGCCGTTTCCGAGGCGCAAAATGTGGCGGAAAGCGTGAAGGCCTCCAAAGGAGAGCCGCAGCTGCTCGGCACCCTGCTGGACACAAAAGAATCGGACGGAGTATATACCCTCCTGTACGACGAAAACTGGCAACGCCTTTTTGACGGCTCGGATGCGGTATATGAACTGCGTGCGGTTGTCAATATTGACGACAATATGCTTCAATCGGACATCTCGGTAGCTGACGGAGAAGGTGCGATTTATACTCTGCGCGTCCTGCGCTATCTCGGAGCGGAGAAAGGGGAGAGCGTATGAAGAAGAGAAGGCCGGTTGTCAGCATAGGAATCGTTTCGCTGATTACCGTGTTCTCAATATTGATTCTAGCCGTTTTTACCGTCCTGTCGCTGTCCGGCAGCCGGTCTGATACCGCGCTTTCCGAAACAGCCGCGCGCGCCGTGTCGGATTATTATGCCGCGGAGGCCGAGGAGGAACAAAAGCTTAAGGAACTGTCCGCTATAGCGGAAAGCGACGCTGAAATCCCCTTGGAAAAACGTCTGGAGGCCGCAGGGTTTGAGATTGAGAAAGATAATAACTACCCGGGAACGGTAGTGATTTATAATACGTCCGTCGACGGCCGCCGGATGCTGGTTACAAAGGTCGGCATCGGTGAGCAGGGTGTGGTGGAACGTTTGTACCGCCAAACAATTTCGACGGGACAATAAAGGAATAAAGGGAGCGGAATAATGGAAATACAGGTGCTGTTGAAGGAAATGGTGGAAAGGGGCGCAAAGGATATATTTATCATATCCGGACGTCCGGTCAGCTATAAGCAAAGTCACCTTATTATAAACTGCGGGGAGGAAAAGCTGACTCCCGTACAGACGCAGGAGATGCTCCGTGAGGTTTATGCCCTGGCGGGACGCGATCCTAAAAACTTTTTAAAGCGTGGAGATGATGACTTTTCGTTTGCATTAAAGGGGGTATCGCGTTTTCGTGTAAATGCATACAAACAACGCGGTTCATACGCGGCGGTAATCCGGGTGGTGGCGTTTTCTTTGCCGGATCCCGTGGAGATGCGCCTTCCGCGCGAGGTTTTAAATCTGTCAAATCTGAGAAGGGGAATGGTTCTCGTTACCGGCCCTTCAGGCAGCGGAAAGACGACAACCCTTACCTGTCTTCTGGAAAGAATCAATGAAGAACGAAGCGCGCATATCATCACTCTGGAAGACCCTATAGAATACCTGCACAGCCACAAAAAAAGCCTTATAAGCCAGCGCGAACTGATGATTGATACGGAGAACTATCCCTCCGCTCTGCGCGCGGCTTTGAGACAAAGCCCCGACGTCATACTAATAGGTGAATTGCGGGACATGGAGGCTATCAGCATCGCCCTTACTGCGGCGGAGACGGGACATTTGGTTTTTGCCGCATTGCACACTCTGGGAGCGTCAAATGCAATTGACAGGCTGGTTGATGCGTACCCTGCGGCGCAACAGGAACAGGTCCGCATTCAGATATCCATGGTGCTTCAGGCTGTAGTAAGCCAACAGCTTCTGCCTGCGGACGACGGTTCGCTGGTGCCGGCTTTTGAGATAATGCAGTGCAACGGAGCAATCCGGACATTGATTCGCGACGGCAGAACTCACCAGATTCCCTCCGTGATTCAGACTTCGTCTTCCGAGGGGATGATGAGCATGGACGCCAGTCTCGCGAAATTGTACAAAGAGGGGAGTATCAGCAAACAAACAGCCCTGACCTACAGCATGTCTCAGGAATACCTTTTGAGACAGATGGAAAACAGATAAAAGACATAAAATAAAAAACAAAGAAAAGAGCCCGTTTAACGGGCTCTTTTCTATCGGTTGAGTTATCGCGGTTTATGCATTCTGTTTCCAATATTCTTCGTTGCCTCTGTTGTCTTCATCGTCATCTTTGCGGGACTTCTTGCAGAACAGCGCAAGTACTATCTGTACGAGTGCAATGATTGCCATCAAGAGGGTCCAGCGGTCTATGAAGACCATGGGGAGGCGCATATCTTCTGTCAGGATGAACACGATTACTGCTACCACAAACGGTATGATGCTCAGCAGTCTCAGGAATCCTTTGCGTTTGAGCTTGTCTTCTTCCTCTTCCTGATCTCTGTACTGGTATCCGCTCCTTCTGTCTTCCTCTTCACGCTCTTTGCCTGTGAAGTATCCAATCATCAGGATAATCATTATGATACCGGTCAGAATGGTCAACAGGAGGTTCAGGAGTGCCCATGCACCTTTTGTGTCTCCGCCTGCAAGCGGTGTTTCACTATCCGGAATGGTGATTGACTCGATTACCTCATCTTCAGGAGTCGGAGTGGGAGTCGGATCGGGTGTCGGATCGGGATCAGGATCGGGATCGGGATCAGGATCGGGTTCAGGTCTAGGTCCGGGTCCGGGTCCGGGTCCGGGTCCGGGGGAGGGAGCTGTTACTGTCAGCGTACCGAGGTTTTCGGTTACCGTGTAGTTGTCGGGATTCGTGTTGCCCCAAGTGATGCTGTAGGTGTTGCTGCTGCTTCCGACATCGGTCTGCGAACCTGTCGCAGTAATATCTACGCTCTCGCCGTCTATCAGACCGCTTATTGTTGCGGTTCCTTCGGTCAGCGCCGTGCCGTCGTACACCTTGCTGTTGCTGCCGGTTGTGATTGTAACCGCCTTCGGGTTGACCGTAAGTTTGCCGTCTATCGTCGATATGTTCGTGAAGTTGGCTGTCTTGTCGTTGCCGTCGGCGTCTCTAATTACATAATCGTCATCGACTACGTTTGCGCTGCTTCCTGCATCTGTCTGGGTACCTGTTGAAGATGCTTCAAAGGTGAAGCCTGTGGGAAGTCCGCTTGCCGTAACTCCGTCGGTCTTTGTAAGAGGAGTTCCGTCGTATGTCTTGCTTGCATCCGCTGCGGTCAACAGGATCTGCGAAGAGTTGGTTGTTACCGTCAGTTTGCCGAGGTTGTTCGTTATCGTGTAGTTCGCTTCTTTAGCATTGTCCCAGGTAATATCGTAGGTGTTGTCGCTGGAACCTACCTCGGTCTGTGAACCTGTCGTTGCGAGCGTTACGCTCTCGCCGTCTACAAGACCGTCTATTGTTGCGGTTCCTTCGGTCAGCGGTGTGCCGTCGTATGCTTTGCTGTCGCTTCCGGTCTTAATCGTTACGGCTTTCGGGTTGACCGTCAGCGTTCCGTCGACCTTTGTCACGTTCGTGAAGTTCGCAGTCTTGTCTTGGCCGTCCGAGTTTTTAATTACATATCCGTCATCGACCACGTTTGCGCTGCTGCCCGCGTCTGTCCGGCTGCCGCTGGCTGTTGCTTCAATTGTGAAGCCTGCCGGCAGACCGCTTGCGGTAACGCCTGTTGTCTTGGTTAAAGCTGTTCCGTCGTATGTCTTGCTGTCTGACGGAGCGGTCAGGGTAACTGCTGAGGCGTTCTTCGTAACCGTCAAGGTTCCGAGGTTATTCGTTACCGTGTAGTTAGCTTCTTTAGCTGTACCCCAGGTGATGCTGTAGGTGTTGTCGCTGGAACCTACCTCGGTCTGTGAACCTGTCGCTGCGAGTGTTACGTTCTCTCCGGTTACAAGGCCGTCTATTTCCACCGTTGCATTTGTCAGCGGAGTGCCGTCGTATGATTTGCTGCCGCTTCCGGTCTTAATCGTAACGGGTTTCGGGTTGACCGTCAGTGTGCCTTTGACTTTCGTGACGTTTGTGAAGTTTTCGGTTACGTCAACATCGCTTGCGTCTTTAATCTTGTAGCTCTTAATAACGTTGTCGCTGCTTCCGGCATCAGTCTGGCTGCCTTCTATCTCAGCTTCTACCTTGAAGCCCGAGGGAAGTCCGGCTATGCCTATATCGTTGTTGTCGGTCTTTGTAAGAGCTGTTCCGTCATAAGTCTTGCTGCCGGACGGGGCGGTCAGGGTAACCGCAGCATTGTTTTTCGTAACCGTCAGTTTACCGAGGTTACTGGTTACCGTGTAGTTAGCTTCTTTAGCTGTACCCCAGGTGATGCTGTAGGTGTTGTCGCTGGAACCAACTTCGGTCTGTGAACCTGTCGTTGCGAGCGTTACGTTCTCTCCGGTTACAAGCCCGTCTATGCTTACCGTCGCATTCGTCAGCGGTGTGCCGTCGTAAGGCTTGCTGTCGGCGCCGGTTGTAATCGTAACGGGTTTCGGGTTGACCGTCAGCGTTCCGTCGACCTTTGTCACATTCGTGAAGTTTGCGGTTACGTTAGCTCCGTTTTTATTTCTGATTATATATCCGTCATCGACTACGTTCTCGCTGCTTCCCGCATCGGTTTGACTGCCTGTTGCGGTAGCTTTGATCGTGAAGCCCTCGGGAAGTCCGGAAGCGGTAACCTTATTAACTCCGGTGCCATCAGCCGTCAAAGCTGTTCCGTCGTATGTCTTGCTGGCTGACGGGGCGGTCAGGGTAACTGCCGAAGCGTTTGTCGTAACCGTCAGTGTTCCGAGATTTTCGGTTACCGTGTAGTTCGAAGCCATAGCGCCGTCCCATATGATGGTATAGGTGTTGGGAGTAGAACCCACTTTGGTGATTTTACCTGTCGCTGTGAGCGTTACGCTCTCGCCGTCTATAAGACCTGCTATATTTACTGTTGAATTCGTCAGCGGTGTGCCGTCGTAAGGCTTGCTGTCGCCACCGGTTGTAATCGTAACGGGTTTCGGGTTTACCGTAAGCGTGCCTTTGACCGTTTTCACATTTGTGAAGTTCGCTGTCTTATCGTTGCCGCCTGCGTCTTTAATCTTATAGCTCTTTATAACGTTGTCGCTGCTTCCGGCATTCGTCTGGCTGCCTTCTATCTCAGCTTCTACCGTGAAGTCTGCGGGCAGTCCGCTTGCGGTAACGCCTGTGGTCTTTGTAAGTGCGGTTCCGTCGTAAGTCTTGTTGTCGGACGGGGCGGTCAGAACAACTTCTGCATCGCTCGTTGTAACCGTCAGCTTGCCGAGGTTATTGGTTACCGTGTAGTTCGCTTCTTTAGCTGTACCCCAGGTGATGCTGTAGGTGTTGTCGCTGCTTCCGACCTCGGTCTGAGAACCTGTCGCTGTGAGCGTTACGCTCTCGCCGGATACAAGACCGTCTATGTCTACCGTTGCATTCGTCAGCGGAGTGCCGTCGTATGCTTTGCTGTCGGCGCCGGTTGTGATTGTAACCGCTTTCGGGTTGACCGTAAGTGTGCCTTTGACTTTTATGACGTTCGTGAAGTAGTCTGTCACATTATTGTTGCTCGCGTCTTTAATTACATATCCGTCATTGACGATGTTGTCGCTGCTTCCGGCATCTGTCCGGCTGCCGCTGGCTGTGGCTTCTACCGAGAAGCCTGCGGGCAGTCCGCTTGCGGTAACCTTATTAACTCCGGTGCCATCAGCCGTCAAAGCTGTTCCGTCGTATGTCTTGCTATCGGACGGGGCGGTTAAGGTGACTGCAGCGGCGGTCGTTGTAACCGTCAGCTTGCCGAGGTTATTGGTTACCGAGTAGTTAGCTTCTTTAGCTGTACCCCAGGTGATGCTGTAGGTGTTGTCGCTGCTTCCGACATTGGTCTGTGAACCTGTCGCTGCGAGCGTTACACTCTCTCCGGATACAAGCCCGTCTATACTTACTGTTGCATCCGTCAGCGGAGTGCCGTCATATACTTTGCTGGCGGCTCCGGTCGTGATTGTAACCGCTTTCGGGTTTACCGTAAGTGTTCCTTTGACTTTCGTGACGTTCGTGAAGTTGGCTGTCTTGTCGTTGCCGTTTCCGTCTTTAATTACATATCCGTCATTGACAATGTTGTCGCTGCTTCCGGCATCAGTCTGGCTGCCGCTGGCTGTTGCTTCTACCGTGAAGCCTGCGGGAAGCCCGCTTGCGGTAACGACGGTTGTCTTGGTTAAAGCGGTTCCGTCGTATGTCTTGCTGTCTGACGGAGCGGTCAGGGTAACTGCCGAAGCGTTTGTCGTAACCGTCAACTGTCCGAGGTTATTGGTTACCGTGTAGTTGGAAGCAGTTGCACCGGTCCATTCAATTGTATAGGTGTTGTCGCTGGAACCGACTTCGGTCTGTGAGCCTGTTGTTGTGAGCGTTACGCTCTCTCCGGATACAAGACCTTCTATATCTGCCGTTGCATCCGTCAGCGGTGTGCCGTCGTATGCTTTGCTGGCGGCTCCGGTCGTGATTGTAACCGCTTTCGGGTTTACCGTAAGTGTTCCCTTGACTTTCGTAACGTTCGTGAAGTTCGCTGTCTTGTCGTTGCCGTTTCCGTCTTTAATCACATATCCGTCATTGACGACGTTGTCGCTGCTGCCGGCATTCGTCTGGCTGCCGCTGGCTGTTGCTACTATTGTGAAGCCTGCGGGAAGTCCGCTTGCGGTAACCTTATTAACTCCGGTGCCATCAGCCGTCAAAGCTGTTCCGTCGTATGTCTTGCTGTCGGACGGAGCGGTCAGGGTAACTGCCGAAGAGTTTGTTGTAACTGTCAGTTTTCCGAGATTATCGGTTACCGTGTAGTTGTTAGGGTTCGTGTTGTCCCAGTTAATATTGTAAGTATTGTCGCTGGAACCGACTTCGGTCTGTGAACCTGTAGCTGTAAGAGTTACGGTTTCTCCGTTTTCAAGTCCGTCTATGCCTACTGTCGAGTTCATCAACGGTGTGCCGTCGTATGCTTTGCTATCGGCGCCGGTCGTAATCGTAACCGCTTTCTTGTTAACCGTCAGCGTTCCGTTAACCTTTGTAACATTCGTGAAGTTCGCTGTCTTGTCGTTGCCGTTTCCGTCTTTAATCACATATCCGTCATCGACGACGTTGTCGCTGCTGCCGGCATCTGTCTGGCTGCCGCTGGCTGTTGCTACTATTGTGAAGCCTGCGGGAAGCCCGGAAGCGGTTACCTTATTCTCTCCGCTACCATCAGCCGTCAAAGCAGTTCCGTCATATGTCTTGCTTGCGGACGGAGCGGTCAGTGTGACTGCGGCCGCGCTCGTTGTAACCGTCAGCGTTCCGAGGTTGTTCGTTATCGTGTAGTTTGAAGCTTTCGCATTGTTCCAGGTGATAACATATGTGTTGTCGCTGCTTCCGACCTCGGTCTGTGAACCGTTCGTTGCAAGTGCTACGCTCTCACCGGGTATCATACCGTCTATGCTTGCCGTTGCATTCGTCAGCGGAGTGCCGTCGTATGCTTTTGTCGCGCTGCCGGTTTTAACCGTAATCGCCTTCGGATTGACCGTAAGTGTGCCCTTGATCTTCGTGACATTAGTGAAGTAGGCTGTCTGATCGATGCCGTTTCCGTCTTTAATCACATATCCGTCATTTACGATGTTGTCGCTGCTGCCTGCATCCGTCTGGCTGCCGCTGGCTGTCGCTTCTAGCGTGAAGCCGGCCGGCAATCCGCTTGCTATAACACCTGTTGTCTTGGTTAAAGCGCTGCCGTCGTATGTTTTGCTGTCGGACGGAGCTGTCAGAGTGACTGCAGATGTGTACTTGCAGGTGTTGGTAGCGGTCAAACCGTCGTAGCTTACCTCGTAATTTTCAGGAACGTTAGGCTCAACTACATAGTATTCATATGCTACATCGTTTATGTCGTGAGTTCTTTGCTTGCCGAAATTCGCTTCACCGTTTACAACAGGAGTCAAATCTTCAACTTTCTCGCCGTTGCCTGCTGTGCCGTTCTTTCTCCAAAGCTCCAGGCTTACATCAGGTCTTGGTGTCGGACCGCCTACCCACTTCTTGATGCCTTTAACATCCTCTACAGTCAGCTTGTAGTTGTATACAGAGAGTCCGTTTTCTACTTTTTCAAAACCTTCCGGCGTATAATCATTTCCGTTTTTGTCCGTCTCTTTGACATAAAAGGAGTACTCATTGCCGTTTACATCTTTACCCACGAGGTTCTGCCAATGTACGGAATCATTGCCCGGAGGAACTTTTTCGGGGTCCAGACCGGGGACTCTTTCATCTGTTCCGGTTTCCGTTGTCCGGTATAGGGTGAACCAGACTGCAGGTTTATTTTCTGAGCCTAAACCACGCCAATACTTATGCGCTTCAACTTCTTTAGGATTGTGGTAAGTATTGGTTACTGTGAAGGCATAGCCTTCTCCTGTTACTACAGCCGTATAGCTGGTGTGTACATTCTGTTCTTCCACACGATAGGAATATTTCGCGCCTTGTTCAGTATGGGTTGGAAGATCTTCCCATGTATAAGTAAAGGTATCATGGGTGCCTGAAGAGGGGGTGACAGTCGGTTCCTGAGTCACTTCTTCTTCTGCGCCGCCCGCGGGAGTGCGGTAGAGTTTTATCTCCACTTTTGTATGATCTACAGAATGTCCGCCGACCCAATTTTTAGTGGCCACTACATCTTCAAGGATTCGCCCCCACTGGGCGTAGAGAACCAACTCTCCGGCAGGAACGGGTTTCATTTCGCCGGGCAGGTATAGAGTGCCGTTGCCGTCGGCTTGTGTATTCCAGCCGTTGAAGGTAAAGCCTTCTCTTTTTAAAGTTTCGCGGTTCTTTATCCTGGCTTGCGCTCCGGCCAGATAGACATTCGAGTCCACCGGTACGCTTCCGCTTACACTACCGACAGCGCCGCCTTCGTTTTTGTCATATTTAATCGTTCCGGTTTGATTTGCAAATACCGGATAGAGATTGAAATTGCCCGAAATCGGTGTATCGAAATCAAACGGTACAAAATGACCGTTTAAATACCAATACCAGCCGAGGAAATCTCCTCCCCCCGGATTGCCCGTAGGTTGAGTGACAGTGTGCAGAGGTATTACTTCAGGGTCCGCAAATACCCCTCCGCCCGAGATTGTGTTATGGAAAGTTACCTTGTATTTTTCCGGCGACCATTTAGCATAAAGAGATAAATTGTGCGCCGGCATTGTTTTACCTGATAAATTATACGGAGTTCCTTCACAGGCGGAGTTTTCGTACCATCCTGAGAAGTAGTATTTAATGCCGTTCTGGATAAAGGTGGAATCAGCGTTCAGACCGGTAGTATCTTTATCCGAAATGTCGCTTTCATAGGGAATACCGCTCACTACCAGCGGGGATGTATCGTTGTTTTTATTGAACGTCAGGGTGTAGTTGTTTCTTGTGTAGTAAATCTTTGAAACCTGACCGGGACGCAGCCTATCCCATTGACTCATGGGCGTTACTGTAAATCCGGGAATATAGATTCCGTCTTCAATGGTAAAATTAAGCCAACCGCTTCCGCTGTAAAATGAATAGGGGTCTTTTATCTCTGTGTTTGTGCCCAATTCATAATAACCTATCGTATATGTATAAGCGGAACCGGAATGTCTGCCGAAAACGGTCAGGTTTTCGTTTTCCATAACCGGCGCTTCGGAGTAGGCTGTGTTTGAGGTTTTCGACACATACCAGGAATATTCGGGATACGCCGCTACGGCTGCATTGTACTGCGTCGCCGTGGACTGTCCGTACTTCAGCTGTGTGGTGGAAATTGTAGTCCAGGTATTAGAGTTTTGATATTTTCTTTCAATTGTAAATGTATGTACATTTCTGTTGTAATACACATTGAGAACCGTGTCGCCGTTTCCCGAAATGGTTACATTATCATCGGCATGATCGAAGTGGAAACCCGGATATGTCTTCGGATCATGAGTCGCATACGCTCCGGACGTTCCGGTCTTATACTCTAACTCTTTAAAGGTGTATTCGTCGTCCTCGGCGTTTTCCTGCCAGTAAATGACCTTGTATGATGTGTTTGTAGCTGCCTGCCAAACCGCGTGCAGGGTTGTAGTGCCTGTAACTACGTAGGATTCATTAATTGCGGTCCCGCCTTCGGTTAACGACCAATGACTGAAGGTATAGCCTGCCCGCGTAGATGTTGGAAGCTCTCCTATCGCAGTCCCGCCTACCACATATTTGGGGAGAACCGCGGAACCGCCGTTAGAATCGAAAGTTACAATCCAGGCATCTTTCGTAACCGCATACAGATATTTGTCCGCATTAATCGCGGTATTAAAGTCAAATGCAGCTCCGCCTGCCGTTTCAGACCAATGGCTGAATACTTTGCCCGGTTCAGTAATATTCAGCGGAACACCGTCGGGGCTAACCGTTCCTCCGGGATCCACCTCTTTTACTATCTGGGTAACACCGTTGTAAATGAAATAGACATCGTGTTTTTCCGGCAGCGGGGGCTCTTCCGCAAATACCGGTATGTTGATTGTTGACAGTAACAAAACCACCGCCAAGAAAATCGCGGTCAGCCTTGCTCGATGGGTTTGATGTTTTGTTCTCATAACTTACTCCTTTCCGGATTAGTTTTGTATGCGCTTGATTTGTCTGAATATGTCGATAAAAATGTCAATATAATAAAAAATTATGATTTCTATACCTATATAATATGTATCCGCGGTTACATCGAGGTTACAAATCGCGTTTTTAAGCAGGTTTTTTTAAAAAAATCAAAAAAAAAGTGAAAAAACCCTTTAAAATCACCAAAAATGGCATGTTAATAAATTTTCTTCGACGAACAGACGATTGTCCGAAAGGCTGTAAAAGGATAGGAAATAATGAAATAATATTTCAAGGCAATATGTTGCATGTAACCGTAATGTAACAACGTTTCTAAGCGGGAATTTTAAAAAATCAAAAAAAAGAAGGGTAAAACCCTTCAATTTATCAAAAAAGATATCAAATAAAATTTCTTCAAAGAACAGATGAATAGCAGTATGACGATTGGAGTGACAGGGGATTATAAATCGAATTTCAGATTTTGATGTAATTTATAATAATGTATTTATATATAAATAAAAGGATGCTATATGCTGACCACGCAATTTCTTCCCGATTCTTTTGCCATGTATAATGCCTGATCCGCATAATCGATATAAAATTGCGCACTCTTTTCGTTGTCCGGTATGCCGGAATAAATGCCTACGCTTACGGTGCACTTGTATTCGGGGTTTTCTTCAAACGTCAGATCTTCTATTTTTTCGCGAATTCTGTTTCCCGCCGAAACGGCCTGTTCGCGGGATGCATCGTGCAGGAGAATTAAAAATTCCTCCCCTCCATATCTGCAGCACAAGTCCAACGGCCGCACGTTTTCGGATATCACCTTTGCAACAACCTTTAATACCTCATCGCCGAATAAATGACCGTAGGTGTCGTTTGCCTTTTTGAAAAAATCAATATCGATAAAGAGAAGGGATAATGATTTTTCGTCTCTCAAAGCCCTTTCATAATACGCTTCCGCTTTGCCCATAAAATACCTTCGGTTGTAAATCTTGGTAAGGGGATCAAGGTTGCTGCTTGCCTTCAACAATTCATATGACCGCTCGTACATTACAAGCAAAAAACCTGTTCCGTTTACAAACATAAGCAAAACCAGCAGGAGGAATGTTCCGGACTGAAGAAGGTTCCCGGTAAACAAATTTACATTTTTGTCAAACAGCGAATATATTGCTCTCAGCAGAAGCAGAATGAGGAAAAAGACACTGACGAAACCTATAAATCTTTCAAACTTGCTGCTTTGTTTGTTTGCGATACTCAGTATATTCGGAACCACAAGCACAAAAAACACGCCCAAAGACGCCATCGCCACCCTGATGTTTGCCATACCGAGCAAAAGTTCTAAAAGCGCAAACAGGATAACGGATAATGCCAGCAAAACATCCTGCAATCTAAACCATGCAGTTTTAATCTCTTTATTCATTTTCAGAATAATCAGCGAATCAAGGTAAAAACTGACAAAGAGCAGTATGTTGCCGAAACAAATCGAAAATAAATCGCTGATGTTTCCGCGAAGGAATAATAAGACCCATGCGGCCGCCTGCGTTATCTTTGCAACTCCGAATCTGAGAATCAGATCTTTTTTATGATCCGACCCGTGATACAAATAGAATTGCAATGTCAAAAAAGCCAGCGCCAGATTTCCCCAGATTAAAACTCCGATTATGGTTTTTATATCCAAATCAGCCAAGACTTCAAAAAGTTTTTGAAAACCCATATTTTTTTGTCGGTCTCCTTTCTTCCGTTCTTTTGGAAAACGGAATATAGACTTATATAGTATACAATAAAATCGCCGGATATTTTAATGAATCCGGATTTGTTTTTTAATATTGTTTCATTCCGCCATATTCCCGAAACGCACACGCTCCAAATACCGTTCGGCGATTTCCTTGAGCTCTATCATTTTGCTCCTTGAAGTTGCCGGCTCGGTGTATCGGTAGGAAGGAAAATAGCGGCTCAAGTGCAGGGGAATAAACGGACTGAGATTTGACAAAAATTCCGCCTCCGCTTTCATTTCTTCGGCGCTGTCGGAAATCCCGGGCACGACAAGCGTTGTAACCTCGACGTGAGCCGCGCCGAAAGCAGTTTCTATGGTTCGCAAAGTTGTCTTGAAGTCGCCGCCCAATCTGCGGTAGCCTTCTTCGGAAAAGGCCTTTAAATCAATGTTCCAGGCGGAGATGTAGGGCAATAATTCCTTAAGATAAGGTTCGCTTACCTGTCCGTTGGTAACCAGAACGGTCTTTAAATCTTCCGCCCGGGCCAGCTTTGCGGTATGCAGGACAAACTCAAAGGCTATAAGGGGTTCGTTATAAGTGAAGGCAATACCGATATTGCCCCGCCGTTTTTCCGTTTTCGCCAGGGAGATTAAATCTTCAGGGCGGACTTCCCGCACCGAAAGTTCTTCTTTTTTACCCCTTGCGATGTAATGGTTTTGACAAAAAGGGCATGCCATGTTGCAGCCGAAACTCCCCACGGACAAAATCATACTGCCCGGATAATAGTAAGCAAGAGGTTTCTTTTCAATCGGGTCCAATGCTAGAGAGGTGATTTGTCCGTAGTTTAGGGGTCTGACTATGCCGTCCCTTGCCTGTCTGGCGCCGCAAAAACCGATCTGTCCTTCGGTTAACCGGCATTGACGCGGACAAAGCGAACAAAAAGCGGCCTCATTCATGGCGGACTACCTCAAAGCGTTCCAAATCATAGTTTTCATGGGACGCGATACCGGCTTTTTGTCTTGCTATTTCCACCTGTTCTTCCGCCGTGTCCACGCCGTCGAGGTTCGGCAGTAAAACGCCGCGCCTGTAGCCCGAACTGACTATGACGCCGTAGCGTTTCGGGTTCAGTTCTTTAATGCTTTTAATTTTTTCCGGAGGGGAAAGCACGTCGACGCTGACCTCAAGATTTTCCAGTTCTTCCGCGCGCAGGGGAGAAAAGCGCGGGTCCCGTGTGGAAGCGGCTATCGCATTCGCCTGTATCTCCAACGCCAGCAGGTCATAGGAGGGCTCCAGCGTGCCGATACAGCCGCGCAGGCTTCCCCCGCGATGCAGGCTCACAAAACAGGCGGCACGTTTTTTCATCATTTCATAAGGCAGATTTTTCGGCAATTCGGGAGGTTTGCCTGTCCGGATATATTCTTCTATGGTCCGTCTTGCCAGTGAAATATAAGGGTTCTCCGTCGCGTCCGTTTCCTTTTTCGCGCGTGCGGAAACTTCAAGGAACCTCCGCTTGGGATGTTCGTTTATAGGATTAAAACGGAATACTGCATAGCCTACGCCGAAAGTTCCTTCATAGGAAAGGCATCGGGCCTCAACCTCTTCTCCGTCCAGCGCTCCCGCCATGATTTGGAAGGAGGAAAGACCGCATTGGGCGGCTTTCTCCGTCAGATCTTTGGGTACGGCAAGGAGTTCGTCAAAAGCGGCGCGTTTTAATATGTCGTTAATCATGCCGTCAAATTCCGGTCCCGCTTCTTTGAAACCGTAGGGACCGTCAGATTTTAATACATGCGAGAGGTCGCCCGAGGCGATATAGACGACGCGGCGTCCGAGCTCTTCCGTTGCCTCTTTTATGAGCTGTCCGAGGCGGTAGTGGGTCTGAGGTGAAAAACCGGACAACCCGAGACGCAGAAATTTAAAATCATTGTATTCTTCCGCAATAAAGTAGAGGGGCACCATGCTGCCGTGGTCGAGCTTGTTTATCCCTTTGTCGGCAAAGACCGTTATCCCTTCACGGTCCGCCTTCTTTGAAATACTGTTGATTAAGTCGAGGTCGTTTACGAAGCTTTGACTCAACCCCGGAAGACCGAAGCTGCCCATGTCGCCTTCATCGCGCTCGGAAGCGGAAATAAAAAATGCGTCGCGAAAAGCCGGCGCATGCGGCGAGGAAAGCACAATAGTATCCGGAGCCAAAAGCGCGATTTCTATGGCAACCTGTTTCATGGCGGCGCCCGTGGCGGATATCTCAACCTCGCGTCCCATGCCGATTTCCGGCAGAACAACGGGCGGATGCGGCAGGACATAGGCCTGCAATATACCGAACTTTTTATTAGTCATGGCGGTCTCCTTTCCGTGTTTTTAACACTGTTTAGGCTTCGTAAGACTGAATGCGGTTGTAATTGGAGTTTTAATTAATTCGTCAAATTAATTTTGTTTTTCTAAACAATAAAGTTATCGGAACCTCCGGATTATCGTATATGTTTTGTTTTCCATTGTTTTCCCGAGTTCTGCCTTTTTCCCGTCTTTTTCTTCAGAGTTATTTATGCATTTTCCAAATAAACTGAATCAGGAAGCGCATCGTTTATTTTTTCAATACTCTTTTATTATCTTCCATTGATTATACAAATCATCCATGGAAAATCTTGCGTTGGCGGGACTGGTGGAGGGAAGTTTAAGCGCTTTAAATCCCGTTTTCTGCTCCTGGTATTTTTTATAATATCGGTGGGAAGTCCCGCCGTTGCAGAAAACCCTCTTAATATCCGCCTTATCAAAGACGGGGCTTAAATCCGAGGGAATTATATTTTTAATGCTGGCGTCGCTCGAACCTATAATATCGCATCTGTAAATGACATCGTAGAGGGCAATCCGGCGCTCTAAAAGAAAGGCTCTTCTTTCTTCAATATCCCTGCTGAGCTTTACATCGAAAATCCGCTCGAGCAAAGGCCAGAAACGGTTTTGGGGATGCCCGTAAAAGAATCCGTATTCTCGGGTTTTGACGGAAGGGAAGGAACCCAGAATTAAAATTTTTGAGTCGGCTTGAAACAGAGGCGAAAGCGGGTGGGTGACGGTTTGATGTCCGGTCATTTTTAATTCTCTCATCCGTTTAATTCAATACAATTGACATTTATATACCGTTATCACTCGGAGAAAAACTCATCCCGTGTAAGGTCTTGAAGAAACACCTTTCCCGTATAACCCTTCTCCTGTTCAAAAAGATCGTATCCCTTTTTCTGACAGGCGGGACAGGCTTTTCTCGGAACGGTAATCCCAAAAAGCGATGCCCCTCTGTCGTTTTGCGAGCGGATTGAATCCACCCCCGGACAGTCCGGACATATTCTGTACTCCTGAACCTGTGTCTCCAAAATTCCGGCGGTGTCGTAATAGACACGGCGGTTTCTCTTTACGCTCGACTTGCCTTCAAAGAGTTTCCTGCCGAGAGTTTCTCTTTGTTTCCAGATATTGAGAACATCTTCTGCAATTCTCTCGACTTCTCTCGCAACCCTTCCGGACTGCTTCCATTTTCCGAGATGATAATCGGGCTCCACAACATCAGAATAGTCAAGCCCCGCCATGGCAAGAATGATGCCGGTATTCACATACGGCAAGGCGCCCTGAATTGAATACCCGCCTTCGAGTACGGCGATGTCGGGATTTAAGCGGCTGTTGAGTCTGGCATAGCCCTGCGCGGAAAAGTTCATATTTGTAAGCGGGTCGGTATAGTGGTTGTCCTGTCCCGCAGAATTTATGATGAGATCCGGTTTGTAATCCTCGAGTATGGGCAGGACGGTGTTCTCGAGAACATATTGAAATCCCTCGTCTCCGGTGTTCGGAGGCAGGGGTATGTTTACATTGTAACCGAAGGCGGAGGGACCACCGAGATCCTCTATCGGCCCCGTTCCGGGATAGAGGGTCCGCCCGTCCTGATGAAAAGAAATATAGAGGGTATCGGGATCGTTCCAATAGATGTCTTCCGTTCCGTCCCCGTGATGACAATCAGTATCAACGACGGCAACTCTCATATCGCCGTATTTTTGCCGCGCGTATGCGAGGCCTACGGCTTCTATATTTACGATGCAAAAGCCCCTGTCGCCGTAAACCACGCGCTGAGCATGGTGTCCGGGCGGTCTCACGAGCGCAAAAGACTTGTCCGTTTCCCCGCCGAGCACCGCATCGAATGCGCGCATAACTCCGCCCGCCGCGATTAAATGAGATTCCGTGAGCAGTTTTTCACTGCTCGGGTAACAGAAATGGACGCGGTCGATGTCCTTTTTTGTCGCTATAAGAGGGTTGAAAAAATGAATTCCCTCCACATCCTCTATCCCTTCCTCGAGCAGCTGGTCCTGCGTATAGAGCAGCCTTTCTTCCCGTTCCGGGTGTGTGGGCGAAATCGCCCAGTCGAAGGCGGGAAAAAGTATCAGTCCGAGTTCGTTTTTCGCTTTCATCGTCTTTCCTCTTATATTCCTGCAACAAGTCCGGGTTTAATCTGGGCCTTAACCCTGATGTTTTTGTCCGCCCGGTAACCCTTGACCATATTGAAACTGCTCGCCTCGGTAATTTCGGTTTCCGAAACGGCCGACGAAATGCCCATAGCATGACCGGCGAGCTTCGCTTCTTTTAATGCGCGCTCTTTCGCCTCTTTGAGGTCGTAACGCTTATCGATTTTCTCGTAGACGCCCGTTTCCGGAATGGAGAGTATTTCCCTGTCCGTATCGGCGAGGAGATTGATTTCCACCGTCGGCCTTGCCAGGGCGGCGCCGATTGCATTTGCGATTTCGTGATTTTCGGGGTACTCGATGGGCATCCCGAACTCCCTCTCAAGGTATTTGGAAATCGCTTTTGCGGGTCCGCCTATCACGCCGATTGATCGGGGTTTTACGGATCTGCCGTCCAGCAGTTCCCTTATCGTATATACGGGACGCGAATTTATCTTTTTCAGTGTGTTTTCCACGGTTTCTCTGACAGACCTGCAGAAATTATCTATAATCATCCCGGCAAATTCCGCGGGAGTAAGACGGATTTCCTCCGCCATACTCTCCAGCGCCGCCGCGCTCTCGGAGGGATATTCGGCTTTGGCATCCCCGAGATAGACGAGGGCGTCGGTGGGGGTGAGATATTTCCCTCCGAAGGCGATTGCGTGATCCATTCTCTCCGGACCGATTTTCAGCTTTCCTTCTTCAATGCGGACATGACTGTCGCCGCCTAAACCGATAGACGTGCTGTAAATGGCGCGCACCAGCGTTTTGTGACCGCCGATTTCAATGCCCGACGGTTCAAAAACCGATACTCCGTCTACGAGAAAAAATATATCCGTCGTAGTTCCGCCTATGTCGAGCAGGCAGCGGTCCGTGTTTTTCTCGTTTAAAAGAGCGGTCATTCCCATGAGGCTCGCCGCGGGACCCGAGAGGATTGTCTCAACGGGTTTTGCCGTTGCGCCTTCGAGGTCAATAGTCCCTCCGTCGGCCTTAAGGATATAGACCGGTGCGGTGATTCCTTCGCGTTTGAGAGATTCCTCTATGTTTTTTGCAAATGATTTAAATGTGGAATGAACGGCTGCGTTCAGGTATGACGTTCTGACTCTTCTCGGAAAATTCAGTTTTCCGGAAACGGTATGTCCCATGGTGATTTCCTTGAAATTATTTTGCAGATACCCGGCGGCGCGTTTTTCGAAGTCGGGATTTCGGGTCGAGAATTTGCCGACGACGGCAACGGCTTCAACAGAATTATTGAGAAAATCCTCTTTGATTTTTGAAAATTCATCCGCAGATTCACTGCTTACCGGAATGCCCCTGTGGTCCACGCTTCCCGTGACATCCGCTATGCAGCCGCCCGGAATGTCGAAATCCCATTTAAGACCCGGCCCTCTCTGCAGTATAACCCCGGTTTTGGAAATTCTGTTTTCCACAATGGCGTTTGTCGAAATGGTGGTGCTGAGCTGGATTCTTTTTATCTCTTCCTTTTTAACTCCCAAAAGCAGCTCTTTTATGCAATTCCAAATACTGTTGAAATAATCGCTTCTATCCACGGGCCGCTTGACCTGCCTGATAATTCCTCTTTCGTCCAAAGCGACTCCGTCGATGTTGGTGCCGCCCATATCTATACCGATAATCAAGACCCTACTCCTTTATATCAAACAATCCGAAAAATCCTTTACCTATAAACTACCATAAAAACTGAAAGGGTAGAAGTGAAGATTTAAGAATCTGCGCTTCATTTGCTTTTATTTTAATCTTATTACAAGCGGATATATAAAAAAGGCGATAAATTCTTGAATTTTTATCGCCTTATAATTTTTATATTTAATTTTAATAAGCTTCGATTTTCAGTTTCTCAACCGCCGTTTAAAAGAACTCGTCTTTTATTTCCTCGGAGTTCAAAATACTCCGTGATATTGTCCAATATTTTTTGATTTTCAACGGTATAGGGTTTAAATATTATTCCTATATGCCCGTCGCTTCCGATATCGAACAGCTTATTATCAACATTGTTATAATCCAGCACCCTTTTAAAATGATAAGACATTTTTCTCAGTTCGTCTTTTTCGTTTGTCAGTATAACGGTTTTGGGCAAAACCGATAATTTGTTGTTTTTATCAAATATCAAATATTTATATTTATCCGTCTTTTTATAACCTTTAGGGAATATCATATTTCTCATACCCCAATATGCGAGACTGCTTTTGTAAAAATGCATTGCACCGCAATCGAGAATAATCCCGTTATACTTATAATCCCTGTCTTCTATATTGTAATCGGCTCTCATACGCTCATCATCACAAAGCAACGATTCCGCAACGGCCAGCACTCCGCCCGCCGAATGACCGGCGATATACATTTTATTTATATCGCCTTCGTATTTTTCTGCGTTTGAAATAATCCATTTGACCGCATCGGATATGTCTTCTATCTGATCGAACACGTTAAACGTAGGGTATGCGAGTCTGTAATTCAGATTGAAAACAACAAAGCCTCTTCGGGCGAGATAATCGGCAAATAACGAATCCGACTCTTTATAACCCGCTATAAATCCGCCGCCGTGTATATTAACCAAAACGGGTTTTAATCCGCTATTGCTTTTATAATGGATATCCAGTTTGTGTTCGGCTGAATTGTCGTCTATGTAGCTGATATCCTTTAATACCTTAATACCGCCGTCCGACTTGGATAAATCGATTCTTTCCAAATCTTTCAAATACGCCTTCTCGCCGGTTTTCTTCATAAATTTGTTTATCATAAGCCTTACCTTAAAAAGATATAATCGCCGGATAATCCTATTTATATTATATAAGAACCGCCTCCTGCGGTATTTCAATTTTACCACAGGAGGCGTGATGTTATTTAGAGGCTTTTTTGCATGGGATTTTGCCGGATTATCTCCTGCGTTCGATTATAATTTTCGAGATTCTCGAGACGGCGACAAAGAGTACTCCCGCCACCGGCCAGATAATCCACGAGACATCCCAGCGCATGGTCCAAAAGCTCCATCCGAGATAAATCGCCGCTGTCAGAGACCAATACACACCGGAAAGCAGACTGAGTTTTCCCTTGGAACGTTTTTCGGATTTGCTGAACTCGCCCTCCTGCAACAGCGCTTTATAGCTGTCCATTACAATGCTTACGCGTATTATCATGCTGACGCCGACGGCAATCATCAAAAGAAGCGGTGCGACAAACAGGGGAATTATGTGTTCCGGCAGTTCTACCGCCCCGGCGATGATGATGGGAACCACGGAAAGAATACAAAGAACGACGCCGACTGCTATCCCTCTCGTGAAAACAGGCGCATAGGAATCTCTTCTCTCCTTTGCCATGCCGGCAACGCCGTATTCCGTCACGAAATTTTCATTTTCAATATGCTCCATGCGGCCGCCCCGCAAACCGTGGGTGATGAACATAAACACGGCGGACGCGACCATCAGGAAGAGGAAAACCGCTCCCATGCCGCCGGCAAGATTTTCGGTGATATTCAGCATGCCGCCTTCGACCAAGGTATCCAAAACGATGAGAAGAACGGGACTTGTTATGCACATTGCCACGCCGGTTGATACAATCGACGATCCCTTTCTTTTCATATCCAGGAAATCATTTGCCTCTTCCAGGGATACTCTGCGAACAGGCTCGTCTTCTTCAATACTTTCGTCAGGATATTCGGCGGTCTTTTCCGAAGGGGAATCTTCCCGGAGCAGATAGTCCGTGCTCACTCCGAACAGATCAGAAAGGATAACTACGCTCTGCAAATCCGGTATGGAATCCGACCTTTCCCAATTTGAAACGGTCTGTGCGGATACATTGAGCTTGTTTGCAAGCTCTTCCTGCGTCCAGCCTTTATTTTTTCTTTCATTTATTATTTTATTTCCTATAGTCATTTTTAATCCCTCCCATAATATACGATTTTCTTTGTATTACGGAGTTCAGCAATTAAATTGATTGCGAATTGCTCTTTGAGGGGAGATGCTTTGAAGATTAGAGCGTCTCCAGTTTTCTTTCCTTGTTTAGATAGAGCGACATCAGATAGAATGCCGCGCCGTAGGCTGCGATGATTAGAAGTTCCCCACCGATATCGAAATTGCTTTCGGATATCTTCAAAATCCCTTTGTTGTAGTAGAACAGCGGACTGAATTTGGCGACCTTTTGGAGCAATTCCGGCATATACTCAACCGGAATCGTGGATCCCGACACGAACATAATAATTATCGGAAGCGTGTTGCCGATCATGGCGTTTAGCGCCTTTGTTTTCGCTATCTGGTTGACCAGGCTTGAGAGCAGGGAAATAACCATTGTCCATAAAAAGAGTATCAACAGATAGACCGGCAGACTTTCAGATTTTAACATTCCGGGGAAGAAGAGAATAATGACAAAACCCGTAACGAGAGCAAAGACGAGAAAGGAAATGATGATTTGCGCCAGACTTATCTCACCCTTTATGCGAATATTGCTTTTGGGAGAAATCCGGTTTCGAATCTGAATGTCTTTCTTATTGAAACTGATGTTTAAATCGCCGAGCAGTTTTATGAGAAGCATCATGATGACAAACCCGTAAACAAGCGCATAACCGTGGAATTTCTTTTCGATTACCGATTGTTTGACGGAGAAGACAACCTCCGCTTTCTCGTCCATCGCGTCGGAAAGTCTTTGTAAATCCAACTGACCGGTGTCCGCCAGGGCTTTGTAATAAAGCGGGTACTTGGTTACGATCCTTTGCAGGATTATGCTTTGACTGTTGGTAACGTCCGTGGACACTCTTATCGGAGAATCGTCTGTTTCCAGCAGGGTTTTTTCCGAATCGATTGGAATTTCGACAATTCCGTCAATGAAACGGGTGAAGAAATCCAGTTCGGCCGATTCCAAAGAATCGTAGTAGTAGATGTTGTTTTCCTTATCCAGATACTCAATCAGCGAGTCTCCGAATTGACTTTCCTCGTTTTTAATTATTCCGATATTTAATGCTGATTTTGAGTAGGTGTCTTCGTAAGAACCGCCCAGCAAGGTGGTGAAGAAAATCAGAATTACGATATATACGGTAATCATCAATTTGTTTTTCTGTGCTATTTTAATAAAGTAATGCAGCGTATTCATGCTCTTTTTCTCCTTATATGAAGAATTGAAATAATGATGAGAATGATGCTGTAACCCGTCAGCTTAAGAACCGTTTCGGCAAGCGTTGAATAATTCCCCAGCATATTCACTTTCAGCAACTCATCGCTAATCAATGAAACGGGATTTATTTTCAGAATGGGCGGAAAGGTCCGCTGAATCAAAGTCCGGATTCCGTCGCTGAACATTCCGCTGATGCCTGACATGATGAGCAATGAACTGATAATCGCCGCCGTTTGCGAGGATTCTTTTTTGATGACCGTTCCCAAAAAGAGTCCCCATGATATTCCGAAGATAATGGCGGACATAATAAGCGGTATGTTGTTTGCGTCGGGTGAAAAGAAATGCTGTTTTAATATGAATTCCGAATAAGCTATAGTAATTGCGACCATGAACAGCGACCACAAAAAACTTGTTGCGACGCCGAGCATTACCTGCCGGGCTTTTGAAGTCGGCGATGAAGCATATCTCAAAGCGATGGTTTTTCCTCTTACAATCAGCCGGTTGCCGATAGTGCCCGAGAGATAAGCGCCGTACAGGCTGATCATAGCAAAGAGCGCATAGAAGACGACGTCTATGGGACTGTATTTTTCGCTGATGTTTTCAGTGTAGCTTCTGTTGAAATCATAGGCTGTAAGCGGCAGTTTCAATGATGAAATCTGTTTGGCTGTAGTTAATACTTCGTCCATTATCATTTGGCTTATGCCGTTTTTACTGATAACGAGGCTTAAATCCTTATCGACATAGGCATCGATTTCATCGGTTTTCAGTGCTTCGAGCGCCTTGTCTTTTTCCGACGCTTTTCCTTTGAATAATGAGTTTTCAATATAGGATTTGTCGAGCGTTTCCATATTCGGCATCTCTTTAGGCGCTTCCACGAAGTACAGCGGCATGAAGGCTTCTTCATGATAGGCGACGGATGCTTTTTCAAGTTCGACTTCCCCGAACCTCAGATTGGAAAAGAAAAATGTATAAATCGTGAGGAGTAAAAGCGGAAAGGCAATCATCCAAAACATACTGGCATAGTTTCCCAAAAACACTTTTAACTCATATTTGATATAAGTAAGTATCCGTTTCATCAGTCTCTCAACTCCTTACCGGTTAATTCGAGAAAGACATCGTTTAAACTCGGCAGTTCGGTATAAAGTTTTAAGTATGTCAATCCCTTCTCTTTTAAGAACTGGGCGATATCGGCGATATTGCTCTTGGGGTTGTCGAATTTTACGGTATATTCCGAATCCTTTACCGTGACGTCAATTACATGGGACAGATTTCTCAAATCCTTCAAGATGTCCGCGTTTTCTTCCAGAAGGGTGATTTTTATAATTTCGGTTGTGATAATCGAATCTTTAAGTTCCTCATTGGTACCCGTGATGATGTTTCGTCCCTGATCGATGATGGCGATGCGGTCGCAGAGGTCCTCGACTTCTTCGAGATAATGCGATGTGTAAATGACGGAAGCGCCCTGCCGGTTGAGTTCTTTGATGCCCTCTAAGATGAAGCTTCTGCTTTGGGCGTCGACCGCCACAGTCGGTTCGTCCAAAAATATCAGTTCAGGTTCGTGGGCAATCCCGCAGGCGATGTTAAGCCTCCGCGCGAGTCCTCCCGACAGTTTTGAGGGGATAAATTTTCTGAACTTCTCCAGCCCTACGAATTCGATGGCTTTATTGACGAGTTCTTTTCTTTTTTTGCTGTCGCGGACATACAATCCGCAGAAATAGTCGATGTTTTCATATACGGTTAATTCTTCGAACAGAGCAAGGTCCTGGGGGACAAATCCGATTTTTCGTTTTATGTCGTATGAATTGGGTTTGAGTTCCCTGTTAAAAACCCTGATCTCACCTTTTTCGTATGAATAAATTCCCAGAATGCTGAGCAACAGGGTTGATTTTCCCGAACCGTTGGGTCCGATTAAACCCAGGATTTCTCCTTCTTTTAATTCAAGGTTAAACGAGTCCAGCGCCCGTATTTCTTTAAATTCCTTAACTAAGTTTTCTACTTTAATTACCATGGTCTTCACCTCCTGAAAGTATGATACAATGAGCTTGAAAATTAATTTAGTGAATCCGCTCATTATTTGAGATGACAAATGTCACGGGTGATGTATGAGTAAAATAATCATTCACTTTATTGTTGCGGTAATTGTAAATCTATATGAATTTGAGCAGGGGAATATCGCGACCGAATCACTCGTTTTAACGGTTCTGCTGGGATTCAGCTATTCCGTGCTTATAAATATTATTCCCGATAAAAAGGTCAAATCGGTTTTGTTTGCCTTGGGGATTATTGCTCTGCTGATGTTTCCGCAGTACATATTTTTACTGCCCTTGCTGGCGCCGAGCGCCTATTTGAACTTCAACAGGTTTTCCTTCTTTATTTTTATTCCTCTTTTCGGAAATTTCCGCCCTCTCTATCTGATGCTGATCGGGCTTACGCTGTTATGGGATTTTGTTCTGGCAAATAAAGACGCCGAGGTTGTGAGTTTGAGGGAGGAAAAATACAACCTTCTTGACGACGTAAACCGCCTGTCCGAATCGATTGATGTCTTAAGGGTTGAAAAAGAACGTGACGAAACCCTTGCTTTGCTGGACGAAAGAAACCGCATTTCGCGCGAGATTCATGACACCGCCGGCCACACGTTGTCCGCCGCCGTTTTGAACTTAAAAGCCCTGTCAATGACGACTAAAGAGACCGAAACGAAGGAAAATCTTTTGACGCTTAAAGAAATGCTGGAGAACGGGTTGCAGGATATCCGCAGGGTTATGTACGATTTGAGGGAGAGTTCCTTCGATTTGGAAAATAAAATTATGGAGCTTTTGGAGCCGGTCGAGAATTCAAACCTGACCTATATTGTCAATTCGAATTTGAGCTACGGCGTCAAATACGATATTTTCGCGATTGTCAGGGAAGCGCTGACGAATTATATAAAACATTCCGACGGCGAGCACTTTAAAGTATATTTGGTTGAGAGCGATAAGTTTTTGGTTTTGAAAATCGAAGATGACGGAACGGTTGCGGATAGGGAAATACAGGAAGGACTCGGTTTGTATTCCATCAGGAAAAAATGTGAAGAGAGGGATTGGAAATTTAACCTTTCAACCCGGCGGGGTTTCGGCATTCATGTATTGATGGAGAAGGGCAAATGAAAATATTATTAGTGGACGATGATGCTCTCGTTTTAAAATCTCTGCAGATGATTTTAAAAGCCGAAGGCGTCGAAGAGGTATATACTTCAAAAAACGGCAAAGAAGCCGTCGATATTTATAAGAATAATGAAATTGATTTGGTGCTGCAGGATATCCGCTTAAAGGATGAGAACGGAATCGACATCGCAGGCAAACTGCTCGAGTATGACAGGGAAGCCATAATCATTCTTTTGACGACCTTTAAAGACGAGGAATACATCAATAAAGCGATTAAAATCGGCGTCAAGGGGTATATTTTAAAGGACAATATCGATTCTCTGTTTCAGTCCATTCAAACGGTGATGGCAGGCAATATGGTATTGGATTCCGAGGTTATAGAGGATATTAAAATATCGAGTAAATCAAAAAAATCCATTGAGGATTTTGATATCACCGAACGCGAACTGGATATTATAAAACTGCTTGCCGAGGGAATGAACAACAAGGAGATTTCCCAGTCGCTCTATCTAAGCGAGGGAACGGTTCGAAACTATATTTCGAATCTGCTCGATAAACTGGATTTAAGAGACCGCTCCCAGATTGTGGTTTTCTATTACAAGAACCTGCACAGTGAATAAACGCAACGAAAAAACCGCCCTTAAAGGCGGTTTTTTTGATTTAAAGAGTCTTGAGTTTTATATTATAAAAATAAAACAATTTGAAGTATTTTTACAAATACTCTCCGTATAATCCACTTATTTCAAATATTTTTTATAGCTGCTTATTCAAAACCGCCTCTATGACAACTCCGACGGCAACTTCCAAACCTTTACGGATGTCCTCCATCGACATCGCGGGTTCGTCATTATCGACTGTCTGTTCTTCGCAAAACGGAACATGCACAAATCCTGCGATAAAGGGCGTTTTTGCCGTGTTTGCTTCGTGCAGCAGACGGTACATGACGTGGTTGCAGACGAATGTCCCTGCGGAATTGGAAATCTGCGCCGGCACGCCGGATTCTTCAATTTTCTCCGCCATCTTTTTAATGGGAAGCGTTGAGAAATACGCTTCTCTCGCGCCTTCTATTATCGGGATGTCCGTCGGTTTATTGCCCTTGTTGTCGGGAATCCTTGCGTCGTCGACATTAATCGCAACGCGTTCGGGCGTGATGTGTTTTCTTCCTCCCGCCTGTCCTACCGAGATTACCGCGCGGGGATTCTCTCTCTTTATAAAGTCCAAAACGATATCTCCGCTCTCCCCGAAAACCGTCGGAAGCTCAAGTTTTAATATTTTAACGCCGTTGATTTCATCCGGCAACCGTTTTACGGCTTCCCACGAGGGATTGACCGTCTCGCCGCCGAAGGGCGCAAACCCCGTCACTAATATTTTCACTTTTAATCCTCCTTGACCCACTGGTATGCCAACCGCGGCGTTTTGTCCGCGATAATGATAATTCCGCAGTAGGTAAAACCGTTTCGCCTGATTGCCCGAATCATAGACAGATTTGTTTCGTGAGTGTCGATGCGCACGCTGCCGGAACGCTCCTTGCACCAGTCGATCGCCGCATCGGAAACGCCGGGCTTTCTGCCTCTGCTTGCAAGACGGTGAATAGTTATATACGGCTTTTCGTCGTCAATCCATGCGCCGTCGATTTTTAAATACGTCGGTTCCGGGAAGACCTGCGCAAAAAACACGCCCTCGATTTCACCCGCGTCAGGCATATCTTTTTTATTTGCGAGAACCATTAACAGACCGGTTTTTATATCCCTTTCGATATCGCTCTTAAACGGTCCGGTTTGCCATTGGACGGTGTTTCCTTCTTTTCTCATATACGCCCGCGCCCCCTCGAAGATCTGATCAAGTATCTCCAAATCCGCAAGGGTAGCCGGACGGATGTCATAAGGGTGCATGGAAACCTCCTGTGAAGTGTTAAGTCTAAACAATAATCGCATACATCGAGCGGTTTTTGCAATAAAAAAAGAAAAACTGCAGGGTATTGCAGCATGTTTCAATTAATTTATATAGTTGATGTATCCTTTGAATATTTTAAACACGGACCGTCATACTTGCGAAACAGGGTTGATACGCTATTATGTCGCCTTTTCCCCGGCGGAATTGTTGTGGAAAACTATCCGGAATTACCTCTGATTTTCAATTTCCAAAAGTGCAATTTTCATATCCAATCCGCCGGCGTAACCGACCAAATGTCCGTCTGAACCGATAACCCGGTGGCAGGGGACGACGATTGTCACGGGATTCTTATTGTTCGCTAGGCCGACTGCGCGGCTCGTTCTCGGATTTCCGATTGCAGTCGCGATTTCTTTATAAGTTCGGGTTTCGCCATAGGGAATGCGCAAAAGCTCCTCCCATACTTTAATTTGAAACTCTGTCCCTTTGAGCTTATAGGGAAAGTCGAATTCTCTTCTCTTTCCGTCAAGATACTCTATAACCTGTGAAAACACCGTGCCGGTAAATTCGGTCCTCTGCCCGAAATCGTCCGGGCAGGTCACCCTTTTCAGGAATACAACGATAGAATCCTCATAAGCTATCTTTAATAATCCGAACGGAAATTCATATATCGCAAATCCGGTCATAGTCTTCACCATTCCCGCTCAACTTTCCTTGCCTGAAAAACCGTAAACCCAGTCGGCTTTTTCTAATTCGTCATTGCCCCGTCCAATACTAATTATTTTTCTTTGCTCCTCCGTACCGGAATAATATACGGTTTTTAACTCGATGCATCCGGAGAAGGCAAAATCCCCAATGCTCGTCACGCTGTCAGGGATAATGATTTCTTTTAATGCTCTACATTCGAAGAATGCGTGATCGCCAATGCTCGTCACGCTGTCCGGGATGGTGATGCTTGTAAGTGATTCACAACAAGAAAAAGTATCTTCTTCTAATCTAGTAACGCTATTTGGGATATTGATGCTTTTCAGCGAACTACAGAAGAGGAACGCTGCATAACCGATGCTAGTCACACTGTCCGTAATGATGATGTTTGTCAGAGAATCACAAGCTTCAAAAGCATATTCTCCTATATTTGTCACGCTATTAGGGATACTGATGCTTTTCAGAGAACTACAGAGTGAGAAGGTATGCTCACCAATGTTGGGTATACTGTCCGGGATAATTATTTCTTTTAATGCACTACATTCGTAGAATGCGCCACCCCCAATGCTCGTCACGCTGTTCTGGATAATGATTTCTTTTAATGCACTACATCCGGAAAATGCGCAATCACCAATGCTCGTCACACTGCCCGGAATGGTGATTTTCTCTAAATTACTGCAACCGGAGAATGCGTAATCCCCAATACTCGTCACGCTGTCGGGGATGATGATGTTGGTTAGCTTGCTGCATCCGGAAAATGCAAAAGCGCCGATAACAGACACTCCTTCGCGTATCTCATATTCCCCTATAATTTCTTCGTCGTTGGTGTCTTTAATATCCTCAATGTAGTCGAGATTTAAGTCTTTTTCTATTTCGTATGTGCAGCTCCAAATAGAATCATACTCCTTTATGAGTTTTGGTGCGGTAAGCTTAAATCTGTGTGACAGTCTGGCGCAATAATCAGTTATGGTCTTCCGTGCATGATATGGGGTACCTGTAGAGGGGAATACATAGTTATAGCCTAGGGTAGATGCTAGCCAAGAAACACAGGAGAAATACTTGATTCCGACGACCGCCTCCTCATATTCCGAGCGCGCCCATTGGAGAAAAAGTTGCGGTATTATATATTCAGCTGAATAAGGGGTGTCACGCATGGCGCGTATGTATGAGCAGGCGGATATGAGCGGGTACCATTTGATATATTTTATTTTCCCGTCATCATGACCCGTTTTCTTTATTGCCGTATCGGGTTTTATTGAAACATCGAATATTTTAAACTCATCGTTGTCAAATATCGGACTCTGTTCGGAATCAAAAAAGATGTTTATACGTTCATCGGTCTGCAGTTCAAAACGCGACACGCAAATATAATCGCGTTGCGGATCTTTGTTCATTTCCATACAACACAATTCAACCGATGTGCCAAGATAAAGACTGGGAAATCCCGGTATGCTGTATCTCTGGGTTGACATTTTTGAACGCATGCTGAAAGGAACATGAAAAATTCTTTGACGGTTAGGTACGGCAGCGTTTTCGACATCTACGACACGGTACAAAAGCTCTTTATTGACATCTTTCTCATCAATCAGCAACGGATTTTTGCTGAGCACTCCCATTACACCCTCAAAACGCTTGTACGCTTCCGCCGGGTATCCTCTAAAACTGCAGTCTACGGCTGCGCATATGCCGAGACAGACAGTTTTTACCTCTTCGCACAGTTCAGTATCGTCACGATAAAAATTATCTATGTCTTCGCGGTAGTTTTTTAGATGTTTATATAGCGTAGCATAGAAATCCTTACCGTCCCAGCGTATAGGCAGCTGATATTCATTTTTCGAAAATATTTCTTTAAACTTTTCCGGCTCCCTCATTTTCCATCCTCACTGTCGCGGTATTCCTCTGCTGTTTGTCTATCTAAATTATCTCTAAACTTTTAAACATCCTTAACTAGCCGTTTCTTGCAATCATAAAATGACATCTACTTCTTTCAATTATATGAAAAACGCCATAAAACACAAACAGACATCACTCATCTATCTTTAAATAAGTGATGTCTTTTTGAATAGGAAGAGTTCTAAATTACATGTTTTGCAAGACTTCCTGAATGAAGTCGAGTGCGAAGTGTAGCGATACGGGTATGATGATATCTCCCGTCTTTTTTGTGATAAAGCACATTATGAGGTGAAGAAGAAAAGTGAAGATGAGTTGCGGTGCGGACTCTAAAAAATACGAAAAGGAGGGATTTCCGTTTACATACATCTGGAAGGGCAGGTGCATGAAAGAAAACATCAGAGCGCAGATAATAAAAATCAGCTTCCTGTCCGTCTTTAAACCGAAGAGATAGTTCTGCAAAAACCCGCGAAATATCATCTCTTCGGGCAGGGCGATATAAAAGAGGAAATACGCCGTGCCTTTTAATATTTTATTTGCCGGCAGACTGCCGACTATAAAGGCTAAAGACACCGAAACCGCAATGACGGAGAAGGCGGCTAATAAATTCCGTCCGATTTTTTTATTCGAAAACCCGAGATTTATTAAGCTTTTGTCCTTTAAAATTACAGTCAAAACCGCTGCGATGATTAAAATAAGGTTTATTAAAAAATAACAGGGGATATCGTTTTTATACATTATCCCCATAACAAGAAAGCCTGATAATGATATGAAGTAATAGACGAAAGCGATTACGGCATAACTTTTTTCTTTTTCTTTATACATTCTATTATCTTTATGTTTCTAGACGGCTGAAATCCTTTAAACCGTTAAAATCCGGATCTCAGTTTTTAACGGCTGCTGTCAATAAGGGTCTGAGGCGCGCGATAAAACCCTTTAATACCAATGCGGCCGCCAATAATACCAAAGCTGTTTTTGGATTCTCGATTACGGGGATTTTCAGATTGAAGAGTTGTGCCGAGAAGGTAATCAGCGCAAAACCGCCGACAATATAACCCAAAACCGACAGGATGTGAAACGGTGCGGAGGATATGAACTTTCCGATGCTGTTGGTGCACAACAGCATGCCCATAATTCCGAGAACTATAGTCATATGCCTCGGCCCCTGGAGAAAGAGAATTTTTACATCCTTCAGTCCGAGCACGACTATCACGGCAGAGAGAATTATTTCAAAAAACAGAATCGGTTTATCACTCATATAAATTTCTCCGAAATATTAATATCATTTTGTATTAAAACAAATAACCGTTAAGTCGGCTTTATATCCATGTAAATATTGTGTTACCGCCGGGGTTTTGTGAGGGGTTAAAGCGCCCTTATAACTGCGAAAAAACAAAAAAAGAACGGCGGATATTTCCTGCCGTTCCTTTTAATTAATGTTATTTTATTTTCCCGAGATTACGACGTTGTCGAATGCGGCGTAGGGGAGGGATGATATCCCGTTTTCGGTGAGTTCCTTTGATAGACCTCTCAGGTTGTTTAATATATCGGCGAGGTTGCCGTTAATCATAACTTCGCGCAGGGGCTTTGTAACCCTGCCGTTTTCTATAAGAAAACTGTTTTTAGCAACCCCCGAAAAATCGCCGTTAGAGGAGGGGGATCCGCCCGAAAATCTGCCGACCAAAATGCCTTTGTCTATGCCGGAGATTATCCCGTCGAGACTTTCACTTCCCGGTTTAACCGAGACGTTTGCTCCGGTGTTTTTCGCCTTTGTCATTCCGCGTTTTCTCGCGACATAATCGCTTATTGCAAAACTCTCAAAGACGCCGTCCTTAATCAAATCGAAGTTTTCGGCGATATAGCCCGAACCGTCAAAGGGCGAATAGAACTTCGCATAATCGCTTATCGGATTGAGCGAAACCGTTATCCTCTCGTCCGCAACCTTGCTTCCCAATTTGTTGAGCCAGATGCTCGTCTGCTCTAAAACGCCTGAATCCCCGGCAAAGTTGCCGATTATGTCGAAAAGGAAACCGCCGAAACAGTCGGGAGTTAAAAGCATACAGCCGGTAAAGGTGCCGTCAAGCGCTTCGGTATGGATGGATCTTTCGCAGGCTTCGATATTCCTCTTGACATCTCCCTGTTCGATAAACGGTGTGTCGAGGTCGGTCGTGATTATATCCGCGCCGAAGAATGAGGATACCTCGTCACCGTCCTGACCGATGAAGGAAAGACCGCAGTTGTAGTAGCCGTACTCCGTCGTATAAATCAGACCGTCGGAACCTGCAAGCACGCCGTATGACATGACGTGTGAGGAGATGAGCTGGTCTATCTTGATTTTGGGATAATCCCTGTCGAGCGTTTCTTTTAACTCGTTTACCCTGTCAAAGAGTTTTTCTATATCCGCATCCAAAACCCCGATGCTGAAATGCTTTTCCCCGCCGGGATTTTTCGCAAATACCCACGCTTCGTCGGCTGAGGAACCTTCGGCAACCTTTATAACTTCACCGGCGGCGTTTCTTAAAACCTCCCTGTCAAAGCTGTTTATCGAGATGTCTCCCTTTTTGTTGCCTTTTATGACTTTTAAACCTATTGCCTCGCTGTCGGTCGTTCTCATTAACGAGAACTCCCCGCCGTCGATGTTGAATTCGTTTTTAACCGAACGGCCTACCGAAACGAGCGAGCTGTCGGCGCCCCTCTCGAGAAGGTCTGCCAATGCGATGTCGGCAGTCTTTTTAAGTTGTTCGAATTTGCTGTTCATTATCTGCCTCCCATCATTACTTTACAACGCAGAGCCGGACCGCCGAGCCCGACCGGCATCAACTGTTTCTTTCCGCAGAACCCCGAACTAGACCAGGAAACCTCGTTGCCCACCATATCGACGGTTTTAAGCATTTCGAAAGCTATACCCGAGATGGTGGTATCCAAAAGCGCTCTGCCGAGCTTGCCGTTTTTGATTTCATATCCGGTAGTTACGCCGAACATGAATTCGCCCGTCGAGTCCGCCTGACCGTTGTTGCTTGAAATAAGGTAATAACCGTCGTCGACCGAAGAAATCATATCGTCAAGACTGCTTTCGCCGGGGAGAACGGCGGTGTTTCTCATTCTTATAAGCGGCTCGTCGTCAAACATAAAGCCCCTTGCGTTGCCCTTGGGCGCCATGCCGAAATGCCCCGCAGTCTCACGGCTGTTCATATATCCCGTCAAAATGCCGTCTTTTATAAGCACCTCGTCTTCCGCCAATATTCCCTCGTCGTCAAGATATACGGGAAGGGGAGCGTCTTTGCCGAAAGCGGTATGAGCAAAGTCGGTCATCGAAACAAGCGGGGAAGCGACCTGTTTGTTCAGGTTTTTAGCTGCAACCGAACCGGCAAGAACGAGGTCGGCTTCGACGGTATGTCCTACGGCCTCGTGCGCCAGCATGCCCGCGAGTTCTCCGCTTAAAATAACGGTATTAAGCCCCGCTTTTGAGTAAACGCCGTCTATCTTATCCATAGCCAACTTATAGAGCCTGTCCGTCTCGGAATAAACTTCCTTCAGGTCGGAGAAGTTTTCGGGAAATATTCCGAAACCGCCGACGGGGGTAAACACCTCAAGCGGATTTCCGTCCCTGCCTTCCACCGTCATAAAAATGTAGATATAACTTCTCGGTACTATCGTATGTCCGTCGGTTCCCTGCGACACGACGAGCATCTTTTCCATGCTGTCCTCGTAGGCAACAAGCGATCTGTTTATGAGACCGGTGCAGTTTTTTGAGATATAATCATCGAGTTCCCTGAGAACTTCTATGTAGTACTTCTGCTCGGTGTCGTTTCTTACATAGTCGGTAGCATATCCGCCTACACGCGCGTCGGCAATCGCTGGGCGGTCTTTCTTTATTCTCGAACTCATGAAAGCGGCGTTTTCTGATGCTTTTTTAAGCACTCTCTTTATGCTTTCGTTGTCGAGAGAGGGTGAGGAGGCAAATCCGTAAAGCCCGTCTTTATAGACACGGCAACCGACGCCGGTTATATCCTCGCGCATGTTTGTCACTATTTCTCCCTTTATCATAGACACACGGCGCTTTCTGTTTACCTGGGAGCGAAGCTCGGTAAATGCGCCGTCCGCCATAAGCGATTTAAAGGGACTTAAATTATCTTTCAGCAAAATCAGTCCTCCGATTAATTTTTTTACCAATATATTATATCAGATATGTAAATACCCGCCTGTATAAAATTTAAAACCCCCGCAACAGGTTGACAGCGAAGACAAAACTTAAGCGAAGCGCAAAAAAGCCTCCACCGGACGGGGGAGGTGGCACAGCTTCAGCTGTGACGGAGGGGGAGATAAACGAAGTAGAGAATTTGAACAAAGCAAAATTTGCCTGACGACGGGGGGAGTGAAAACTAAAAACCCCTTAATCTAAACTCACATTCCAATATATGTCTAAAAAGAAACAGCGGCGAAAAGTTCGCCGCTGTTTCCGTATGATAGAAGTATCATTATTTTAAGGAAAGAAGATTATCTATATCCGCAGGCTCAAGCCTGTTTTAAGATTATCCGCTCTTTCGCTTTTAGTTGTTTGGGCACGCTCCGTCATAACCGCCTGAACCTTTAGAACCTCTCTGTCCGCTGTTGCCGCTTCCGGTTCCGTCCTGCGCCCTTGTTCCGTTGCCGAACCCGCTCAATCCGAGACCGCCGTTTTCACAGTTTACCCCGTCACAGCTGCCGTCCTGATTTTTGTTACCGAAACCGCCGATTCCCTGCGTTTTGTTTCCCGTGCCGGTGCCGTCACAATTTTCAAGTCTCAATCTGAGGCGTTCGAGTATTGCATCCGCCTGCTCTCTCGTCATCTTGCCGTTTGTGACGCTTTCCTCCAGACGCGCTCTTTTTGTTTCCATCATTTCTTTTTTAAACTCTTCGAGCTTTCCGGCGTCTTTTGCCATATTGCCGTAAGTTTTTCCTGCGTTTCTCTCGTTTAAGACTTCTTCCTGGCTCTTGCCGCTCAATCCCGCAACAGCCTCCGCAGGTGAGTTATATGTCGGTGCGGCCAGCGTGGTGAACGAGAGAATAGAGACCATGAGGAGAACCGCGATTGATATTGTTATTGTTTTAATTTTTTTCATTTTTTATTTCCTTTCGCAAAAATGCTTTTTATGTTTGGATTATATTTTCCCAATGTGTTTTTTGTGTGTCATTTTCATGCTTTTTCCGTAACGATTTAAATTTCGCGAAACTCCTGTCGACGCTTTGAATTCTACCCGCTCTATATGTCGTTTTCGTGTTTTTTAAGAATCCTTTTCGTGACAAATTTTCAGGTTTTTGACACCAAAAAGACATAATATATATGTATAATGTTCGTAATTTATAATTAAAAACCTTTATATATTCCCGAGGGGGGAAGAAATGCCTAAAATTCTTATTGCCGACGACAACAAACAGATAGTTTCGATATTATCCGAATATGCAAAAAACTCGGGTTTCGAGGTCGATGTCGCATACGACGGCGAAGAGGCGCTTGAAAAAGCGCTGTCGGCGGATTACGACATGCTTCTGCTTGATGTGATGATGCCTAAAAAAGACGGATTTGAAGTCTGCCGTGAGATAAGAAAAACCTCCTCCCTTCCGATAATAATGGTTACGGCGAGAGGGGAGGATTTCGAGAGGATAATGGGACTTGAAATCGGAGCGGACGATTACGTCGTAAAACCGTTTTCTCCCGGAGAGGTCATGGCGAGGGTAAACGCGGTTTTAAGAAGGATATCCGTTGCGGAGGATTCCGAAAGCGGAAAAATCTTTAAACATTCGGATCTGACCGTCGATCTCGAGTCCTATACCGTGAAAATTGCCGGTGAAGTTGTCAAGCTCACCAAAAAGGAAATAGAACTATTGTGGACGCTCGGCAAAAATAAAAACAAGGTTTTCAGCCGGGACAACCTGCTTGAAAGCATATGGGGATACGACTATTTCGGCGATACGAGAACGGTGGATTCCCATATAAAGCGCCTGCGCGCCAAACTCGAGGACTACAAGCACGAAGACTGGGATATTGTCACGATAAGAGGCGTGGGATATAAATTTGAGGCAAACACATGAAAAACAAAATTCAAAAAAGGCTGATGCTCTACTTCTTTTCGGTCCTTTCGGTATTTGCGGTTGTTGTGGGACTGTTGTTTTTTCTTATGTTTTCAAAAAACACGAGGGAAATCTATAAAATCGAAATAGAAAAACAGGCGACGGCCATATCAAACATGCTGTCCGCCGTGACGGAAAATGAAATTCCCACAGTTGATGAAGGTGGAGAGGAAAACGGACGGGGCAAATATAAAGGCGATTCGGCTTCAGTCTCTCCCGGTTTAGGCAGGGGAAAGGGCGGATACGGCAGATATATGATTTTGGCGGAGTATTTTGCACCGGGAGAGGTGTGGGTACTCGATACCGAACTTAACAGCATTTCGACGGGGATTGGAAAAAGCGATATGCTCTTTAGCGACCTGCCGGAAGAACTTAAGCCGACGGTTGAGGAGGCGCTGAGCGGGAAGACCGCCTTTGGAGAGAGCGACGACGGAATCTTTGACAAACCTTCGGTAACCGTAGCCGTACCCATATTTACCGAAGACGATATATCGGGAGCGGTTCTTCTCCACACAAGGATAAGGGATATAAATACAATCGCAAAAAACGCCGCTCTGATACTCTTAATCTCGCTTATCTTTGCCGCGCTTATTTCCTTTATCCCCGCAAAACTTATGGCGGATTCCCTGACCAAACCTTTAAAGAAGATGGAAATATCCGCAGTCGGCATAAGCAAAGGCGACTATTCGGTACGCACGGGCATAAGTCGATCCGACGAGATAGGTTCGGTTGCCGTCGCAATCGACGATATGGCAAAACAGCTTTCGCTTGCGAAAAAGGAGAGCGAAAAGCTCGATAAAATGAGAAAGGATTTTGTTTCAAACATATCCCACGAACTCAGAACCCCTCTCACGGTGATAAGGGGATCCCTCGAAGCGATAAACGACGGCGTCGTCACCGACCCCGAAATGGTAAAGGACTACAACGGGAGAATGATAAAGGAGAGCATCTACCTCGACAGGCTGATAAGCGACCTGCTCGAACTCTCCAGACTTCAGAACCCCGATTTTGCGATAGAATTTTCCGATGTCGACCTGCTTGAAATAACCGAAGACGTAAAAAGGAGCATGGAGGCGGTTGCGAATGAAAAAAATATCAATATCTCGCTGGTTTCAAACGAAGGGCGTTATCCCTTTTCCGGCGACTATATGAGGCTTCGCCAGATGCTGATGATTGTTGTGGACAACGCCGTAAAATTTACTCCGCCCGGAAAAGAGATAAAAATCAATCTTTTAAAACAAAATTACGGATATAAAATCTCGGTTGAGGACGAGGGAGAGGGGATAAATCCCGAAGACCTGCCGTATATATTCGAGAGATTTTATAAACAGCGTTCGGAAGAAAATAAAAAAGGCTCGGGACTCGGGATTTCGATAGCAAAACAGATAGCGGAAAGACACGGTGTTTCGATTTCGGCAGATAATTCCGAAAAAGGCGCGGTTTTTTCCTTTGTCTTTAACAAATCTTAAAAAAATCACCCCTCTCAGTCTTATTATTGACTAAATACCGGGGATGCAATTTGTGCAACCATACAAATTTAGGCAACATAGAGGATAATTTATTGACTATTATTATTATGATAGTTATTATTAATTTGTAGTAATATCGACGGAGATAGAAATAAGTGTTTGATAATTTTCGCTACAACCCCCGGCCCCTAGCGGCAGGGGTTTTTTTTGTAAAAAACTCGCGAAATAATGGCTGTAAAATAACCGTTCCTGCCGAAATGCCGTTAGGGGATTTAAAAATAAATAGAATGGAACATTTTTATAAAACCTGCGGTTGCTCATGTTATACTCCCGGATGTCCGCAGGCTCTTTTGTTTTAAGGAAATAAACTCAAAGAAAAGGAAGAGACAATGTCAAAAGGAAAATCGCTTAGGAAATTGCTGGAAAAACCCGAAATTCTCATGGTGCCGGGGGTGTTTAACCCCTTATGTGCGATACTCGCGGAAAGAGCCGGTTTTAATTCGGTTTATGTGACGGGGTACGGTCTGTCCGCGGATGTAACGGGATACCCGGATATAGGGCTTATGACGATGAAGGAAATGACCGACGCGATAAATAATATAGCTTCCGCTACAGAGCTTCCGATAATAGCCGATGCGGATACCGGTTTCGGAGGCCCTCTCAACGTCGTCAGAACGGTAAAGGAATATGTAAAGCTGGACGTGGCGGCGATACAGATAGAGGACCAGCAGTTTCCGAAAAGGTGCGGTCATATGGAGGGCAAGGCGATAGTTCCCGTTTCGGAGATGGTCGCGCGGATAAAAGCCGCCGACTATGCAAGAGAGGGGAGCGGTCTTCTTATAGTTGCGAGAACCGACTCCATAGCCGTCGAAGGCATCGACAGAGCGATAGAAAGGGCGAATATCTACAGAGAAGCGGGAGCGGATATAACTTTTGTTGAAGCTCCGCAAAGCCTTGAAGAGATGAAGAGAATCTGCGACGAAATACCCTGCCCCCAGCTTGCAAATATGATTGAGGGGGGAAAGACACCGTTTCTCACCGCGAAAGAGCTTTATGACATAGGCTTTAAAATCGTCATTTACCCGTTGAGCGCGCTCTATGCCTCCGCGCATATCGTTAATAAAGTATATGAATCGCTGAAAAAGGACGGCACGACCGAAAACTGCAGGAAAGATATGTTCAGCTTTTCGGAATTTAACGAAATCGTAAATCTTGCCGGCTACAGAGAACTCGAAAACGGGTTTTTAAAATAATATAAAAACCCTACGGCAAGAAAGCCAAGATAAAGATCAATGCTCAAGCGAACAACCCCAAAGCCCACCTCGGACCTGTACCCTCTGGGGCACTTTGCCCCGTGGGTACCTGTGCTCTGTGAGTACCTGTGCCCTGCGGGTACGAGGGAGGTGGCACAGCTTTAGCTGTAACGGAGGGGGAGAAAAGAGAAGGTTGGAACCTTGTCTTATCGTGTTAACTAAAGTATAAGCTGTTGTAAAATTCCCTCCCTCAGGTTGCGTTGCAACCAGCTCCCTCGGTCAGAGGGAGCCAAAGAAAAACTAAAACTTAAGCGAACTACTATAAAGCCCCACTCAGCCGAGGGGGGTGGTGAAGGCGAAGCCTGAACCGGGGGGAGGGAAAAAACAAAGA